>CALUSI010000001.1 GCA_944323395.1 Candidatus Gastranaerophilales bacterium
ACGCCGATTGTTGCTAAACATTCTTTTCTTACCATTCTCATTTCTGAACTTGGCATTTTTATTGTTACGTAGTTGCCGTCTTTTGCCATTAATTGTGCGCCGGCTCCTGCTGTTCTTACCATCTTTGCGCCACGCCCAGGAATTAATTCTATATTATGTACTACTGTACCTAATGGAATTAATTCTAACGGAAGTGCATTTCCTGTTTGTATTTCTGCTTCCGGTCCTGATAATATTGTGTCTCCTACTTTTAAATCGTGTGGAGTTAATATATATCTCTTTTCACCATCTGCATATACTACTAATGAAATTCTTACATTTCTGTTTGGATCATATTCTACAGTTTTTACTGTTCCCGGTATACCGAATTTATCTCTTTTGAAATCGATTACTCTGTATGCCTGCTTATGTCCTCCGCCTTTGTGACGGCATGTAATTCTTCCTGTATTGTTTCTTCCGGCTTTCTTTCTCATAGGCTTTAATAATGACTTTTCAGGAGTTGATGTTGTTACTTCCGCAAAATCACTTTTTGTCATTCCTCTTTGTCCCGGAGATGTCGGATTAATTTTTCTGATACCCATTTGCTTACACTCCTGCTAATTCTTCAATTGGATCGCCTTCGATTGTTACTATCGCTTTTTTGCTTGATTGAGTTCTTCCAACTGAATATCCTACTCTTTTTGCGTGTGACGGCATATATACCGTTCTTACTTTTGTTACTTTTCTGTTAGGAAATGCCAACTCTATAGCTTGTGCAATCTCTACTTTTGTTGCATCTTTTGCTACTTCAAATGTATATTGAGATAATGCTGCTACAGTCATTGATTTTTCTGTGATTATAGGTCTCTTAATGATATCGTATAATCTTTCTTTGTTTTGCTTCATTGTACTCATTATTTTGATAACCTCTCAGTTATTTCTAATATTGCTGCTTCTGTCATTACTAAGCTGTCTGCTTCTAGTAAATCTTTTACATTCAAGTTTGAAGGTAATATGATTTTTACGTTTGGAAGATTTCTTGCTGCTAATTCTAATTGACCGTTTTCTGCTGCCTTTGTATTAGCTATTATTAAAATCTTTCCTTCTACTTTTAATGCCTTTAATGACTCTGCTACCATTTTTGTTTTAGCTTCTGTAATTTCTGAAAAATCTTTTACTAAAACAGTATTATCTAATCTTGCTGATAATGCGGATCTTAATGCTAGTCTTCTTGCTTTTTGTGGCATTGAAAATTCGTAGTCTCTTGGTTTTGGTCCGAATACTACACCACCACCTGCAAACAATGGAGATCTTAATGAACCTGCTCTGGCTCTACCTGTCCCTTTTTGTTTCCATGGCTTTCTTCCGCCACCTGATACTTCTGCTCTTGTTTTTGCACAAGCATTTCCGCTTCTTGCGTTGCTTAGTTGTCTTCTTAATGCCATATGCATTACATGCAAATTCGGTTCTACTCCGAATACTTTTTCATCAAGAGCAATTTGTCCGACTTGCTTTCCGCTTGTACTTAATATTGAAACTTCTTTTGTCATAATTTCTTTTTCCTTTTAATTGAACTCCGAGTTAGTTCCATTTAACTCTTGATGGTACAACTGTTACTAATTTTCCTTCAGGACCAGGTACTGAACCTTTTACCAATAACAAATTGTTTTCGCTGTCTACTCTTACTACTGTAAGTTTTGTTATTGTTACTCTTTCGTTACCCATGTTTCCGGCCATTCTTTTGCCTTTTATTACACGTCCTGGTGTTGTACCAGCTCCGATTGAACCGGGTTCTCTATGGTTCTTTGAACCATGTGCCATTGGTCCACGTCCAAAATTCCATCTCTTTACTGTACCTTGAAATCCTTTTCCGATTGATGTTCCTGTTACATCTACTTTTGTGCCTTCTGTTAATACAGATAAATCTATTTTTTGACCTACTGTATATGCTTCAGGATTATCTAATCTGAATTCTTGTAAATGTCTGAAATTTTCTAATCCGTTTTTCTTAAAATGTCCTATTTCAGCTTTTGTTAAATGTTTTTCCTTTGCAGGTACTACACCTACTTGAATCGCATTGTAACCATCTGAATCAACAGTTTTTACTTGTGTTACTGTTAACGGATCAACTTTTATTACTGTTACGGGAATTGCAAGTCCTTGTTCGTCAAATACTTGTGTCATCCCAAGTTTTTCACCTATTACTCCCAGTGTCATATTTCACCTTTCTTTTGTGAGCGCTACGTTTTTCTACTTGCCTCGTAGATCACATTCAATTTATGGAGTCTCCCTCTATTAAATTGTATGTGCTGTTAAATCTTTCTACAGTTTAACCACGATATCTACTCCGGCAGGCAAATCAATTCTTGTAAGTTCTTCTGTTATTTGAGCAGTCGGATCATAGATATCTATGATTCTTTTGTGTATTCTCATCTCAAAATGTTCTCTTGACTTCTTGTCTACGTGAGGTGAGCGAAGTACACAATATAATCGACGTTTTGTTGGTAATGGAATCGGGCCAGCCACTCTAGCTTCGCTTCTCTTTACAACTTCTACAATTTTACTTGCAGATAAGTCGATTAACTTATGATCGTATGCTTTCAAACAAACTCTCATTCTTTGTTGCTTGCTTTCGTTCATTTCTACTTCCTTTTGTCTATTGACTTTCGCACATGGTAATACATTTTACCACTTAGCATACTAACTCTATGTCAAACATATTCCATAGTCAACCAATATTTTTGTTTTTTTTATTTTTTTCTTAATATTTCTTTATTTTATTGTAAATTCCTTGACAAATTATAAAAAATGCATACCGCCATATTATAACTTGCAAGTATGCATTTTCAACTCTCTCTTCTTTTACTTTTCTATATATTTACAGGTTTCTGTAATAATAATTTTCTTGCTTCAATTGCCGTATATTTTAATGATGAATAATATTCTCTGTCTCCCTCACTTTTTGAATCTTCTACTCCAACTTCTGCTATTTCTCCGATTTGACTTAATAAATCTGCCGTCTGCATTATATTCCTGTATACAGTTCCTTCATCAGCTTTATCTCCCACTGCTCTTATTAATTGAGACCAGTTTGACATGCTTTCATATGGATTAGAACTATTTAGACTTGCCCACATATACGCCATTTGTGCTGCATCCTTATTATAACGATTATATCCCGGATTTATTCCGTTATCTATTTCCTCATTATATATTTCTGCAGATTTATTCAATAATTTCTTAAATATACTATTAACTTTCATTGAATCATAGCTTGTTATATCTAAATTGACTTCTTCTGTTTCGCCTTCTTCTAGTGTTTGTAATGCTTTTATTCTGCTTATTAACATATCCTTCATTGTTAATTTAAGGTACGTCATCTCCGCATCATTATAATCTTCTTTTACCTGACGTGGAGGATTCTTTTTTATAAATTGATGGTTCGCCGCTAATGAATCAGGGATTTTTTCTTCCATATATTTCATATTAACAGCTGTTTGAATAGATGCTTCCACCTCTTTACGTTTTCTTTCTATACGAGCTTTCGCTTTATTTCCTTTTGATGTTGTATCCAATCCTTCAAGCTCCGCATTTAACTTTTCGATATAATCATCAATTGTTCTTGCATTTATTCTTTTCTTATATGTTTGAACTGCAGATAAATTTGACTCTAATACCTTTGTAGGTACAACATCGCCTCTCTTTAAAGCTCCAACAATTTCGTCTATTGAATAATTACCTGTTGTTTTCGTTATTTTATACATTTTGGCTCTTTTTTGCTCAAGTTCATTCATTGCAGATTTTATATCTTCTGCTGAAACATCAGGTTTTTCTATCCCCTCTACAAATTTCAACATATCTTCATAACTCGCAAAACTTTCCATTGTTTTTCCAAATTTTGCAAGCATTGATGCTACTGAACTTAATAACTTCTGCTGAATATTTCCTACACTTTCTTCGGTTTTTTCAAAGATATACGATAAATCTGTTTCATAGCCGATTGCTGTTTCATTTGATTTTGCAGGCAACGCCATACTTGATGCAATCATTGCTAAATCCTGTGGTGATAATCCTTCAAATACTTTTGAAGAAATAGCTTCAACAAGCGTTAACGTATCATACCCTTTAACTTTTGATGCCATTTTGGCTAATAATGTAGGCTCAATAATTCCGTCTTCTTCAATTAAGAAACCTCTTGAAAGTAATATATTCCTCTTTCTTGAGCTTATTTCCATTAATTCATCTATTTTTGATTTTCTTTGATTTTCATCATCACTATATGCATAAAACGTTTTACCGAATATATCAGGCAACCCTTTATCATTTACATTGTGCTCATAATAACCGGATAAGAATGAATAATCAGGATTATAATTACTTTCAATCGGATCACAATCCACTGCTTCAAGATACAAAAAATCTTGTTCTGATGCCCTATCTGTCGGCATTGTATATACATATCCTATTGTATCTATGCCTCTTCTTCCGGCTCTTCCTGACATTTGTTTGAATTCATTTGCTGAAAGCATTCTTACTGGAGTCTGCTCTCTTTCTTTATCGTTTTCGGTGGAATCTTCTCCTGTTTGTATTACTTTTTCTTCTGTTTCATCTATTTCTTCCATTTTTACCTTATTTTCAGAAAGAAGTTTCCCCACATCTTCACCTTCATCACAAGGTTTATACGGGCTTGATATTACAACTGTCTTTGCAGGCATATTTATACCTGCTGCCAATGTTTCTGTTGCTATTACTGCTTTTAACAACTTCTTTTGGAACAATTCTTCTATTAGTTCCTTTTGCCCCGGAATTATTCCCGAATTATGTATTGCATAACCTTTCTCCAATGCTTTAGTATCTAGGTCTGCTCCTATATATTTCTCTGCAGAATATTTATCTACTATCCTTTTTATCTCTTCTTTTTCTGCCTGAGTTGTTAAATCTGCACCTTCTTTTCCCATATATTCAAGTACTTCTCTTGAATATTTTTTACTGAATATAAAAAATATTGCAGGTAACTTTTCTTCCTTTTGTAATTGTTCAACTGCTAATTTAAAATCACTTAGTTTTGGTTTCTTTACTTTTAACGTGTCTTCAAAATCAGGAGTTTCTCCTCTTCTGATAGCCTTTTCTATTCTTTTTTCAGCTTTTTCATATGCTTGGGTGGTAAGCATATCAAAAGATAAAGGAACATGTCTTGCTTCTGAAGGAATAGATACTAATGCAACATTGTCTGTTCCGCTTAAACTTCCTATCCAGTTTTTTAAAGCTTTCGGATTTCCTATTGTAGCACTTAGTTCCAATGTTTGGACATTTTTTGGTGTGAACATTAAGGACTCTTCCCATACAGGACCTCTGTCTTTATCACCCAAATAATGGAACTCATCAAATATTACCGTTCCCAAATTTCTCATTAAAGGATTGTCTTCCCCATATAAATTTGATAGTGCCATATTTCTGTATACTTCAGTTGTCATTATCAAAATCGGAGCTTCTACGTTTTCTCTTCTGTCTCCTGTTAATATACCTATATTTTCTTCACCATATATATTCTTAAACTCATTTAATTTCTGATTACTTAATGCTTTTAATGGAGCTGTGTAAAAAGTTTTCTTTCCATCTGCCATATTTCTTGTAGAAGCATAATATGCAATCGCTGTCTTTCCTGTCCCTGTTGGTGCTTCTACCAGAACCGTATTACCATCATTCAATGCTTTGCCTGCATCTATCTGGAATGCATCAGGATAACATCCTGTTGGTAGTTGATAGTAATTATCTTTTAAAGTTTCACTATATCTTCTTCCCCTAAAAGATACAATATCTCTACCTATATAAGGCTGAAATAAAAGAGAAGGGTTTGTTATATTGATTCTGTTTTTATTACTTACCAAATTTGCTTTTTTTTGATTTAAACTTATTCCTTTTTCAGACTTAAAACTTGTTACTTTTGATATCTTCATGAGTTTTGCCCTTTACATTCCCACTAAGCTTAAACCCTGAAAATATTTTTTTATTGATTATCCGTAGCTATGTTAAAATAATGTTACATCTCATACGAACAATATTACTTTATAAACTTATTTAAATCATCTATGTCCAATACTTCAATTCTATCTTGATTATGGACAAAAATAATACACGAAATTAAAGGTTTAAACATTTCAAAATCACTATATGAAAGTTTCTTGTTCAAATCTGCCATATTATCTGCTAAAAATTCAGTAATAAGAACTTTGTCTTTAAACACCAATGAACTAAAATAATCTAGCGCAGATTTACTTGTAATCCCTTCAAAATATATCAAATCCGGAGACTGAAATTCAATAAACCTCATAGCCTTATCAATATTAAAGCCAATATTTTCATTTAACTCACACTGATTTACATTCTCAAGATTATATTTAGAAATTGATTCAAGTGTCATTATATTCCTATTTGAACCTGACAGTGCGGACAATATAGAATATACTATATGTGTTTTACCTGCAAGAGAGGATCCACATACCAATATAACTCCAGGAATTTCAGTCGCTTTTTTTATAATCTCAATTTGGATATCTGTTAATCCTATTTCAGAAAGTAACTTCGGAGGCTTATATATCTTTAAAGAAATTCTTTCCCCATTAATTGTCGGAAATGCTGATATACTTGCAGTTAGAAGAATATCATCTACTTTAAAAACTAATTTACCTAACTGCGGCAGCTCACAAACATTTGCATCTAAAGATGACAATGTTTTTAACTTTGATATAAAAGGAACAACTAGTACTGATGGTATCTGTCCGGTCTCAACAATTTCCGTTCCTTGTCTAAAATTAACCGTAAGCCCGTTTGGTATATGCTCAAAAAATAATTCATGAACTTTATTTAAGATTGCTTGCTTTAATATTGCTCGAATTAATATTTGAATATGCTCATCTGAAAGAACATCATTATGTAGTTCCTCTTGCCAATCAAATTTATTTTCCGAACTTTCTATGTTAATTTCACCAACAGAGCTATCTGTTTTATAATATTCTTCAATCTTCTTTAATACGGATGTTTCGGCTGAAATAACAGGTTCAATATCACAACCTGTTTTTTCAACGATCTTATCTATTGCAAACAAATCTAAAGGATCTGCCATTGCAACAGTTAAAACATTTTCTATTTTGAATAATGGGATAATTTTATACTTTTGAGCATCATTAAAATTTATATAAGACAAACATTTCTTATCCAAAGTATAATCTTTCAAATCAACATATGGAATATGAAGTTTACTTTCCAAAAACTTTAGCAACTTTTCTTCTGATATCAAATTGGACTTTATCAATATCTGCCCTATATTCACTCTTTGGGAATCAGCTAATTCCTGTGCCATTTCAATATCTTCATAACTTACCAGTCCATCGCGAACCAAATCATATTTTAATTTTTCAAGAGTTTTATTAGTAACCAATTCCATTTACTAACACTCCAAATAACTCTTTACTTTTTCAACAACATAATCAACATTAAATGGCTTTGTTATATATTCATCAGCACCAGTTTCTTCTCCGATAATTTTATCTTCTTCTTGAGAACGTGCCGTTATCATTAAAATTGGTATGTCTTTATATTTATTATCATATTTCAATAGTCGACTTATTTTATATCCGTTAATCTTTGGCATCATTACATCCAATATAATTAAATCCGGATGAATTTCTCGAGCTAGATTTAATCCTGTTTCTCCGTCATATGCTGTAAAACATTGAAAACCTTCTGCTTCTAATACAAACTGCAATATTTCTATTATATCTGCTTCATCATCAACTATTAATATCTTTTTCATCTATATCCCCTTTTGAAAATTATTCAGCTTTCCAATTAAATCTACCAATTGTTCACCATCTTGCGGATATAATGCTGACGAGTATAATATATCACACTCTTGAAACTCATATGAATTTGAATTTATATATGTCTGAAGTTTTCTGACTTCAAAATCGTGTACAAATGAATCCATGTCAACTGAATAAAAATAATAATTCCTTCTATCTTTTTCACTAATGAAACATTCTTTACAGACAGAGGTTTTTCTTACTACATCTTCTGCTAATATTTTATCTATTAAAGACTTTCCTTCAACTATTTTTTCAGATAAAGATATCAATGATATATTTATATGTTCCTGTTTCGCTTTTTGCATATCCTGTTCTAAAGAAAGCTCAAATATTTCCTTCTCTGACATTATAGGTATAGCCAGATAAAATGTTGAACCTTTATTAATTTCACTATCTAACCAAATAAACCCTTTATGAACATCCATTAAACGCTTTGCTATAGGTAATCCCAAACCTGAACCGCCAACTTTTCTACTCAATGAATTTTCTATTTGTTTAAATTGCTCAAACACTTTTCCCCAATTTTCTCTTGCAATACCTATACCATTGTCCTTTACTGATATTTGAACATATTCTTTACTTAAATTTTCAGGAATTACATTAAAAAATTTATTATTTTTTATATCTTCTACAGAAATCCTTGATGTTACAACTTCTATAGTACCATTCTCTTTTGTAAACTTTATTGCATTTGAAATTAAATTGGTTACAATCTGTTCCATTCTTTGTGTATCTATATAAACATTGGGTAATGAAGTATCTAAATCAAGATTAATAGTAATATTTTGCTCCTTAGCCCAGCTCTCAAGCGTATTTTTTACTAATTCTACAGGCAAATTTATATTTGTTCTTTCAAAACGAAATTCCATTTTCCCTGCTTCTATCTTGGATAAATCCAATAAGTCGTATATTATTGCTGAAAGTCTTGTAACGTTTCGTTTCGCTAAATTCAAAAATTTTTCCATTGCATCATTTATTTCACCGGTTGTACCTTTTAAGATAATATCTAAAGCACTATTTATTGAAGTCAATGGAGTTCTTAATTCATGAGAAACTATAGAAATAAATTCTGATTTCAATCTTTCCAATTTTTCTAGTTTTATATTTGTATCTTTAATTTCTTCATATAAAATAGCACTCTCTAAAGGAAGTGAAACTTGTTTTACAAGTGTAGTGAAACACTTTGTATCATCTTGAGCAAAATCAGATTCTCTGAATACCTCAATAATGCCATAAAACTTATTCTTTATATTTATTGGGGCAAAAAGATTATCATACCCAAATACATTTAAATCATATTCACCAAATTTATCCTTATTATATTTGACAACCTCTATGTCTTCTATATAAGGGTTAATAGAAAATAAATTTTTATAATTTAACAATGCTCTTAATTTTATTGCATTTTCTAATCTTTGAGAAATAGGAAAAAGAGACTTTATTATTAATTTTATATCATTTACTTCATTTAAAATTAAGGCATAACATAACGATAATGACAAGCTTTGTTCTAAACCATCCGTCATAATTTCAATTAATTTAGTCTTATCCAAAGATCCTGCTAATTGTGTACTGGTATTATATAGAACATTCAACTGATATAAACTTTTAGCTAAATCATTATTGTTTTTAGAAAGAACTCTAAATGTCTCCCTTAACTGCAAAGCTGAATCTAATGTTGCCGTTAATAGATTTTTTTCTAATGGCCTTTTTATATACGAATTTACATATTTTAAAACATCATAATTAATATTTTTTTCGGGGAGAAGCATTACAGAACGAATATCTTTCGTCTGCATAGAAATTTTCATTTTTCTTACTAATTCAACTATATCTATATTTTTCGAAGCACAATCAAAAATAATAACATCAGCTTTATCATTTTTTATAACATCTTCAAACATTTCTATATCTGAAATAAAGTTTAATATATATGGAGCTTTGAGTCCCAGTGTTTCTATTTCTTTTTGTGTATCATTATTATCCGAAACAACTATTATCTGAGCCATAATCTTCCTAACTAATCTATATCAATATATATACATTGTATCAGTAAACAAGATTATAAATTTTTTGTAAAGATATATTAATTTTTAAATAAATAGGGCAATTTGCAAAGTAAAAAATACTTTATATAAATACGAGGATTCAATTAAGTTTTAATTAAGATACCAATTTTAAATTTTATATTCATACTTACCTTACTTACTACCTTTACTAACACACGAGGAAATTGAAAAAGATTTCAGAGGAACCCTAAAAAGTTCCTTTTTTTTTGCATAAAAGAAAAGTACAAAAAAGGCTCTTTCCGTTTATAGGGAAAGAGCCTTTTAAATCTTTAAAATTATCTAGTCTTGGACAATTTCTTCAAAACCAGCCGGAACAGCTTCATCGGGTCTATTTATCGTATCTATAACATAGTAATCAGCAGCTTCTCTTAGGAATCTTTTTACTAATATTTCTTTTCCTTGGTTTATTTCATTATTCACATTATTAGCAGGCTGTATATGTTCTTCTTTATTAGTTTGAGGATTATTAACAGCATATCCCCAAGTAGTACCAACTAATTCAGGACGAATATTCGCACCTAGCAATGGTCTATAAACTTGCTCATATTTTTCATCGTTGTACACACTTTGGTTTATATTAGATTGTTGTTCTTCATTATGCTCTATTTCTTCAGTATACTCTTGCTCATTATAATCTTCATATAATTCAGAAGGAGAACTACTTCTTGAAGGAACTGTTCTATCCGTACTTTCGTTAACAATAATTTTTAGAGCGAAGCACGGCATTACCGAAATAAAAGAAAATAACATCATTAATATAAAAGATTTCTTCATATTTCCTCGCTTACCTTTATAAAAGACACCAATATTCATAATTTACCACGCCATAGGAAATCTTAAACGTATTACAAACAAAAAACAATACTCTATATCTAGTATTTTAATATGTTGGATTTGAACTATAACTTATTTCTAATTTTATAATTTTTATTTTCTTAACAAAATTTACAATTCTGGTATTAATTAGTAAATTCATACCCTTAAAAATACTTTATTAACATGTGTAGAAAAGGATTTGGTATTATTTATGGTAAGTGCAATAAGTTCAACAAACGTTATAAATCAACAACCTGTAAAAGAATCAGATATAAAAAAATTAGCTCAATATACTGGGACTGAAACACTACAAGAAGTCCCTGATACTTTTTCAAGTACAACAAAAAGTGCAGCATCAAGCGCCTTATTTTTTGAAGGTATACCACTATTCAATTTTCTATATAGAAACAAAAAAGTTAATGGCAAATTTAGCAATGCAAACTTGAAAATATTAGGGCAAGCTGATAAAGAAGCATTAAGCAAACTATTAAAAGGTGACGGTAAACTTTCTACAAGAATTGCTGATTATATAAAACATGCAAATCAAAGTAAATTTGTATATATGGATGAAAAAGCTGCTGTAAAAGCTAAAGCAAAAGCTGCAAAACTTGCAGAAAAAGCTAAAAAATTGGCAGATAAAGCAGCAAAAAAACCAGGCAGTAAAATAGCAGAAACATTAGCGCATAAAGCAGAAACAAAATCTCAAAAAGCTATTGCAGACTGTATAAGCAAAACTGAAAAAGCTGTAGATTCAAGGATTGCAATCACAACCGGAAGTGCAAATTCAACTGCAAAACTTGGTAAAATTGGAACAAAACTAAACAAGCTTACAAAAGGTAAATTCGGAAATATTTCTAAATTTATGAAATCATCCGGTGCCGGCATTATGGTTGTGTTTAGCGGTATAATAGAAGGTGTTACAGAAGTTATACCAACTTTCAAAGAACTTGGAACAGAAAAAGGGTTAAAACAACTTGGAAAATCTACAATTAAAGTTTTAGGTGATACAGCCGGATTCATTGCAGGAGAACAAGCCGGTATGGCTCTGGGTAGTGCAATAGGTACTGCTATTTGTCCGGGTATTGGTACTGCTGTAGGTGCTGTTTGCGGTTTTGTTGGTGGTATGTTAGGTTCATTTGCTGCTGGTAAACTAACAAAAGCTATAACAGGAAAATCAGAAAGAGAAATTGCTAACGAACAACAAAACAAAGAAAACACAAAAGAAATTACTGAAAATACTACTATTTCCGATATAACTCAATCTCAAGAAATTGAAAACCTCAATGCAACAAATCCTTTTAATGTAACTGTATAACAATATAAAAATTCTATAAATAATTAATAAAAACCATTCTTCTAACGGATGGTTTTTTATTTATAAAAATAAAATGCGACCTAAAGCCGCATAAGTCAAGAAAGGAATGGTTAGACTATTAATTTATCTGTATTATTACATATAATTGAATACTACGCAAATTTATGAATATTTGTTAACAATTTTTAACAATTTCATTTATAATGGTAATCTGATATTGAGGACAATATGAAAATAGGAATAATAAGTTTAGGTTTAATTGGTGGCTCATTATTAAAAGCATTATCAGAAACAGATAATACAATTTATACTGTAACAAGAAATAAAGACACTGTTGAAAAAGCAAAAAAATACACACAGTTTTCATCTGATAATATAGAAACATTAAAAGATTGTGAAATTATATTTGTAGCATCTCCAATTAATAAAACAATTGATATACTTGATAAATTAGAAAATATAGCAAGTAAAAATTGTATTGTTCTTGATTGTGCCAGCGTAAAAGAATTAATTATGAAGAAAAAAAGACCATATAAATTCATTGGTTCGCATCCAATGGCTGGAACAGAATTTAACGGCTTTAATGCTTCTTTTAAAGAACTCTTTTGCGGAGCAAAATGGGTCTTAACACCAAGTGAAACAGTAAATGACTCTGATATTAAACTTGTTGAAAACATAATCACTGAAACAGGTGCGGATATAATTATTACATCCGCAAAAGAACATGATGAAGCAGTTGCTTTAATAAGCCATATGCCTTTAATTGTTTCTCAAGCATTGTTTCACTGCACCCAAAATAATTCTCTTGCTCTGAAGTTAGCTTCAAGCGGTTTTAGGGATATGACAAGACTTGCTATGTCCAATCTTGAAATGGCACAAGATATGAAACTTTATAACTTTTCAAACATAAATACTGCAATCGAAAAACTTCTTTCTTCAATTAATTTATTATCAAAATCTAAAGACTTACAAATTTTATCCGATATTAAAAATACACGGTCACAAATGTATTCAAGTGAAGGGAAAAATATTCTTTAGTATCATCTTTATTATATGTTTCAAACATATAAAATATTCTTTATAAAATAAAAAAACCGATTGTCATCGGTTAAGTTCACTTTATATCAGAGAGAGGAATAAGAGAGAGAAAACACTTATTTATCACTATTTATCTTTTAATATCCTCTACTTGTATAACTTCCACATGTCTTTATTTTAATAACGTGTATATTTTACACTTTTAACATTTTGTTACATTTAGCATTATACTTGCAATAAAAAAGAAAGCTAAAAAGTCATAATTTGTGCTATTATTGTTGAAAGAGGAAAATCATAATTATGAAATACAAATCAAGGCTTAATCAACCTCACAATTTACCTGGAGTACTTATTTGCGTTGAAGGTATAGATGGTTCAGGGAAATCAACTCAACTTGCAATACTTAGAGATTGGTTAAAATCAAGAAAACAGGATGTCATTTTTACGGAATGGAATTCATCTGATTTGATTTCACAAACAACAAAGCTTGCAAAAAAGAAAAATCTTCTAAGTCCGAGAACATTCTCACTATTACATGCTGTGGACTTTGCAGACAGATTGGAACAAATCATCATCCCGGCATTAAAAGCAGGTTTTATTGTTTTAGCAGATAGGTACGTTTATACAGCCTTTGCAAGAGATGTTGCACGAGGTGTAGACAGAGACTGGGTCAGAAAAGTTTATGGTTTTGCAGTAAAACCTGACTTAACATTATATTTTAGAGTATCAGAAGATGTATCTTTAGAAAGAATATGTTCCAATCGTTCTCCCAAATTTTATGAAGCAGGTATGGACTTAAAAATAAGTAATGATCCATATGAAAGTTATAAGATTTTTCAAAAAAGAGTCAATGATGAATACAAAAAAATGATACAAGAATATGATTTAGTTGAAATTGATGCAAACGAAAGCATTCATAAAAAGCAAGTATTTTTTAGGGAAGAAGTTCAAAAAATATTAACAAAAAAGGGAATTATTCTATAAATGACACAATACAAATCAAAACATGGTTACGAAGGTTTATTAATAGTAATAGAAGGAACTGATGGTTCTGGAAAATCCACACAAATTGAACGTTTAAAACGCTGGATTGAAGACCAATCATATGGAGTCATGGTAAGTGAGTGGAAGACATCTAAATTTATTGCTGATGCGATAAATGATGCAAAAGACAGAAATTTATTAAATGCAACAACATTTAGCTTACTTTATGCAGCAGATTTCGCAGATCGACTTGAACAGGTAATAATCCCAGCACTGAAAGCCGGTTTTGTAGTCATTTTAGACAGATATATTTATACCGCATACGCACGTGATGTTGTAAGAGGGCATAATATAGAATGGTTAAAAAACCTATATGATTACGCACCAGAACCGGATATGGTATTCTATTTAGATGTACCTGTCGAAATCTTACTAAAAAGAATTATAGGAACAACCGGTTT
Source organism: Candidatus Gastranaerophilales bacterium (assembly GCA_944323395.1). Lineage (GTDB taxonomy): Bacteria > Cyanobacteriota > Vampirovibrionia > Gastranaerophilales > Gastranaerophilaceae > Avigastranaerophilus. The sequence goes on from CALUSI010000001.1 coordinate 14,528, forward strand.
AGATTATTGGGAATCAGGGAGAGATATTGGCTTAAGCAGCGATTTCTATAAAAGTTTCCAAATATACCAAGGTAAATGTCTTGATGAGTACCAGAAAATGATAAAAGAATATGGATTTATTTCTATTGATGGAACTCTAAGTGAAAAAGAAATTCATAAAAAAATCATATCTAAAGTAAAAGATATTCTAGAAGTTTAAGAACATTAACTTTTTTGAAAGTATAAAAAAAAAATATATAATTATTTATTATGAAAAGAATAAACAATTCAAATTTTGAATTATTGGAAGATATAATAAAAACAATTGATTTTAATTATAATCCTGATTCACAAAATATAGTTAATGAACTAAATACTTTATGGAGGGAAGTTGTTGGTAATAAAATTTCAAAATATTCTAAAGTTTATGAAATTTCTTCCGACAATAGATTAACAATTATTTGTGCAGACTCATACATCTCAAATGAACTACTCTTTAACAAAAATGAACTGTTAGATTATATGAATAAAAAAACAAAAAAATTGGGAATTAAAATAGAAGATATAAGATTTGATTATAAAAAATGGAAAGAAAAAAGTAATGAATAAAAAATTAAAAGGTTTTTCTCTTGCTGAGTTATTGATTTCTCTACTAATCATCAGTATCGTATTATCAGCTGCAATACCAACAATTACAAGAAAAGCAGGAGCAGATAGAGAAGCCATCTGGCGTTGGACAAACGAGGGTAACAATGCATACTTTGGAACAGGAAGCAATCAAAGTGCAATTCTAGGTCTTTCCAGTACTCCAAAGGCAGAAGAAGGCATTGCTGACATAATGAATGATGCAAGTATTACAGATGATTCTGTTGATGATATTACAGATGCAGATAACACAGGCACAAAAAGAGCAGACATCGGAGAGATAAACACAGGTGACTTACGATACAGTAATTTTGGTGATAAATTTATCATATTAAAGAAAACTATTCAAAATGATAACTCAAACTTTATGAATTCCCATATTTCATTTTTCACAATGAAGAATGATGAAACAGCAACAACAGCAGATATAAAATACGGGGGCCGTTTAACATTAGACCCAGGTAATATAGCACTGGGAATGGGAACATTACAAAATATCGATCAAAATAATAACGGTGAAAATACAGCAATAGGTCACTTCGCATTATTAAGAACAAAAGAAGGTTTTAGAAATACCGCAATCGGAAAGAAAACCTTATCTTATAACGAAAGTGGTTCATATAACACAGCAGTCGGATTTGGTGCTCTATTTGAGATGGGAAGACAAAACAGTACCGATGACGACGCATTCTATGAGAATACTGCAATCGGAGCTTTATCTCAACAGCAAAGAGCAACAGGCAGATTTAATACATCACTTGGTTCTCAATCGCTAAAAAGAAACGCAAATGGTGATAGTAATACCGCTATTGGAAGACTTGCACTTGGTAACCTTACATCAGGAAGCAACAATACAGTAATAGGTGATAAAGCATGCAGATATATAACAAGCGGTAATAACAACATTTGCATAGGAAACAATGTAAGAACAACAAACACCAAAGTTGGAGAAAATGATTTAAATTTTGAGGAACACTACGGTGTTTTCATTGGTACTGCTACAGATGTTGACGAAACGCCTCTAATAAGTGGTCATAGTACTCTAGTAATGGATCTCAGTGGTAACTATTATGATCCTATTTCACACAAAGAATTAATAGCTAATGCAAGGAAAGTTGAATTCAGACCTTATAACGGATCAAGACCAACCTTCAGATTCAATTCTTATTACGGTGCTGATAACACTTATAACGGATATAACCCAACCTCTGGGCAAGCAGTAATTGGCACTGCAGAATTTAATCTTAGAGACACTGGTGGTGGTAATGATTATTCATCCGTTTCATTAGTTTTTGGTGGTCTTGGAACAAATGCAAACGATAAAGAAGTTCGCATTAATGCATATGACCAATATCATTTTGAAACCACAGATAAGTGGGCTGATATTACATTTAATAACATATTAAGATTTGATTTTCCACCTGTAATACTTGAAGATGGAAATACTGACTATGCCACATTTAGAATGAATACAACAACTTTAGGAACAACCGAAACCAAATATAATATGTTAATTAATGATAGACTTGAAATCGGTAACTCAGAAGAAGTACCTTATCTTCAACTTACAGCTAACGAAGGGTTAAAATTCCATTTCGGTACAGATACAGACTCTTTCATAAATATAAGAAAAGACAACAGTTTTATTAAACTTTCAAGTTCAGATTCCAGTGCTGGTAGTTTATGGTTTGATTTACAAGGTGGTTTACAACTACAAACACCAGGTAAGATTACCTTAGAGTCATCAGGTAGCGATAACGTGATAAAATTTGGCAAAATTTACATTGATGATAATGAAATATATATTAATGATTTAAGAACATTTTCAAGTAGTGGCGGTATTAAAGCAGAAATAAAAGGTATAAAGGAAGAAATTGACAACTTAAAAGCAACAATGTCCGATGAGAGAAAAAAGAATATTCTAAGTGATAGTAAAGCAGGCTTGAAAGAAATCAATGCTTTAGAAGTAAAGAACTATACATATAAAGATGATAAAAATAATACACCTCATGTTGGCGTTATTGCTCAGCAATTGCAAAAAGTATTTCCAAATTCCGTATTTGAAGGCAATGATGGCTTCCTAAGAATAAAAACTGAAGAAATTTTCTATGCTATGGTTAATTCTATAAAAGAACTTTGTTCTAAATTACAAGATTTAACAGCAAAAATATCAGGTTTGGATAAACGTATTACAGAGCTTGAAAACCAAAACAAATTGTTACTTGACCAAAATAAAGAATTTGAAAAACGTCTTGAAAAACTTGAGAAACAGCAAAATAAATAAAAAATAAAAAACGTCTCTTTAAAAGAGGCGTTTTTATTATTTCTGGTATAATAACCATATGAGATTAGATAAATTTTTAAAAGTATCACGATTAATAAAAAGAAGAACTGTAGCAAATAAAGTTTCAGAACAAGGCCGTATATATGTAAACGGTATAATTGCAAAACCTGCCAAACAGCTAAAAGAAGGGGATATAATTACAATTGTGCAAGCTAATACGGCAATAAAAGTCAAAATAATAAAAATACCTTCAAATAATGTGTCCATACAGGAAGCAAGTACTTTATATGAAGAAATAAAATAAAATCATTTTCGACAATTATTTTATTTTTTAATTTTCATCTTCAAGTTTTATTCGAGATAACTTAACAATTTCCTTAAAGTCAGGATATTTAGAAGCTAAATCTTTGAATGTTCCTACATCAATAATTGTACCGTCTTTTATATAAACTATTCTATCACAATTAACAAGTGTACTTAATCTATGTGCAATAGCAATAATAGTCTTTTGTCCTTTCAAATTAGCTAAAATATCAGTCAGTTTATTTTCTATTTTTACATCCAAATTTGCTGTCGCTTCATCAAGCACTATAATTTCAGGATTTCTATATAAAGCTCTGGCAATTCCTATCCTTTGCATTTGCCCGCCTGATAGACCTGTACCATCTTGTTTTAGTTCAATTTCCAATCCATTTTCAGTTTGTTTTAATTGATCATATAATTGAGCCGTTTTTAAAACTTCATCAACTTTTTCTTTATTAATATCTTTTCTTTCTATACCCCAAGCAACATTTGCATATATGTCACCTTCAACAGTGAAAGTTTTCTGCGGAACATAACCAATTATATTCCTAAATTTTTGTATGTTGTCAGTACTTAAACGTTCATTATCAACATATATGTTTCCTTTATAATCCAATAATCCGAGCAAGCAATCAACAAAAGTACTTTTCCCAGCTCCAGATAAACCAACCACTCCAATAAATTCACCTTTTTTTATATTTATATTTATATTCTTTAATACATCCTCTTTCTTATCATAGGAATAGCTCATTTGTTCAACTGAGATTTTTTCTACAAAAGACATTTTTTCTTTTGTATCCTTATCTTGAGAATATTCATATAACGAATATTGTTCATAAAGTTTGAACAAATCATCAACCTTTACTTTTGTGAGATTAATATAATTTAAATAAACTTGATTTTTATATACTTGCGGAACCACTCTATATATTGCAATAGCAACTACACCAAATGATACAAGTATATTTGTTGGATTTTCCCCATACTGAGCAAGAATACCTAAACATAAAATTGTCATTGTGAATATAAAGATTATTTCTATGATATATTGTGGAATCACGGGAATCAAATTAATTTTTTCATTAAAAGGAATCACTTTTTCAGAAATATCATCATACATATCATAAAAATATTTTTGACAACCATTAATTTTTATATCCTTAATGCAGGTTAAACTATTAATCACAGAACTATATGGTCCATTTATAAGATTTTGTTTTTTTACAGCAAGCTTATCACTCCATTTTTTAAACAAACCTGCTTGAAGAGAACCTGCCACTGAAAAGAAAAATACCGCCAAAAGTGTATATAAAGGTAATAGAAACATCAATATTAAAAAAACAAACAAGATTACAAAACTGTTAGATATAAAAGAAATAACTTTAGAGACAAAATATTGCATAATATCATCAATATTTACTGTTATTTTATTAATAATATTATTATCTCCACGCTGTAAGTCTATTTCATAAGGAGAATAAAGAAAATATGCCAACATTTTTTCCTTAACTTCTAACCCCCATTGGCTAATCATTTTACTTTGCCAATATTGAATCAATATACTATATAAATTCTTTATTATAATGGCAGCGGCAATTAATGAACCTATAAATAAAATCATATTATTTATGCCATGTATATGAAAATATTCTTCCACGAACAATGCAATCGGATTATTTACAACTCTTCCCGGATTCACCATTATCATGATAAAGGGGAAGACAAGAACTATACTTAGAAATTCTAAAAGATTTATCATAAAAGATAAAAATAACATATAGATTAATTTTAATTGGTAATCTTTGCCAAAATAGTGTAAGAACTTTATAAATGGAGAAAAAAACATACACAAATCCTCATAAAATACAAAAAAATTATACCATAATATTATTGTATTCTAATATATTTAAGTACATAAACATTATCGTCGTCTTTCAAAATATTTAGTACATTCATAAACTCTGCATTCTTCTCTGACATTTTTTTTGCCGTCTTGGCTGTTTTTTCTCTAATTGTATAATCATTAGACAAGGCTGTTTTAGTAAGAATTTCTAATAATAAATTATCAGGTTTAAGTTTTGAAGATATACTAACTATTGCTTCAAGATTCCAATATAAATTAAAATTTTTCTTATTTGTAACATATGAGCGTTCTTGATTTATGCCATCAAACTTAGAGAGTGTTATTTTAATCTCACTTAAAATTGAATTATATAAATATTCATAATCATCTATATAAGTAATTATCTCAACAACATTACGAGATACAGATGGATTTATATCAGTTATTCCTTTTACCAAAATATCTAAAATTTCTCGTTTTTGAAATAAATGCCTGTATTTTTCATCTTTGATAAATTCAAGAATTTTAAAAGAGGCTGTTTCTCTTATCGGACCTGATTGATTAATTAAATTTGATACCAAAATATCTGCTTCTGATTGAGAAATCAATACTTTTAATTCAATAAGACATAATTGTTTCTTTAAATCATCACACCCTGAAAGTTCATTTATTATTTCTTCATGTTTAAGATTGGCCTCACAATAGGAAAAAGCCTGTAATAACATTTTTAAGTTCTTATCATAATTAATTTCTAAATAATTCTCCATAAAAATAAATATAGCATAATTGGAGGTTAAAAATGAACTTTAATAATTGTAGAGTAGTTATATATAAATATAAAACAAGTGAGAGGCAAAGGAAAAATATGAACGAAATAGTAAATTTTGTAAAAGAGATTTTTATGTTTGATACTAATGAAAAAATGCTTGTAGGATTATGTGGTTTTGAACATATGAAAGATAAATCATCAACAACAAAAACAAAACCAAAAAGAAAAAGAGAAATGAGATTATCTGAATTAATGGAATAATTACTTGCTAAGAACAAGAGCTTGTCTTATAATATTTGCACGGGATTATGTTATACGGAGTTTAAAATGATGAATTTAGCAAATATGATGAAACAAGCACAACAAGTGCAAAAAAGATTACAAGATGCTCAAAAAGATTTAGCAGAAACAGAAATCAAAGCAGAAGCTGCTAATGGTGCTGTTACTGTTGTTTGTGACGGACATGGAAAATTCAAATCAATAAAATTAACAAAACAAGCAATAAATGCAGAAAATCCAGAATCTGTAGATGATGAATCTGTTGAAATGCTTGAAGATTTGATTACAACAGCAATGAAACAAGCTACTGCAGATGCTCAAAAGAAAATGCAAGACAAAATGAAAGGCATTGTTCCTGCAGGTATCAATATTCCCGGATTATTCTAAACATGGAATATACAAAACCATTAGCACAACTTATTGAATTTTTTCAAAAGTTTCCGGGTATCGGACCTAAATCAGCTCAGAGGATGGCGTTTCATTTGTTAAAAATGCCTTTGTCAGAGGTGCAAAGATTTTCACAGGTATTAGTCGAAGCAAAAGAAAACATTCACTATTGTAGTATCTGTTTTAATATGTCAGCGGCAAATCCTTGTGAAATATGCAGTGATGATAGGCGTGATAAATCAGTAATTTGTGTCGTGGCAGAGACAAAAGATTTAATTGCAATCGAAAAAACACGAGAATACAAAGGCTTATATCATGTACTTCAAGGAACATTGTCTCCATTAGATGGGATAGGTGTTGAAGATATAAGAATAAAAGAACTCTTAACAAGAGTAACAGATACAAACGTTAATGAAGTAATATTAGCTTTAAGTCCTTCTGTTGAAGGCGAAGCTACAAGTATGTATATAACAAAATTACTGAAACCGTTTAATATAAAAATCTCAAGAATTGCTTTTGGGTTACCTATAGGTTCAGATTTGGAATATGCAGATGAAATCACTTTAGCAAAAGCTATTGAAGGAAGAAGAATTATCGATTAAGGAGAAAGACATGAGTCAAATCACTATCAGATCAGATAGACAAACAGATTATACTTTTACTTACAAAGGTGAAGATGTAGTATTGGAAGCAGGTAGTGTAATAAGTATTGCAAATGGGCTTCAAGATGTTGTTCTTCCTACTTGCAAAATGAAAATTGCAAATAATTTAATTGTTATAAAAGAATAATTTATTAATATATTCTTGTTTCGTTTTCAACATCAAAGAATAATAAATCATTTGTATTAATTGATAATTTAACAGGTTTTGAAGTATCAACATTAGTTGGTAAAATTGCTGAACTTAATATTTCATTTGTTTTAAAATATACAATTTGTTCATTACCTAATATTTCAGATATATCAACATTCACTTCAAATGAAAAATTAGAATTTAACGAATTAAAACTTTCAGGACGTATAGCAACAAGCACTTGTTTTTTGCCTAAAAGTTTATTTTTTTGTTCTTCGGTTAAATTAAAACTTGAATTATTAATTCTTATACAACCGTCTTTAATTTCGGAAGGAATAAAATTCATGGATGGAGAACCTAAAAAACCTCCAACAAATTTATTGACAGGATTATTATAAACTTCAAGAGGAGTACCGATTTGTTGAATTATACCTTTATCTATAACAGCAATTCTATCTCCCATAGTTAGAGCTTCTGTTTGGTCATGTGTAACATATATAAAAGTTGTTTGAAGCTTCTTATGCAGTTTTTTTATTTCAGCCCTCATTTGAACTCTTAATTTTGCATCTAAGTTTGACAAAGGCTCATCCATCAAGAATACTTTTGGATTACGTACTATTGCTCTACCCAATGCAACTCTTTGTCTTTGGCCTCCTGATAATTGCCTTGGTTTTCTTTGCAAAAGGTCTTTTAAATTCAATATTTCTGCAGCTTCTTTTACTTTTATATCGATATCTTTTTTAGACATTTTTCTCATTTTTAAAGGGAAAGCCATATTTTCATATACGCTCATATGCGGATAAAGTGCATAATTCTGAAAAACAAAAGCAATATCTCTTTCTTTAGGATGAACATTATTTACACATTTATCATCAATATAAATTTCACCTTGTGTAATATCTTCAAGTCCGGCTATCATTCTTAATAGAGTAGATTTACCACAGCCGGAAGAACCGACTAAAACCAAAAATTCTTTATCTTTTACAGTTAAATTGACATCATCAATGATTTTATTTTTATCATATATTTTAGTAACATTTTTTAATTCAACTTGAGCCATAATTAAGCCTGAATTTCTTCTATAACTGCCTTTTCTATAGGAACTATAAATACAAATGAAACCTGATTAGCATATTGATTATTTATCCAAATTTCACCTTTTAATTTATTTATATATTTTTTTGTGCTACCTAAAAGAAAACTTTGTAATAAATATTTCTTTGAGTTCTTTTCAACCTGAACATAAGGATCAAATATATCTTCATTATTATAAAGAGTAGCATCTAAACCTTTACAAGCGACTTCAAACATCAAGTATGATTTTTCATTAACATTACTTCCAACTTCAAACCCTTTAGCCAAAAGAAATTCAGGTATGGGATTAGAAAGATTTATACTAATAGCACCTGTTTCTATCAATTCTAATGCATTTGAGATTAAATTAGACATTACAGTTTTTAATACATTCTTATCTGAATAACAATTTTGTTTTACCAAATCAGAAGTATTAACAGTAATTTTTATATCTTTATTTTTTAGCTTAACATTTAATTCATTTGTAACTATAGATAGAAGAGCTGCCACATCAAAGTTATTATAATCAAACTTATAGATATCCGCTTCAACTTGTGATAATTCAATAAGTTTTTCAAGAAATAACAATAATTCAGATGAATTAGAGTTCATAATTTGCAAGTATTTGGTTTGTTTCTCATTCATTTCTCCGCTTAGCCCTTCTAACATAGCTTGAGAAAAACCAACAATCGAATGAAGCGGAGAACATAAATAATTAGACATTTTTGTTAAAAGAACATTCTTAGTATGATTTAGAATTTTTTGTTCTTGACGTTCGGTAATAAGTTGATCTAACAATGAGTGATCTTGTGTATTGTCGATGATTGTGAGTATATATCGCTTTTTCTTTCCTGAAGAAACATCTGTAACTTTAACATCTGTAATTTTTGTATTTTGTTCTTCTGAAACGATTTTAAGAATTTGTTTAATTTCTTCATCTTTATTAGAGATGATGTTGTCAGAGTTGATGATAAAGTATTCATTAATATTTTTACCTCTTAATTTATTAGTTTCAAAAAGTTTGAATGCTCTTTTATTTGCATAGTGAATTTTACCTGTTTCATCTATAACCAAAACTGCTTCGGGTAAATATGTAAGAATGTTATACTGTTTACCAAGCAATAAACTAAAAATATTCATGTAAAATTCCCTTATAATAATGTACTCTGATAATCTACAAGGACTATTTTAGCATATTATAAGGGATTTGAACAAGGATTAATTAATAAACACTTTATATAAAAATCAATTAAGATAATCTTTTAAATGTTTAATATTCTCAACTGCACGTAATTTTCTTAATGCAATACATTCTATCTGTCTGATTCTTTCTTTTGAAAAGCCCATATTTCTACCTAATTCCTCTAATGTTTTCGGTTTATTACCATCAAGACCAAACCTACCTATTATAATTTTTCTTTCTTTTGGTGTTAAATGATTTAAAACCTTTTCAATATAAATTCTAAGCATACTTCCTTGTGTATTAACTTCAGGAGAAAGATAATTATCGTCAGAAATATAATCTTCAAGAGAAAGATTATCTGCAATAGGGGTATCCAAACTAATAGGTTCTAATTTAATTGTATTCAGAGCCATTTCAACTTGTTTAACAGGCATTCTTAATTTATTCGCTATTTCTTCAACAGATGGTTCTCGTCCGAGATTATAATTCAATTCAAAAATAGCTCTTTTCACAAGTCTTATTTTATCTATCATATGCACGGGGATTCTTATTACTTTTGAATTATTTGCAATAGCCCTTGCTATAGTCTGACGAATCCACCAGGTGGCATAAGTTGAAAATTTAAAGCCTTTGGAATAATCAAAACGATTAGCTGCTTTTATAAGTCCCAATGAGCCTTCCTGAACTAAATCCATAAATAAAACACCTTGCCCTGTATACTTTTTTGCAATACTTACAACAAGCCTTAAATTAGCCTGAACAAGTTTTTTCTTCGCAATTAAAGAGGCGTGCACATCCCCTTCCATTATAAGCTTCCCCAACTCTTGCTCTTCACCTTTTCTTAAGAGCTTTGTACGTCCAATATCTTTTAAATACATTTGCAGGATATCATCTTTATAAACAATACTGTTAAATGAAGTTATTTCTTCTTGTTCGTCATCATAATCAAGATATTTCTCCTCACAACATAAATCTTCAAGGTATTGAATACTCATATAATAAACCCTCTCACTTCTCACTAATTATTTTTGACGACGAATTTATTTATGAGTTCCACAAAATCAAAAAAAGTCTATTAATCTTTTAGCTTCCCCAAAATCAATATTCAATTCTTTTGCCAGAGGCAGATTCATTATTACTTTATTATTTAACCGAAATATCTTAGGAAATATCTTAAATCCGCCTTTTTCAACTAAATCAGCAGATAAATGCTTTTTTTCTTTATCATATATCTGTGAAAAATTTAAACCGTTTACTGCGCACGATGGATATGCAGGATTTCCTTTTGCATCTTCGGTTAAAACTCCAAATGTTCTGCAAACAAACGGACGATGATTATATATACTGCAACTTTTATTTATCAAAAAAGGACAACAGTATAATTCTTTTTTCTCGCTTTTTATTTTTTCTACATTTTTATCAATTTGTAATTTGATTGTTTCATCTAGATTGTCATAAGCTATTTTTATATATTCAAACTCCAATTCAGACAAAGGATAGTCGCCATTTTCACAGCATAAAGAACAACCTTTTTTACAAAATATATATTCTTTTTGATAATCAAAAATTTTCTTTAAATCTGAATCTACACTTTCAAGAAATTTTTCGAAATTTTCAAATTTATCATATTCCATACATTTAAAATTCAAGCTCCTTACTTCGAGAATAACATATAAAATAAAAACAGTCATTTAATTTAACAATTGAGTTCAAACATATGTTTTATGGTAAAATTATTGAAGAATTGGGGATAATATGAAACTTGATTTTGGTGAGATATTAAAGGCTACAAATGCCGAAATTCTAAAGAGTGAAGACAGTAATAATTTATTTGAATTCTCAACTGATACAAGAACAATAAAAGCAGGAGATATATATATTCCGTTAAAAGGTGAATCGTTTGACGGTTCTAATTTTATAGAAAAAGCAATAGACTCAGGCGCAAAAGGCTATTTTACATCAGATAAAACGAAAATATATAATAAAGCAGCTTTCATTCTTTATGTAGAAGACACAAAAGAAGCATATCTTCAACTTGCAAATTTTTATAAAAACAAAATTAAACCATATACAATCGCAATAACAGGCAGCAGCGGTAAAACAACCGTAAAGGAAATGATGTATAGTGTTTTTAAAAATGCAGGAAATACTGTAAAGTCTGTTTTAAATCACAATAACGAAATCGGCTTATGTCAAACATTATCTTCATTAGAAAATGATACAAAATATCTTATTGTTGAAATGGGAATGAGAGGACTCGGCGAAATAGAACTTCTATCAAAATATGCTCAGCCGGATATTGCAGTTATTGTAAATGTCGGAAGTGCACATATTGGAAGATTGGGGTCACTATTAAATATTGCAAAAGCAAAGTTTGAGATTACAAAATATTTAAATCCGAAAGGAATACTAATTTCACATAGAAATGAACTTATAGAACAAATAAACGATAAAACTCATCAAACTGTTTATTTCAGCTTGGAAGATAAAAATTTAGAAATAAAAGAAATGACATCAAAAAGCTGTCGATTTGAATACAAAAACCAAGAATATAAACTTAACGTCGGTGGTGAACATAATATACAAAATGCTCTAAGCGTGATAGAAGCAGGTTTATTTGCAGGGCTAACATCAGATATCATAGCAAAAGGCTTAGAAGAATTTGCACCGATTGAAAAAAGATGGGATATAAAAGAAGTTAAAGGCTTTAAAATTATTAACGACAGCTACAATTCAAATCCTGAATCCGTTAAAGCAGCACTAAAAACATTTTTATTATATACTGAAGCCCCAAAATCAGTAGTTTTAGGTGATATGGGTGAATTAGGATTAAACGAAGAAGAATACCATAGTGAAACAGGTAAATTTTTAGAACAATTTGAATGCGATTATGTCCTAACTATAGGCGAACTTGCAAAACATATAAAACCTATAAATAAAAAAACATTTCACTTTGATAATAAAAAAGATTTAGTTGATTTTATCAAAAAAAATCTACCGAAAGGTTCAAATATTTTACTAAAAGCATCACGATTTATGAAATTTGAAGAAATAATTGAGGAGCTCGATAAATAATCATGGATTTCAACATATTAATTATAGTTTCAATGCTTGTTGCATTTGTATTAACTTTGTTATTTGGAGTTGTATATATAGATTTTTTAAAGAAAAAAATGTACACCCAATACATATTAGATGATGCACCAGAACGTCATGCACAAAAAGCAGGCACTCCGACAACAGGGGGAGTTTTTATAATAATTCCTATTATATTAGCATCATTAGCAGCTTTAACAATGAATCAAACACTAACTCCTGTAGCCTTAATAACACTTATGACTTTATTCTTTTTTATGCTTGCAGGTTTAAGTGATGACATAGGAAAAATAAAACATAAAGCAAATAAAGCAGGATTAACTCCAAGAAACAAACTGTTTTTACAAATTGCCATATCAATACTTCCTGCTGTTTATATGACAATATCAGGTCAAACATATTTAAACATAGGTCAATACAGTTTAGATTTACATTATATATATCCGTTCTTTGTAATTCTTTTTATGACGGGTGTATCTAATGCAGTTAACCTAACAGACGGTTTAGACGGATTAGCATCATCAAATATAGCAGTTGCAATGGCTGCTTGTGCAATAATATGTGCAATAACAGGTCATACTGATTTAGCAATAATATCAGCTGCAACAGTAGGTTCAGCAATAGCATTTTTACATTATAACAGATATCCGGCAAAAGTATTTATGGGAGATACAGGCTCCTTAGCTTTAGGTGGATTATTAGGCACAATTGCTGTTATGGGCAAATTTGAACTTTGGGTTTTATTTATTGGTATTGTTTTCTGCATAGAAACATTATCTGTTATTATTCAAGTAACAAGCTTCAAATTGACAGGCAAAAGAGTTTTTAAGATGAGTCCGATTCATCATCATTTTGAATTATGCGGTTGGAACGAAAACAAGATTGTGACTGTATTTTCTTTAGTTACTTTGATTTTCTGTACAATAGCAGTAGCACTTTTTAAAATTTTATGGTAGGTAATTTTATGAAAAGAAAATGGACAGATAAAAAAGTTCTTATTTTAGGATTATCCAAAAGCGGTATAGCAGCAGCAAAATATTTATCAAACAAAGGAGCCGACTGTTATATAACCGAATCAAAACCATTGCAGGATAAAGATAAAGAGACTGTTGAAGAACTTGAAAGAGAAGGTATAAAAATTGAAACAGGCTCTCATAGTGATGAATTTATTAATGATTCATATATAGCAATAACAAGCCCCGGGATTCCGCCTAAAAGCGAGATATTTTCTAGACTAAAAGAAAAAAATATACCGGTAATAGGTGAAGTAGAGCTTGCCTATCTTGAAGCAACAGCTCCATTTATCGCAATCACGGGAACTAATGGTAAGACTACAACAACATTTTTAACATCACATATTTTAAATAGTGAGTACAATGCACCTGTATGCGGAAATATAGGAGTACCTCCAACCTCGTTAATCGAAAAGAATCCTGATTATTATGTATGTGAGGTTAGTTCATTCCAATTGGCAACAGCACCTACATTCAGACCTCAAATTGCATGTTTTCTTACATTTACTCCTGATCATATTGATTGGCACGGCGGATTACAAAACTATTTCGATGCGAAAGCAAGTCTTTTCCAAGATTATAAACAACCAATGTATGCGGTATTTTCAGGCGCAGATGAAACAATATATAAATTTGCTCAACAATATACCGGAGAAAAATTTATATACGCAAAAGAACTAGATAAAAACTGTTGTTATATAAAGAACGATGCAATTTATTTCAAAAAAGACAAAGAAGAAGAAATAATAAAACTAAACGAAATTTCTTTAGTAGGTGAACACAATTATCAAAATACGATGTGTGCAATTGTTGTTGCTAAACTTATCGGAATTTCAAATGAACATATAAAAGAACAAATTATGTCTTTCAAAGCAGTAGAACACAGAATTGAGTATGTGGCAGATGTTCAGGGTAAATCATTTTATAACGATTCCAAAGCAACAAACCCGGAAGCTTCATTTGTTGCAATAAAAGCATTTGAAGGCAAAAAATTAACCTTAATTGCAGGAGGTAGAGATAAAAATACCGATTTAACCGAATTTTGTAAAGACTACATAAATAAATATGTTTCAACCGTAATTCTTATAGGAGAGGCTACTCAACGTTTTAAAGAAAATATGGAGAAGAACGGATTTAATAATATAATATTATCAAATTCACTTGAAAAAGCAATTGATACATCATTAAAATTAGATAATGAAATTGTACTTTTATCACCGGCTTGTGCAAGCTACGATATGTTCAACAGCTATGAACACAGAGGAGAAGTGTTTAAGAACTATGTCAAATCCAAACTATAGTCAACAAAAAAATAATAATGACGGAGTATTCCTGTCTTCATATGATAATACACTTATATTTATAGTCTTATTTTTGATTATAGTAGGTTTTTTGGCAATCTTTTCAGCTGGCGCACCAAAGTGTATAATTCAAGGCACACATTCAACATTCTTTGTTGCAAGACAATTTGTATGGTTTATTCTCGGATGTATAGGAATGTTTACAATAAGTCAGATTAACTATAAAGCTTTAAACAAATTATCACTTCCTTTTGCATGGATAATAATAGTTCTGTTAATAGGCGTACATTTCTTTGGAACAACCGTTAATGGAGCACAAAGATGGTTAACACTAGGTCCCATACAATTCCAACCGTCTGAAGCAGCAAAACTTTCTGTTATATTGCTTCTTGCAAGTGCCTTTTCCAAAGATATAAATCTTTTCAACACTAAATTATATAAATACTACATTCCAATCTTAATAATGGTCGGACTAATTTTTAAACAACCAAACTTAAGTATGGTACTTATTTTATTAGCATCATCAATGTTTATGTATTTTGCAGCAGGTGGTAGCATAAAGCTAATTATATCAGCAATAGGAATGGGAATATTCGGATTAAGTTTTGTATTCCATTCATATCAAAAACAAAGAATTGAAACCTGGCTGCATCCTGAAGCAGACCCATATGGAGCAGGTTACAATATAATTCAATCAATGTTAGCATTTGTTGCAGGCGGATTTTTTGGAGAAGGATACGGAAATTCAAGACAGAAATTAGGCTGGCTGCCTGAAGGTCATACAGACTTCATATATGCAGTATTTGCTGAAGAATTCGGATTTATCGGTTGTCTTTTAATAATAGGTTTATTCCTGGCATTTTTACAAAGAGGATTACTTATTTCCGCAAAATGTGAGGATATCTTTGGCAAGCTTTTAGCCGCAGGTATTACAGTTTCAATTTGTCTTCAAGCATTTATTAATATATCGGTAGCAAGCTCTATGCTTCCTGCAACAGGTGTTCCAATGCCATTTATTAGTTATGGCGGTACATCTTTATTTATTACGATGTGTATGATTGGAGTTTTACTCAATATATCAAAGAAAAGAATAAGAAGGTTCCCAAGTGTCAGACAATAATAAAACATATTTTATTTCAGGTGGCGGTACAGGAGGACATATATACCCTGCCTTTACCGTAGTTGAAAGATTACTAAAAGAAAAAGATACCGAAAAAATTTATTATATTGGAAATCCCCAAAATTTGGAATTTGAAATAGTTCAAAAATATCCGAATGTTGAATTTCTACCTGTTAATGTATCAGGAATGCCAAGAAAATTGAGTCCTGAACTTATAAAATGGCTAATACAATTTTTCTTTGCATTTTTGAAAGCAAGAAAATATATTAAAGAATATAAGCCTGATGCTATATTTACAACAGGCGGCTATGTTTCAGCACCAATCGTAACTGCTGCAATAAATTTGAAAAAACCATATATGATTCATGATTGTGATTCAGTACCAGGTTTAGTATCAAAAATGGCAGCTCCAAATGCTAAAATTGTTTCTGTTGCGTTTGAAAATTCAAAGAAAATTCTAAAATCAAATAATATTATATTTAACGGAAATCCTGTTCGTGAAGCATTCTTTACTGTAACAAAAGAAGAAGCTAAGAAAAAACTTAATATTCCTTTGGACAAAAAAGTTATATTCGCAATGGGGGGTTCTCAAGGGGCAAAAACAATAAATTCAGCTATGGTAGATATTATAAAGACATTAAGTGAAGACATGGATGCCTTTGTAATTTTACAGACAGGAAAGAAAAAATATAATGATACAGTAATTGATTTAGAAATAAAATATCCTGAATTTAAAAATAATAACAACTTAATTATATGCCCGTATTTTGATGAAATGGTATATCCGTTAAAAGCTTCTGATTTAGTTATAGCAAGAGCAGGTTCATTAAGTTTAACAGAAATTATCCAATGCCACTTAGCCTCAATACTTATACCATATCCTTATGCTGCGCAAGATCACCAAAGAAAAAATGCAAAAGAAATGTGTGAAAAAGGTGTCGCTTTATATTTGGAAGATTCTGAATGTAATGGTGAGAACCTACTAAACAAAATAAAAGAGATAATGAATAATAAAGAAAAATTATCAGCTATGCAAGCTAAAGCAAAAG
Source organism: Candidatus Gastranaerophilales bacterium (assembly GCA_944323395.1). Lineage (GTDB taxonomy): Bacteria > Cyanobacteriota > Vampirovibrionia > Gastranaerophilales > Gastranaerophilaceae > Avigastranaerophilus. Next base: position 31,645 of record CALUSI010000001.1, read on the forward strand.
AACTTGCAAAAGCAAATCCGACGGAAGAAATTGTAAAACAGTTGAAAAGTACAATAAAATGAACTATGAACAAGCAAAAGAACTCTTAACATCTCAAGGAAAATTTTATATAAACCTTGGACTTGAAAGAATTCAATCAATATTAAAACTGATAGGAAATCCTCAAGAAAAAATTAAAATAATACACGTTGCAGGTACAAACGGAAAAGGTTCAGTATCTTCTATCTTAGCAAACATATTAAAATGTGCAGGATATAAGACAGGATTATATACCAGCCCTCATTTGGTTGAATATACAGAACGTATAAAAATTAATAATATAGATATTTCAAAAGAAGATTTTGCTACATATATAGAGAAAATATGTACTATAGCAGAAACGAAAAATATTCACCTTACAGAATTTGAAATATTGACGGCAATAGCTTTTAAATACTTCGCTGATAATAAAGTTAAAATAGCTGTAATTGAAACAGGTCTTGGCGGAAGATTTGATGCCACAAACGTATGTAAAAAACCAATTCTTTCAATAATCACATCAATTTCACTTGACCATACGGACAGACTCGGAAATACAATAGAAAAAATTGCATTTGAAAAAGCCGGAATTATAAAACCAAAATCAACAATATTAACAGAAATTTCCAATAAAGGATTCAAAATAATCAAAAATACAGCAGAAGAAAAAAAAGCAAAACTAATAGTTGCCACAAATTATGTAAATATGAACTTTGAGAATGGAAATAACTACGTTTCTATTGAAGATAAGAAATGTGAATTTCCGCTGTTGGGACTATATCAGAAGGCAAATCTTTCAATAGTTTTACAAGCTGTTGAATTTCTAAAAATAAAGACGGAAGCAGTAATTGAAGGTCTTAAAACTGCGAAATGGCCTGCAAGACTTGAATATATTAAAGATAAAAATCTATTAATTGATGGGGCACATAACCCTGATGCTGCAAAAGAATTAAGAAAAAGTCTTGATTATTATTTCAATAATCAAAAAAGAATTTTCTTATATTCAACTCTAAATACCAAAGATTACAAAGAGATTGCAAAAATACTATTTAATGAAGATGATGAAATTTATTATTATGAATTCAATAATAAAAATGCAATATCTTTTGAAGAATATAAAAATAACAACCCACAGATTATAAATATTAAACAGTTCAATAAAGACCAATTGAAAGACTTTTTGCTAAAACCGGAACTAAAAATCGTAACCGGAAGTTTATATATGATTGGTGAACTTTACAATGAATTAAAAAGTTAATTTAAAATTCTGTAGTTTTAGTCGGATTTTTGAACTTTGTTATGTTAGATTGGAACAACAATTCAACCGTACCTGTTGAACCATTTCTGTGTTTTGCAATAATAATTTCAGCTTTACCTTTATTTTCAACATTATCACGGTTATAGTATTCATCTCTGTATATAAACATAACAATATCAGCATCTTGTTCTATTGCACCAGAGTCTCTTAAGTCAGATAACATAGGTCTTTTATCGGGTCTTTGTTCAACGCCGCGTGATAACTGCGAAAGCGCAATAATAGGAACATCCAATTCTCTTGCTAAACCTTTTAATGAACGTGAAATTGCAGATATTTGTTGGTTTCTGTCATTAGGATTTCCACCGCCTTCCATTAATTGTAAATAGTCAATTACAACTAATCCAAGGTCTTTTTCTTCCATCATCAATCTTCTGCATTTTGCTTTTATATCTGTAGCGGTAACACCTGAAGCATCATCTATATATATTTTTGCATCAGAAAGTTTTGTCATCCCGTCAACTAATTTTTCCCAATCCTTAGGCTGCAAATTACCTGTACGTACTCTTTGTGAATCTACCTCAGCTTCAGCACATAACATACGGCTTACCAACTGCTGCTTAGGCATTTCTAAAGAAAATATAGCTACTCCCTTTTTGCCTTTTAATGCAACATTTTGAGCCAGATTTAAAGCAAAAGCAGTCTTCCCCATGGATGGACGTGCCGCAAGGATTATTAAATCTGATTTATGAAGCCCTGATGTTATATTATCCAAATCGTAAAAACCTGTTGTTACACCAACTAACTCATCTTTATTATTAAATCTTTTTTCAATAGTTTCGTAACTTGATACAACTAAATCTTGTATAGCTACCAAATCAGAAGTATCTTTCTGTGCTGCAATATTAAATATCATTTTTTGAGCATTATCGAGAACAATATCAGTATCTTCATTTTCATATGCATTAGCAACTATCTCGGAACCAGCATTAATTAAAGCTCTTTTGATTTCTTTTTCTCGTATAATTTTGGCATAATACTCAATATTAGCAGTAGTTACAACATTCATTGCCAAATCGTTTATATATGAACGGCCGCCTGCTAAATCCAGTTCTTCCTTATCTCTTAAATATTCAGATACAGTAACAATATCAATAGGTTCATTTTTTCTGAAAAGATCCAATACTGCTTCATAAATAATTTTATGAGCAGGTTTATAAAAACTTTCAGGTTTTAAATATTCAACTATACGTCCCAAAGACATAGGATTTACTAAAATAGCCCCAAGTACTGCTTCTTCAGCATCAACACTTTGTGGCATCATTTTAAGCATGTCTGAATTAGGTTGTTTTGCAACTTTATTAGCCAAATTTCCTCCAACTGATTATGGATCTACAGATATTTTCATTAAAACTATTGTTCTGAATATGCCTTGGAATTATTATAATCAGCAGGTAATACTTTTGATTTATCTTTTTGCTGAGCAAGATAATCTTGACCGTTTCTGACAATTCTATGAATTTGCTCAATATCACGTTCTAAATCATTTAAAACTTTTTCGGCATATGCTTGAGCACCTTCTTTTGTCTGCATAGCCTCTTGGTATGCACTTCTTCTTAAAGCATCTGCTTCTTCAGTTGCTTTATTTTTCATTTCTTCACAGTTTTCTTTAACCTGCTCTTGAATTTTAGCTGCTTTTTCTCTTACTGCTCTTATTAGTTCAGATTCACTCAAGATATTTGCAGCAGTATTTTGTGCTTCTGAAATAATTCTATCAGCTCTGCTTTGAGCTTCCATATAGATATCATCACGTCTTTTTAATATCATCTCAGCTGTTTTAATTTCTTCAGGTAAAATTGCTCTTATTTTGCTTAAAATATCTTGAATATCATCAGTATTCATAAATAAGCAGTAGCTTCCAACGTGAAATTTATTATCTAATAGTTCATCTGCTTCATCTATTAAATGACTAACTCTTAACTCTGTCATGGTTTTAACCTTTCGTATATTTTGATTCTAAATATTTTGCTACCGGTTCCGGTACAAACTTTGATACATCGCCTTTCATTAGTGCAATTTCTCTTACAGTACCTGATGATATAAAATTATATTTCGGCTTCGTTATTAAGAAAACTGTATGTATATCTGAACACAAAGCACTATTTGCTTGAGATAACTGCATTTCATACTCAAAATCAGAAACAGCTCTTAGTCCTCTGATTAATACATTTGCATTTTTCTTTTTTGCATATTCGATAGTTAAGCCGTCAAAACTATCAATTTCGACATTTTTTAAATCCTTACAAGATTCTTTTATTAAAAACAGCCTATCTTCTAATGGTAAAAAACTTTTTTTATTTACATTTATAGAAACAACAATAATAATTCTATCAAAAATATCCGCAGCCCGCTTAAGCACATCCAAATGTCCTTTTGTAATAGGATCGAAACTCCCAGGATATATTGCTATTTTCAAGATTTTTACCTTCTTAAGATATAACTACAATATAATTATATTGCAATCATGTTTTTAAGATTATCAGCAAAGTCAAAAAGTTTAGGATTATTTACAAAGAACTATGAAGGATTATATCTGGTAAACATTCCGTCAAAATATAAATGAATACAGTTCTTCCCATTTTCCTTTGAAACATACAATGCCTTATCAGCCCAATCAATAAGTTCTTTTATATCTTCTGATGCATTAGGATATTCTGATATACCAATACTTACAGTTGGTCTTATTATAGTTTCATTATCAACATTAACCTCTATTTCGCTTATCTTCTTTCTCAGACGTTCAGCAATTACAACAGCATTTAAAGCAGCTGTTTCAGGCAAAATTATTGTAAATTCTTCACCACCATATCGAGCAGGTATATCCACATGCCTTATTGTTTTCTGTATGGTTGTCGCAATTTCTTTTAAAACCATATCGCCAACCAAATGACCATATGTATCATTAACTTGCTTGAAATTATCTATATCGAGCATTATAAGAGATAATGAATGATGATATCTTTGTACTCTCTTTATTTCTGATTCCAATAAGAAATAGAAATGCCTATGGATATATAATTTAGTCAAACCATCTTTTGTTGCGAGTTCATATAATTGAGCATTATCTACTGCAATAGCTGCTTGATTTGCCAATGCTTCAACAAACTCTAAGTCTTTTTTATTAAATAATTTACCATTTTTCTTATTCGTAATATTTATAATACCTATACATTCACCTTTAGCTATTAAAGGAACACATATTAAAGATGAAACATTGCTACTGTCATCAAACCTGTTGAACCTTGGGTCTTGACCTCCAAGATTTGTAATTATAGACTTCTTTTCCATGAATACTTTACCAGCTATACCACTTTCAGGTTTCATTTTCTGACATTCAATTAAACCGTTATTTATATCATCTTCATGCTTCTTATCTTTAAGTCCATATACAACTTTTACTTGCAAGGTATTATCTGAAGGATCATATAACATTAATGAGCCTTTCTCTGCATTGACAGTTTCTATGGCTTTATCCAAAATTACACTTATTAATCGTTTTAAATCATCGATAAAATTAACTGCTTGAGAAATATTATAAAGAATCGATAAATTATGAAGTGTTTTATTAAGCTCTACAATCTTTGATTCTTGTTCTTTTGTTTGGATAAATTTCCTCATAATAGGTTCAACACAAGTAAAAACTTGATTTATATATCGAAAATCATCTTCTGAAAAATTTGTGTCATCTTCTTTTTTACTCATAAAACAAACACAGAAAGCATGAGTTTCATTACTAAAAACTTTAAGATACTCTGCTTGTAATTCTTGCAATTTATAAGTGTTCCAAAACGCTTTATAAATTATTCCGTCATGGTTTGTAATTTTGACTATATCATCCGAAACCACTTGCAAAAAAGGAGCATTGTCTGCATCAAATTCAAATTCCATATCTGAGTCAGACACTATATTTTTAGTCTGAAAGACTCCGTTATTTAAGAGGAAGAATCTTATGCTTTTTAAGCCCAAAGAAGATTTTACAAGAAAAGCAACTTTTGACAATAAATCCTCAATAGTCCTTGATTGATTTGCAACCATATTCAAGTCGAAAAGATTATGCAATTCAAGTACATTCTTCTGTAAACTATATAATTTTTCCGCCAAATCTTGATTCATATAAGTATTATACATTAAAAAATTTTATTAAAACAGTTTATTTCTTATTTTCAGATGTTTTTTTGTTTTCAATACCTGCAAGCAAAGCAGAAGAAGCAACTAATACAGGAAGGAAAAAGCCTGTGATATTATTTACTAAAGATTTTTTTATAGGTATATTTTTTGAACCTTTATCTATCGCAGTCCAAACTCCGGTTAAAATTAACAAAACCGGCGTGGATTTCTTTGCATGTTTAACAAAACTATCCGTATATGCACCAACTCTATTCTCTTTATTTTGTTTTACAGGAGAACTTGCTATTGGTAAATTTTGTTTTTTTATAGGAGCAGAAACACTTGCAATAGAAACACTTTCAATCATAAAGCTTCCTCTCTATGTTTTCAATCATTTAGGAACTTCGCCATTACCATTATATCTCTTTTTATTGTTTTCGTCGACACAAAAACCAAATTGTAACATTCTGAAATTTCATTTCTATCGCAACCTTGCATAAAACTTATTCCATCATAATCTGCTAATATTTTGGGGGCTATAAATTGTATGAGTTTATCAGCCAATTTTTCTTGCACAAAGGAATTGTTAAGCTTAGAACCTGCTTCAACTAAAATACTCTTAATTCCTTTATTATAAAGTAATTCAACAGCTTTTTTTATATCTACATGTCCGTTCTTTAAAGGGCATTTTATGAATTCAGCGCATTTTGTATGTTCTTTTATCTTATTATCAGAAACATTTTCTCCTACTATAATAAATACTTTTGTCCCGTCATTATCATAGATTTTACTATTTTTAGGAGTTGAAAGCTTTGTATCAATTACAATCCTTACAGGATTTCTTCCTTTCTTCATTCTGCATGTCATTGAAGGATTATCTTTTATAACTGTTGCTGAACTTGTTAAAATTGCATCATATTTGTTTCTTAGCTTTTGCACTTCATAGCGGGAAAATTCATCTGTTATCCATTTCGATGAACCTGTTTTTGTTGCTATTTTCCCATCAAGAGTTGTTGCTGTTTTTATAGTTATAAATGGAGCCTTTTTCAACTGGTTTTTGAAAAATATCTCGTTTAATTCTTTACATTCATTTTCAAGAATACCTGTTATAACTTCAATACCTGCATTTTTAAGCTTTTTTACTCCATTCCCCGCAACTATAGGGTTTGGATCAAGCGTTCCTATAACGACTTTTTTTATTCCTTTTTCTATAATCAAATCAGCACAAGGAGGGGTTTTCCCATAATGAGAACAAGGTTCCAAATTAACAATTATGGATTTCCCTTTTAAATCTTCATTCGCCGAAAGAATAGCATTTCTTTCGGCATGGTTTTGACCGTATTGTTCATGCCTGCCTTCTGATATTATTCTATAATTATCATCAAAAATTACAGAACCTACCAATGGATTAGGTGATACATGCCCTTCACTTTTCTTTGCAAGTTTTATACATCTTCGCATCAATTTTTCATATTGCTTAAGCATTATTTAACTTTCTTATAAAATGCATCTGCAACAATCTGAGAATATTTGTCTTTTTCATTTACAGATAGAATAATAAGGTTTTTACCCTCTTCCAATTCTGCAACACCTAATATACCTTCCATATCTTTTATAGGGAGATTTGATATTTGAGCTACCACCTTAACATATGGAATTGTCTGTCCTAAACCTTCTAAATAGCCATGTTTTACAACTTCTATTTTATCAAATTTTACAACTTTATATTTATATTTATTTACAATTGAGTCAATTTTAGTTTGTATATCATCACTTTTAATATCATCTTTTGTAAGGATATCACCATCTTTCGGCTCAATCATAATCATTTTTTGTCCGCTTGCATTATGCTCCGCAATTATCATTCTGTTTTTTAATATTTTTAAATTTTTATCAATAGTATATTCTTCTTCAATTTCAGATAAATCAACAACATCTTTGGTTTTATCAATCATCTTTTCTTGAGAAGATGTTTCAGTTCTATATTCTTGTATTTTATCCTTTATAAAATCAATTACTCCTAAATGTAAAAGACCAAAAAATACCAAAACAGCAATAACAGTCTTGATAATAAAACTTAAACAACCTTTCATTAAAACTCCTTTACTAAGATATGTATATTCGTTGAAAATAAGCGGAATTTGTAATACATTATAGCTATGACAAATGAAGAAATCAAGAATTCAAACAGTATTGATGTAGATTATGAACTTGCCACTCCAATGTTCAAACAATTTCTTGATATAAAAAGAAATTATCAGGAAGTTGTTTTATTGTACAGAATGGGTGATTTTTACGAAGGATTTTTTGAAGATGCAATTATTTTCTCAAAAGTTCTCGGGTTAACTCTAACTCATAAAGATGGGGGTGCCATTGGAAAAGTTCCAATGGCAGGAATTCCTGTAAAATCTTTAAATATGTATATTCCAAAACTTTTAAATGAGAATATAAAAGTTGCAATATGTGAACAATTAGAAAACCCTAAAGATGCAAAAGGTCTAGTAAAAAGAGATATAGTTAAAACTATTACCGCAGGTACCATAACCGAAGTTAATTTGCTTGAACCTACAGGTAATAACTTTTTAGCATCAATAATAAATATTAATAATGTATACGGATTAGCTTATACTGATATATCAACAGGTGAATTTAAAGTTACAAAAGGTTCTTTAGAAGAAATTTTATCAGAACTGGCAAGAATAAAACCGGCTGAAATATTAACGCCAATAAAAAAACAAAAAATTATGCCGTTTCAAATAGTTCCTGAAGAAAAAATTGATTTGCCAGATTCTATTACAGCTATATATCCTTGCACAAAAATGCCGTTATCATCATATGATGAAGATAATGCAATAAAAAGAATAAAAGAAGTATTTAATGTAGTTTCACTTGAAGCATTTGGATTTGAAGAATTTAAACCTGCATTCTATGCTGCAGGGGCAATGATTGATTATATTTTAGAAACTCAAAAAGGAGTTCTTCCAAAATTTGATGTAATTAAACCTTATTCAATATCAGAATTTGTTTCAATAGATGCTTCTACAAGAAGAAATCTTGAATTAATAGAAACTTCAAGAGATAAATCTAAATATGGTAGCCTATATTGGGCTATTGATAAAGTTAAGACTCCAATGGGCTCAAGACTTTTAAAATCTTGGATAACTCAACCGATTAAAAATATAGATGAATTAAATACAAGATTGAATGCCGTTGAAGAACTCATAAATAATGCCCCAAGTCGATTAAATATTTCTAACCTTATGGATAGAATATGCGATATTGAGCGTTTAGCAGTAAAATTGAGTAACGGAAGTGTCAACCCAAGAGATTTCTTAGCACTTAAAGATACATTTGCACTATTCCCTAATTTTGAAAGCTTGTTCAAAAACTTCAAGAACCCATACCTAAACAGTTTTACAGATAAAGTTTCAGAGCTGGTAGAATTTTCATCAATAATTAATCGAACAATTGATGATAATGCATCAATAACAATAAAAGACGGCGGAATAATAAAAGATAATGTAAATAGTGACTTAGATTATTACAGAAGCCTGTTAACAGGTGGTGAAGAATGGCTCAGAAATTTTGAAAATGAACAAAAAGAAATAACGGGTATAAAAAATCTTAGAGTAAGTTATAACAGAAATTTCGGATTTTTTATTGAAGTTACAAAATCAAATCTTTCACAAGTTCCTATGAATTATATCAGAAAGCAGACTCTTACTAATGTTGAAAGATATATGACAGAAGAACTAAAAAAACATGAAACAGATGTTTTTTCTGCGCAGTTTAAGTCCATAGAACTTGAACAAAAGATATTCTCTGACCTTGTGGAATATTCAAAATCATTTGTTGATATTATTAAGGAAACAGCTCATTTTCTTGCAAGAGTTGATGTTTTGTTATCATTTGCAATAAATGCAATAGAATCAAACTATATAAAACCTGAAATTGTTGATACTAATGAATTATATATAAAAGACGGAAGACATCCTGTTGTAGAAAAAATTTTACCAATGGGTCAATATGTTCCTAACGATTTAAAATTAATTGCTGATATCCATAATTATGAAGATACTCAATTTATGATATTAACCGGTCCTAATATGGCAGGGAAATCTACATATATGAGACAAAATGCTTTAATTGTTCTATTGGCTCAAATAGGTTCTTTTGTACCTGCTTCATATGCAAGAATCGGTATTGTAGATAAAATTTTCACAAGAGTCGGCGCTGTTGATGATTTGTCATTAGGTCAATCTACTTTTATGGTTGAAATGAATGAAACCGCATACATTTTAAACAGCGCAACCGAAAAAAGCCTAATTTTACTTGATGAAATAGGAAGAGGAACTTCTACTTATGATGGCGTTGCAATAGCTTGGTCAGTTGCGGAATATATTGCAACTAAAATAAAAGCAAGAACAATTTTTGCAACACACTACCATGAACTAAATGTAATGCCTAATTCCATTGAACAAATTAAAAACTACAGAATAACTCTTTCAGAAGAAAATGGCGAAATAAAATTTTTAAGAAAAGTAATAGAAGGAAGTGCAAGCAAAAGCTACGGTATACAAGTTGCTAAAATGGCAGGACTTCCGGATTGTGTTGTTTCTAAAGCACAAGATTTAATGAACAAAATGCAAAAAGATTATTCTAAAGACTTGTCAAAGAAAAAATCAAAACATAAAATGCACGATGTACCACAGTTAACTTTATCTTTTGATTAAAAGGATTTAATATGCAAAATTTTATTAAAACTGATAAAGGAATTATTCTATTATTAATTCTTATATTTTGTTCAATTCTACCATTTTTCTTTTTACATCAAGGATTATTACTGATTGATACAGGCAGAGAATTCTACATTCCTCAACAAATGCTGCAAGGAAAAGTATTGTATAAAGATATTTTTAATATTTACGGACCTTTATCATATCAGTTTAATGCTATTCTTCTATCTTTATTCGGACAAAAAATAAATACTTTATATTTTGCAGGCATAATCAACTCTTTAGTTATAATAATTACTTTATATTTACTTGCAAGAGAGTTTTTAAAAAAACATGTTTGTTTTTTATTCTCTATACTAATAATGTTCTCTCTTGTTTTTACAACATTTTTATATAATTCAAATCTGACATATTCATTTGCAATAATTTATGCATTATCTTCATTTTTAATATCATTGCTTTTTCTCATAAGATATATAGAAAATGGAAATACCCTAATGGCATATTTATCATGCCTGTTTGCAGGAATAAGCATTACAAATAAATACGAATTTAGTTTATACCCTTTCGTTTTAGCTTATGTACTTATATTTATTAAACCCATCGGAATAAAAAACATAATTAAATCTTTAGGATGTTTTATTTTGATACCTTTTATAAGTTTTGGATATATCCTCTTGCAAGGAATTAATATAAACGAAATAAAAGATACAATTATATTATTTCAAAACCTTGTAAATGCACCTACTTTAAAAATATTTTTCTTAAAAGTAGGAGTATTTTTTAATTTCTCATATATCAAGCATTTAATATTGCAAAACAAAATCTTTGCAATATTCGGTATTATTCCATTGATAAATTTAATTATATTTCTTATTAACATTAAAAAGTTATATGAAAATAAGCCTCTTTTTATATTGTTATTATGCGCAATAACAGCAAGTGCAAAATCTTTCTTTTACCTTAATGTAAATCATATGGGGATTTTCATTTTTCCAATATGTTCACTTGCTCTAATCATATTAATATCAAAATATTATGAAAAATTTATTCCAATATTTTTGAGCGCTTGTATTCTTCTTTTTGCAGCAGAAGATTTTTCTGCTCTTAAATATAAAAATTATTTTCTTAAAACAAAGAAAGGAAATATCTATACCTTTAAAAAAGATGGTGAACCGATAAAAAAAGTATCAGATTTCATTATAAATAATACAAAAAATACAGATAAAACAGTTGTGTTACCTGAAGGTTGTTTTATAAACTTTATAACGGAAAGAAAAGGAGACGATTTTTATTATAATTTAAGTCCTCTGTTTTATAATGACGTATTCGGAGAAAAAAGAATAATCAAACATTTCAAAGAAAATTTACCTGAATATTTCATAATTTTACCAATTAACAATATAGAATATGGAAGCAGTTATTTTGGAATTGATTACGCACAAAATTTTTATGAGATGATTATTAATAATTACGATATAGTTAAACAAGAAAATGATATAAAAATATTTAAAAGAAAGAAAATATAATGAGACAGATTGCTTTAATAAATCACGGGTGTGCAAAAAATTTAGTTGACTCAGAACTAATGCTTGGGAAATTAATCCAAAACGGATATAAAATAACTCTTGATGAAACAAAAGCAGATATTGTAATTATCAATACATGTTCATTTATAAATGATGCGGAAAAAGAATCAGTAAAATCAATATTTGATATGATAAACGCAGGCAAAAAAATAGTTATAACAGGCTGTCTGCCTCAAAAACATAAAAAAGAATTACAAGAATTAATTCCTGAAGCATTAGCTTTTTTAGGAACATCGGATATAGATAAAATTGTTGATGTAATAAAAAAAATTACAAAAGACAAAAAAACAAGATATGAAGTAAATGAGAATCCTGAATATAACTACCCCGAAGATGTAAAACGCCAGCAAATTACAATGGGTGCAAGTTCATATATCAAAATAGCTGAAGGGTGCAACTTTAATTGCGGATACTGTATAATTCCGCAATTAAGAGGTCCATATAAATCAAGAAAAATAGAAAATATTGTCAAAGAAGCAAAAGAACTTGCTCAAAAAGGCGTAAATGAAATAGTTTTAATTGCCCAAGATACAACCAGCTACGGCAAAGATATATATGGAAAACCATCCTTGAAAGAACTGTTAATTGAACTAAATAGAATAGAAGAATTAAGTTGGATACGTATTATGTACACATATCCTTCGTTTATAACAGATGAACTTTTAGAAACAATTAACAAACTTGATAAAGTTGTTAAATACATTGATATTCCGCTTCAACATGTAAGGCAAAACATGCTTGAAGCAATGAATAGACCGGTTATAGATAATAGAAAATTAATAAAGAAAATACGAAAACTCATACCATCTGTTGCTATAAGAACAACATTCATTGTAGGCTATCCCGGAGAAACGGAAGAAGATTTTCAAGAACTATATAATTTCATAAAAGAAATGAAAATAGATAAACTTGGCGTATTTGAATTTTCACGTGAAAAAAATACAAAAGCCTATAAATTAAAACCTCAAATACCGGCTAAAATAAAAAAACAAAGAAAAAAGCAACTAATGGAATTACAACAAAAAATTTCTAAAGAAATAAATAATAAGCTAATTGGCAAGAAAATTGATTGCATAATAGAAGCAATTAATTCAGATGGTTTGGTAGTAGGAAGAACATACAAAGATGCCCCGGAAGTTGATGGATTAGTATTTATTGATACAAAAACTCCTGTTACACCAGGTGATATAATCACCGTAAAAATAACAGGAGCTGTAGAATACGATTTAACCGCTACTTTTTAGATATCTGATATTTATCATTTTTTGCATTATACTTTAAAACTCTTCTATCTCTTGCAGCTTTAGGATTACGTTTAACTAAGTTATCTATAACTTCTTTTTCCATTTTTCTATCTTTTTCTATATGGTAAACTTCTGCAAGTTTAAGTGCTACCTCAATATTTTCAGGATATTGTTGAATTAATATTTTTAACTTCTTTTTAGCTAGTTCCAATTTACCGAATCTAACATCTAAAAATGTACTTAAAATCTGAGTATCCATATCTGATTTTAAATTTTCAGCCATCATCAAATACTTAGATGAATTTTCATAATCTCTCATTTTATAATAGTTAACAGCTAAATTATATAAAATTACATGTTGATTTTGTACATCTGTTTCTACTAAAGGAAGAACATTATATAAAACATAATTAGAACGAGCATACTGTTTCTTGAAAGCATAATTAATAGCTAAATCAACCCATACAATAATGTTCTTTCTATCTTTTTGTAATTCTGCTAACAATCTTTTTGTTTCTAGTTCAAAATTTTCTCCAGGATATGTCGATAAAATCTCATGATAGAATAGATTACCATATTCATTTACATTAAGAGGTCTGTCTATTACATCAGGAACCATTCTATATAATAAATTAAGAGTATTCATATCTCTTTTGGTTATATCTTTTTTTATTGTAGTTTCGTCAATGTAATCACCGGTATAATACATAATATCATTAGGATCAGCACTATGTCCGCCAAGACCTAATGCATGCCCAATTTCATGCAACGCAACAGTATAAAATTGATCTTTATTGTAGGACTGCCCCTTTGGATTGACTTTTCTAAGATATATATCCATCTTTTGAAGTTGTTCTTTATAAATAGCAGGAATAACTTTACCAACTTTATTTGGTTCATATGTATCTTTCAAAGAAATGTCATCCATAAAATTTACACATATATTGGCATTTTTATTACCTTGAGTTTCTTTAAATGTAATAACACCATTAGTAGCAGCCTGCCAATCCAAAAAAGCTTCTTTTACTGCAGCAATTGTGTCTTTTGAAACACTGGAATCCGAAAAAATAGAATAAGTAATGGGAGAAGAGATATTCCATCTTATAAGAGTATCTTCAAAAAGAACATTATCTATATAGTTTGGACCAACCTGCGCATCCAATTGCTTACGCATATTCATTAGAATTGTATCGGCCAACTTACTTGCCTCATCACAATCTTCCAACTGAGCAATTTCATATAATTGTTTTTGATTTTCATATGTAGGAGGCAATTTGGAAATAGCAAGAGCCTGGTAATAAACCGGTTCCGAATCATATGGTTTAGCATCCGCTACAATATTAAACATACGTAATGCTTTTTCGTATTGACCAACCTCTAAATATTTTTTACCTTGATTAAACATTTGATTAGGCATTATATTTTTTACATAAAAATAAATTCCCAAAACCAAAATTAATATAACTCCAAATACTAATATAGAAGTTTTCATATTCCTATTCTGTTTGGCCTTGTATTGTGTAGAATTCATATATTCTCCTTTTCCTTATTGTTTATTTAATTCCAACAATTCCGACAATCGATTTGTTTCCATTTTCGATAGTATTTCAGAATTACCTTTTAATTTAAAATATTCTGCAAATTTAGGTGTTGTTTTTAAATTATAAGAACGACCATTTTTATCACGTTTCCTACTTATAAGTCCTTTTTCAACGAGTTCTGCAACGTGTTCATATGCTGTTGAACCTCTTAGTTCTTTTAATTCAGCTTGTCTTATAGGCTCTTTCAATGCAATAACTGTTAATGTTTTAAGCACAGCATTTGAAATATCAACAGGACAAAGTTTCTCAACAATATCCATATAATCATCTTTTACTTGTATTATATACCCATTTTCATCATCAATTTCTAAGGCGCCATCTCGAGAAGAATAATCAACAATTAAAGAAAGCATAGCATCTTCAATTTCTTGTTCTTCTACATCTAAAATTTTAGCTATCTCATCTAATTGAACAGCCCTGCCTGTTACGAATAATACAGCTTCAATTCTTGATTTTAAATCCATAATAACCGCCTATGCCGTTTGTTTTTCTTCAACATTCACTGTTGAAGCTTGTCCTTTTACTACATATAAATCAGAGTAAAATTCTTCCTGCTCTAAATCAAAATCACTCTCTGCAGTTAAAAACAACAATGCAATATAAGCAGAAATCTTATCTAAACCTAACAGTGTTAATGTATTTAATTCAACTTTTTCTTCTTTCTCGAAAATCTTTATTAGATTTTCATGAAGTATTTTTACACTATTTTCAATATATTCTTCATGTGCTAAATTAATTATGTCATCAGCAGACATATTTGCATAATTTCTGACTCTTCTTTTAGCTCTTTCTAAAGAATTTTTTACTGCTTGCTTTTTATCCAGCTGCTCATAAAATTCTAATTGTCTTATTAAATCTTTTAAGGTAACTATTCTATTTCTGTTTAATTTAACACTTGTTCTTCTTTGAATAATATCCTCTATTGGAATAACATTATCTGGATAATAATCTTGGTAATACAAATCATCAGAAAATCTTGAATCATCAGCATCATCATACTCAGGATTTATATCCTCCTGCACTTCAAATTGCATTGGATCAATTCCTACAAGAATATTTGATTTTAATTTCAATAAAACAGCAAGGAAAAATAAAGCTCTACCTGTAACTCTTAAATTATTAGACTTACTTTCTGCTATATGAAGCATATATTTATCTGCAATATCAGCTATATCAATATTCCAAGGGTCTATTTTCCCCTGTTTTGCCATTTGGACCAATACTTCTATACCATCTAATTCATCAGACGGTGAATCTAAAATAGAATCAGGACTAAACCCCAAATCTTTTGTATAAGATTCAGTTGTAGTCTGCATATAAAAATTATTTGTATCCTTTGGATTTAACATTTACTTAGTCCCTAAATTTAACTCCGGTTACCCGAGTTTTTCCATGCTCTTTTTGAGTTACACCTATTGTCCTATTAGCTGATTCTATCATAGGTTTTCTGTGACTAACTACTATAAATTGCGTATTTTTTGCCTGTTGTTGAATAATATCGGCTAAACGTTCTACATTTATACCGTCCAAATTAGCATCAACTTCATCTAATGCATAGAATGGCGCCGGAAGATATTTTTGAATAGCAAAAACTAATGCTAATGCTGTTAATGATTTTTCACCACCGGACATAGCTCCGAGTTTTTGCTTTTTCTTATCTCTAGGTTGAGCTTCAATTGTTAAACCACCTTCAAAAGGATTTTCAGGATTTTCTAACATCAAAGTTCCTTCACCTTCAGATAATCTGGCAAATATATCTTTGAAATTTTCATTAATATTATTGTATGTTTTCATGAACGTTTCTTTTTTAATTTGTTCATATCCGTTCATTTTTTCAAGAATTTGTTTACGTTCATTCGTTAAAACAGCTATTTGTTCTTTTTTCTCTTCTTGTCTTGCCTTAACTTCATCATATGCTTGAATAGCCAGCATATTGACTGGTTCCATTTCTTCCATTCTCTTTTGTAAACGTTGAATTTTGGTTGTTATTTCTTCTGTAGAAATTTCTGTAGGAACCAATGCGTTAATATCAACTTCATTAGCTTTCAATTCTGTTCTTATTTCTTCAAGTTGAGGTTCAAGTTCTCTTCTTCTTGCTTTGAATGCTTCAACTTGCTCACCTATTCTTTCAATTTCATTAGTAATTTTATTTTTTTGAGTTTCTGCACTAAGAAGTTCTTCTTGTACCAAATCTCTTTGCTTTTGAAGTTGAAGAAGTTTTTCACCTAAAGATTTTATTTTTTCTTCTAATTCTAAAGCTTTTACTTCAATTTCTTTAATTTCTTCAGCGAACTTAATCTTATCTTGAGCTGCTGTTTCATTATCTTTTATTAGTCTTTGAATTTGTTCTTCTTTTGCTTTAATTAATTCTTTATTGAAATCAATATCTCTATTCGCTTCATTAATTTCGTTATTACATTTTAAAATTTTGTTTTGGTAATCTTTTATTTGATTTTCAATTGCAGCAGTCATCTCTTTAAGTTTTTTGAGTTCACCTTCTGTCATTTTACTTTCAATTTCTGCAATTTTATCTTGAAGAACAAGCATTTTATCATTTAAATCAACTAACTTTTCTTCATATTTTTCAAGTTTCTTTTCTATATTTTGTATCTTAGGTTCATTCTCTTTAATAATGTTTTTATATTCTTCTATCTTATCTTCATTATTTTTAGAATTATTATTTAAATTATTCAATTCAATCTTTGCGCTATTTAATGCAGTCATTGTATTAGAATAATTTTGTCTGATTTTTTCTTGTTTTGCTTCAAGTTCTTTTCTTGTATTTTCAAGCGAAGAATATTGTTTTTGAAGTTCTGCAAAACGAGTTTTATATTTATTCAACTCTTCATCCTGATTTTGGCTGAATTTTAAACCGGTATCACGTCTGTCACCACCAGTTATCGCACCTGATTTTTCAAATAAACTTCCATCTAATGTAACTAATCTATATTTACCTATAAGCCTTTTTGCACTGTCATAATCTTCAACAATCAAAGTATCACCAAGTGCGTAGAAAAATGCATCCAAATATCTGTCATCGAAATCAATAAGATTTATTGCATAATCAACAACACCCTTTTCTTTAGGTATTCTTAAACTTGAAGGCGCCTTCTTCATCCTGTTTAAAGGTAAAAATGTTGCACTTCCCGCTCTTGATGACTTTAAATAATCAATACAAACACGAGCAACATCTTCATCATCAACAACAATATTTTTCATTCTGCCGCCCATTGCAACTTCAAGTGCTGTTGAATATTCTTTATCAACACTTCCAAGCTGTAATAATGGTGCATGAACTCCATTTATTTTGGCTTTTAAAACAGAATCTATTGCCCTTCCCAAATTTACTTCTTCATATGCACTCTTTTGAGCTTCAATTGTAATAATTTTTCTTTGAGCCATTTGTATGTCATGCAATAAATCAGACATTTCATTCTTATTTTTGTCTAAATTATACATAACATTTTCCTGCGCCAATTTATAATCAGTCTGCTCTTTTGTTAATTCTTCAACTTGGAGCTGCAACTTATCCTGATTATCCTTAAAATTAGCTTTGAAATTTGTTAATTCATTTAATGACTTTTTAGCATTTTCAACATCTTTTTTTGTTGTTGCAAGTTCTGTTTCTAACGGAATTGTTTCTGATTTTATATTCCATTCTTCTTCTTTTAATTTTTCAAGTTCTTTTTTTAGATTGTTTCTTTCTTCAATTTGTTTATCTGCATTTTTATTTAAACCTGAAACTTCTTCTAAAATTTTTGTTAATTCGGCTTCTTGAATTTTTATATTGTTTTCAATTTCAACAATTTCGGCTTTCTTTTCTTCAATTTTTAAAGTAATTTTTTCAATTTTTTCTTTATGATTTTCAATACCGTTTTTAGAATTTTCTATTGTTTTCAAATTATCATGAATAGTTTTTTCAACAGAACTAATAGCCAAATTTTTACGAGAAATTTGCCCTTTTAATTCTTCTAATTGTTTTTTTGTTTCTATTTGTTCCGCTTCACCATTATTTTTAACCAATTCAGATATTTCAGAATATCTTTTCTTTATTTCTAAAAGATTATCTTCTAATTTTTTTAAGTTCCCTTCTTCTTCTTTTTTCTTTTTATTGAACTCTAAAATATTTTGATGAGCCAATTCCA
This sequence comes from Candidatus Gastranaerophilales bacterium, assembly GCA_944323395.1. Classification (GTDB taxonomy): domain Bacteria; phylum Cyanobacteriota; class Vampirovibrionia; order Gastranaerophilales; family Gastranaerophilaceae; genus Avigastranaerophilus. Next base: position 50,400 of record CALUSI010000001.1, read on the forward strand.
AATTTCTTTTTATATCAAAATATTTAACAGTTGTAATTTGACTTTCTAATTGAAATTTTTCAGTTTTCAATTTCTGGTATTTCAAAGCTGTTTCTTTTTCTTGAGCTAATCGTTCAATAGAAGATTCAATTTCTGTCAAAATAAGATTTGCGTTTTCAACTCTTTCTTCAACAGTTAAAAGTTCTTCCTGCGCTTTATCAATTCTTCTGTTAAAGTCAGCAATACCAGCAATTTCATCAATTATTTTGCGTCTTTCAACTGTAGAACAATTAGTGATACTCATAACATCACCTTGCATCATGACGTTATAACTGTTTGGAGTTATCCTATATTTTTCAAGATGAGTATGAATTTCAGTTAAAGTTGAAACTTGGTCATTTAAATAATAAACACTATTAAACCCTTGAGAAGATTTTCTTATTTTTCTTGCAATTGTAATTGTTTGTTCATCACTATTTTCAGGTTCAAAAACTACTTTAACAAAAGCTTCATTCTTTTTTGTATGTGTAGAAATAAAATCAGAAAGTTGTTCTGTACGAAGATTCCTTGCACTTGCAAGACCCAATGCAAACAAAATACTATCAATAATATTACTTTTCCCAGAACCATTAGGTCCCGATATTGTGGTAAATCCTTTCAAAAATGGAATTGTAATATCATTAGCGAAAGATTTAAAATTGTCGACTTGTAGTTCTTTTATATACATTAATTTTGATGGTACCCATATCTAGATATAACAATTACACAACAAATACACGTAATAGTCAAAAACATTAAATAATATTAAAAAATAATTGTGAATGTAAACTTATTTTAATTAATTCAAATAAGTACTATAATATTGTCATACATTATTTTTTGGAGTATTTAAATGAGTAATTATACTATAAATTCACTGTTAGAAAAAGCACAAGAGCTTGGTGCATCAGATTTACACTTTATAGTCGGAGAAGTCCCATCTTTTCGAATTGATGGAAAAATAATAAAATCAAAGCTTGAACCTGTAACAGAAGAAGATATGATGCACGCAATTGATGAAATTGCACCGATATCAATGCGAGATAAAATATTTCGTTCATATGATTCTGACTTTCCTTATGAAATAGAAGATATTTCACGTTTTAGAGTTAACCTTGCAATGTCATTTGGATACCACTCAATGACAATACGTTTAGTACCATATAAAATACCAACATTTGAACAATTAAAATTACCTAAAACAATAGAAAAATTTTCAACATTAGAAAATGGAATAGTTCTTGTAACAGGAGTTGCAGGAAGCGGAAAGTCAACAACTATTGCTTCTATACTAAATCACATAAACAGTACTCAAAAAAAACATATTGTTACTATTGAAGACCCTATTGAATATGTTTATAAAAGTCAGAAATCAATATTTACACAAAGACAAATCGGAATTGATACAGCAAGTTATTTAGACGGTCTAAAATTCGCATTAAGGCAAGACCCTGATGTTATATTAATCGGAGAAATAAGAGACATGGAAACAGTAGAAAGTGCTCTCCATGCCGCAGAGACAGGACACTTGGTATTTGCAACCTTACATACATTCAATGCTGTACAAACAATTAACCGTATTTTAAGTTTCTTCCCGCCATCTGAAAGATCAGCCGTAAGAAGTCAATTTTCAGAAGTATTCAGAGGTTCTGTATCACAAAAACTTCTACCAAGTGCAAATGGAAAAGGAAGAATACCAGCTATTGAACTTCTATATTCCACACCTACAATTAAAGACTTTATTTTAAAAGATGAACTTGAAGAAATTTATAAATTAGTCCAAAAAGGTTCTTATAACGATATGATAACATTTAATATGTCATTATACGATTTATACAAAAAAGGATTAATTACAAAAGAAGTAGCCCTTGAACATTCAGATACTCCGAATGAACTAATGCACTATATGAGAGGTGTATACTCCGGAAGCGAAAATATATTCTAAAAAGATGAAAGAGCAATTTACAACAAACGCAATAAATTTAAAATCTTATAGTATCAGTGAATCTGACAAGATTATCTTGATGTATTCCAAGGAAAAAGGACTAATAAAAGGCGTAGCAAAGGGAATAAAAAAAACAACAAGTAAACTTGGCGGCAGAATGGATTTGCTTGTAGCGAACAAAATGATGCTTAATAAAGGCAAAAATCTTGACACAATTTGTCAAGCAGAGGCATTAAATACATTTTTCAATCTTAGAAGTGATATGAATAAATTATTCTATGCAATGTATTGCAGCGAGATTGTCTCTAATTTCGGAACAGAAAATGACCCAAATAGTGAAGAAATATATAATTTATTTTATACATTTCTTGAACAAATTTCTAAAGCAAACAAAAAAGAACAAGCTATGTTAAGTGTTCTTCGTTTTCAGCTAAAAATTATGGATATAACAGGATACTCTTTAGAATTAAAAGATTGCGTAAAATGTTTGAAAGAACCAAATAGTGAAGAAATTTATTTCTCAATTGAGCAAGGTGGCATCTTATGCAAAGAATGCGCACAAGATATATGCAAAAAAGTAAAAATTCCCAATAAAATAAAAGAATTTTTAAATACATTATTAGAAAAAGATTTTAATGTGCATACAAAATATGATGATTTAGTAACAGAAAAAATTTGCGATATATGTATAAACCTTCTTAAAAACTATATAGAATATTATTCACCTAAAAAATTTAAAACTACACAAATATTGGAGAGTATAAGATAGTATGAAACTTGAACAATATATAGAGCATACATTGTTAAAACAAGATGCAACAGAGCAAGAATTAATAAAATTATTAGAAGAAGCTAAAGAACACAATTTCAAAGGAGTTTGTGTTAATAGTGCAAACGTAAAACAAGCAAAAGAATATTTAAAAGACACTAATGTAAAAGTAGTTACAGTAGTAGGGTTTCCTCTTGGAGCTTGTTTAAGTGAAGTAAAAGCATTTGAAGCACAAAAATCAATTGAATATGGCGCTGATGAAATTGATATGGTAATTTCAGTTCAATCAATTAAAGACAAAAACTACACATATACAAGAAACGATATTGAAACAGTAAAAAAAGCATGTGGAAATATTCCTTTAAAAGTCATTATTGAAACAGATTTATTAACAAAAGATGAAATAATAAAAGCATGTGAAATAATAAAAGAAGCAAAAGCCAATTTTGCAAAAACATCCACAGGATTTGTCAAAAATGGAATCGGAGCAAAAGTAGAAGACATAAAATTAATGTACGAAATACTAAAAGACAGCAATGTAAAAATCAAAGCATCCGGTGGAATAAAAACAAAAGAACAAGCTATTAATCTAATAAATGCCGGCGCATCAAGATTAGGAACAAGTTCCGGAGTTAAACTCCTACAACACAACCCAATTCATCAATCTTAACCTTCATCAATTGAGGAGTAAGAACTTTTTGTTTTGCAAGCTCTGCAAGTTTTTTTTCTGTTGCCTTGATTTTATTTACTTTTATATTCCTTTTCATCGCAAAATATAATATCAATAAACCAAAAACAACATACTTACACTCAGAAACAGCTTTTTTAGTTTTTGCAGTTATAATTTCATCTTTTGTAGGTTTAACATATACATCAGATTTTGCTTCATCAGCCTTTTTTAAGGACATAAATGAAGGATTCTTATAATAATTATATGTATAATTAGAAGCGATTTGCATGTTAACACCTATTGTTTTTGTTTTAGAACTTCCACACCTGAAGACTCAATATTTGGTGTATCGATTTCAAATAAATGAATACGCCCTGAACCCAAATCAACATTTAATTTTCCATCTGTAGCCTGAAGAGTTGAATTTTCACCATATGACTTAAATAAATTATTTAATTTTTGAGTTTCTTTTAATCCGGGAATAATTATACTTCCGCCTTGTCTTGCATTAACATCTCTGTTCGCAACTACCAAAAGCGTTTTACCATTTAAGTGACGAGCATATGCAATAATCTGATCACCATCATTCCCCATTACATCTAAAGGAATAAATGAGCCTTTTGTCAATACATCATGATATTTCTTATCATTTCTTACATCCAAAGTATTTCTCATAAAGTCACCACATTCAGGATGGTCACCAATTAAAGGTCTTGAATAATTAAATATATCCGGTTTACTTCTATGTACAGTACATTCATTAGAATCTGTTTCAGTTTGTTCATCCGTAGTACCTTCAAAATCATACATATAATAATCACCTGATTGATATCCATCAAAATAATATGGATTCAACATGGGAAGTGTTGCCTGTAAACCAGAGACTAAATTAGTAAATGTAACTCCGCCATGATTCATAATTGATATATCATCATGTGTTCCGAATGAACCTATTAAAGATTTACCAGGATCAAGTTCTTGAGACATATTTATATTTTCTCTTACATAATTAATTAAATCTTGTGCTTTTGTCATTTCATGGAAAATATGATATTGACCATAGTAACTGTCAAAACCTGCTCTTAATGAATCTTGAGGTCTATCATAATTCATATTCAATTGAGGAGAAGCATCTTCATATGTATAACTTTCAGCAAGCCAAGCAAACTCTGGATCAAGTTTACGTGAATAATCTGTTAAAATATGCCAAAATTCAGTTGGTTTAGTTCTGGCTACATCACTTCTAACACCATCAACTCCCCAATTTTTAATACATTTATCAACAAATTTAATATGATAATCCAATAACTCTTTATTTAATTCACGTTTAGATTCATCTTTCCAAGGATTAAACATTCTAATATCATTCCAACCACCAGGAGTCTTTGGTGTACCATCCTTTTCAAATGCCATTAATTCAGGTCTTTCCAAGAATAAATCATAAGAAGCACAACTTGGCAGATCAAGCATTACACTAATACCACGCTTATGACACTCATCAGTAAAATATTTAAACTGTTCATCTGGTGTTCTTGGATCCTTAGGGTCAACTATAGCAGGATCTACCTTCAATAAATCAGCAGGCGCATAAACTGAACCGGCAGTACCAAAGGCATTCTTTTTACCCGGAGGATTTATTGGTAATACGTGTAAAGTATTAATGCCTAATTCTTTTAATTCATCAAGTCTATCAACAGCATTGATTAATGTTCCTCGAACATCTCCTTCTCTTATAAGTTCATTACCAACATTATTCTTTGCACCTAATGAACGGATAATAACGCCCATTATAGTAGCTTCATTATTTTGGAATTTTGTTCTTAAATTATTTTTATAACCTTGAACATTGTTAGAATTATTTACAGCATTTACTTGTGTTGCGCCTACTATACCTTGATTTTGTAGATAACGTTCTAACACATTTGTCCCCATAGGCTGAACTGCTGAAGGCTGATTATTATTAGGTAACATAACAGCTGTAGGTTCGGGCATTTTCTGAACCACGGTCATTGTTGGAGTTAAATTAAGATACTTATCTAAATAATTAGCCATTTACTTTACTTTCTTTTTCAACTTGTTTTTCTGTCTTACCCTTACGCCCAATTGCCAAACCAGCAAGTAATGTAACTGCAGTTAAAGCAACCATGGCTCCGCCAAATATCTTTAGCCATTTTTGTGAATTATATGTCTGTTTCGCAACATCTTCAATTAAAGTTCTAATTGGCTTTCCGGCTAAGTTATTTCTTTCAACAGCATTTGCAGCATTAGTTACACCATCAACAGTACGTCTTGATAGTTCTGTAGTCATACCATTTTGCCAATTTGCAACTTTATTCATGAATTCTTTTCTATAAGAATTAAAGCCTTTCATTACATCATCAACCTTATCTGCTCCAATTGTTCTTGAAAGACTTTCAGCAATTGTTGTATCTGCCTCACTATCAAATAAAGCTTTCATCACTGTTTTATATTCTATTTCAGATAAGTTAAATCCTGCAGTTTTAAGTTTTTCAACGTAATCTGTAGTTGTTGCATTTAATACAAGATCTTGACAAGCCTTAACCAAACGTTTAAGAGTTTCCTGATCTGCAGTTACACCTTTTTCACCTAAAAGAGAAGCCAATTGTCTTTCAAGACTTCCGTTATTTGCTTTTCTGAATACATCAAGTGATTGCAACAATCTATAGAACGAAGACTGAGCTCCGGAAATTCTTTCAGCTGTATTTATATTAATAACATTTTCAACAGTTCCATTTTTTGTTGCTGAAGATATTTTTTCTGCCAATTTAACAAAACCGTTTGTTTTCAAATCATTACTTGCTACTGTACATACAGACTTTGCTTTATTTTGAACATTTAAAACAAAATTAGTGTCTGTTGTATTTTCATAGTTTCCAATTAACTTCATTAACTGCTTAATCACCTTATCATATTCAGCATCATTTGAAGCCAATACAGTAAGCTTATCAATTATTATATCAATATCACCTTTAGATACAGCCTTTAATTCTTGTCCATTAAACTTTAAAGCTTTTATTAATTTATCACCAACTCTTCCCCATTGATTTGCAATGTAAGTTCCGGCTTGGTCTCCGACTCTTGCATTTATATACCTATCAAGAATTCTTTTACCTGACGCAAAATCAAGCATATTTGCATGTAAAGCTTTAATTTGATTTGATATCTGAGACAAAGTAGGTGTCTCAGCAGACATTTTAGCTTTGCCCAAAATCTGAGATAATTCTCTCGACAATTTTATTTGTTCTTTTTTAGAACCACCTGCTGCCCTAGATAATATCTCCGCAATATTTGCAAATGATTTGTTATTTATTGCTTTATTCAATAAAGATTTTTGTTGTTCACTTAATGAAGCAAAAACAGAATCATCAATTTTGCCCTTTAACGCATTACGTATAAATAATTCATCTATTTTTACGTCTGTTTTCAAAGCTGCCAATTCATCTTTTATCGCTGTTTGTACTAATGCGGAATTTGCTTTTCCACCAAGTTTTGAAGCTAATTCGGATACAGCTTTATCATCCATAACTTTATCAGCATTTTTAACAAGATAATTATCAAATCTTCTTAAAGATACAAATTCTTTAAATCTATCTGATAAACTTCGATAATTACCATTTTGCATTGCTCTTTCTGATGAAACCATTTCAAATTTTTCAATGGCCTTTCCAATAGGTTTTTCTAATCTGTTACACAAAAGTGCACTCATCAATGGAGAAGCAAAACCTGCCGTCATCATCCATAATGTATTACCTTGCAATGCCGTTTTTTGTGCTCTTTGTTTTATAAAATTGTCTCTATCAGGTATATTTTTATTTACACCTAATTTGTCACCAATTTTGTCCAAATCTTCTCTTGAATACAAATCAGTTAAAACATATTGAGGATCTTGGAATAACATTTTCTTACGACCTTGAGAATCAATATATTTTTGATGTATATCAACACCTGTTCTCGCCTTTAAAGGAGCTTGTATAGCAAGCTTTGGCCATAAAGACATTGAAGCAAAGAATGTTCCAAAACCGACAAATTCCATTGCCTTACTCAATTTTAAAGGATTTTTAACAAACAAATAAGATGCTAAAGCTAAAGATCCCATTTTCATAGCCAAATCATTAATTCTACCCAGTTCATGGTCATTAGCTTTACCTTTAGCAGCTTTTCCTATACTTACAATATCTTTTTTCAAATCCTTAGCATATTCTATAGGTGAACCAAAAACCCTTGAAGGAAGTAATCTACCCTTATCTCTCATTGGTTTTATTTTGCCTTCACTAGTAAAAACAAAGGCAGAATTAGCATTCTGATTTACAGATTTATTAATAGGTTGATTTGCAAGTATTGAATTTAAAACGTTTGTCATCCTAACATACTACCTTTTCTTTACTTTCATCAATTAAAGATGATGATGCTTGAGAGTCAGACCCTCTACTTTTATTAAAGTCTAAAAGTGTTGATAAATTGCCTAATAAAGTCATACCAACAGCTAAACCAAGTAGGCTACGACCGGCTATTTTCACGCTTTTATTCTTATTATTAACAAACTCTTTACAACTATTAATAAATCGTTTGCCAAAATCTTTTGCAAAATTATCATATTTTGCAATGTTTTTACCTTCTTGTTTTGCAGCTTCAGCTATTTTCTTATAGTTTTGATAATTAGCAATTCTTTTTGCAGGATTAACTACAAAATTTTCCCACGGTTTTTGCATTGCAACTCCAACACCTGTTGCTGCCCAGAAGTATGAACTCAATGTAGAGAACAATTTAGTTTTAATAACTTTTTCTTTTATTAACGGCTTTACTTTTTGATCAGCATGGTCTAAATCTTCATCATTTATACCCATTCTCTTACCGACTTTTTCATAGTAACTATTTCTGTCTGGCCCAAAACTCTTGTTATTATAGAATAAATCCCAACGTGGAAAATCTACACTCTCATATGCTTTATGATATTCATGTGTAAGCAAATTATCAGTATTATCCCCATCCGGAAGTTCATGAATTGCTTTCTTGTATGGTAAGTTTACATCTATACCATATTTCAAATTAACAGGTGCTTCAATCATTTTTTTTGAAAGAGTTTTACCAATACCATAGAACAGAACACCTAAGCCCATCTTTTTGCCAAGCTTTGAAGCATTGACAGCAGCGGGAGTATCAAAAAACTTACTTGCTAAGTTGAAAACAGCAATCATCATTGCACTACCAGTCAAATAAGGAACCATCCCCATAGTCAAGAATTCATAGAAATTAGAATTTTTACTACCTTTTAAACCTTTTTGAGGATATTCAGTAAAAGCTTTTACAAATTTATCAGCCTGAATTTTTAAATTAGTAGTTATCGGATGCTTTCTTTTCTCATCATACATTAAAATATCTTTATTCTCACACTCGCTTCTCTTTGTCTCTTCTTGCTTTCCAAACGACAAAGAGTTTGAACCTCTAGTATTTCTAATTTGAACCCCTACTATATTGACCATTGATTCCTCACAGATGTATACCTGTAATCATAAATATCCTAAAATAATATTATTGCTACATTATAAAAATAAAAAAAATATTTTTTACATATCTTAATATTAATCATAAAATTAGAATTTAAAAATATTCTTCTTGCTAAAAATAATGTTCAATTATACAATATAATCTTGTAGATAACTAATTTTAGTAATTAAACTTTTAATTCCTATCGCAAATTATTTACAAGCATTACCCAATTTAAGGAGAAGACAAAACATGTACGAAGACGAAAAGCTTATTTGCGAAGATTGCGGAAGTGAATTTGTGTTTACTGCAGGTGAACAAGAATTTTACGCAGCAAGAGGTCTTGCTAATAAACCAAAGCGTTGTCCTGAATGCAGAAAAAACAGAAGACAAAAAAATAGAAAGAAGTTATACGAAGTAACTTGTTCTAAATGCGGATGCCAAACAAAAGTTCCTTTTAAACCAATCGAAGGAAAAGAAGTATATTGTAAAGATTGCTATAGCACAATTAAAGATGCTCAATAAATTTTTATAAAATACCAAAAAGAGATGCTCAAAAGCATCTCTTTTATTATGAAATCTTCTTGTATTATCTGTTTCACTTTATTGTCACAGACACACAGTTGAGCTTCAAACATTATATTTAAAACTCATATTACCAAATATCTAGGCAATAGCAGAAAAAGAACCGCAGCTGCTTCCACAAGAAGATGATCCACCTGAAAAACTATTTGCAACACTTCCGGCTGTTTCTCCACCACGATATGAAAATCTTGATTTTGAAGAAGAATTATATGCAACACTTCCGGCTGTTTCTCCGCCTTTAGAAGAAGAAAATAAAGCAACATGACCCGACATTCCACTTGAATTCAATAAAGAAATATAAATTCCATTACCCATTTTAAATCTCCTAATATCTTTGATAGTGTTTACATGTATATAAAAAATTTTTAAAATACCCAAAATCAGAGGAATGATTTTTTGTTACATTTCTTAATTATATTCTTAAATCACTATGATATTTATGTTTTTTCAAGTTAGTTATGGTTTAATTATTCTATAAAAAGATAATCGGAGTAGTTATGAAATCACTAAAAGTCGGAATTATAGGTTTTGGAACAGTCGGAACAGGGGTATACAAAGTACTTCAATCATTTCCAAATATTGAAATCAAAAAAATTGCAGTAAAAAATATTACAAAAAAAAGAAATATTGATAACTTTGATACAACCTTATTAACCCAAGATCCATACGAAATAGTTAATAACCCTGAAATTAATATAGTAATTGAAGTTGCAGGCGGTGTAACTCCAACTTTTGACATTCTGACTGCAGCAATTAAAAACAAAAAGCATATAGTTACTGCAAACAAAGAACTGCTTGCAAAAAAAGGAAGTGAATTATTCCAACTTGCGAAAGAGAATAAAGTTATAATTCTTTATGAAGCCGCAGTAGCAGGTGGTATACCAATAATTATGCCAATTAAAACAATTTTATGTGCAAATAAAATTACAAAAATTGCGGCTATATTAAATGGAACGACCAATTATATTTTGACGAAAATGGCAGAAAAAGAACTATCTTATGAAACAGCACTAAAACAGGCCCAAGAATTAGGTTACGCTGAAACTGACCCGACTGGTGACGTGGAAGGATATGATGCAGCATATAAAATAGCTATTTTATCTACGATTTCTTTTAACAAAAAGGTTGATATTAATAAGATATACCGTGAAGGTATTACAAAAATAACAGCACAAGATATTAAATCTGCAAAAGAGTTAGGATATACAATAAAACTTATTGCAATGGGACAAGTTTTAGAAAATGGAAAGATTGATGTAAGAGTTCATCCTATGCTTGTTGCAAAGAAACACCTGTTAGCAAAAGTTAAAAACGCAACAAATTCTATTATGCTGACAGGACATCCAGTAGGAGATTTAATATTTACAGGAGCAGGAGCAGGTGCTCAACCAACAGCAAGTTCTGTAGTAGGTGATTTACTTGTATTAGCAGCTGAACTTGAGGTTTCAAATTTTCCAATTCCACAAGCAATTTGCAAGCACAATGAAATAGCAGAACAAATTGATATTGGTGATACTTATAATGAATACTATATATCAATAAATGCAAGCAATAATCCTGGGGCTATTGGTGTTATAGGCACAATATGCGGTAAAAATAATATAAACATTTCAACAATTATGCAAAAAGGTACAAAGGATGATAATACTGCAGAAATTGTTGTTATTACAGAAAAAAGCAAAGAAGCTGATGTACAAAATGCACTAAAAGAATTGTTAAAATCTGATTGTATTAAGAATATAGACAACCTATTAAGAGTTATGAACTAGGAGGCTTTTATGGAAAAGAATCATTATCAAGGTTTAATAAATAAATATAGAGAATATTTACCTGTAACAGACAAAACACCTGTTATAACTTTAAATGAAGGTAATACTCCACTGATAAAAGCTAACAATCTGGCAAAAAAAATAGGTCTTAAAGGTAATGTTTATTTAAAATATGAAGGTGCAAATCCAACAGGAAGCTTCAAAGACCGAGGAATGACAATGGCTGTAACAAAAGCTGTTGAAGACGGTTCTAAAGCTATAATTTGTGCTTCGACAGGTAATACATCTGCAGCGGCTGCAGCTTATGGTGCAAAAGCTGGCGTTAGAGTATTTGTTTTAATTCCTGATGGTTACATTGCATTAGGGAAATTATCACAAGCAATGATGTATGGTGCTGAAATTATTGCAATTCAAGGTAACTTCGATGAAGCACTTGAAATGGTTATTGAAATTTCTAAGAATTCTCCTATAACTTTAGTTAACTCTGTAAATCCATATAGAATTGAAGGTCAAAAAACAGGTGCATTTGAAATTATTGAAGCTCTGGGTGATGCGCCTGACTACCACTTTATTCCTGTCGGAAATGCCGGTAATATTACAGCTTATTTTAAAGGTTATGAAGAATTCTTCGCACTTAAGAAATCAACTCATTTACCTAAAATGATGGGATATGAAGCTGAAGGTGCAGCAGCTATTGTAAAAGGTGAAAGAATACTTCACCCTGAAACAATTGCAACAGCAATAAGAATCGGTAATCCTGCAAGTTGGAAACAAGCTGAAAGGGCAAGAGATTTATCAAACGGTAAAATTGATTGCGTTACAGATGAAGAAATTATTGAAGCATATAAATTAATGGCTTCAACAGAAGGTATTTTAGCTGAACCTGGCAGTGCTGCTTCTGTTGCAGGACTGATTAAAGCCAATAAAATGGGACTTGTAAAAGAAGGCTCAACATCTGTTTGTATTTTAACCGGTAACGGACTGAAAGATCCTGACAGTGCAATAAAATACTCAGCTGCTGAAGTTAAGAAAACTAAAGCTGACTTACATGATATCCTAAAAGTTATTAATTTATAGGTAAAAAGTAATCTTTAGTCTTAAATTCTTTTATTAAAATATAAAAGAAAGGTTTTATATTGAAACAAAAATACTGCTTTTATTTAAATAACGGAATTAATTTTCATTATTCGGGTTTGACATATTGCAACAAATTATGGCAAGATCATACATTTCAACAATATGACAAAGATTTTTTAACAACTTTCTTTAAAGAAAGAGAATCTGTTCTTGAAAACATGAAGAAAGGAGTTTGTCCGGAACATTGTAAAAAATGCTTATACTTACAGGAAGTTAATGAAGATTTTCCAACAGATAATAAAATTAAATATATTGAAATTTATCATTGGAACCAATGTAACTGTGCTTGTGTATATTGTTCAAACAGAGAAACTACAAAACTAAAGATTTCAACAGGCAGAAATCAACAGGGAGTAATAAATGTTCTTAAAAATTTAAAAGAACTTCATAAACAAAAAAAATTAGACCCAAATGCAGAAATCTCTCTGGTTGGTGGTGAACCGACCATTCTTCAGGAATTTCCTCTGTTATTAAAATTTTTCATTAAAAACCAATATAAAGTTAATATACTCTCTAATGGGATTTTTTATGAAAAATATATAGCAAAAGCTATTAAAGCAAATCATGACTCATCTATATGTATATCACTTGACTGTGCATCCAGAGAAAATTTCAAAAAGATTAAAGGTGTTGATAAATTTGATGATGTTATAAAAAATATAAGAAGATATATAAAAGATACAAAAAACTTATCTCATAGAATTATTATCAAGTACATTATTCTGAAAGGCATTAATGATACAAAACAAGAAATTGATAATTGGATAAACCTTTGTGCTTCAATTGGAGTTACTAATTTTTTTCCATCTATTGAATTTTGTCATTCGGTAAAAAATCCTGAAAAATCTGAATTAACCCAAGAAATATGTGATCTGTACGAATATATGAAAACAAGAATAAAAGAATCTGATCCTGAATTTACAATTTCAACATATGACTTTGTTGAAGGAATAATTAAAAATCATTCATATAAAATAAAATAAAAAGAGCTTTTGCAAAAGCTCTTTTTATTTTTCATATATCTATCCGGCATGCTTAAAATCACTACCGCCAACAATTCTCAATCGTCTTTGAGGACCCTCGCCTACACTTTCACTTGATAGATTATGCTGTTCTACAAGTTCATGCTGCATTTTTCTTATTTGCTGATTTTGAGGCTGCAATTCAACATTATCAGCTCCTTCTAATATTTTTTGAATAGCAGCTTTTGCCTCATCCAAAGCTCTTTCAGCATCATCATAATACCCTTGCAAAGTTTCACTATCAGTTATATGAAGCGCTTCTTTTACTACTTTTTGCACTTGCGACATTGAATTTGAACGTACATAATATATAGGAAGTTTATAATCATTTGCTATACTTAAAATTTTAGTACCGCCTTTTGCAAATGCTTTATGAACTATTACAATATCTGCTTCTTCTATATTTCTTGTAATTTCTGCTTGAAGATTAAGCCTTTCAAGAACTTTGTCCAATACAGTTCTACTAACTGCATAGATATATATCTTCTTAAAATCTTTTACTTGCTTAACATATTCTTGTCTTGAAAAACTAAACTTAAGTTTCTGGCTTGCAAGATCTTCTTCTTCCTTAATTTTTTCTTGAACAGCAACTTCTTCTACGGTTTTTTCTGTGTTTTCATATACTTGATCAACTTTTCTGATTTCAGGTCTTATCGGCCAACCACGTAATATATAATCAACAGCTTCTGCTGTATTTTTATATACTGCCAATGTATTTCTATCTATAATTTCTATAACTATATCAAATGTTGGCTGTTTTTCTCTTTCCAATACGGTTTTTTGACTACCACGTCTTTTAGCTTCATCATCACCTAGTGTTACAGAACTTACACCACCGACTAAGTCAGATAATGTTGGGTTTTTTATCAAATTATCCAAAGTATTACCATGAGCAGTTGCAATAAGCATAACACCACGTTCAGCTATAGTTCTAGCCGCTTGAGCTTCTTCTTCCGTTCCTATTTCGTCAACTACAATTACTTCAGGAGTATGATTTTCAACAGCCTCAATCATAACATCTTTTTGATAAATAGGTTGAGAAACCTGCATTCTCCTTGCCCTGCCTATAGCCGGATGCGGAGTATCTCCATCACCTGCAATTTCATTTGATGTATCTACTACAACAACTCTTTTACCTAAATCATCCGCAACTAATCTTGATATTTCTCTAAGCTTAGTTGTCTTACCAACACCAGGACGACCTAAGAACAATATACTTTTATTTTGTAAAACTATATCTTTTATACAAGCAATAGTACCCGTAACAACACGGCCGATTCTGCAAGTAAGACCAACTACTTTCGACTGTCTGTTTCTTATTGCACTTATTCTGTGTAATGTCCCTGGTATACCTGAACGATTATCGCTAGTAAATGGCTGAATTTTTGATGTTATATACTCAATATCTTCATTAACTATATAACTTTCGCCTAAAAAAACTGTTTTCCCGTCAGAATAACGTATTTCCCCAACCCTGCCTAAATCAAAAACCAATTCGATTGCATCATCCAAGTTGTAAGGCCTTAATGCTTCGACAATCTTCGGCGGTAAAATTTCAATTAACCTTCTTAGGTCATTGTGAAATTGTATTTTGTCCATATGTCCCTTTCGCTTTATCTAACGAACTCGGGTATTTTACTTGTACCGACTAGGACTTTTTATCGCCCTATATCGGGGCTTTCCATCTACACTTTTATTATAACACTTTTTTTTATAACTTTCAAAATATTTTACTATATTTGTAGTAATGTAACATAATTTATCATTTTTATATTATTTTCGCTCTTAATATTTCTTAAATTTATCTTTAATTTGTTAATTATAGTTTTCAAAAAATTTTTATATATATAACAATTCGGATCAGTAAGTTAATTAATTTTTAGGAATGTAAGTAAAGGAGAAAAGCCATGACAATATCATTTAATGGAGTTGAACAGTATATAAAACAACCACAAAATACATCAACATTAATAAGAAAACAAAATGAAAATAACATTTTTAGTCCTTTTCAAACAAATATACAGGAAGTAACAAAACCAACTGACAAAGTATTGGGCGTGACTCCTAAAATAAGTATGGTAAGAGTTTTATTCAAAAGATTAAACCAAGAACAAATATATGGAGTAAATAAAACTCGTAATTTACCTAAAAATGCTAAATTTAAAGATGATACTTTTGGCAACCCTAAATTAACTTGGAATTTATTTGATTTTACTTCAGGAACTCATAAACTACCGGAAGGCTATGAGTTAAAAAATGATATTTTGGGATTCACTCATGTTGTAAGAGAGGGAACAAAAAGCTGGTACTTAAAAGAAAATAAATTGCCGAATGAAATTAATAATGCTTAACCATCAAAAAAAAAAGAGGCATAATATAATGCCTCTTTTTTTTTTTATTTCAATTAAGCACGTGCGCCTGATTTTGAAATGATTTCTTCTTGGACGTTATTTGGAACTTGTTCATACTTCAAGAATTCCATAGAGAATGTACCTCTACCTTGAGTATTTGAACGTAAGTCTGTAGCGTAACCAAACATGTTACCTAATGGAACAGTTGCTCTAACGATTACATTGCCAGTATTACCGATTGGTTCTTGACCTTCAATACGACCACGACGTCTTGAAATATCACCGATAATTGTACCTGTATATTCATCAGGAATTTCGATTTCAACTTTCATCATAGGTTCAAGAATACATGGTCTTGCTTTCTTACAACCATCTTTAATAGCCATAGAACCGGCAATCTTGAATGCCATTTCTGAAGAGTCAACATCATGGTATGAACCGTCATAAAGTTCAACTTTAACGTCAATCATAGGATATCCGGCTAAGATACCGCCTTCAAGAGCTTCTTCCATACCTTTTCTTGCAGGTTCGATATATTCTTTCGGAATAGCACCACCAACGATTTTGTTTTCGAATACAAAACCTTCATTTTCACCAGCTGGAGAAATTCTGATTTTAACGTGACCGTATTGACCTTTACCACCTGATTGTCTGATAAATTTAGAATCTTGATCAGCATTTCCTAAGATAGTTTCTCTGTATGCAACTTGTGGCTTACCAACGTTAGCATCTACTTTGAATTCTCTTAAAAGACGGTCAACAATAATATCTAAGTGAAGTTCACCCATACCTGAAATAATTGTTTGACCTGTTTCAGAATCTGATTTAACTCTGAATGATGGATCTTCTTCTGCAAGCTTTTGAAGTGCAATACCCATTTTATCTTGGTCAGCTTTTGTTTTTGGTTCAATAGCAACAGAAATAACAGGATCCGGGAATTCCATTTTTTCTAATATGATTGGTGCATTTTCATCACACAAGGTGTCACCAGTTGTTGTATCTTTCAAACCAACAGCTGCACAGATATCACCAGCGTATACTTCTGTAATTTCATTTCTTTGGTCAGCATACATTTGAACCAATCTTGAAATACGTTCTTTCTTACCGTTTGTTGCATTCAATGCATATGAACCTGATGTCAATTTACCTGAATAAACTCTTAAGAATGTTAAACGACCTACATATGGGTCTGTCATAATCTTAAATGCTAAAGCTGAGAATGGTTCATTTTCTGAAGAATGTCTTTCTACCTTTGTTCCATCTTCAAGTTCACCTTCGATAGCTTTTACATCTAATGGAGATGGCATATAGTAAACAACATTATCCAATAATAATTGAACACCTTTATTTTTGAATGCTGTACCGCAGCATACAGGAACGATTTGGTTTGTACAAACTGCTTTTCTTAAAGCTGCTTTTAATTCATCTATTGTAGGTTCTTCACCTTCCATAAATTTCATCATC
Organism: Candidatus Gastranaerophilales bacterium; assembly: GCA_944323395.1. Lineage (GTDB taxonomy): Bacteria > Cyanobacteriota > Vampirovibrionia > Gastranaerophilales > Gastranaerophilaceae > Avigastranaerophilus. The sequence goes on from CALUSI010000001.1 coordinate 67,635, forward strand.
AAATCATCATCTGTTTCTGAAATTTTTTCAATCATTTCTGCTCTGTATTCTTGAGCTTTTTCAAGAAGATCTGCTGGTATTTCTTCTTCTCTTATGTCTGTACCAAGGTCATTAGTATAAATTTCAGCTTTCATTGTCATAAGATCAACTAAACCTGTAAATTTATCTTCTGCACCGATTGGTAGTTGAATAGGTACTGCGTTTGCATTTAATCTGTTCTTTAATTGGTCAACAACTCTATAGAAGTCAGCACCTGTTCTATCCATTTTATTAACAAATACCATTCTTGGTACTTCATATCTGTTTGCTTGTCTCCAAACTGTTTCTGATTGTGATTGAACACCACCAACAGCACAGAATACAGCAACAACACCATCTAATACACGAAGAGAACGTTCAACTTCGATTGTGAAGTCAACGTGCCCAGGAGTATCAATAATATTGAATTGGTGATTTTTCCACATTGCAGTTACAGCTGCAGATTGAATTGTAATACCTCTTTCACGTTCTTGTTCCATAAAGTCGGTTACTGCAGCACCATCGTGCACTTCACCAATTTTATGTGTTTTACCTGTGTAGAAAAGAATACGTTCAGTGGTAGTTGTTTTACCTGCATCGATGTGGGCAGCAATACCAAAGTTTCTTACTCTTTCCAATGGAACTTTTCTTGCCATTTTCTTTTTCCTTTATTTATCACTACTTAATTTAAATTACACTTAGCTTACGCCATTTTTATCTTTACATAAACACATTTTTTTTTAAAGAACATGCTTCAAAAAGTTAAAAATATAGTTCATCTTTTGTAAAGAAAAATTATTTTTTTAATAAACATCTAAAGTTTCCTTTTTTTTTGCCGAATTAGATTTCATATGAGATAAAAAAAGGAGAGTTATGATGGCAGAAGTAAACAAAATCAACAACATATACAAAAATATACTGGGTGATACAAAAGAAACAATTGAAGCTATTCAAAAGTATATTAAAAACAATTCTGTCAACAATAAACAAATGATTGAAAATACTCAGATTGAAGAAGAACCGGCGGCTTCTATTAACAGAATTTTAAACAGCACAATATGTGAAGAAACAAATTCTGAAATTCAAAAAATAATAAATAATTTATAGTTATTTATATACATTAAAAAGTATGTTAAAATTAACCCGCATGATATTTTATGGGGTTAATTTTTTATGAAAAAAATTTGGATTGAAGACATTAAAAATTACGAAAACAAAGAAGTAGTATTACAAGCTTGGCTATATAACAAACGTTCAAGCGGAAAACTTCATTTTCTTCAGCTTCGTGACGGAACTGCTGAAATTCAGGCTGTAGTTTTTAAAGGCAATGTATCTGATGAAGTTTTTGAACTTGCAGACAAAATTTCACAAGAAAGCGTTGTTGAAGTAAAAGGAACGGTAAAAAAACATGATCGTTCAAAAATCGGTTATGAAATTGATGCTACTGATGTTAAAGTTATTAGCGTTGCAAATGATTACCCTATAACCCCGAAAGAACACGGACCTCATTTCCTTATGGAACATCGTCATTTATGGCTTCGTTCTTTAAAACAAAAAGCAATATTAAACATTCGTCATACAATTATTAAATCTGTAAGAGACTTTTTTGATTCACACGGATTTACCCTTGTTGATGCTCCAATATTTACGCCAAATGCTTGTGAAGGTTCAACTACATTATTTGAAACCGATTATTTTGATCAAAAAGCATATTTAAGTCAATCAGGACAATTATATATGGAAGCTGCTGCTATGGCTGTCGGTAAAGCTTATTGTTTTGGTCCTACTTTCAGAGCTGAAAAATCAAAAACCAGACGTCACTTAACAGAATTTTGGATGGTAGAACCTGAAATGGCTTTTGCTGATATTTGGGACGATATGGATTTAGCTGAAGAATTTGTTGAATATATTGTTGCTAAAGTACTTGAAAATAACCGTCAAGATTTAGAAACCCTTGAAAGAGATATTTCTAAACTTGAAAAAATTAAACGCCCATTCCCTCGCATATCATATGATGAAGCTATTGAAATACTTCACAAAAAAGGTAATGAAACTCCATATGGAGAAGATTTTGGCGGCGACGAAGAAACTCTCATTTCCCAAGAATTTGATAAACCCGTTATGATTCACCATTACCCAATGAGCGTTAAAGCTTTTTACTTTAAACAGGCAGAAAATGATAAAGCAGCTTGTGTAGATATGATTGCTCCTGAAGGTTACGGCGAAATCATTGGCGGCGGTCAAAGAGAAGAAGATATTGATAAATTAATGGCTAAAATAAAAGAACAAAATCTAAATCCTGAAACTTTCGACTGGTATTTAGATTTAAGAAAGTATGGAAGCGTTCCTCACGCTGGTTTTGGTTTGGGAATAGAAAGAACCGTAGCTTGGATTTGCGGTCTGCACCATGTACGCGAAACTATTCCTTTCCCGAGATTAATGGATAGAATCAGACCATAAAAAAGAGGGATTATTCCCTCTTTTTTTATAATGTTATCACGCGTTACATATCTTAAAAACTGGCTTTTGGAATAATCTAAAATATAATTAAAGAATGAGGATATTAGGAATTGACCCGGGACTTGCTATTGTAGGTTATTCGGTAATAGATATTGTAAAAGATAAAAATATTTTAGTTTCATCAGGTTCTATACAAACAGACAAAGATAAAACTGATGCGGAGCGTCTGTTAGAAATAGAAACTGACTTGCAAACAATTATTCAAAAATTCCAACCGGATTTTGCAAGCATAGAAAAATTGTTTTATTTTAAAAACCAAAAAACAATAATCCCTGTAGCTGAAGCAAGAGGTGTTATTCTTTCTGTTTTACAAAAAAACAAAATTAAAATACAAGAATACACACCCATTGAAGTAAAACAAATAATAACAGGATATGGAAGAGCAACAAAAGATGAAGTAGCAAAAATTGTACAAATGAGTATTGAATACAAAAAATTACCAAAACTGGATGACACATTAGACTCTATAGCTATTGCACTTTGTCTTGCTCGTAATAACATAAATTAAGGAAAACTATAATGATAAACAAAGCTTTATTAAAAATTATTTTTATATGTTCATTTATAATAGGAGGTATTCTTGGAGTAATACCATTAATTCCGGCTTTTATATGGACAGCCTTTTTAGCTGTAATGTTTTTAGTTTCACCATTTATGATAATATACTTGAAAAAATTAAATTTAATAAGCAACGTTGAAACAGAAAAATGTATGGTTATAGGTGCAATATCAGGAATAAGTGCATTTCTGGGTTTTTCTGTAATATATTTTCCTATAGCATTTATTTTAAATTTAATATTTAAAATACAATCTTTTCTATGGATAAAAGTTATTTTTACAAATTTTGGATTTCTAATTCCAATGGTTATTCTAATTTCACTCTTATGCGGATTAATGAATACATTTTCAGGCTTTTTAACAGCATATTTTTATGAATATTTTAAACCTAGAAACAGAGGATAATATGGCTTTTGAATCAAAAATTAAAACTATCGAGTGGGTAGATAATGTATCAAGAATGATAGACCAAACTGTTTTACCTAAAGAATATAAAACAGTAGACATAAAAACAGATAAAGAAATGTTCTTTGCAATTAAAGATATGATAGTTCGAGGTGCCCCTGCAATAGGAATAGCAGGTGTACATGGTGTTTCACTTGCCGCTATAGAACTATCTAAATCAATAACTGACAAATCAGAATTTCTTTCAAAACTAAAAGAAAGAGGCGAATACTTAAAATCATCAAGACCAACGGCAGTAAATTTAATGTGGGGGGTTAATCAACAAATAGAACTTGCCTCAAAAACACAAGGAAATATTGATGAAATAACCAAAGCTTTAATTGAAAACGGAATTAAACTTGAAAATGAAGATATAGAAATAAATAAAAAAATGGGAGATTATGGAGCACAAGTAGTTCCAAAAGGTGCAACAATATTAACTCACTGTAATGCCGGTGCTTTAGCAACCGTAGGCTATGGTACCGCCTTAGGTGTTATTAGAAGTGCATTTGCAAAAGATCCTACAATTAAGGTTTTTGCTGATGAAACAAGACCAAGACAACAAGGTGCAAGATTAACCACTTGGGAACTTACCAGTGACGGAATACCTACAACACTTATAACTGATGGCATGTGTTCATATTTTATGTCAAAAGGCATGATTGATATGGTTGTAGTAGGAGCTGACAGAATTGCCGCAAATGGTGATACTGCTAATAAAATAGGCACATATACAGTTGCAATTGCAGCAAAATATCATAATATTCCTTTCTATATTGCAGCTCCACTATCAACAATAGATATATCTATAAAATCAGGAAAAGAAATACCTATTGAAGAACGTTCACACGAAGAAGTAACTCATATAAACGGCGACTGGATTTGTGCAAAAGATGTAAATATAATAAACCCGGGGTTTGATGTAACTCCTAATGAACTTATTACTGGTATTATTACTGAAAAAGGAATTTTAAAGCCTGATTTTAAAACATCTATAAACAATGCCCTTAAGAGCTAGTCATAAGGATAATTTGAAAAAGTCAACTTAAAATGCTATAATCTACACATTAAAAGGAGTATAAAATGAAAAATAATCTAAAATTTTTAACGGTATCTTTAGTAGCATTTGCGATTGGTCTTGCTGCGGGTAACTATGCAATATCTGATGTACCTTCAAATTTTAAAGTAGCGGTTGTTGATGTTCAAAAAGTTGTAGCATCTTCTTCTCAGGTTAAAGCTTTGAAAGACGAACAAAAGAAAAAAGGTCAAGAATTAGCTAAATTTATTGAAACAGCAAAAACAAATCTTGATAAAGAAAAAGATGCTAAAAAGAAGAAAGCTTTAGAAGAAAAATATAATAAAGAATTCCAAGCAAAAAGAGAGGCTATTGCGAAAAATTACGAAACAAAGTTACTTGCTATTGATAAAAACATATCAAGCGTAATTGATAAAAATGCAAAAGCAAACGGATATAACTTAGTTCTTGCTAAAGGTGTTGTATTATCAGGCGGTACTGATATTACTGATGCTATATCAAAAGAAGTTAAATAAATTTATTAAAATTTTATTCTAAAAAAGGAAGCTAAAGCTTCCTTTTTTTTATTAAGAATAAACAACATAATTAACTCTTTTGTATTTGAAAAAAACAATTTAAGTGCTACCCTTAAATAGAGAAAGAGGCATATTATGTCAAAAAAAATTCTTTTTATTATAGATGAAGTTGAATTAAAATACTTTGAGTTTAATGATTTAGTAACAAACTTTTGGTTTATAAAAGAGTTCTTAAAAAGAAATTACAAAGTATCAATAGCTATAAAAAGTGATTTATTTATAGAAAATGCACAAGCATATGTACTTAATAGAGAATCCTACTTAAAAGAAGAAAATATTTTCTACAATAAAGAACAACAAAAACAACTGATAAATGATTTTGATGTTGTATTTTTCCGTCCTGATCCTCCTGTTGATATCAATTATATAAATGCTTGTTATATCTTTGACTATGTAGATAAAGAAAAAACGCTCTTAATAAATGACCCGACCGAAATAAAAAACTTTAACGAAAAATTCCATATTAATTACTTCAATGAATTTGTACCAAAGAATATAGTTACAAGCTCGGCAGAATTAATTATAGATTTTGTAGAAAAAAACAAAGAAGCCATTCTAAAACCATTAAACAGATGTTTTGGAAATGGTGTCTATTATTTAAACAAAGATGACAAAAATCTTCTTACAATTATAAATAATATGACTGAAAGCGGAAAAACTCCGGTTATGCTTCAAGAATATCTTCCGGAAGCAAAATTCGGAGATAAAAGAGTATTAATAATAGGCGAAACTGTATTAGAAGAATGTATACAAAAAATACCGGGAGACCATAATTTTAAATTTTCAATACATTCAGACAGATATTTCAAAGATGCTTTGTTATCTCCAACGGAAATAAAATTAGCACAGACAATAGCAAAAGAATTATCCGAAAGAGGATTATATTTGGTAGGTCTCGATGTTATAAATGAAAAAGTAATAGAAATAAATGTAACAAGCCCTTGTTATTTTATCAGAGAGATAAATCAACATTATAATATTCACTTTGAAGATAAAATAATGACTTGTATAGAAAAATTAATTGAAAAGCATTTTTCAAAAGAAAGGCTCTATGCTGTTAACAAATAACTCTGCAAATATAATCTTGAACAAAAATCAACTGATTGAAACCTTTTTCTCAGGATGTAAAACAACGAAAACAATAGGAGTAGAATCTGAAAAACTTCTTGTATACAAAAATAATTTTAAGGCTGTTAAATATGAAGATATAGTTAAAGTCTTAGAACTTTTTGATGAAAATAAATGGCAAAGAATATATGAAAATGATAACTTACTTGGATTAAAAAGTGATATTGGGACAATTTCACTTGAGCCCGGAAGCCAAATTGAATTAAGCCTTATTCCTTATGACACTTTAGATGAAATAAGTTTAAAGTTAACAGATTTCTATACAAATCTTGCAACTTATGCAGACGAAATAGGAGCTTGTGTTTTAGATAGTGGAATTCAACCTGTTTCAACATATGAAGATATAACAATCATACCTAAAAAACGGTATGAACATATGACCGAATATCTTCCGACAAAAGGTTTAACTCCATTTGTTATGATGAGAGAAACTGCAGGTGTCCAATCAAATTTTGATTATAATAGTGAAGAAGATGCCATAACAAAGCTATCTCTCGCTTTAAAAATGAGTCCTATAATCAGCAGTATATATGCTAATTCTCCAATAAGAAACTCAAAACTTACAGGATATAAGTCTTTCAGAGCAAACTCTTGGCTGAATGTTGATGAAGACAGATGCGGTTATATAAGCGCTAAATTATTTGATAAAAAAACAGATTTTTCTTTTGCTGATTATACAGAAGTTCTTCTTGATGTTCCTATGATATTTATTCAAAGAGGAAATAATTGTTTCGCAACACAGCAAACATTTAGGGATTTTATGTTAAACGGATACAAAGGACTTAATTCAACAATCCAAGATTGGCAAAATCATATAAGTTTATATTTTCCCGATGTAAGATTAAAAAGTTACGTTGAAATAAGAAATCATGATGCGCAAAATACGCTTATGACTCTTTCTATTCCTGCTTTTTGGAAGGGTATTATGTATAATTCCGATGCAATGGATGAAATAAATAAGATTTTATCAAATTATGAATATGAAGATTTTATGAATTTGAGAAAAGATTCACCTATTCAAGGTATTCAATCAAAATTAAAGAATATTGTCATAATTGATTTAATCAAAGAATTCTTCGATATTTCATATTATTCTTTAAGAGAAAATAAGAAAAACGAAGAAAAATATATTGAACCTGTTTATGAATATATTGCACTAAAAAGAGTTCCTGCTGATAACTTGATTGAAGAATTCAACAGAAAAATAAGCTAAATTTATATTTTTATTTAGTGAATTATTTTATATATCAAAGATTGAGCTTTAGGTTCTTCGTCAGAGATTTCAAACGCATCAAGAACTAAAGCTTCCGCCTCTTTAATTGCATCTTTTTTATTAGTATATAAAACAGCAATTGTTTCGCCCTTGCAGACAGGTTCACCATATTTTTGAGTCAGATATATACCTGCAGAATAATCAATAGAGTCTGATTTCTTTTCTCTTCCTGCACCTAAGTTTTTACAAGCTTTAGCCACCTTCAGAGCATCAATATTTTTTACAAAACCATCTTTAAGAGATTTAACTTCATACTTAACTGATGCTTGAGGAAGTTTTGTATAATCATCACAAATTGAAATATCACCATTTTGTGAAGCAACAATCTCTTTAAATTTTTCAAGTGCAACACCTGAAAAAATAAGATTTTCCAAGTACTTAAATCCTTCTTCTTTAGAAGCAAATCTACCTGTTTTTTCAAATGCAGTCTGTGCCAAAGTAAATGTAATTTCTTTTAAATCAGGTTCCATATTACCTTTCAAGAATTCAATAACTTCTTGAATTTCCACAGAATTACCTATAGCTCTGCCTAAAGGCTGATTCATAGAACTTATTACGGCACATATGTTTCTATTTAGTCTTTTACCGACTTCAACCATAACTTCAGAAAGTTTTTGAGCTTCTTCAGGTGTCTTTAAAAATGCACCTGAACCATATTTAACATCCAAAATTATATGATTTGCACCTGATGCTATTTTTTTAGAAACAACAGAAGATGCAATCAAAGGAATAATATCTACAGTAGAAGTTACATCACGAAGTGCATACAATTTACCGTCAGCAGGCGCTAATGATAATGTTTGAGCTGCAATTGCGGTTTTATGCTCTTTAACTTTTGATTTAAATTCATCAATAGATAAATCAGTTCTAAAGCCTGGAATAGATTCAAGTTTATCAATTGTACCGCCTGTATGACCTAAACCTCTGCCTGATAATTTTGCAGTATACAAATCAGATGCAGCCATTAACGGTAAAAACATTAAAGTTATTTTATCTCCAACACCGCCTGTAGAGTGTTTATCCACAATATTATCAGAAATAGATGATAGATCTAAAATTTCTCCTGATTCTACCATATATTTTGTAAGGAAAGTTGTCTCATCTATATTCATTCCCTGAAAATAAATAGCCATTAACAATGCACTGGTCTGATAATCTTCTATAGAATTATCCATTATACCGTTAATGAAAAATTTAATTTCATCTTCAGTTAAAACTCCGCCTTTTTTCTTTTTCTCAATAATGTCAATAATTTTCATATAAACCCCAATCTCTGTTAGAACTAATAAGAGAAGCCTTTATAAATATATTAAATATTCGGGCTTCTCTTATGTAAAAAACTACAAAATATTATTTCTTTTGAGTATTTAAATATTGAATAATATCGTTAGTAACGTCAACACCGCCTGCGTATACAACACCATAGTCAAGAATTACATCTAACTTTTTAGCAGCAGCTACTGATTTACAAGCAGCTAAAATGTTGTCACGAATAGTTTTTTCTTTTTGTGTTTTTAAATTATAAATTCTTTCTTCTTTAGCTCTAAATTCTTTTTGAATTTGTTCTTCAAAAGTTTTCTTTTGAATTGGCGATTCAATAGCTTTATATTGCTTATCTTTACTAATTGCATATTCTTGAAGTTCAACTAATTTATTATCAATATCTTTATAAGCGTTACGAGCATATGAATAGTCATTAATTACTTTTTGAAAATCAGCATAACCGATTGTACCTGCATTAGCAGAAAGATTAGCAGCAAACATTATTAATAAAGCTGTTAAGATAAATTTAATTTTAAACATTATAACCTCCTGTTTATAATACATTCTAGCAAATGATATATTTAAATACAAGAAATTTATGTAATAGAAAAATTTATAATTAATTCAATAATTGCATGTCTATTATATAATCAAGTTAAGGAGAGTTAAATATGTTAATAGTAATGCAGCCGAATGCGGGCGAAGAAAAAATACAAAAAGTTATCGACTTTATAAAACAAAAAGGATTTGATGCTCATATATCAAAAGGTGCCGATCACACAGTAATTGGTGCAGTTGGAAGAAAAGTAATAGATAAAAGAGACATTGAACTTTTAGATGGAGTAAAAGAAGTTATAAGAATTTCTTCTCCATATAAATTAGTAAGCAGAGTTTTCAAACCCACAGACACTATTATTGATGTCAAAGGTGTTAAATTTGGCGGTGATCATATAGGTATGATTGCAGGACCTTGTACGGTTGAAACATATGAACAAATGGATGAAACCGCAAAAAAACTAAAAAGTTACGGAGTTAAAGTATTAAGAGGCGGAGCTTTTAAACCGAGAACATCTCCTTATGCATTTCAGGGACTCGGCGAAGAAGGTTTAAAAATATTAAGAGAAGTTGCGGATAAATATAATATGGCAGTCACTTCCGAAGTAATGGAAGTTGCTCAAATTCCTATGTTCTTAAAATACGTTGATATTCTTCAAGTAGGTGCAAGAAATATGCAAAACTTTAACTTATTAAAGAGTCTTGGAGAAGTAAGAAAACCTGTATTATTAAAAAGAGGATTAAGTGCAACAATTGAAGAATGGCTAATGTCTGCAGAATACATTATGGCTGGTGGAAATCGCGAAGTCATATTATGTGAAAGAGGTATAAGAACTTTTGAACATATAACAAGAAATACCCTTGATATAAGTGCAATACCTGTTGTACAGAAAATAAGCCACTTACCGGTTGTAGTAGATCCAAGCCATGCAACGGGTTTAAGAGATAAAGTTGCGCCTATGTCGAAAGCATCAATTGCAGCTGGAGCAAACGGATTAATAATCGAAGTTCATAATTCACCTGAAACAGCAATTTGTGACGGTGCTCAATCATTATATCCTGAACAATTTAAAGAACTTTATGATGAACTGAAAGCGCTCGCAGTTGTTTTAAAGAAAGAATTTAATTAGTTCCTTTATTCAAAACAAAATTTTCATCAAAAAGACGGGAGAACTTAATATTTTTAAGTTCTTCTTCCGTAAATGCTCCGCCATTTTCATAAAATTTCTCAAATGCTTTATCCGAAACACAATAAAGCAAATTGTATACATTATCATCTTTGTATATGTTGGCGTAATAAGCTTGTAAAAAATTATTATAGCGATCAATAAAACAAAATTCACCTGTTGGTTTTTTAAACCGGTAGATATCCCTGTAATTAATATAACCTGGCAGATATGGAACCTCTTTTTTTAGGTAATAAAATCGAAATACCTTTTCCAATTTATAGTGAAAAACTTTAAAATTTTCAATCTTCTTATAGAAATTTCTATATTCATTACCATTAATTGTTTTGATTAATAAACCTGCAAAAGATACAGAAAGTACCATAACTATCAATGTTATATGATTAATAATTTTCTTCTTATCCAAAGAATTACAGCACTTTAATATCAATGATTTAATAAGGTAACTCAAAAGCATTAATAACGGGTACAATATTAACATTGAGAAAATAAACCTTATATGATTATGAACAAGCCAGAACCCACCTGTATAATATGTTTCTTTGCAAAATATCAGTGAAAACACAGCACCTAGTATGGAGATCTGTAATAATAATGGCAGTATTAATTTTTTTATTTCTAGTTTTTTATATGCTATAACAACATCCACAATAAACAATATAATAAATAAAATCCAATAAACAATTTCATCAAGAAAATAGATCTGAATATATTGATTAATAAAATTTATCAATAAATCTTTCGTAATAAAAATATTTGATAATCCTCTAGATATTGCAACTTCTTTAAATCCGGAAGATGATACAAAGCTAAAAACCGCAAAACTTAATACTAAGAATATTAAGATAAAACTTTTACTAATATTAAACTTATATAAATTCCAAAATTCAGGTGATTTTCTCAAAAAAGAGATAAAATATATAATCAACTGATATAGTAATATTAATATTGAAAAAAGTATTAAAGTTATAAATATAATTTCACTTGAAGTACCTGCTATAAAAGCACAAAGAAGAATAAAGAAAATTGATTTAAATCTTGTAATTTTTTTATTTTTTATAAGATTTTCAAATATAAAATAAACTACAACACTAAAAAATATAAGAGAAAAAGAATATCTATAATAATTATAACTTACACCAGCTATTAATGTTTCTAATTTACATAAATAAAAGAAATAATAAAAAATCAAAAAAGAAAAAACTGATATAAAAATTAGTTTCGACCTATAAAAGAATGTAGAAAATTTAGCCATTAATAATAAAGTAATAATTGTAAGAATTCCTTTAATCACTAAATGACAAACTGTAAAATCACAAGGATGAATTGATAATAAATTAGGGAGTCCAAAGGATAAGAATTTAGACAAAAAATACCCAAAATAACCGCCACCATGACCAAAGTTAAAATTCAAACAATTAAAAATTTTTTCACTTTTATAATATGTTGAATAAACCAAATCATCTTCAAAAATAGCAAAATTATGCCCCAGATAAACACTAAATAAAATAACAAACAAAAATAACAGAATATAAAAACAAACTTGCTTATTGGTTATTTTTTCAATTTTCATAGAAGAATTATATCATTCATATCTTAGAGCATCAATAGGATTTAATAATGAAGCCTTGTAAGCAGGATAATATCCGAAAGCGATACCAACAAGCCCCGAAAATCCCAAGGATAAAAATATAGAAAATAACGAAATTGAAATACTCATACCTTCAGAGAAAAATTCAACAGACTTTGCCCCTATTATACCGGTAGCTACACCAATTAAACCTCCGATCATAGATAATAAAAATGATTCAATCAAAAATTGCCATCTGATATCAGAAGCCCTTGCCCCTATTGCCATTCTTATACCTATTTCTTTTGTTCTTTCTGTAACAGAAACAAGCATAATATTCATAATCCCAATACCGCCAACAAGCAATGATACAGAAGCAATAGATGCCAAAAGAATGGCAAAAGTTTGAACTGTTGATTTCATTTTTTCCTGAAATTCTGCTGAATTTCTTATTTCAAAGTCATTAACTTGATTTTTACCGATATTATGTCTTTGTTTTAAAAGTTCTTCTATATTTTTTTCGACATTATTTAGAGTATCGGCATCTTGACCTTTAACTATTATCATTTTTACAGTACCAGGGAAAGCAACCCCAAATAATTTCTTTTGAGCCGTTGTTATAGGGATAAAAATTAAATCATCCTGATCAAATGGTCCTGATGAACCTTTAGTTTTTAAAGTACCAAGAACTTTAAATGGAACATTTCCAATTCTTATAACCTTATCAATAGGTGAAACATCACCAAATAGTTCAGTTGCAACAGTAGAACCTATTAAACATACTTTTGCGCTGTTTTTAACATCTTCAAAAGAAAATCTTCTGCCTAAATCTATCTCATAATTTTTAGCATACAAATACTTTGGAGTTGTACCGTAAACCGTAGTTTGCCAGTTTTGATTACCGTACATAACTTGTTTACTCTCATTAGAAACAGGTGCAACGGCATCTATATCTGGAATCATTTTTTCAATAGCCGTAGCATCTTTCAATGTTAAAGATGGACGTGTACCTATACCTAAACTTACGCCGCCTGTTCTTGCTGAGGTTGAACGAATAGTAAGCAAATTACTTCCCATAGATTCCATATTTGCCTGAACTTGTTTACTTGCGCCTGTTCCTATAGCAAGCATTATGATTACTGCACTTACACCGATAATAATACCTAAACTTGTCAGAGCAGAACGAAGCTTATTCACTTTTAATGAATTAACTGCCATTTTAGTTGTAGATTTTAAATCCATCATAATTAAGTCTGCCTTGTCCTTGTTTTTTGCCACTCTTCTCTTGATAAATCCGAGACTATTTTTCCATCCTTAAAACGAATAATTCTTCTGCAATATTCTGCAATATCAGGCTCATGTGTAACAATTACTATTGTTTTACCTGTTTGTTCATTTAATCTTACAAAAAATTCCATAACTTCTATACTTGTTTTAGTATCCAAGTTACCTGTGGGTTCATCTGCTAGAATTAAAGGAGCATCATTTACAATAGCTCTTGCTATTGCAACTCTTTGCTGTTGACCACCTGACATTTGATTTGGCATATGATCTTCTCTTTTTTCAAGACCAACAATTTTTAATGCTTCTCTTGCTCTTTTATGACGTTCTTCTTCCGGAATTCCTTTATATATCATCGGTAATTCTACATTATCTATAGCTGATGTTCTTGAAATCAAGTTAAAACCTTGAAATACAAAACCTAATTTCAAATTTCTTATATCAGAAAGTTCATCAGGTGAAAGAGAAAGTACATCAATACCATCAAGATAATAACTTCCCGAATTAGGTTTATCTAATGTACCAAGCATATTCATACAAGTAGATTTCCCGCTTCCTGAAGTTCCCATTATTGCAACAAGTTCACCTTTTTCTATTGATAAAGAAACATCATCTAAAGCATTAAAGCTTTCTTCACCTGTTTTATATGTTTTTATAGCATGCTTTACTTCAATTAACGCCATATTATATCCTTGGTACTCTCATATTTTGTTTTTTCTTTGAGCTATTGAGATTTCTTGTATACACAAGATCTCCCTCTTTAATTTTATCTGAGATTATTTCAGTATAATTATCATCACTAACACCTGTCTCAATATTAACTCTTACAGGTTTACCTTTTTTATCAATCCATATACCTTTTTGATCATACTTTTGAGTATTTCCTGCAACGGTAAATTTCAATGCTACATTCGGAACCGTTAGTATATCTTCTTTTTTACCAGTAATAATTGAAACATTAGCAGTCATGCCAGGAAGCAATTTACCTTCATTATTTTCAACTTCAATAATAACAGTATAAGTTACTACATTGGATTCAGTTGTTGGTGATAACCTTACCTGACTTACTTTTCCTGTAAATACAAGATCAGGATAACCGTCAAGAGTATAGTTTACATCTTGACCGACAACGACTTTACCAATATCAGCTTCAGAAACACTTGTTTCTATTTGCATTTTGGTTAAATCTTCTGCTACCGTAAATAATGTAGGAGTTTGAAAACTTGCAGCAACTGTTTGACCAACTTCAACTTCTTTGGAGATTACTATTCCTTTTACGGGAGATACTATTTTTGTATACCCCATATTTGCTAAAGCTGTAGCGTAATTAGCTTCTGCTTGCATTATGGAAGCTCTTGCTGCTGAGACTTGTGCTAAATCTGATTTATAAGCAGATTCAGCTTCATCCAAATCATTTTTTGATACTAAGTTTCTCTCATAAAGATTCTTATACCTATGGTAAGTTTTAGTATCATAGTCTAATAATGCTTTATTTTTTTGTAAAGTAGCTCTCGCATTATTAATATTAGCTTCTGCTTGTTGAAGTTGTGCTTTAAATAATGATGTATCTATTTGCGCAAGTAATTGACCTTTTTCTACATGAGAATTATAGTCTACAAAGATTTCATCAATCCTGCCTGAGACCTGAGAACCTATAGAAACAGTATTAATAGGCTCTATTGTCCCTGTTGCTTCTACTATTTGAGTTATTGTCCTTTTTTGAATAGGCTCTGATAAATATTGAGCCTTGCCATTTTTCTTATTCAGAACAAACGGAACAATTATAATCAAAATAACAACAAGTCCAATTATATATTTTTTCATTATTTTTCTCCCATTGCGGTTTGAAGGTCTGTTAACGCAACATTATATTTATAAATTGTTTGCACATAATCTCTTTGAGCATTATTATAATTTTCTTTTGCATCTTGAAGTTCTATGAAATTACCCAAACCAACTTCATATCTTGCATCGGCAAGCTCATAGTTTTCAAGCGTTTGACGTACTTTTGTCTGCATTAAAGGTATATTTTTTTCTAATTGAATCATATTAATATAAGCATTTTGAACTTCAAAATATATATTTTGTTTAACCAATTCTACATTTTGTTCTGCTACTTCTAGCTGAGCTTTACTTTCTTTTATCATTAAATTTGTATCCATAATATTGAGATTACTCATAGTTAAATATGCACCTAAAGTAATTCCGTTTGTTGAATAGTAATTATTATTACCCCAGTTATATCCAACAGAACCTGTTAAATCAGGCAGATAAGACTTTTTGGCATATTTAAGATTTTCATTAACAGCATCTTTTGTAGCTTGCATAGAAAGTAAATCAGGACGGTTTTTATAAGCTCTTTCAATAGATTCTTCAAGTGTATAAGGATATACAGTGAATTTATAATTTTCAAGTATATTAGTTTTTTCAACCTGCATTGTAAGTACAGCTTCTTTTGGTTCAATAGTTCCATCAGCTTTAGTTGTCGTATTTGCAATATTTAACAGATTAACCTCTGCATAATTACTTTTAAAATTAAATGTTTCAGTATTTTCAATATTATAATCAGGAGCATTAACAACAGACATAGCATTATTGAGTTGAACAATTGCATTTTGGTATAAATTTTCCGCACTCACTAAATTTATCTTCGCGTCACTCAAATACACTTCTTGGTTAACCAAATCAATTTTAGAAACTAAACCTTCATCGAAGAAAGCTTTTGTTCTGTTATATTGTCTTTCGTTTACCAATACATTAGCTTTTTGAATGTCTACATTTGCTTTTGCACCAAGAACTGCATAATAAGCAGACTTAATACTGTTACTTACATCTAAAATTGCAGTTTGAAGATCATATTCAGCCGCAATTTTATAGAATTTTTCCATCTTAACTTTTGAAAAAACTTTACCAAAACTGTATATAAGTTGATTCAGGGCAACTCTTGCAGAAGAACCTCTATTTTGTGTGGCTCTATATCCGGCATCTGAATTTCCATAATCATGTCCAATACTTGCACCTATTGTTGGGAAATAACTGGCTTTACTTCTGCCTACAGCATAATCCTGCATTTTTACATACTGTTCATATATTTTTATTTGCGGATTATTCTTTATACCTATTTCAACACAGTCCTCAACAGATAACGTAGCACCTTGCTGTATCTCATCTATGGCAAATGCTTTAAAAGAACTGGAGAGTATAAATATAAATGCTATTATTATAATTTTTTTCATAGTAATTATTATTTCGAAACTAATTATAAAATATCAAACTAATTAATAAATCAGTCAATAATATTATATACTCTATAACGACATTTCCTTTTTTTAGTTCAAAATATATAATCTTTAAACTAAGAATTATAAATAAAAAATTAGAATTTTTACACTAGGCCTATTTCTCTTGCCAATTCCAATGACTCTTTATCAATAGTTACGGGAATTTGTTTAATACCCATATCTCTTAAAACAGCAAAACGATGACGACCGTCATAAATATGAGTTTCTATTTCTCCACTGGGAAGTTTTCTAAGATAAACAATAGGAGAACGAATTTCCTGATTTGTTTTTAGAAAATTTTTAAATCTGTCATATTTAAGACCAGAACCATTTGCTCCATTATATCCCACATACATTTCAGGATTTTTTCTTAGTTCGGTATCAAGTTTTTTAGTATCTACTTTCTGCAAAAATTTACCATTCAAATTTCCAGTAGAACAAATAATCATTCTTGATACAATATCATCCGGATTTAGAGAATCTCTTTCATCAATTCTTACATAGTTCACAGAAAGTTTTTTTAATAATTGCATTAATTCAAAATCAGATTCGTGTGGCATCTGGACATATAACTTATCTGGATTCTTATAGCTACTAGGTTCAAAAGAAATTCCTAACTTTTCACGTTGAGAGAGGATTTTAGAAAATTTCCTGTTATTCATATCTTTTTGTTCTATACAAAAAGTACCTTTAAACGAAATAGGATTTATATTCATACAACACCTCAATTCAGTGTGTATAAGTAAAGTAAAAATTAAAAGTTGCTTATTTGTAAACTATTGTTTAATTAAGGATTTTCTTTTCTTATACAAAATAACAAAAAACAGAATAATTAAAATAGTAACTGCAATAATAACAAGCTCAATATATTGTTTTATAGCTTCACCAAATAACATTAAAACTATACTCACAATAAAAAACCTTAAACCTCTGCCAAGAAAACTTGCAAGCATAAATTTCCAGAAATTCATACTTAAAATACCACTGGCAATTGTGAATACTTTATATGGAATAGGTGTAAAAGCAGAGAAAAATACAGCTAAAGTACCATATTTATTATAAAGGTTCTCAACTGCTTCAAATTTTTCTTTACCGCCTTTTCTAAATAACCAATTAAAAGCAGGCCTTCCGCCCCAATATCCAATACCATAACCAACCGCTCCGCCAAAGACAGATGCTATAGTACAAACAAAAGCATAAAACAAGGCCTTTGCAGGATTTGCCAAATCCATTACTATCAACAAAAAATCAGGAGGAGGAACTAAAAAGAAACTTTCAACAAAAGAATTTAAAGCCAATCCCCAAATTCCCATAGATTTAAAAAACTCTGTCATTTGTACAAAAATATCGTGCATATAATCTCTCCTCAAGAAAATTCTAACACAAAAATATAAGGGATTAATTTACTTGTAAAATATCTTTGAAGAATATAAAATAATAGTTGTAGATAGCTATTATTAAGGATATGTGAAATTATGACTTATTGCGATGAAAAAAATAAATCACCGTTTTCAAGTGTTGAAGCAAAAAATATTATTAAAGATGCATTAAAAGTTTTAGGGAAAAAGCACCTTGCTTTTATAGCACACGCAAACAGTTTTCCTGCTGAATCAGGCAAAAATACTGGTTTTGGTTCAAGTAACTCAAATGCAGCAAAAAAATTAATGGATTTTCTTTCAGGCGTTTTTACTGATGTTCAATTAGGACCGGCAGGTAAAACAAAATCTATTGATGCTTCGCCATATACAGGTACTATTTTTTCAAACAATCCTTTGTTTATAGACTTAGAACAATTAACAACAGATGAATGGTTTAATATTTTATCCGTTGAAACATATAACAAAATCACTGAAAATAATCCGAATAAAGATACAAACAAAACCGCTTATTCATACATTTTTAATGAACAAGAAAAAGCATTAAAAGAAGCTTTTGAAAACTTTAAAAAATTAGATAACGCAGAATTAAAATCAAAATTTAAAGAATATAAAGAAAAGAATAAATTTTGGCTAGAAAAAGATTCTTTATATGAAGCCTTAATCATTGAGAATGGTAATGATTACTGGCCAATGTGGGAATCTGAAACAGATAAATGTTTATTTAACCCTCAAAATGATGAACAAAAAGTTCAATATGAAAAAAGAATAGAAGAATTAAAAGAAAAATATGCTGATGTAATTGAATATTATTCATTCTGCCAGTTTGTGATATCGGTTCAAAACGAAAAAACAAGAGAATATGCACAATCAAGAGGTCTAAAAATGATAGCAGACCGTCAAGTAGCATTTTCTGACCGCGACAACTGGGCATATCAGGCATATTTCTTAAAAGGATGGTGTTTGGGCTGCCCACCTGACTATTTTTCAGAAGATGGTCAAGCTTGGGGCTTCCCTGTAATGGATCCTGAAAAATTATTTAATCCTGACGGTTCACTTGGTGAAGGCGGATTATTAATGAAAGAACTTTATAAAAAAATGTTCACAGAAAACCCCGGTGGTGTAAGAATTGACCATATGGTAGGTTTAATTGACCCTTGGGTTTACGTTGCAGGAAGAAAACCAAAAATTGAAGAAGGTGCGGGAAGATTATATTCATCTCCTGAGCATCCTGTTCTTTCAAGATATGCAATTGCAACAATGGACGATTTAAACAATGAAGTTGAAGCTGATAAAGAAGAAAGAATTATAAAACTAACACCTGAACAAGTAAGAAAATACGGACGTTTGGTAGAAAAAATAGTAATCGGAGCAGCTGAAGAAGTAGGTCTTGATAAAGATTCTATTGTTTGTGAAGACCTTGGAACATTAACAATGCCGGTTGTTAGCGTTATGAAAGAATATGACCTTCAAGGTATGAAATTAATTCAATTTGTAGTACCTGAGAAACCAATGCACCCATACAGATGTAAAAACATTAACGAAAGATGCTGGGCAATGGTTGGTACACATGATAATGAACCTATTGAAATGTGGGCAAATGCAACTGTACACACAGAAGCCGGTTACTTAAACGGTAAGAATTTAGCAGAAGATTTATATCCTGATGCAAATAATGAAGAAAGAGAACAAATTGCAGTAAGATGTTCCAATGATGCAGAGTTCTTAACTCAAAATAAATTAATTGAATTATTTGCTTGTAAAGCAGAAAACATTCAAATATTCTTTACTGATTTCTTAGGATTATATGATGTATATAATCGCCCGGGAACATCAGGCGATGCAAATTGGTCGTTAAGAATTCCTGATAATTATGAAGAAGTATATTGTAACAACCTAAAATCAGGAAAAGCACTAAATCTTCCATTAATTTTAAAACTTGCTATTTATGCAAGAGGTAATGAATTTGCTAATGCAAATCAGGAAATAATTAATAAATTAGAAAGTATAATGTAGGGGAAATAATGCACGAGTTAAAAATAGAAAGTTCATTTTCAGCAGCACATCATCTTTTAAATTATGACGGTGAATGCGAAAATCAACACGGACATAATTGGAAAGTTGAAGTTTATGCAAAAGGGACAGAACTTGATAAATCAAATCTATTAATAGACTTTAAAGTACTAAAAAAAGAACTTAATAGTGTATTAGATTTACTTGACCATAAGGATATAAATACTTTAGATGATTTCCAAAATGTAAGTCCGAGCAGTGAAATACTATCAAAGTATATTTATGAAAAATTGAAATCAAAAATACCTTGTATTTCAAAAGTATCAGTATGGGAAACAGAAAAAGCTTGTGCAAGTTATTACGAATAAACTTCTAAAATAGGGGATTAATAATGCATATATTGCAATCAATTATAATGGGTATAGTGCAGGGACTTAGTGAGTTCCTGCCTATTTCAAGTTCAGCACACCTTGTTATTACATCAAATTTATATAAAGTGCTAAAAGGTTTAGAATTGACACAAGAATCTTCTCAAGAAATATTTCTTGATATTATGCTTCACCTAGGTACATTGATTGCAGTATTGATATATTTCAGAAAAGATATTATTGAAATTTTAAAAGCTTTTCTGTCAGCGGTTAAATCAAGAAATTTTTCTGATGGTAATGCAAAAATAGCATTATACATTTTAATAGGTACAATAATTACTGTTGTTATTGCTTTTCCATTGCATGATGTTGCAGAAAACTTAGTATATTCTCCCGCTATTGTAGGCTTACTTCTTATATTTACGGGGATTTTGTTATTTTCTGCAGAAGCATTTTCAAAAAGAATACAAGATAAATCAGCTAAAATTGATTTCAAAACATCAATATTTATAGCTATAGCACAGGGTTTAGCCGCTTTACCCGGATTTTCCCGTTCAGGTTTAACAATTGCAACAGGATTACTAAATAAAAAGGATAGATTAACTGCGGCAAGATATTCATTTTTACTAAGTATTCCAATTATATTGGGTGCTTCAATGGTATATCCTATAATAAAAATCGATTTCCATGAATTTTCAAGTTACAATTGGAATGCAATTATATTAGGAACAATAACTTCCGCAACAGTAGGTTATTTATGCATAAAATACTTCTTAAAATTTGTAGGAAAATATTCTCTTGCATTTTTCGGATATTATTGCATAATAATAGGAGCATTATCTTTTGTGTTTTTTAATCTTTTGGCAAGCGGAGTATAAAGATGGAATCAACAGTTAATTATATAAAAGAGAGAATCCAAGATTTTCAACCGGAAATAGGAATTATATTAGGCAGTGGTTTAGGTGATTTTGCTGATGGATTGGAATCTATAATAATTCCTTATAATGATATACCCGGATTTGAAAAATCAAACGTTCAAGGTCATAAAGGACAGCTTGTTTTTGCTCAAATAAACGGAAAAAAAGTTGTAATGATGCAGGGAAGATATCATTTTTATGAAGGCTATTCTATGCAGACAGTTACATTTCCTGTAAAAGTTATGAAAAAACTAGGGGTAAAAACACTTATAATAACAAATGCAGCAGGTGCTGTTACTCCTGAATTTAACCCCGGGGATTTAATGTTAATTACCGATCATATAAATTTTATGGGAACGAATCCATTAATCGGTAAAAATGATGAAGCCTTAGGAACACGCTTTCCCGACATGAGTGAAATTTATTCAAAAGAATTAATACAAAAAGCTGAAGCAATTGCTCAAAAACTAAACATCAATTATCAAAAAGGTATTTATGCTGCAACAACAGGCCCAAGTTATGAAACACCATCTGAAATAAAAATGTTTAGACTGCTTGGTGCAAACGCTGTTGGTATGTCTACTGCACCTGAAGCAATTGTTGCTAATTACTGCGGTTTGAAAGTATTAGGTATAAGCTGCCTTACAAACTACGCTGCTGGTGTCAGTAAAGCTCCATTAAATCACCAAGAAGTTATTGATACTGCAAATAGAGTTAAAGAAAACTTTAAAAATCTTTTGTCTGAAATATTAAAATCTATTTAACCTTAAAGTTTTTGAATATCTTTCTTTGCTTTTTTCCAAAGTTCATCCCACTCTTCAAGAGTCAGATGTTCAAGTTCTTTATTTGCATTTTTCTCCATAGATTTAAATCTGTTAATAAATTTTTTATTAGCTTTCAATAATGCTTGTTCAGCATCAAGTTTATTCCATCTTGCAAGATTTACAATGGCAAATAATATATCACCAAGTTCTTCTTCTTTTTCTTCTTTTGTTTTTGCGTCTTTAAATTCTTTTATTTCAGAATAAACACAATCGTACAAAGAATCCTCATTTGGCCATTCAAAACCGACATTAACAGCTTTTTTACTTATTTTTTGAGCACTCATTAATGCGGATTGTGCCTTTGAAATACCATCCATAATTGATGTACGGTGGGGTTTTTCTTCTTTCTTAAGTTTTTCCCAATTATCTAATATTTCAGATGTAGAACTTACTTTAACATCACCAAAAACATGCGGATGTCGATGTACAAGTTTATCAGATATTCCTTTTGCAACATCTTCTATATTAAAAGCTTTTTCTTCTTTTGCTATTTGAGAATGCAATACAACTTGCAACAATACATCACCAAGTTCTTCTTGAAGATGTTTAAAATCATTATCATCTATTGCATCAACTGCTTCATAAGCTTCTTCAAGCATATTTTTTCTTAAAGATGAATGAGTTTGTTCTCTATCCCATTTACATCCGTTTTCACTGCGAAGAATATCAATTATTTCAATTAAACGTTCTAAATTAGGATAATTCATTATCTCACCATTTGGTCAACTGTCATAATTAATATACCTTGACCGCCAAGTTTCTTAAGTTTATCAATACTATCAAAAACTTTATCGGCATCAACAACCACGTGCATTACGACGTGTTCGTCATCACCTGCGAGAGTCATAATAGTAGGTGATGATAACCCGGGTAAAAATGCTCTTATTTCATCCAGCGATGCTTTTGGTACATGTGCCATTAAATATTTTTTCTCTCTTGCATCTATTACAGATTTTAATGCTCTCAATATTACTTGAGTTTTTTCCTGTTTTTCTTCACTTAGGGTTTTATTAGCTATAACAATTGCCGTAGACTCTAAAATCTTATCTATTATTCTTAATTTATTTGATTTTAAAGTAGACCCTGATGAAGTAATATCAACAACTACATCAGATAAACCAAGACGCGGAGTGATTTCTGTAGCGCCTGATACTTCTATTATTTTAGGATTTTTACCTAATTTTTCAAAATATTCTCTTGCTATATTCGGAAATGATGTTGCTATTTTCAAGTTTTGAGGTAAATCCATTGATGTTTTATAGCTATCCTCTTCTTTTACGGCAACTACCATCTCACAATAACCAAAGTCTAAGTCCATTATTTTATCAACATTTGATTTTAATTCAGTTAAAATATCAAACCCTGTAAAACCGATATCTGCAATACCATTTTCTACAAACATAGGTATATCTTGAGTTCTTACAAATATTATTGAGTATTTCTTATCTTTTGTTATAACTTGCAATGTTCTTTCATCTTTAGACGGAAAAACAAGTCCTGCACAATTTAACAAATCATATATTTTTTCTGATAATCTTCCCTTATTTGGTATAGCTATCTTTAACATTTCCATTCTTATATTCCTTATTTATTTTAATCATTCTTTATTGTTATAACGATATCACTATTATTGCAATAACTTCTTACAGGACTATGAACATAATTAAATTCCGATATTTCAGGAACTTTGCGTTGCATTGCCTTAATCATATCCTTAGAAATCTGTGTATTATAACCAATAATCTGAGATTCTTCTATCATAGAAGATCTACCGGTACAATTAACATCATATCCTGCACTTTTTAGCTGTTCTCGTATCGCCATAGCTTCTATTTCTTTCAATCTGGAATACATTAAACCGACTGAAAATTCATTTTGAGCAATGTCAGTTTTTTGTCTGTAAATTAATCTGTTTATTACTTGTTGCGTTTTTTCAGGATCCAAAATCCAATAGCTTATAATTCCTTTTTTATTAGGACCGCCCGGCAACATAACAAATTCTACTTTATTCAAATCTATATCTCTTGCTGCTGCTGCATATTGTGACATTTGATATAGATTTAAGTCTGTTCTTGTATATAAACTTGCTATTTTTAAAGCTTCAGGTATTTTTCTTAAAGCTTCTGGCGATTTTGCTTGTTCTATTAAAGCTTTTATAAATTTTTGCTGACGATGAACTCTACCTATATCACCTAATGCATCTTTTCTAAATCTCAAATATTCTTCAGCTTGTTTTCCTGATAAAACATAATCACCTTTAGAAAAATCAATGTGAAGTCCGGCAGAATAATCATGATAGTGCATATTTTGATCAATATGAATTGGAACACCACCAATTGCATCAATTAACTGTCTTACTCCTTCTGCATTTACAATTACATAGTTATGAATTTTAATACCAAGTGTCTCTTCGATTGTTTTTTTTGTTAAATCAATTCCGCCTAGTGCATAAGCTGAGTTGATTTTTTGAACACCATGACCTTCTGCTATGTATACTTTACTATCTCGAGGAATGGAAATAGCGTTAACACTTTTTCCGTGCAAATCAACACTTAATATAATCATTGTATCAGAACGAACACCTGAAAATGGAAGAGTATTTGGACCATTGGAATCAACACCTAAAAGTAATATATTTTGGTATCGGCTTAACATCTTAAAATTAAACTTTGATGGGGTTAAATCAGGTTTTTGACTAACCTTTACACCTACAAGTTTTTTATCCGTAAAACTTTCAATTATTGTAGAAATATCATTGTAATTAGTAATAATAAACATCGTAAGAGCGGTTATTGCAACCATAAAGAACGTCACAAAAATTACTCTTAAAGTTATTATAAGCTTACTTTCATCTTCCTCATCATTTTCTTTGTACTTTAAAAAAGTACTATATTGTTCTTCTTTATCCTTCAACTCTGCCATAATAATACCTCAATACCTTTTTTATTTTACTTCAAAAAACATAAAATTAGTACATACAAGAGAATGAAATAAAAATAAGCCAAGTGTTGAATATAATATTCATTTATGATTTCATTTAAGTATGGATAAGAATTTTATAGTAAATAATGCAGAAGCAAAAGTAAAAAAATATTTTGAACTTGTTGATGAAATAAAAGAATATAATCAAGAAAAGGTATTAAAAGCATTTTGTAAGAATAAAATCGGACTTGAACATTTCTCAACGGTTTCGGGATACGGTCATGATGATATGGGCAGAGAAGCTTTAGATAATGTATTTGCCGATATATTCAAGGCTGAAAAAGCTGTTGTAAGAAATCACTTTGTATCAGGAACTCACACTTTAGCATGTTGTTTATTCGGAAATTTGAGATACGGAGAAAAACTTGTTTCTGTCGCAGGAAAACCTTATGATACGATGGAAGAAGTTATTGGTACAAGAGGTGATAAAAGAGCTTCTTTAATCGGTCACGGTATTTTATATGATGAAGTAGACCTAATTAATGAAACAGATGTTGATTTTGAAGGGATAAGAAATAAGATTGACGATAAAACCAATATGGTTTTAATTCAACGTTCAAGAGGATATTCTTTAAGAAAATCATTAAATATTGAAACTATAAAGAAAATAATTGAAATAGTAAAATCAAAAAATCCAAAATGTATTTGCTTTGTAGATAATTGCTACGGTGAATTTGTCGAAAAATTTGAGCCATTAGAAGTAGGAGCTGATTTAATAGCAGGTTCATTAATAAAAAACCCCGGAGGCGGAATTGTTGAAGCAGGCGGTTATATAGCAGGTAAAGAAGAATATGTAAATCAAGCAGCTTATAGATTAACTGCTCCGGGTATCGGCAGCGAAGGCGGTGCTATGCTTAATCAATCAAGGTTGATTTTTCAAGGTATATTTATGGCACCATCTATTGTTTCTGAAGCTGTTAAAGGTGCTATTTTAGCATCACAAGTTTTTGAAGATATCGGGTTTATTTCTACTCCAAAACCTTATGAAATAAGAACTGATTTAATTCAAACCATAAAATTTGGCGCAGCTGAACCTTTAATAGAATTTTGTAAAACTCTTCAATCTTTTTCACCGATTGAATCATATTTAACGCCCGTTCCGGATGAAGTTCCAGGGTATGATGATAAATTAATAATGGCAGGCGGCTCATTTATTGAAGGCTCAACTTTAGAATTATCAGCAGATGGTCCTGTAAGAGAGCCTTATGCAGTTTATATGCAAGGCGGTCTGAATTATGCCCACGTTAAAATAGCATTAAAAGGCATAGTTGAAAAATTAGTTAAATAAAAAAATTTTAGTTAACAGCAGAAAAACCTTGTTCTAAGGCCTTAATATTGCCTTCAAGCATTTCTGCCTTTTTACCTGTCAATTTTTGCTTCATTAAATCAATTATGCTGTCTTTCTTCACAATAGGAAATGCCTTTATAAAAGCCCCTAATGAAACAATGTTAGCCATCTTTTGATTTCCTACGGTATTTGCTATATCAGTCATAGGAACAAATTTATAAGTAATATCTTTTCTTTTAGGTTCAGACTTTACCAAAGAAGAATTAACAACCATTAATCCGCCGGGAACAATCTGACTTTCAAATCTTTCAAAAGAAGGACCATTTAAAGCAATTACATTGGTAGGTTTATCAACAAATGCACACGCTACTTCTTCATCAGACATGCAAACAGTACAGTTAACAGTTCCGCCTCTCATTTCAGCACCATATGCAGGAAACCAAGTAACATTTAAACCTTCATTCATACAAGCACTGGCAAATAACTGACCTATAAATAATACACCCTGACCGCCAAAACCGGCTATTAATACATTAGAATCCATTATTTTGCCTCGCTTACTTTATCTTTATATATTCCTGGTTTAAATATTTCAGACATTTCACCTCTAACACGAGCATGAGCTTCTTGAGGTGTCATTTTCCAGTTAGTAGGACAAGTTGCCAAAATTTCAACAAACCCTGTTCCCAATCCTTTTAGTTGTGCTTCAAATGCTTTTTTTATACATTTTTTTGCATTCATAATTGCTTGAGGACTATCTAAAGTAACTCTTGCAACAAAAGCAGTACCATCTATTTCTTTTAAGACTTCAGAGACTTTTAAAGGATAGCCTGAAATCTCAACCTTACGACCTTTAGTTGTTGTTGTAGTTACCTGACCTATCAGTGTAGTAGGACCTGCTTGACCACCGGTCATACCGTATGTAGTATTATTTATACATATAGCAGTAACTTTTTCACCTCTTGTCATAGCATGGATTGTTTCACCTATACCGATACTGGCCAAATCACCATCACCTTGATATGTGAATACAACTTTATCAGGTTTTGAACGCTTAACTCCTGTAGCTACAGCTAAGGAACGACCATGTGGAGCTTCCACTATATCAACATTGAAAAAATCGTATGAAAAAACACTGCATCCAACAGATGCTATACCAATTGTATTTTCTCTTACTCCAAGCTCATCAAGAACTTCAGCCACAAGTTTTACCGCAACTCCATGGTCACAACCGGGGCAAAAAGTTATTTTAAAATCATCCCTTATTGAATCGGGCTTTTTATATACAAGCTGTTCCATATTTTTTCTCTACTATCTTTTTGTATGCTATTTCAATTTGTTCATAAATTTCTTCAACAGTCATCATCATACCTGCAGGTCTTCCGAAAAATTCTACAGGAATACTTGCAACACCTGCAATACTTGCTTTTATATCTTGAAGCATTTGACCGCAATTAAGCTCAATATCTAAAATACCATCTACCTTTTGTGCTATTTCAGCAACAATTTTTTCTGGGAACGGATTTAGCATAATAGGTCTGAATAAACCAACTTTTAAACCTTTTTTTCTTGCCATTTTAACCGCAGCCTTTGCAATTCTTGCTATACTTCCGAATGCCGTTATTACAAGTTTTGCACCGTCAATTTCATATTTTTCAAACAAATTTTCATTTTCTAAAATTTGATTATATTTTTCAAAAATCTTAACTACACGTTTTCTTAAAGTTTCTTGTTCACGTTCAATAGAAGCAATATATCTTGGTTCTCTATCTTTAGCTCCATCTAATGCCCAAGAAGACTGATCAATTTCTTCATACGGATATTCACCTACAACAGCAGGTTCCATCATTTGACCCAACATACCGTCTGCTAACAAGCAAACAGGTGTTCTGTATTTTTGAGATACGTAAAAACATTTATATGTTAAATCAACACATTCTTGAACACTGCTCGGAGCAAAAGTAACAATTTTATAATCACCGTTACCGCCGCCTTTTGTAGCTTGATAATAATCACCTTGGGAAGGATAAATATAACCTAAACCCGGTCCGCCTCTCATAACACTGACAAGCACACAAGGAATTTCATCACCTGCAATAAATGACAACCCTTCTTGCATTAAAGCAACGGCACAAGAAGATGATGATGTCATTGCCTTAACACCTGTAGAACCAGCTCCTAACAACATATTAATTGCAGCAACTTCACTTTCTGCAGCTACAAAAACTCTGCCATTTTCAGGCATTTTCTCACTTAAATATTCACCTATCTCACTTTGAGGTGTTATCGGATAACCAAAATAACTCTGACACCCTGCTTGAATTGCTGCTTGAGCAATAGCATAATTACCTTTTAAAAGCTCTTTTTCTTTTTTCATCTGTACACCTTTTCAATCGCAATATCAGGGCAAACCCTTGCACACATTGCACAACCTATACATGTTTTATCAGGATTCACCTTTATCGGGTAGTACCCCAAAGCATTAACACTTTTGTCTACTTCCAAAACCTTATTAGGACAAGCATCAACACATAAATAACAAGCCTTGCATTTATCTCTGTTTAAAACAATTCTTCCCATACTTAAAATCCATTTATATGTTCTTATATATATGTTACTACCGATATATTAATAAAGCAATTAATATTTAGCTTAGTAAAATTAAGCTGTTTTGCCCGCTGTTTATCTTTGTGATATTATTTATTTATAGAGGGAGATTTTGAGTTTGTGCCAAAGAAAAAGTGTATTGAAATAGTTTTAGATGTTGAGACAACGGGTTTAGACCATACAAAAGAAAAAATGGTAGAATTTGCCGCTATAAGATTAGAAAACGGCAAAATGAAAGACCGATTTGAGACTTTAATTAATCCTGAGCAGCATATCAGAAAATCAAGCATCGCTGTTCACGGTATTACAGAAGATGATGTAAAAAATGCACCAACAGAAGCTCAAGTCATGCCTATGATTTTAGATTTCATTGCTGATTATCCTATTGTTGCTCATAATGCTATTTTTGATTACTCATTTATAAATGAAGCAAGTATCAGAACTACAGGTAATCCTATTTCTAACCCAAGAATTGACTCTCAAATGATGTTTAAGGAAGTATATCCTGATATTGAATCTTGCGGTTTAGAGAGTCTAATGAATAAATTTAATGTAGAGTTTTCAACACGCCATAGAGCAATGGCAGATACCGAAGGACTTGCTAAAGCATATCCTGAACTTAAGAAACTTTATGAAAAAAAATATGCCTGGCAAATTCAACAGCTTGATAATGTTGATTATTTATTTGAAAGATACCTTAGAATTCAGCAGGCTGTCCAAACCATGCAGTCTGAAATGCAAGATTTAAAATCAATCTTCAGATTATATTTTGAAAAAGGCGGGGAAAGCATTCATTCTCCAAATGGTGAAACGCTTGTATATCAATCTAAACAATCTTATGCATATGATTTTGTTGAAATTAAAGATGTTTTAGATGAAATAGGGGCACTGCCTAAAGCAGTAAAACTAAATAATAATTTTGTAGACAGACTTATTGCATCAGGAAGCATCAGCAAAGAAAACAGAGAAAAATTAGCTGCTGCAAGACAAATGCTTTCTGAAACCAGAAATATTCATATTATTAAATCAGACAGAAGACCTGAACACGTATAATAAATGTATAAAAAATTCTATAAAACAATAGGGTATTTAATACTGATTATTGGTGCAATATCAATGTTATTGCCGTTTGTTTACATGTTCAGCTTATCTTTTATGACTGATAAGCAAATTTTCACAAACAGTTTTAATCTTTTTCCAAACCCTACTACGCTAGAAAATTATACTTATGTAATAAATAATGTTGATATTTTCAGATATTTTTTCAACAGTATGTTTGTTGCAATTGCAACGACAATTGGTCAGGTGATAATTTCTGCTCTGGCAGGTTATGCTTTTGCTCGTTTTGAGTTTAAACACAAAGAAATATTATTTATTTTAATACTTGTTTCAATGATGATACCGCCACAGGTAAACATTGTACCTTTATTTTTTATTATGAAACAATTTCATTGGATTGATACATATTGGGCATTAATAGTCCCCGGATTATTTGGAGGATTTGGGGTGTTTATGATGCGCCAATGGTTTAAATCCATGCCTGACGATATGGAATCATCTGCAAAAATAGACGGATGTAATACTTTTCAAGTATTTTATAAAATAGCGCTTCCTTTAGCACTTCCGGCTTTAATGACGTTAGCTATCTTCACTTTTATTACAACTTGGAACAGTTTTATGTGGCCTTTAATAGTTACTAATTCTGATTCTATGAGAACTCTGCCGTTAGCACTTGCTAACTTTAAAGGAAGTTTTAGAGAAATTACAGACTGGGGAGCTCTTTGCGCTTTTTCTGTAATATGTTGCCTTCCTGTAATTGGAGTATTTCTGCTTGGAAGAAAATATTTTATAAACGATATATTAAATGGCGGAATAAAAGAATAAAAATTATAAAGATTATATAAAGGCAGTATTTATATGTGCTAAACTATTTATATAGTTGGTAGTAAGTTTATAGGAGAAAATTATGATACCTATTCTGGATTCAAAAAGACAATATGCAAAAATCGGCAAAGAAATTGAAAAAGAAGTTCTTGAAGTATTAGCTTCAGGTTCATATATTTTAGGCAAACACAATAAAGCACTTCAAGAAGAGTTTGCAAATTATGTAGGTTCTAAATTTTCACTTGGTTTAAATTCAGGAACAGATGCTCTTCATTTAGCTTTAAGAGCATTAAACATCGGCAGAGGTGACGAAGTTATCACAACAGCATTTACTTTTGTTGCTACAGCCAGTGCAATTGGTTTAGCAGGCGCTACTCCTGTTTTTGTTGATATTAATCCTGATACATTCAATATTGATGCAGATAAAATTGAAGCTGCAATTACTCCAAAAACTAAAGCAATTATTCCTGTTCACTTATACGGACAACCTGCTGAAATGGATAAGATTATGGATATTGCAAAAAGACATAATCTAAAAGTTGTTGAAGACTGCTGCCAAGCTATCGGTGCTGAATATAAAGGTCAAAAAGTTGGTACATTCGGTGATTTTGGTTGCTTCAGCTTCTATCCTACTAAAAACCTTGGCGGTATGGGTGATGGCGGTATGATTACTTGCAATGATCAAGCTTTATTTGATAGAGTTGTTGCTTTAAGAAATCATGGCGGTGCTGTTAGATATTATCACGATGAACTTGGCGTTAACTCAAGATTAGATGAAATCCAAGCTGCTATTTTAAGAGTTAAATTAAATTATATTGACGAATGGAATAAAGCAAGAAGAGAAAATGCTTACAGATATAATGAATTATTTGCTAAATATCCTGAAATTTTAACTCCGAAAGAAATTCACGATTCATATTGCGTTTACCACCAATATACAATCAGAATTGAAAATCGTGATGAAGTTCATAAACTTCTTCAAGAAAACGGTGTTGGCGCTATGATTTATTATCCTGTTCCTTTACACTTGCAAAAATTACACAAAGATTTAGGATATAAAGAAGGCGATTTACCTCTAACTGAAAAAGATACTAAACTTGTTATGTCACTTCCTATGTTTGCAGAATTAACTGCCGAAGAACAAAAAACAGTTGTTGAAACAGTTGTTAAATGTTTGAATATGACTAAACAAAAAGTTTAAAAATATATAGGAAAAACCAAGTAGAATATACACTTGGTTTTTCCTGTTTTTATTAGAATCTCTTTAATATTTTATATTTATGATAGAATTAATTATAGTTTCATTTTATATTAGGTTTTTATGCTTTTTAACTTAAGAATATTTTCTATTATTTTTATAGTTCTCGGTTTCTTAATTTTTGTAACTCCATTTTTAATGGAAATCGATACGAATACACTAAGTATGTTTCTAATATTAATAGGAAGCATTTTATTTTGTTTATATATTTTAATTAAAAATGCTTCAATAAATAATATTCTTAATGAGCGATTTTATGGTTTGTTCGGAAAAATCAACAGAAAATGGTTTTTTATTAATAATATTATATTAAATATTTTGTTTATTATCTGCATTAGCATATGTACTTATAACAGTATTGAAATATTAACTATTTTTTGTATTCCTTATATAATAGTAATTCCTTTTCTTATTTATAATAATATATATAAAAGATGGAACTCAATTCTTGACAATAAATCATTGTCTCTTCTTTTTACAATTTTATTTTTAGTGCTTAACATATTTTATTTATTATCTAAATACATTGCGATTCAGACAAAAGAATATATGTCAGGAATAATTCTTCAGAAAAATTTTGAATTAACAACTTGGACTTACAAAATAATTTATAATTTATATGATTCAGGATTATTAAATTACTATATAATATTATTATATGGTATTTCTGCATTATTATTAATATTTGGTCTAATTCTTTTATTTATGCCAGAAAAAAGAAGAATAAAAACGAATTAAAAAATCCTAAAATTCATATATACTTTTATTAAGATATTTTTTGTTCTTTACTGCTTGTAATTTAATTCTTCCAATATTTCATAATGTATAAAATCATTAATATAATTATTTTTTTGAAACACAAGCTGAAATAGCATCCATTAAACGAGGAACTTGTATAATTTGTATATCAAAATTATCCGGAAGTTTTTTTGTAAGTTTAGGAATAATTGCTTTTTTAAATCCTAACTTTTGAGCTTCATAAATACGTTTTTCAATATTTGATACATTTCTTATTTCACCTGATAAACTTATTTCCCCAATTATTACACAATCAGAATCTACTACAACATCTCTATAACAAGTTGCAACAGCCAATGCTATACCTAAATC
This sequence comes from Candidatus Gastranaerophilales bacterium, assembly GCA_944323395.1. Classification (GTDB taxonomy): domain Bacteria; phylum Cyanobacteriota; class Vampirovibrionia; order Gastranaerophilales; family Gastranaerophilaceae; genus Avigastranaerophilus. The sequence goes on from CALUSI010000001.1 coordinate 100,951, forward strand.
AGCAGCAGGTTCATCTATTTCTATACCGCCTATAACATTTACATATACATCATGCTTAGATAGATTCAAACCTATTCTTTTCTCTAAAACTGCTATAATTTGAAGAAGTCTGTTATATTCAACACCCGTTGAAACTCTTCTTGGTGAAGGATAAGATGTTGTTCCCACTAATGCTTGAACTTCTACCAATAATGCCCTTGTACCTTCTAAAGTTGCTATTATGACACTTCCCGGGGTAGCATTTTCATTTCGTTCTTTCATAAACAATTCACTTGGATTTTTAACTTCTTCCAAGCCATTTTCAACCATATTGAATACACCTATTTCATTTGTTGAACCAAAACGATTTTTTATTGAACGCAATAATCTTTGCGATTTATATTTATCACCTTCAAAATATATAACCGTATCAACCATATGTTCAAGTATTTTAGGTCCTGCTATATTACCGTCTTTTGTTACATGCCCGATTACAATTACCGTAATATTTTTATTCTTTGCTATATCCATTAATATATTGGTACATTCTCGAATTTGAGAAACACTTCCCGATGAACTTGTAATATTAGATGTATATATTGATTGAATTGAATCTATAACTAATATATCAGGCTTTAAAATATCAATTTGATTAACAATATTCTCTAAATTAGTTTGTGAATATACATAAAGATTATCAGTATTAACATCTAATCTTTGAGCTCTTAATTTGACCTGAGAACCTGATTCTTCGGCACAAATATATAAAAGCTTTTTACCTTGTTTGCATATATTACCCGATGTTTGGAGAATAAGAGTAGATTTACCGATTCCGGGGTCTCCAGCCAATAAAACCAAAGAACCTTGTACTAAACCTCCGCCCAATACTCTGTCTAATTCTTCAAAACCTGTAGGTAATTTAATACTTTCGGTTATTTCTATCTCATTAATTAAACATACAGGACTCTCATCAATAATAACACTTTGTGAAAGATTAGATGACTTAACCTCAACTTCTTCAGTTAAAGTTCCCCAACTGCCGCAATCAGGACATTTACCTATATATTTAGGTGTTTCATATCCGCAATTTTGACATACCCATTTAGTTTTCACTTTTGCCATTATCCAGTTTCTCTTTTCGTTGTTCTCTTAAGTTTTCTTTACTGTCTATTATATGTACATTTTTTATTAATGCATTCGAAATTAATAATAGAAAAGGATTTACTCCGGAGCTTGTATTCATACAAACCTGTATTTGTGACTTTTCATTCTTTTCCTTATTAAAAGACTCTTTTTTAGAAAGTTCAAAATTTATATTTATACTATATTTTTTACTTTCTTCTTTCATTAAAACAACAAAATCATTTTGAGGAAATGTATCTGAAGAAATTAATTCTATCTTTATCCCATCTTCTTGTGTTTTATATATATCAGCCTGCAAGTTACCATAATTTTCGGTAGCTATAAGAACAGTAACAAAATCATCACTAATTGCACCTGAATCTAAAGCTTTACCTGCTATTTCAAGTTTAAATGCATTCGGATCAGTTAAAGGAAGCCAAGGAAGATACATTAACATTGTAGTTCTTATTGTTTGAACATCAGACGTACTTGAAGCAGCTACAAATGAAATCAACTTGGTTAATTGCCCTAATTGTTCATCTTTAAGACTTATACCAAGTTCGTTATACTGCGCAAGCATTTGATATAAATTAGTCATAGCTTGCTTAGAGTTATTTTGAAGCAAAGATGATAATTGACTTGTATTAAGTGAAGATGCCAATAACAATAATGCTATTTTTTGATTAGATTCATTTGGATTTACAGCTAATTGAGTTAAAAGTTGTTCAAAATTTTTTGGGAACTGCAGTAAATCCTTAAGCATATTCATAGTCTGCTGTTGATTTAATACACTCAATTCTGCAATTGTTTTACTTAATTGTGCCGTTGTTTGCGGTAAAAAAGGCTGTGCTATATATGGTGTATTTACCTGTTGATTTTGGTTTTGAACAACTTGAGATGTATTTGGAACATTATTTTGAGCAACTCTATTAAAGTTGTTCATAAAGTTATTTGAAAATTGATTCCAGTTTATATTTGACATATCTATAAAGTAACATATTAAACTTAAAAAGTAACTCTAATATTTTAATAATATTTAACAAATTTTTAAAAAAAAGCAATAATTTATATTCTTGGGGATTATTTATATTTTTGGATAAACTTTTATAAAGCTGAAATAATATGATAATAAATAATATAAATATATCGTCATCAAATAATTATTATAAAAAAACTGCTCAAAAAGCCATATTAAAAAATAATATTAGTTTCAGGAGTAACATAGAGTCAAATACACTTCAAATAAAAGGCAGCCAAACAACTGCAAAAGTATTCACCCAAAATATAGATGAACAAACTAAAGCACAAATAAAATCTATCTGTTCACACCCTGTTTTTAAAGACATACCCGTTAGAATTATGCCGGATACTCATGCCGGTAAGTCTGTACCCGTAGGGTTTACAGCTCCAATAGGTAAAAACGGAGAAATTATTCCAAGCTTAATTAGCGGTGATATAGGATGTGGCATGTTATGCTGTGAGATAGATACAAATGGAGATGAAATTGATTTCAAAAAATTAGATGAAATTATCAGAACATATATTGCTTCATCACATCCAAAATTTCCCACATCTTTAAATACTCACATTAAAGCTATAAAAAAAGCTTTAGAAGAAATTTGTAATTATAAATTAAAAACTTCAACAGATAAAATGATTGCTGGTTTAGGAACATTAGGCAGAGGCAATCATTTTATTGAAATTGATAAAAGCAATAATGGTAAAACTTATTTATTAATACATTCAGGTTCCCGTAATTTTGGAAAAAAAGTATTTACACATCATCAGAACATAGCAATGCAACAAAATCCATACAGAATACCTGAATTATCATATTTAACCAGTGATGAAGCAAAAGAATATTTACAAGATATGCAACTTGCTCAAAAATATGCACAATTAAACAGACGTATTATTGCAGATGAGATTATTAAACACATGGGTTGGAAAGAAGTTTCTTCCTTTGAAAGTATACATAATTATATTGGAGAAGATAATATTATAAGAAAAGGTGCAATCAGTGCAAGAGCAGGACAAAAAGTTATTATTCCTTTAAATATGAAAGATGGTGCTATTATTGCTGTAGGTCAAGGCAATCAAGACTGGAATAATTCTGCTCCGCATGGAGCAGGAAGAAAATTTTCAAGATTACAAGCTGCAAGAAATATTCAACTGCAAGATTATAAAGCTTCAATGAATGGTATATACACAAGTTGTATTTGCCCTGAAACTATAGATGAAGCTCCTGCTGCCTATAAAGACTCTAAAGGTATTGAATCTGATATTAAACCAACCGTAAAATTACTAAATAAGATTTTACCTAAATATAATTTCAAAGATAAAAAATAAAATAATTATTTTTTATCTTCTCCTTTTATATATGTACCTAGAAAATCTGTTAATAATTGATTATATTCATCTTCTTTATCTTTATTCTTAATGATTTTATTTGCTTTTATATCATTTAATACTCCGGAAAATTCTTCTAAAGAATATCTATACTGTACTGTTTCTTGAGTTTTATCATTTTGAATAGCTATGTCTATATTATAACCATCTTTACTTGAATCGAGTTGAATAACACCCAAGCTAAAAACATAATGTCCTTTACTTTGTAATCCAGTGATTAGTTTTTTAAAATCATATAAAGATAAAACACTTACAACTAATTCATTTCTTTTCGCTTCTTGTTCCATACTTGAAGAACTTTTTATAAATTCATCCTTTCTACTTGTAAAAGATAAATTGTGACTACCATTCGTACTCTGATTGTTATTTATATTAATATTATTTCCAAAATTAATTTTCTTCAACATAAAAACCTTTCATATATTAATATTGTTTTATTATACTAGTTATCTTGCAATAATGAATCTTTGACACCTTCAGGTAACATATTTTCTGTAACAGGATAAAGACTTCCGCCATTTTCAAGTAAACGCCAATATATGTATTCTCCATTATCTGAAATTGTATAGTAATATATATACTTCGAACCATTTTCTTCTATCATACAAAACTTATCTATACTATTTTTTGCTAATAGCTCAAACATTTTATCATATTCCACTGAAGATACTACTGTTTTATAACATAATTTATTGCTATTTAGATCAGATCTCTTCAATTTTTCTGTATAAAGGATTATACCATTGGGATTTTCTTCTTTCTCTAACTTTAATTTAAAATCAACATCTCCAATTTTATAACTATATGTTATATTCCCTGAATCATCAATCTCTATATCTGCTGTTGTTTTCGTTCCATCTCTTAAAGTTAATTCAACAGAACTTCCATCTTTTAATGAAAGATAATCATCAATAAAATGACCACCATAAATAAAACCTGTATTATCTATTTGATTAGGAGTCGATATATGTTCTATTATTTTAGATTTTATTTTATCTGGTAAATTAACTTGTTTAACAATCTCTTGCCCTATAGGTCGCATCGAAGAATCCAATATTTGTTGTGTTTCAATACCGGTTGTTACATATTTCGAATTCTTAATTATTGTTCCGTCTTTATATGTATAAGTTTCTTGTAATACTGGTGTATTATCAGAATTATTAATATTGGATTTTGTAAGTAATATATTTTTTCCATTATATAAAGAAACAACTCTTTCACTTTCATTGAAACCTTCGGATACTTGCCTTGATCCATCAGACAGATATATTATTTCCTTAATCTTCTTTTTACCGCTATTATACTCTACTTTAAAGTCTCCTTCTTTGGTTTTTTTATATGTAATTGATTGATCTTCACAATCAATCTTAATTACACCACTTGCAAACATATTTATCTTACGAATATCTAATTCAGAAATGTCTATATCATATGGTAATTTGTCAAATAATTCGACTAATCTTTGATATTGAACATCATCTAAATTTGATATATATTCTTTAACTGAATCACTAAAATTATATTTTTCAATTATTTGACTTTTTACTTCAGAAGAATCTATAACTTTTGTTCCATCTACATCAGTTAAATTCTCTTGATTTATTTTGGAATCACTATCTGTAGATACTACTTTACTTTCTGTTTCAACATTTTCCTCTGTCTCTGTTGATTTTACTTGGTTTTCATCTTGTATTTTTTCATCTGCCGTTATATCAGTTTCAACACTATTAGTAATTTTTGCTTCAGCATCTACTACTTTGACTTGTTCTACAAAACCATCAAAATCAGTATCTGTCATTTTCATTCCTGATGATTCAATATATTCTTTTGCTCCTTCTATATCACCGCTTAAAATTTTTCCTTGTGCTGTACTTATTACTCCTTGTTGATAAGCATTAACTTTAGATGAAGCTAAACCTGTAAGAATTCCTATCAATTGATTCTTTCCTTCGCCTAAGAATCTATCCATTGACCAATAATCATCAGCATCCATAAATTGTCCGGTTGTTACTACCGACTGTCCTTGAGCTATTACAAAATCTGCTCCCAACGATAATGCTGCATCTGCTGCTGTCTCGGCAGTTTGACCTACAACATATGAACCGACTTTTCCCATTCCTGCACTGGCTGCTTTATTTGTTACAACACTATTCAAACCATTCGTTAATTTACCTATTCCACGACCTGCCATATATGAAATAGCTTCCACACCTGTTTCAAGAGCAATATCTCCTATTTCTTCTTTTGTTAATCCATCCGCATCTGTCGTACCATCTACTAAATCCATTGCATTATCTATAAACATACCGCTTAATGATATATATTTACCTGCCGTCATTAATGCCATTCCAGCTGGTGCAGCGGGTGGAAATACAAAGGAAACAACTGCTCCTGCTACTATACATGTTATTCCTACAGCAGATATTGCCATTGATAATCTATCCGCAAAAGAATTTTGATCTTCTGCATATTTTTCTACTAAATCTTGTATACCTGTACTTCTACCAAATGTCTCCATTTGACATAAAGCATACTCTTTTGATATATCTTCTATACTCTTTCCGGTTGCTTTCTCAAATTTTTCCATATAATCTTCATCATATTGACATCCAACCATTACTGCTGAATAAATCTGAGAAACCTCCATATATTTATCTATTTTCTCTTTGGAATATGTTGTTCCGGTATAATATTCATAGGCTTCTTCAAAAGTCATATTACTTTCACCATTCAATGCTGCAGTTAGACCTTCTATCATAGCTTCCTGTTCGGCTATTAGTGTTTTAACGTCTTCATCTGTAATTCCAAGACCTGTCAATTCTTTTAATAAATTGTACCCGTCAGATACTACTCCGTCTGAAGTCTCTTGTTTATTGAATGTACTTTTTATTGATTCTAAATTTGCACTCATAGATTGTAAAACATATTCTTGGTACTCTTCTTCTGTCTCAAATCCAACTTCTTGTGACAAAATATAGTTTGCATAATCATTTACACTTATACTTGTACCGTCTTCAAGCATTATTTGAGAATCTGATTCTATTCCTTGTATTTCAGATTTATCTATATCTATATAATTTTTATCTTTAATAACAGTATCATTTTTATTTGCACTTAAATTTCCAATATCCGCTTCTTCAGTACTTAGCGAATTACTACCACTTCCGGTATCTAAATTGTTAACAGAAGAATTTGTTGCAATAATATTATCACTTCCTCTTCCTGTCTTAACTTCTTCTGTTTGACTATCATTCAATATAACTGTATCTTCACCATCATCTAATATCCCAAACAAAAAACTACTGCTTGTGTTTACATTTGATATATTTGAATCGGAAACAGAAACAAAATCATTTCCACTTCCTGTATTGATTTTACGAACTTCTGAATTTTCTATAGTTATTGAATCTGTTCCTTTTCCTGTACTTAAATTTCCTACAGAAGAATTATATATTTTTACATTATCATTACCTTTTCCGGTATCTATTGATTCTATTTCAGAATCGTATATTGTTAATTTAGCATCTTCTGAGCTGCTATTTATTTTTGCTCCTTTTGCTCCAACAACTATAACTTCCCCTGTTTCCTTATTTTCATATATTTCTATATCAGTTGTATCTGAAACAGTTATATCTACACCATTTGAGGTTTTATATGTATATGTTCCGGTTTCCCATAAAAAACCTAATGCTTTATCTGTTTCTGCTTCTATAGGTTGCCATTTTTCATCTAATTCAGATTCATCAAATGCATTTATTTTATCTGTTTTGCTTCCTTCTTCTTCTTCATATATCAAATCTTCTAGTGATAAATTTTCTTCATCTCCGTCAGTTTGAGCAATATTTGATATTAATTGATGTAATTCTTCTATTGAATCTATATCATAATTTTCTGCTATATTCTGTACAAACTTATCTATATTAAGACTCGTTTCACCTTCTTCGAGTGAATTCTCAAATAAAATTAACAAGTCTTCTTCTGTCATTTCTTTATTATTAGCAGAAAAAACTTGTTGTATTTCTTTAAATCCATTCAATCTGATTGAATCTTCACTCAAAATAAATTTTCCATACTTACTAATTACAAGTATATTTTCGGATTTTTACTTTGAAACTTTAAAATTCTTGCATTAAATATATATAAACTTAAAGTTTATATACAATATCAAAAATTATAGAACTAATTTATAAATTTATTCGCCTTGAATTGCTCTTTCTTTTAAAATACTTAAAAAGCCTTTAATTTTACCTATATTATTTTCATTGCCCAGAAAATCAAGAATATCTTGTTTAGAGCCTCGAATAATATTCATATAATAAACAGGTGCATCTTTACTTAATTGATAACTTGCCCTTAAAACTTTTAATTCGGGCTCTTTTTTATCGTAACCTGATTGAACCGAAAGAAAAAATATATCTTTAGTATCTGAATCTATATATTCTTCCGTCACAGGTTCAAACTCACTTATCCCAATACCTTCTTGAGGGACCATTTGTCTTGCTTTCTTATATAGATTTTCTACAAGTTCCTTTTTTAAGTCCTTATTTGCTTCAGCTTCAGGATTTTTTTTGCAGTTTATTGAATTGATACCATTTATATTATTATCTATATTCATTTATTTACTCTCCTTTGATTTTTTTATCTGCTGATGTAATTCTTCTAAACCTTCTTTACTTATTTGATATAACTCTTCTTTCGTAAATAATTCCTTTAAAAGAGGATAATCTTCATATATATTGGGTTCTTTTGCTTTTGCTCCAAACTCACTTAATCTTGAAGATTTATATACTGCACTGAAATATTCATTATATTCATCCATTGCTGTTTTACCATCAGCTCTCTTTTGCGTTGAATTTTGCAATTTATTTATTACCTGTCTTACAGCATCATATTCAACTCCGGAAACGGTATCTTTATTGCTTTTGATATCATAAACTATGTGTTCTATTTCTGCAAGCTCATCCAATTTAGCCCCCCTAAACTGCAATTCTTCCAATTGATTATATTGGTTTACAAGATTAAACTGTGCAGCTGTATATCCGCTTTGTTTTGCTTCTGTTTCAACTATAAGAGATTGATAGAATTTAGCTCCTGATTCTACATCATAAAGATATTCAATTTCTGAACCATCTTTACGTGTTTCTTGCATTATTCTATAGTTACTTTGAGATGTATCCGCAGTTTTTAACATGTTCTGATACCAATTATTATAAGCATTTTCAATTTGAGTTAATTGACTTTCTGATAAATATGGGACACTATTCTCACCATAATAATTATGAACTTCCGTTATTCTTATTGAACCGGATTCTATTGCGTTAGATAATCCATCAACAAATGTCTGTGTTTGAGAATCACTTAATTCTTGCCAACCTTTATTTTTAACCGCCTCAAATTTTACTAATAATTCATCAGAAATTCCATCTATTTGGCCGGATAAATATTTAGTAAATAAGACTCTGTCTGATTGTTCAGGAATTTCTGTTTTTATTATTTCACTAGTTTCAAATGCATCAGGGGATATTGTATCAGTTGAATTTAATACCAATCTTGTACCTTGAGCATCTCCAATTAATGTTTTTGCTTCTTGAACACTTGTAGGTAAATCACTACCTAATTTTAACATTTTATTTCTTAACTTACTATATACCGAATCATTTCCTTTTGCTCTACCTGTAATTATCCCAAAACCTTCAGCTTGAGAATGATATATTCCATCATTATCTTTTACGAATTCTCCATCCGGTTTTATTCCTAATGCATCATATATTTCTAACATTGTGTCTATTGTATATGTACCTGAAGAATATTCTTCTGATATTTCTTTAGCATATCCTTTTAACTGAGTTATTGTTTCACCTTCATTTAAAATATCTATAGCAATATTTAATCTATCTAAATTAATCTCATCAGGCTTTAATTTTCCAAGTGATTTAAGAACTGTTTTAGAATCCTCCGTTCCTAAACTTGAGAGATAACTTTTTATATCTTCAATATTGCTATAACTATGCGGTATCTGATTAGCTGATATAGCAGCTTCAGAAGATGTAACACCCGAAATATTACCGGCCATATTTGAAACTTGACCTGCTACCAAAACAGATGAAGATGCTATACCTGCAGCAATATTATCATTCGGATTATATATATTAAGTCCATTTTCTCCTTGCATTATTGTCGAATGTATATTTGTTCCGGTAGCTATTGATTGTTGTTCTCCTGACAATGTTGTTATATCATTTGAAACTATAACTTCTGCATCATCATATACAACATAGTCAGTATCCGTTGAATAATTATTATTACTATTTATTCCTTTATTTACACCACGATAAGTTTGTGAATCTATAACTCCTGAGGCGAAGTTTTGGACATTACCGGCCCAATCATATATTGTTCCGTTAACTTGATAATAACTTCCTTTATTATTAGTTATTATGGATGTAGTTTCATCTATCTGTATTACTTCTGGTATATTAGAAAAAGAAATTCTTACGGTTCTTGCAGTTGTATTTGTACTTTGATTTGTATTCCCATCATTATATTGGGTTAAACCTTCTTGAGATGAAGCTTGACTCTTTAAATAATTTGATAAATCACTTGCTTTTATATCTCTTGCAATTATATTACCATCTTTATCAAGATAATCTTTATATTCTAAACCATCATCAGTAACACCTTTTTGAACAGTCTTAGTTCCCGTTGGTTGTGGAGTTCCAACTGCGACTTGTACAGCTTCGAATGCTACACCTGCAGAAAAACCGGCAAATGTCGCACCTGCAATATTTTCAGTTGTGGAATCTAACCATTCTTCAAAATCTACTTCCTTACCATCAATCATACAAGTAAGTAAATAATTTGTACTACCTGCTGCTGCACTTGCAGCAGCACCTGCACTACCACCAGATATACCCGAACTCAACAATCTTCCAACAACCTGACTTTGGGCAGTTGTTCCTGATGTCAATACAGGTCTTAAAATAGAAGACATCCCATATGCCGTAGCACCGGCAGCTAAAGAACCAGCTGTCGCGGTAGCTGCAGTTTTTCCTAAATCTTCCCATGAAAAATCAACATCATCATTAACAGCAACTTCTGTGAGATAATTACTTATAGCAATTCCATCACCCATAATTACAGATGTAGTTTCACTAGCGGCAAGCCCTGCTGCTGTTCTTCCCAGTTGAGTTGTAGCTTTGGATGCTAACGTTGAACCAAGCGCTTTCCCGGCGCCAATACCTGTTGCCATAAATGCTGAACTCATAACACCGTTTGCTAAATCTTCTGCAATCTCTTTTCCTGAATAGCCATCTTTTTCAGTCATACCATCTGCTACCTGCGGAATCATATATGCAGCAGTTCCGGCAGCCGTTAAAGTACCAATTGCCGCTAAGGAGGCACCTAAACTCATCCCACCGGTAAAAGGTGCTGCAACAACCCCTGCAGCTATAAGTCCTGTTACAGCTAATGCTGAACCTATACTTGATATAATATTAACATTCTGTTTTTGACCTTGTTGATATTTCGTTACCGATTTTATTATTTCAGAATTTGAAAAATCCGCTTCCCCTTTTGCTAATGCATTTAATTCTTCTGTTGTTAAAGCATTACCAGTAACTTCTTTATATACTTCTGCCAATTTAGAAGAATCTTCTTTTAACATTGTTACATCATTTTTTAATGTCTCAATTTTACTTTGTACTTTATCTGACCCCACTCCTATTCCTGTTGAATTCTTTACCCAATCCCAAGCTCTTGCAATTATTCCATTGTTTTCTTTTGTTGTTTCAAAATTTTCTCCATATGTATTAAGTATATTTTCTAACATTTCTATTATTGCATTTTGTGTATTTGTATCTAATGAATCAACCATTACAACAGAACTATTACCAGATTGAAGACTAACACTTTCACCTGCTTGCTCTATTATGTTTTCATCAGAAAATAAGCTTAAATCTTCTATCTCTGATTCTGAAATGTTCCCAATAGAAGACTTTGTATTCAACCCTAAAGCATTAATGTTATATAAATTTCTTATTTCTTCTGACATATTATCAATTTTCTTAGAAAGATACTTACTACCATATTTATTTTCGGTATTTATTTATATAGACTTTAAATTTGTTTCTATTAAACTTCATAATCTTAACAATCATTCATCTTCATGATTACAATTTCTACAAAAGTAGTATATAATTATAATATAGATTTTAAATAATCTTGGGAAAATATTCACTTTCTAAACGAAAGGCAAGAGATGTCATTCGGTATAAATGGTCCAGATAACATACCTTCAATCCAAAAATCGCATCACACAAATGATGGTGGCGCAGGTAATTTGGGATATTTTCAACAAGAAAGAAAAAAGAAAAAAGATGATGAAGAACAAGATGTTTTCGAATTCTCCTCTAAAAAAGATGATGAGGATGATCCTTTAATGGATGAATTGGATTCAATAGGAAGCAGAATAAAAGGATTTTGGAAAAGTTTTCATGCAAGCTTTTCGGATAAAGAACAAAAAAATCCCGAAGATGAATAATCTTCGGGGTTATAGTATGTGTGTACGTTTCAAGATTTTATTTATTCAGTCTTAAAAACTAACTCATCATTATTTACATCAATTTTTACTTTTGAATGAGGAGTTATTTCCTGTTTCAATATCTTTTTAGATAATGGATTTTCGATTAACTGTCTTATTGTTCTCTTTAACGGACGTGCTCCATAAATCGGATTATATCCCTTTTGAGCTAAGAATTCTTTTGCATCCTCTGTTAATTCAAGAGTAATATCTTGCTCTGACAATAATTTATGTAAATGAGCAGCTTGTATATCAACAATTTTAGCTAACTGTGCCATAGTTAATGCTTTAAAGAATACTATCTCATCTATTCTGTTTAAGAATTCCGGTTTGAATCTTTGCTGCATTAAAGACATAACTTCTTCTTTGGTTTCTTCAGCCTGTTTTTCGGATAACATTGATTCAAGTGTATTCTTCAATATAATTTCACTACCTATATTACTTGTTAATATAATTAAGGTATTTTTAAAGTCAACTGTTCTGCCCTTTGAATCTGTCAATCTGCCATCATCAAATATTTGAAGCATTATATTGAATACATCAGGATGTGCTTTTTCTATTTCATCAAAAAGTACAACTGAATATGGTTTTCTTCTTACTTGTTCTGTTAATTGACCGCCTTCATCATAACCTACATATCCCGGAGGTGCACCTATTAACCTTGCAACTGTATGTTTTTCCATATATTCTGACATATCTATTCTTATTAATGCATCTTCATCATTAAACATAAATTCAGCCAATGCTTTTGCAAGTTCTGTTTTACCTACACCTGTAGGACCAAGGAATATAAATGTGCCTATTGGTCTATTGGGATCTTTTAAACCTGAACGAGCTCTTCTTATTGCATCTGAAACAACTTCTACAGCTTCATCCTGACCTACTACTCTCTTATGTAAGAATTCTTCCATATTAATTAATTTCTGCATTTCACTCTCAAGTAGTTTATTTACTGCAATACCTGTCCATTTACTTACAATCTCGGCAATATCATCTTCATCTATTTCTTCTTTTAATAACGTATTTTTATGTACATTAGCTTTTTCTCCAACTTCTTTAAGTTGTTTTTCTAATGCCATTAATTTTCCGTATTTTAGTTCTGCAGCTTTTTGTAAGTCCATGTCACGTTCTGCTGCTTCAATTTCAATTTTGACCTTTTCTATTTCTTCTTTTATTGAAGCTTCTCCTTGAATGCTTTTCTTTTCAAGTTCCCATTGCGTTTTTAATTTATCAATTTTCTCATTCAAATCTTTCAAAATTGATTCAATATTTTGTATCTTTTCAGCATTTTCAGGATTTTCTTCTTGTTTTAATGCTTCTTTTTCAATTTCTAACTGCATTTTTTGACGAACTAACATATCCAGTTCTTCAGGCATGGAATCAATCTCTATCCTTAAAGAAGATGCTGCTTCATCAACCAAATCTATTGCTTTATCAGGTAAAAATCTATCTGTAATATATCTGTCTGATAATTTTGCAGCAGCAACTAAAGCTGAATCTTTTATTCTTACTCCATGGTGAACTTCATATCTTTGTTTTAAGCCTCTTAAAATACTTATAGTATCTTCTATTGAAGGCTCATCTACCATTACTGGTTGAAAACGACGTTCTAATGCCGGATCTTTTTCTATATATTTACGATATTCATTTACAGTTGTTGCACCAATACATCTTAAGGTACCTCTTGCAAGCATTGGTTTTAAAAGGTTACCTGCATCTGTTGAACCTTCTGTTGCTCCTGCGCCTACTACAGTATGAAGTTCATCTATGAACATTATTATTTCGCCGTTTGAATCCTCTACTTCTTTTAATACGGCTTTCAATCTTTCTTCAAATTCACCTCTGAATTTTGCACCTGCTATTAATGCACCTAAGTCTAATGATATTAATTTGGATTCTTTTAAATTTTCAGGTACATCTCCACGTATTATTCTTTGGGCAAGACCTTCTATAATAGCTGTTTTACCAACACCGGGTTCACCTATTAATACTGGGTTATTCTTTGTTTTTCTGTTTAAAACTTGTATAACACGTCTTATTTCATCATCTCTCCCTATTACAGGATCAAGCTTACCTTTACGTGCCATTTGAGTTAAATCTGTTGAATATTTTTCTAAAGCTTTATATGAATCTTCTGCGTTTTTGCTATCCACTTTTCTGTTACCTCTTACTTTTTTCATTGCATTTAATATTGAATTTTTTGTAATTTTATTATTATTCAATATTTGTTGAATTTTAGAACCCGTTAGTTCTGTCATAGCCATTAATATATGTTCAATACTTATAAATGAATCTTTTAAACTATCTGCATTTTCTTGTGCAATATCAAACATATTATTTGTCATTTGAGAAATATATAATTGTTGATTTGGATTTGTTGTTTGCACTTGCGGTAAAGAAGCTATTTCATTTACCAATTGATGTTTAAAATTATCATTATCTATTTTGAGTTCGCTGCAGTAATCTTTAGCAATACCTTCATCATCTTCAGCAATAGCAAGCATAATATGTATAGGTTCCAGTTGAGAATTTTTATATCTATACATTATTTGCTGGGCACTATATATAATTTCCTTTGTATAATCTGTTAATCTGTTAAAATCTATCATTAAGAACACCTCTTTTCACAAATTTAATACGGCAAAAAATAATTATTTGTTTTTGTCTTATTAACTTCTTATTATCAGTTTAATAGTATTTTTTTTAAAATCAGAAAAAATTTATAATTAATTAAGATTTAAATAAAAAATTAATTTTTTATTAATTAGAAAATTAGAACAGACAAAAAAAATTTTTATCTGTTTTATTAGGAATGTTTATAATAAAATATTTATTATTAACACACGAATATTAGGAAACATTAATAATGGATAATACAAAAATTAGAAATGTGGCAATAATTGCCCACGTTGACCATGGTAAAACAACATTAGTAGACAGCATTTTAAAACAATGCGGTGTTTTTAGAGATAACCAACAAGTACAAGAAAGAGTTTTAGACTCTAATGATTTGGAACGTGAAAGAGGTATTACAATTCTTTCTAAAAACGTTTCTGTAAATTATAAAGGATATAAAATAAATATTGTTGATACACCGGGACACGCAGACTTTGGTGGTGAAGTTGAACGTGTTTTAGGTATGGTTGATGGTGCTTTGTTAATTGTTGATGCACAAGAAGGACCAATGCCTCAAACTAGATTTGTACTTTCAAAAGCACTTGAATTAGGCATCAAAATTATTGTTGTAATAAATAAAATTGATAAACAAGGTGCAGACCCTGATGGTGCTGTTGATAAAGTATTTGATTTATTTACAGAGTTAACAGATAACGAAGAACTTATTGATTTCCCATACGTTTATGCTAATGGTTTAGCAGGCTTTGCAAAGAAAAATATTGAAGATGATTCAAAAACACTTGAACCTTTACTTGATTGTATTTTAAAAAATGTAAAACACCCGACAGGGGACAAAGACAAAACACTTCAATTTCAAGTAACTACACTTGACTACAATGATTATGTAGGAAGAATTGCTATAGGTAGAGTTCTAAATGGTACAATTAAAGCTCAACAACAAGTAAATTTAATAAAAGCAGACGGTTCAATTCAAAAAGGTAAAATAGTAAAACTATATGTATTTGAAGATTTAGGAAGAGTTGAAGCACAACAAGCCGTAGCAGGTGACATAGTTGCTATTACAGGTTTCGATGATATACATATTGGTGAAACAATTACGGCACCTGATTGCACTGAAGCACTTCCTCTAATAAAAATTGATGAACCAACACTTCAAATGATTTTCTCAGTTAATGACAGTCCATTCGCAGGTCAAGAAGGTAAATTTGTAACTTCAAGACAAGTAAGAAAAAGACTTTATGATGAATTAGAAAAAAATGTAAGTTTACGTGTTGAAGATACTGACACTACAGAAAGCTTTAGAGTTTCAGGCAGAGGTGAACTTCATTTAAGTATATTAATTGAAACAATGAGAAGAGAAGGCTTTGAATTTCAAGTTTCTAAACCTGAAGTTATAACAAAACATATTGATGGTGTTTTAATGGAACCATTTGAAGATTTATTGATTGATGTACCTGAAGCTTGCGCAGGCTCTTGCATTGAAAAACTATCTAACCGTAAAGGTGAAATGCTTCATATGCAAAATGTAAAAGGCAGAACAATGTTGAATTTTTCAATACCGGCAAGAGGTTTAATCGGATTTAGAGGAGAATTCATCAGAATGACTCGCGGTGAAGGAATTATGAATCATACTTTCGATAAATATAAACCATATGCAGGTGATATTTCTAAACAAAGAAACGGTTCATTAGTTTCTCATGAACAAGGTGAAGCTATTCCATATGCTTTGGCTCAGTTTGAAGATAGGGGTGTATTTTTCATAACACCTAAAACTAAAGTTTATAGAGGAATGGTTGTTGGTGAACATAACAGACCTCAAGATATAGAAATAAATGTTTGTAAAACTAAAAAACTTACAAATATGAGAAGTGCAACTGCTGATGTTATGGTTACTTTGCAGGCTCATAGAAAAATGTCTTTAGAAGATTGTATGGAATATATTTCTGATGATGAATTATTGGAAATTACTCCTCAAAATATTAGAATTAGAAAAGCAGACTTAACAAGAGTCAGATTTAACTAATTATATAAAGACAAGTATAAAATAATAAAAAAGAAGATTATAAAATCTTCTTTTTTTTATATAAAAGATTGTTTGACTCTTACTGATTTTTTATGATAAACTCTGTGGTATGTACCAAAATAACTATAAATATAAGTCTTTATTTGATTTATGGAAAAAGACTTGCGGTAAATACCAAGATAGTATAGCATTTACAGATAACACAAACAGTATTGAAATAACATATAAACAAGCATTTAATGAATTATGTTTTTTAACTGAAAAATTATCGAAATTAGGTTTAAATAAATCTGATAATGTATGTCTGTTTGCGGCTAATTTTCCAAGATGGTTAATAATTGAACAAGCAATAATTACTCTTGGCGGAGTATGTGTTTCCAAAACTTCTGAAATAAGTATAAAAGAATTAAATTTTGTTTTTGAAAACAGTGACTGTATTGCTTTAATTACTGATAGTTCCGAAGTAATAGACTATTTTTTTGATAATAACAGTAAAAATATTAATAATCTTAAATTTATAATATATACTGGTGAAAATAAAAGCTTCAAAAATGTAGAAAATGTAATTTTTTTATCTGATATCCTCTGTGAACTTGATTCAGAGAAAGAACAAAATTTAATAACTGATTGGGAAGAAAACCCTGAAGATATAGCATATATTAACTATACATCAGGTACATCAGCATCACCTAAAGGTGCAATGCTGCCTAATATTGGAATGTCTTATGTAGTTGAAGAATTACAAAAATTCAATAAAATAAAAACAGGCAAAAAATTTATTGTTACATTTCCTCTTTCAAGTGCAGGCGGTAAAAGCTTTGTTCTTCTTTGTTTTTCTGAAGGTTGCAAAGTCATATATACCAAATACAAAGATTTCTATAATGTTATTGATAGAGAAAAACCTGATTATCTTCATTGTGCACCTAAGATTATGCAAACAATTCATTCTAAATTAATTGAAGAAGTTAATAAAAAAGGATTAATTTTTTCAAAACTCTACCATATTGCATTTTTTATATCTCAAGTAATATTAAAACTTGAACGTAATAAAACTAATTTATTTCTAATAAATAAACTAAAACAACTAATAGATAAACATATATATAAACCAATAAGAAATAAATTATTTAAAGATGAAATAATTATATTTGTGGGTTCTGCGCACCTTGCAAAACCATTGGAAGATTACTATGATATAATGTCAATTCCATTAATACAACATTATGGATTAACAGAAACAACGGGGCTTGCAGTAAGTAATACTTTAGAAAGTCAAAAGGAACACTATTACACAGTAGGTGTAGCATTTGAAGGTACTACTATTAAAATAATAGACCCTGAAACTCATAAAGAACTTAAACCTAATGAAATAGGTCTTATTACATTAGGCGGAATAGAAATAATGAAAGGATATTATAAAAATCCTGAAGCAACAGCTAAAGCATTATTAGAAAATAATTTTTTAAATACAGGCGATCTTGGTTATGTTGATAAAGATGGATATTTAATGGTTCTATCAAGATATGATGATGTAATTGTAATGTCTAATGGCTACAATGTATTTACTCCTTTGCTTGAAAATGAAGCAAAAGATTCAGAATATATAAAACAACTCATAATTGTTGGACACGGTAAACCATATCTTGCCGCTTTAGCCGTTTTAGAAGATAAACAGTATTTTGATTGGTGTGAAAAAAATCATATTAATAAATCAGAACCTAATAACAATGAAGCCTTTAAACAATTTATTATTGAACATTTAAATGAAAAAATAAGAAGAAAAAATGATTTCAGATATTTTGAAAAATTGAAAAAAATATATTTTTTAAAAGAAGAATTTACAGTAGATAACGGCTTATTAACAACAACATTAAAAACAAAGTATAAAGCTGTATGTAAAAAATATGAGAAAGAAATAGAAAATTTATACAAGGAGTAAAATAAATGTCAAAACGAAATCTTAAAGATATTGAGATTTTATCACCCGGAAAAAATTTATTTTATGCAAAAGAAGCCATAAGATGCGGTGCTGATGCTATATATATTGGAGCTCCTAAATTTTCATTAAGACACGAACACGCAAATTCAATGAAAGATATAAAAGAACTTGTTGAATTTGCTCATAAATATTGGGCTAAGATTTATATTCCGCTTAACTGTCTTTTATATACAGAAGAAGATATAAAAACAGCTCAAAATATGATTAATGAATTTTATGAAATGGGAATTGACGGATTAATTATTCAAGATATTGGTATTTTAGAACTTGATTTGCCTCCTATTCCTATTATATTAAGCACAAATACAGGCTGCTATACAAAAGAAGATGCACAATTCTTTGAAAAATGTAATGTAAGAAGAATTGTACTTCCAAGAGAATTAACCTACGAAGAAATAAAAGATATAACAGAAAATTCAAATATAGAAATAGAATGTTTCTGTTATGGGTTTTTATGCGTAGGATACAGTGGCAATTGTTATCTTGCATATGTAGAAAATTTAAAAAATACAAAATCATCTGACATAGCGCACTACAATGCTTCAAACCATGGTGTATGTCCTGAAAGATGTATGGGACATTGGACTCTTAAAGATGCAAACGGAAACATAATAAGAGAAAATGATAGATTATTTAACCTAAGATTTTTAAGTTTACATAATGAAATTGAAAGACTTTTTGATATAGGTGTTGATTCATTTAAAATAGCCGGAAGAGAAAAAGATTTAAAGCATGTTAAAAATTCAACTGCTATATTTTCACAAATAGCTGATGAAATTGTTAAGAAAAAAGGAATAAAAAGAAAATCTTCAGGCAGAACCATCCTTGGTTTTAAACCTGACTTATACAAAAATTTTAATAAAGGCTTTACCGATTTCTTCATTAACGGAAGAAAAAAAGAAATGTATTCAAAATATCATATTGTCGGTTCTAATGTAGGTAAAGTTATAGAAAGTGATAATACATTCTTTATAATTGATTCAGATATTAGTTTATCTGTTGGTGACAGATTAAGATACAAAGCAGAAAATAAACCGGTTCAAACAATTGAAGTATTAAAAAAAGAAAACAATAAATACTATGCAAAAGGTATTAATGATAATCTTAAAGGACTTGATTTATATAGATATATTGACGTAAAAGGTTTTAAAGAAGTTGAAGAGTCTGTAAACTATAGAGTTATTTCAGTTCAATTAGAAATAGAAGAAAAAAATAACAAATATAATATTAAAGCAACTGATGAAGATAAAAATTCTATTGAATTAATATATGACATTGAAAAAAACGTAATACCAAAAGATAAAATACAAAAATTATTATTCAAATTAGATCAAGAATGTGAATTTGTAATAGACGATGTTATATCTCAAAACGATATTAAGATAGATAATCTTGAACTATTTAAAGATAAAATATTTGAATTATTAAGAAAAGAACGTGCAAAAAATCGTCCGATTGATAAAGTTCAAGTTGAGAAAAACAATTATCCATATTACAAAAAAGAAATTTCATATTTAGGTAATGTTACAAACTCTTGTACTAAAGCGTTTTATGAGCGTCACGGAGTTGAAAAAATAGAACCCGGTCTTGAAACAGGTCTTGACCTAGAGGGTAAAAAAGTATTTAGTTCAAGATACTGTTTAAGAAATGAACTTGATTTATGTTCTAAACTAAATCCTAAAAATGTTCCAACATTACCTTGGAGTTTAGAACAAATTGAAAGTAATATTAAATTTAAAATTGAGTTCGATTGCAGCAAATGTTCAATGTATTTATATTTGATTAATGAGGAAAAATAAAAAATGATAACTTTTTTCATAGGTCTTTTAATTCTTTTATTTGGATATATATTCTATTCCAAATACATAGAAGAACAATTTGGACCTGATGAAAGAAAAGTTCCCTCTGAAAATTTATACAATGGAGTAGATTATGTTCCTTTATCAACTACAAGAAATCAATTAATCAATCTGCTTAATATAGCAGGTATGGGCCCTATATTATCTGCTCTTCAAGGCATAGTATTTGGACCTTTATTTTTTATTATTGTTCCTTTAGGTTGCATTTTTATGGGCTGTGTACATGATTATTTCAGCGGAATGATATCCGTAAGAAATAAAGGTTTACAAATAACTCAAATTACAAAAAAATATTTCGGTTCCGTATTTTTTAAAACTTTTACTGTAATTGTATCTATTATGTCCATTTTATGGGTTACCGTATTTATTTATGCAGCAGGTGATTTATATTTAGGTAAGATTTTAAATGAAAATGATTTCACTTTTAATAATCCGATAGCAATAGTTACATATATAATAATTGGAGCCTACTTCTTTGTAATGGCTTTATTCCCTATTAATAAATTAATGGCAAAAGTTTATCCTTATATTGGAATACTAGTTCTTATCGGTTCAGTACTTTTATTAACAGGTTATGTAATAAACGGAATTACTATACCTGAATTAAATATAAGTAACTTAAATTGGCATAAATTACCTTGGATACCATTTTTCTTTATGACAGTTAGCTGCGGGTTATTATCAGGCTCTCATGCAACTCAAACTGCAATAGTTGCAAGAACATTAAATAATGAATATGAAGGTCGCAAAGTTTTCTTTAAAACTATGTGTTTTGAAAGCTTAATTGTAATGATTTGGGCAGCCGGTGCTTTATATGTATATCATTCAGGTTTAGTTCCTGACAATATGATTGGAACAGTTAACGTAGTAAATACTATAGCAAAAGAATTTACTCCATTGAACCTCTCAATAATTGTTGTTCTTGCTGTCTTATGCTTACCTTTAACATCTGGTGATACTGCATTAAGAGCTTTAAGAATGATTATTGCAGATGCTTTTGATTTGGACCAAAAACCTATAAAAAACAGATTAATTATTATAGTACCATCTATGATTGTAATTTTCTTATGTTTATTCGGTGCTAAAAATTATTCAAACCAATTTGCAACTTTATGGAATTATGTAATGTTATTTAACCAACTATTAGTTATTCCTACTTTCCTTATAGCAACCATTATGCTTTATCAAAATAAAAAGAATTACTTTATAACTTTAATACCAGGACTATTCTACATATTTATAACTTTATCATTTATATTTAATGCAAAAATAGGATTAAACTTAAATCTGCAATTAGCTGAAATTTTAGCATTTATTATAATGATAATTAGTTTATATTCTATTATCAAAATCTGCAAAAATAAAAACTTTGATGATAATTAAATATAAATATACTCTTATAAAATTCCTTGATGAAAAAATATATGATTTTGCATTTGTAAATAAATATACATTATACAATATATATGAAAATAAGGATGCTCTTTATGAATATAAATTTTTAGTAAATAATATAATCAAGCATAATTAGATATTATAAAATTAGAAAAAGAAGACTTTAAAAAGTCTTCTTTTTCTAATTTATTTTATTTAACAAAATTACATATCATCTAAAGCAGCAACACCAGGTAATACTTTACCTTCAATAAATTCTAAAGAAGCACCGCCACCTGTTGAAACGTGTGTAAAATCTTCTGCTTTAAAGAATTTTTTAGCAGCAGATACAGAGTCACCACCACCTATAACTGATATTGCACCATTTTTTGTAGCATCAACAACAGCTTGTAAAACAGCTTTTGTACCTTCTGCAAATTTTGGATTTTCAAATGCACCAACAGGTCCATTCATTAGAATTGTTTTTGATGATTTTAATACATCAGCAAATGCTTTTCTTGAATCAGGACCAGCATCTACACCTTCAAAGCCATCGGGAATTTCATTAATTTTTACAAATTTGTTTGTTCCATTACCTGAAAAATCATCAGTAACTAAAACATCTGTTGCCATTACTAATTTAACACCTTTAGCAGCAGCTTTTGCTTCAATTGCTTTTGCAACTTCTAATTGATCATCTTCACAAATTGAATTACCAATTTTTCCACCATTAGCCTTTACAAATGTATAAGCCATACCACCGCCAATAATTAAATTATCAACTTTATCAATTAAATTTTCCAAAACACCAATTTTAGAAGAAACTTTAGCACCACCAACTACAGCAGTAAATGGTCTTGTAGGATTATCTAATGCTTGAGATAAACATCTTAATTCTTTTTCCATTAATAAACCTGATACTGCAGGTTTTAATACTTTTGCTAATTTTGCTGTAGAAGTATGGTTTCTATGTGCTGCACCAAATGCATCATTTACATAAAAATCACCTAATTTTGCTAATTCATTTGCAAAAGTCATATCATCATCTTTTGCTTCTTCTGCTTTGTAATATCTTATATTTTCCAATAATGCTACTTGACCATCTTTTAGATCAGCAATCATTTTTTCAGCATCAGTAACATCCGGAATAAACATAACTTCTTCACCTAAAACTTTAGACATATATTTTGCAACAGGAGCCAATGTAAATTCAGGATTTTTTTCTCCTTTTGGTCTTCCTAAATGTGCCATTAATATAATTTTTGCACCTTTTTCTTTTAATAAATTCAAAGTTGGCAATATAGCTTGAATTCTTGTATCATCTGTTACATTTTTGTCTGCATCCAAAGGAACATTTATATCTACTCTTACTAGAGCTTTTTTTCCTTTAATGTCTGTTAAATCTTTAATAGATTTTTTCATCTTTGCCTCTCCTTTTATATTACCTTAGTACCTTCGTTTTCTATGTCGAATGTTCTAATATCACAGTTTACATTATAATTTTCAAATATTTGTTTTACTTCACTTTCAACTTTTTCAAATCCATCATTTTTTGAAATAACTAAAATAGTAGGACCTGCTCCTGATATAACACAACCTAAAACATCATCTTTATTAGCCAAAAGTTCTTGTAACTCTTTAAATCCTTTTATAAGTCTTTCTCTATAAGGTTGATGTAATTTATCTGATAAACATTTTTTCATTAATTCTGCATCTTGTCTGTATACAGCATCAATTAACATTGAGCATTTTCTTATATTATATGCTGCATCTTTTATACTTATAGATTCGGGTAATATGGATCTTGCTATTTTTGTATCAAGTTCATAATCAGGAATTAAAACAGTTAATTTCCAATCTTCTGGCCATAAAATTTTTGAACATAAAACACTTCCATCATCTTCAAAAGAAGATAAACAAAAACCACCAAATAAAGCAGGTGCAACATTATCAGGATGTCCCTCTACTTCTGTAGCTATAGATAACAAAACAGCCTCATCTGCAGGATTACCTAACAACTTATTTGCAGCTATTAAACCACCTACTATAACTGAAGCACTACTTCCTAAACCACGAGTAACCGGAATATTTGTTTTAATAGTAATTTTTATATCACTTACAGTTTGACCTACAAAATTATATAAAAGCTCTATTGCTTTATAGACTATATTATTTTCATCTTTTGGAATAGATAAAATATCATAAGTTTCACTGTCTTCAATTATATTAATTTCAATTCCGCTACCAGGCATAACTGTTTCTTCTACAGTTATTTCATTATAAATTGGAAGTGCTAATCCTAAGCAATCAAAACCAGGACCTAAATTTGCTGTTGTAGCAGGAACTTTAACCGTAACTTTCATAATGAACCTTTTATCTTATTTGTATAGGCATTATCAAACAAATATAATCTTCTTCACTTTCTGGTTTAAAAACTGTTGCTGATAAGCTTCCATTTAGTCCTACCTGTACATTTTTCGAATCCATTGTTTTTACTGAATCTAATACATATTTATAATTGAAAGCTATTGCAAGTTCATCACCTGAATATATACAATCGATAATATCTTCTGATGTACCTGAATTTGGTGTTTCAGCCTTTAATACTAATTTATTATTGTTAAATGTGAATTTAACAATACTTGTTCTGTCATTTACCATTGTTGATACTCTGTCTAAAGCAGAAATTAAATCATCTCTTGAAATTACTGAATTATTTGCAGTTGATTTTGGAATTAATTGTTCATATGGAGGATATTCACCTTCAATTAATCTTGAATTAATTGCAAAACTCATCGTTTTCAATGTTAATCTTGATCTATCAACAATTAAAATAACTTTTTCTTCAGAAATAAAAGAACAAACTCTTACAAATTCATTTAGAGTTTTTGAAGGAATAACTATTTTTGCAGATTTATCATCTTTATTTTTTATATTTTCTATAATTCTTGTTAATCTGTTACCGTCAGTGGCAGCCATTTCCAGTTTATTGCCTTTTATTAGACAAAAAACTCCTGATATTACATTTCTGTTTTCATAATTTGCTGCAGCATATACAGTATTTTTAATTGATTTTAAAAATGTTTCTAATTCAATTTCAATTTCTGTACCATCAGTTAATTCATCTTCAAGTCTTGGAAATTCCATTGCTGAAATACCTATAATTTCAAATTTTGAATTTCCGCAAGTTATATTTACTACATTTGTATCTTCATTTAATGAAAATTCTACCGGTTTATCAGGTAATTTTGCTGCAATTTCAAGTAATTTTTTTGCTGGAAGTGTTATTTTACCTTCTTTTTTTACAGCAACTGTTGTTTTTGCTTTTATTGAAATTTCCAAATCAGTTGCACTTAAATTAAGAACATTATTTTCTGCTTCAAACAATACATTTGCTAATACAGGTTGTACATTACCTCTTTGAGCTGTTACTTTTTCTACTATCTTTAATTTATTTAATAAAGAATCTTTATCAATTGTAAAAAGCATAATAATCCTCTATATTAACTGTGCACTTTATTATTATATAAGAAAAATAAAAAACACTAAACTTTTTTTAAATTTACTTTTTCTTTTTATATGTATTTATTTTTTTTATTAATATCTATTTAAATTATATAAATATAATAAAAGTAGTAATAAGCATTTTTTATATTGTATAAAAATATCTCAAAATATTATTATTATTAATTTTTAGTCTTGTATAAAACTTGTAGAAACTTTTTTTAAAAGATGTATATTTTTTGTTTAATAAATTTAAATCTTTTTATTTTTTTAAAGTTTTTAAATTTTAATTAAAGTTATAAACAATTTTATATAATAGTTTTCTACAGGTTTTATACATATTATTTTTCTAAATTAATGTTAATTTTTTATACAAAAAAAGCATGAAAACATGCTATTTTATTAGTGTTTTTCATGCTTTAAAAATGAAAATTTTATTTTTCAATATTTTGTTTTATTTTTTTAACTGTTCAAAACTTTATAAATAAGTATTAGTTTTTAAAATTATTAAAATCATTAGATTTTTTATAGTGTAAAAATTTTGCCATTTTATATTGTTCAAAACTCAGTGCAAAATTATATAAAGCATTAATTAAAGTTCTTCCTGTTTCACTTTTTGCTATAACTAAAGTTTTTCCGTTATTATTTTTAGCAAAATATAATTCTGTTTTTAGTATATTATCAACTTTATCTAATGATGGACGTTGTAATCTTTCTATTATCCATTCATTTAATAGATTTACAGAATTCTTATTTTTATTTTCCTGCAGGTATTTTGAAAATTCTTTTAATATCATTTTTACATTATATTTGTTTTTTATTTCTATTACTATTATTTTCTAAAAAAGAAAAATCTTTTCCTAACATATTTTCTATTTCTTTTATTAATTCAGATGGTTTTATATTTAATCCTTCAGATATTCTCCATAATGTAGTTAGTTGAATATCTTTGTTTCCTTTTTCAACTTCACTCCATATAGATTTACTTAATTCTATTTCATTAGATAGTAATGATATAGATTTAATTCCTCTATATTTTTTTATTATATTACCTGTTATTTTTAATAGTTCTTTTTTTGTGTCTTGCATATTTTTAATTATTGTTCTAATATAAGAACAATATGTTCTCGTACGAGAACAAAATAAGTTTAATTCTAAAAGTTATATAGAACTTGCCAATAAGTTAAAAGAAGTAATAAATAAAAAAAATAATTTAGATGAAATAAAAAAAAATGCTTATAATACTGCAAAAATTTTAACTTGGAAAAATTTTGCTAATAATTTATTTTCTGTCTTATATTAAAAATCTATTAAATTATAAAAAGACATATTATAATAATTTTATAAATAGAGGGTAAAATATGTCTGTCAAAGTTAGTGTTATTTTAGCTGTTTACAATGTAGAAAAGTATATTAAACAAACATTAGATAGTGTTGTAAATCAAACTTTTAAAGATATTGAAATAATAGTTGTAGATAATAAATCAACAGATAGAACTCTTGAATTAGTTAATGAATATGCTAAAAAAGATGAACGTTTTGTAATATATAAAAATAGCGAAAATTTAAAACAAGGTATTGCAAGAAATTTTGGCGTTCAAATGGCTCGCGGAGAATACATTTTCTTTATTGATGGTGATGATTATATGGATTTAACCTGTATTGAGAAAATGTATAATAAAATAACTGAAACAGGTGCTGATATAACTTTATGTACTTGGAATCAATTTGATGATGCAACAGGCAAAATAGATAAAAACCATGTATATGCTAAATTAAAACAAATTCCAACAGAATTTGATAATAAAACTTTTAATTGGCGAGATATAAAATACAGTGTTTTTTGGCAAACCAGTGTTCCTTGGGATAAGATATATAAGCGTGATTTTCTTATAAAAAAAGATGTTAAATTTCCTGGTGGTACTTTTTTTGAAGATAATGTTTTTGTTTATGATGCTTTATTCAAAGCTGAAAAAATGTCTGTTTTAAGAGAAGATTTGGTTTATTATCGAATTAACAGAAAAAATGCTGTTACCAGCTCAAGAAATCGTATTTTCTTTGATTATTTTAATATATTTAATTCAATTGGTGATAATTTGAAGAAAATAAATTTATTTGATGAAATGAAGTATTATTATTGGGATTACAAAGTTATAACTCTTTATTGGTGGTTTATGAAAGTAAAACTACCTTATAAACGTGAATTTTTCAATAGAATGAAATATGATTTTAAACATCTTGGTATGAAAGAAGAAGATAAAGAATTTGTCAGAAATCGTACATTATTTTTAATAGATAGATTTACTAAGATGCCGTTTTTCATATATTATCCTTTATTTTTCTTTTTCGATAAAATTTTTAGAATAGAATTCGGAAAGAAAAATTATGCTGTAATTTTCTTTTCAACTTTTGAAAAATGGTATGATTATAAAAATTAATTAAAAACCTAAAGATAATCCCGCACAAATATTTATGGATTGACCTGTTATTGTTTTTGATTTATCAGATATTAAAAATTCACAAGCATTTGCTATTTCTTCGGGTGTAACAAATCTTCGTTGTGGGATAGTTTCTATTATTTCATTTTTAGAAAAATCTTCTTCTAAATTTTCATTATTTATTAATTCTGTATCAACCCAGCCCGGATTAATTATATTAACTGTTATATTATTTTGAGCAACTTCAAGTGCTAAAGATTTTGTTAATCCTATTAGTGAAGCTTTTGTCATTGAATAAATTGAGGCATTTGCTTCTCCCATAACACCTGATATTGAACCTATATTTATAATTCTTCCCCAATTTTGTTTTTTCATATGAGGAATTACTAATTTTATAAGTTGATAAGGTGCAATTGAATTTAATTTTATAGAGTTTAATATGTCTTTATCAGACATTTTTTCTATAGGTGAATAAAAATAAACTCCTGCATTATTTATTAGAATATCAATATTTATATTTAACCTGTTAAAAAGTTTTTCGGCTGAATTATCTTCAAACAAATCGATATCTGTATAACCTGCAAAATTATTTTCATTACATAATTTTTCAAGTTTTTCTTTATATCTGCCTGTAATATATACATTAAAATCATTTGCAAAATGTTTTGCAATAGAAAGTCCTATACCTTGTGAAGAGCCTGTTATTAATATATTTTTTTTATTCATCATCTACATTCGTTATAAAGCTTAAAAGTGACATTATAAAAGCATTTATTAATTCTGTTTTTTCATTATCTTCTAATGTTTTTATAAATTCAATACAAGTATGTAAATTGTAATTTTTATCGTACCATCTGCTATATCTTGGCGGCGGATTATCATTCATATTTTTTATAGATATATCAAATTCATCTTTATATCTTGCTAATATAATTTGTAAAAAATCTTGAGAAATTAAATCTATAGTATATTCATCTACTGTTTCAAGTAACAGTAGAAGTTGTTTTAAATCAGGATATTTATCATACCAACGGTTGTACATTATCTAACCTGCAGGCCAAGTAAATTCTCTTCCTGCCATTACATGGACATGAATATGAAATACTGTTTGTCCTGCGCTTGCTCCTGTATTAACTACTGTTCTATATTCTTTTATTCCCATTTTTTCTGTTATTTTAGGAATGGTAGAAAATATATCGCCAAATACTTTACTATCTTTAATTTCATTTAAAGATGAATAATGATTTTTAGGTATTACCAAAAAATGAACAGGTGCTTGAGGATTTAAATCATTAAATGCTACAACATTTTCATCTTCGTAGATAAAATTTGATGGAATTTCTTTATTTGCTATTTTACAAAATATACAATCAGAATTCATAAAAAACCTCTTATAATGAATACTATTTATAATAGTATATTTTTTTATTTATTATAGCAAATATTTTAATTATTATTTTTCAGCAAAATTTTTAAATTTTTCAAAAATTCCTTCTATAAATTCAGTTTTAGAATGTTCTATTGAATTGTATGTTATGTCTGGAATATGCAATACTTTAGTTATTCTTTGTGGTTCAATTTTTATATTTCCTTGATATATATATTCGACAGGTCTTTTTTGATTAAAGAATCTCTGTGCTTCAGCTATACTGTATCCTTCAACTAAATCTTTAGGAAATTCATATTTATGTTTAAAAGGTCCTCCTGATTCAGCATATACCATACAAAGATTTCTGTATTTATTTGAATTTATAAAATTAGTAACATCATCTTGAGGTCTTATTCTAAATTTATTAGGATCTAGGTTTTTTGTTGATATTTTAAGCAATACTAAATCATTATCATATTTAATTGCTTGTTTTAAAAGTGATTTAGCAAAAGATGGTAAATTTTCATTAGAAGAACAATTAGTCCAATTTACTTGAAAGTCTTCCATATCAAACATAAATACGCCATCTATTATATCTTCTGATGGTTTAATTTCCCCACTGTCCATAATACTTTCATAGCTTTTTTTATTTGTAAGATGATATAAATATTCAGGAAGTGTTGATTCTTCTTTTATTTTTTCTTCAACTTTTTCCGGTTTTTTACTGCTTTTTACAAAAATATCACCCATTTCTTGAGATTTAAAAGCAGGATATTTTACATTAGTTCTAAATAATGTTTTTATTGGAGAGTTATAATTTATTGTTGTAAAATTAATTTTCATATTCGGCTTAAAACATAAAAATATTTAAATTTGTGTATTTTCGCTATAATTATAATTGAGGTTAATATGATAAATCAATATATGACAGATACAATAAGTGCTATAGCAACACCAATAGGTAATGGCGGTGTTAGTATAATAAGGCTTTCGGGTGAAAAAGCTTTTGAAATTATTGATAAAATATTTTCTTCACAAAATCTTATTGCCGGCAAAATTTATCATGGATGGATTATGGAAAATGGAGAAAAACTGGATGAAGTTATAGTTCTTCCGTTTAAAGCTCCAAAAAGCTATACAGGTGAAGATGTTATTGAAATACAATGTCATGGCGGTGTTCATATTACCAATAAGATTTTAGATTTAACAATAAAAAATGGTGCAAGATACGCGGAAAAAGGTGAATATACAAAAAGAGCATTTTTAAACAGAAAAATGGATTTATCTCAAGCAGAAGCCGTTTTAGATTTAATTCATGCTCGTAGTGAAAAATTTGCTTCTGCGAGTGCAAAAAATTTATTTGGTAAATTATCTATAGAAGTAGCAAATATTAGAAAAGAAATTATGGATTTACTTTCAAGAATTATTGCTGCTGTCGATTTCCCTGAAGATGTTGTTGAACCTGAATATTCATATATAGAAAATACCATTGAAGGAATTATAGGAAAGATAAATTACATTTTAAGTTTTTCAAAAAGCTCAAATATATTCAGACAAGGTATCAAAATTGTTTTGGCAGGCAGACCTAATGTTGGTAAATCTTCCTTATTTAATACGCTTTTAAATTTAGATAGAGCAATTGTAACTGATATAGCAGGTACTACACGTGATGTAATTCAAGAAACTCTTGATATAGATGGTATTGCAGTAACTATTATAGATACAGCCGGAATTCGTGATGATGAAAATATAAATAAAGTTGAAGCTATTGGTATAGATTATTCTAAAAAATATGTTCAAGATGCAGATTTAGTTTTATTTCTTTATGATTTGAATGATGGATTTACTAAAGAAGACAAAGAAATTCTTGATTCTATAAAAGATAAAAAATACATTAAAGTTGCTACAAAGTGTGATTTAACTTCATTTAAAGATGACGATTCAATATGTATTTCATTGAAAACAGGCAAAAATATTGAAGTATTAAAACAAAAAATAAAATCAGTAGTAATAACTCAAAACCTTACAGAAGTTGAGTTTATAACTAATCAAAGGCAGCAAAAAGCATTAGAAGAAACAAAAAATTCATTGATTAATGCTTTAATAGCTGCTCAAAATAATGAAATTCAAGATTTAATTTCTATAGATATAAAATCTGCTTTAATGTATATTTCAGAGGTTTCAGGCGAAGTAATTACAGATGATATATTAAACAATATTTTTGATAATTTCTGTATAGGTAAATAGACTATAACATTAATACCCGATTGGCTAATAAAAATTTCTTAAAATTTCATTTAAAGTTATAGAGTAGATTTATAGTCAAATTAGTTTAGTGAAATTTAGGAATTGGTGAAATATGGTTTTGTCTTCGAGTGTTTTTTATCGCGATAATGAAATAATGCAAGAAATCTTTTTTCAGGTTTCAAAATATTCAAATAGTGAAATTATTATAACGGATGATAATTTTAATATAATCTTTCATAATACAAAATATATTGAAGATAATAAACAATATAATTTGTATGATATTTTGAATAATTTTATGAATAAAAATATTAAAGATAATATTGAAAGTTTTAAAAATTCAGATAAAAATCATATATTTTTAAAGCTTATATTTTGTGAAAACGGTGTATTACATAATATTCCCGTAGACTTACATATTTGCAAAATCAAGAACAAAAAAAATAAATTAATAGGATTTTCAGTAATTATTCAAGATATTACTCAAGAAGTAAAAAATAAAATACAAAAAGAGACATTTGTAGATATTATTTCTCATGATTTAAAAAATCCAATGAGAGCTAATATTCAAATATTAGAATTAATATTAAAAAACAGATTTGGTAAAGTAGAAAATAATCTCAAAGTAGTTCTTGATGAATTACTTAACTCTTGTAAATTTATGAATTATATGGCTGATAATTTATTGATTAAATATAAAAACGAATTTGATTTATATGAGCTTCAAAAGCAAGAATATTCAATTGTTAGTTTAATTAAAGACCGATGCAATAAACTAATGAATTTCCTTGATAGAAAAAAACAATCTGTAGAACTTGTGGTTAATGGTGATTTACCGAAAGTAAATATTGATGTTGATGAAATGGCAAAAGTTATTAGTAATTTAATTATAAATGCTTCTGAACAAAGTGTTGAAAATTCAAAAATTGTAATACAAATAGAAAATCAAAAAGGTAATATTAATGTTTCATTTATCGATTATGGGTATCCACAAAAATCTGAAATATTGAATGGAATATTTGAAGAATATATAACTATTACTAATAAATTTAGAAAAGTTGGTTTTGGTTTAGAATTATATAATTGCAGAAAAATTATAGAAGCACATAATGGAAGAATCAGTGCAAAAAATGAATCTAATACAGGAAATATAATTACATTTAGTTTGCCTTTGGCAGGCTAAATAACGTTATTAGATATAGTTAAAGGAACTTGCCTATCGAGTGCATCAGGTAGAATATAATCTATAGAAAGCTCATTTTCTTTAACCATAGAGGCTAAAGCAAAAGCACAATTAAGTTTAATTTCATTTGTTATCTTTTTAATATTATTTTTTAATACACCATTGAATAATCCGGGGAAGACGAGTGAATTATTAATTTGATTAGGAAAATCGCTTCTTCCTGAAGCTGTAATAAATGCACCATATTTTTTAGCTTCATCGGGCATAATTTCGGGTGTAGGATTTGCAAGTCCAAAAATAATCGGTTTATTATTCATTGATTTAATCATTTCTTCTGATAATAAATTAGGAGCAGAAAGTCCTATAAAAACATCAGCATTTTTTATACCTTCTTTAAGATTGCCTTTGAAACAGTCTAAATTTGTATATTTTGCTATTTCTTCGTGTGCAAAATTATTTTGTTCTCTTCCTTTATAAATTGCGCCATCAATATCGAACATAATAATGTTTTTAGCACCAACAGCCAAAATAAGTTTACATACAGCTATGGCTGCAGCTCCGGCTCCTGAAAAAACAATTTTTACATCTTCAATTTTTTTATTTGCAAGATGAAGTGCATTTAATAATGCTGCTAAAACAACAACGGCAGTTCCGTGTTGATCATCATGAAAAATTGGAATATCTGCTTTTTCAATTAATTTATTCTCAACTTCAAAACATCTTGGTGCTTTAATATCTTCTAAATTAATTCCTGAAAATGAATTTTGAAGTAATAATACAATCTCAATTATTTCATCAGGAATTTGAGTTTTTAAACATAAAGGTATTGCACTAACATCACCAAGTTCTTGAAATAATACGGCTTTTCCTTCCATAACAGGTAAACCGGCTAAGCCTTTAATATCGCCAAGTCCTAAAACAGCGCTTCCATCTGATACTATGCCGACAGGTTTTTTTTGTTTGTCTTCCGTTAATTCAATTTCTACAACACCGCCTGCCATTTTTCTTAATTGCAGGGATTTCTCGTTGGTTGTTCCTGTTAATTGATTGTAATCAAACATAAACAATCTTTTTGAAACGCATAAAAAGAATTCTTTTAAATTATTTGTTTTACCTTTTAAAACAGGTATTGAAACATTAAAATCTATATCTTTTACATTCTCTTCAATTAAACTTAAATCGATGGCACCAAATGAAGGTTCAATATTATCTACAACAAGTTTTATTTTGTTTTCATCTTGAGAAGAAATTTCAAAAGGGTAAGCATCTATTCCTAAAGTCGCTTTTAGAAAGATTGCCCTTTCAAGTGATTTTTCATAATTAAAAGAAATAACAGCAACAGAATTTTCTCTGTTTGTATAATCATAAGAAAATTCAGGATTTTCTTTTATTTTAAGACAAGATGCTGCAACTCCTGGAGTATAAACTATTGCAAGGGTATTTTTATCTTTTACTTCAATTTTAGAAACTATCTTTATGCCGTTGTATTTAACCATTATTTTCTGACTTTATTTTCTTTACCTTCAAGTAATCTTCTAATATTGGCCTTATGCATTATAATCACATAAATTGCACCTAGTGCGGCAAAACAAATATAGTAGATGTTTTGTTCAAAAGCATTCATTAAAATAGGTGCTAAAGAAATTGCTATGATTGAGCCTAATGAAACATATTTGGAAGTATATGTTATTAGACCCCAAATAGCCGCAATAATTAACCCTACTGGCCAACATAGAGCAAGAATAGTTCCAACTCCTGTTGCAACTGATTTTCCGCCTGTAAAACCTAAAAATATAGATTTACTATGACCTATAATAACAGATATTGCAGCTATTACAGGTGCTAAACCCATGTAATTCATAAAATTAAACCAATGAACAGCAATTAAAACAGGTATTGCGCCTTTTAAAGCATCCAGAAACATTACAATGAAAAACCATTTTGTTCCCAAAACTCTTTTAACGTTTGTAGCACCTGTTGAACCTGAACCTGTTTGTCTTATATCAATACCTTTTAATAACTTAACAATAATGTATCCTGTAGGAATTGAACCTATTAAATAAGAAAAAATTAATACTATTATTAATTTAGTTATTAAAATTGTCATTTCTTTTCTCCTTTTTCTTTTGCGGAAATTCTTATGGGAGTTCCTTTAAATCCAAAAGCTTCTCTTAGTTTATTTTCTAGGTATTTTACATAATTATCTTTTAAGAAATCTTCATTATTAATAAACAGAACAAAAGTAGGCGGGTTTGTTCTAACCTGAGTAGTATAGAATAATTTTAATCTTTTACCTCTAATACTTGCAGGTGGATTCATAGAAACGGCATCTATAATTACTCTGTTTAATAGACTTGTTGCTATACGTTTTGATGCTTCTGTATATACTTCTTTTGATAATTTATATAAATTAACTAATCTTTGTTTAGTCTTTGCACTAATGAAAACTTTTGGTGCATAACTTAAAAATGGCATTTCTTTTTCGATTTCACTTTCATATTTATTTATTGTATTTGATTGTTTATCTTCAATTAAATCCCATTTGTTTATTGCTAAAA
Source organism: Candidatus Gastranaerophilales bacterium (assembly GCA_944323395.1). GTDB lineage: Bacteria > Cyanobacteriota > Vampirovibrionia > Gastranaerophilales > Gastranaerophilaceae > Avigastranaerophilus. Next base: position 136,230 of record CALUSI010000001.1, read on the forward strand.
TAATAGCTTTGCCTGCATCAATAATAGTTCCTGCTATTTTTTTATCTTGGTCTGTAATACCTTCTGTTGCATCAACTACAAGTATTGCTACATCACAGTTCCTAATAGCTCGAATAGAACGGTCTACTGCAAATTTTTCAATACCCCAATCAACTTTTGATTTTTTCCTTATACCTGCAGTATCAACTAATATAAATTCTTCACCTTCATATTTAACTTTTGAATCTATAGCATCACGTGTTGTTCCTGAAATATTTGATACAATTACTCTTTCTTTATTTAAAAGGGCATTAACAATTGAAGATTTACCTACATTTGGTTTACCAACAATTGCTATACGAATGTTTTCTGATTTTTCTTCTTCTTCAATATATCCAAAATCTTTTGTAACGGCATCTAATAAATCACCTACACCTCCGGAACCGTGAAGTGCTGAAATAGGGAACGGTTCACCAACTGCAAGAGAGTAAAATTCAGTTGCATTAATAAATTTATCCGGATCATCAAGCTTATTAACTGCAAGAAATATTTCTTTTCCGCTTTTTCTTAAAACATTTGCTATATCGTAATCTATAGGATTCAGACCTTCTCTTCCGTCAACAAGGAATATTATTTTGTCAGCTTCTTCACAAGCCACTTTTGCTTGAGTGAAAATATTAAGCATTATTTCGTCTTCATCACCCGGTATAATACCGCCTGTATCTATAACAGTGAATTCTTTATCCATCCATTCAACATCAAAATAGATTCTGTCGCGAGTTACACCTGCTTGGTCATCAACAATTGAATGTCTTGCTCCCAATAATCTATTAACAAATGTAGATTTTCCTACATTTGGTCTTCCTACTATTGCTACTATCGGTTTATCTGTCACTTAATCTTATCCGTTCTTTCCTACACGCTATATATTATTACAAATAAGTTCTCCATGCCAGCTTTAAAATAATTCTTAACGCAAAAAAAATCTTTTTTAGACTTTATGTCGGTATTATGATTATAAGTTCGAAAATTTCCAAACCAAATATATTTGAAAATTATAATAGTTTAAATCGTGTTTTCTTGCCATCTAAAAATATTAATAATAATGATACATTTGAATCTAATAAAGATGAAATTAAATTACAGCAAAAATTAAATGAAGCAAGTTCCAGAAGTGCTGAATATCAGGAATTTACGAAAAAAGAAGGTTTAAGAATAGCTAAAAAATATCTTATAGTAGCCGGGGTTGTATCTAGCGTGGCTTTAGCTTTAATTTGTTCATTAAAGACAGGTTTTGGGCAAAGAGAGATGAATAAATTATTTAATTGGGTTGATACATCTCAAAATATAATAGCCAAATCAATAAGAAAAATATTTTCGCAAGGAAAATTAAATGTTGAAAACATAGGAACGAAAGCTGTAGAGCATATGTATACTGCAGTAGATAATGCTGATGGTCTTGGTAAAAATGGAGTTAGCGGAGCTCATAGTATATCTGCATTTATAAAATCTTTTTATAAAAGTGCTTTAAAAGATAATATTCAAATTACCAATATAAAAATGAAAGATAAAAAGATTAAAGATGGCAATATCATTATTGAGTATATTGAAGATGGTGTAAAAAAAGTTTTGGAAACAAATATAGGAAAAGGTTTTACAAAAGGTCAGCAAAGATTATTAAAAAATTTGAGTGACCCCAAATCCAATAACGGATTTGCTATTAAGAATTATACTAAGTCAAAATTTTATACGACATATTTAGCAGATGGTACAGAAATTAGGAATTCAAAGAATAATTTTCTCAGTATATATCAAACATTATTTTGTAAAAAACCTACAGGACAGATAGACTCAATAACGAGAGATGCTTTTGTTGATGGTATATATAGCGTAAAATATCATAAATTAACCGGTGGTGCTTCTTATCCTGAAAAGACAATTTTTATGGATAGACCAATGAGTTTAAAAGAAATGGCTGATTATATACAAATTTGTTCTCCGAGTATTGATAAAAGTGTTTATAGAGAAGTTTTGGTTGGCAGAAAAATATATAATGCAAAAGATTTAATAGCGACAGTTCAAACTGCTTTAAGAAGAGGTGTTTTACGTCAAACTGAAAAAGGTGAAACTGTTATTTTAGGACAAAGAGCAGGAACAATGTTTGTGGCTTATTGTGATAAAACGCCTAATAATTCATATAGGGTTAAATCTTTCTTCCCTGTTCTGCATGGCAGCGATATGCATAAACAATTAATGAAAGAATATTTTGAAAAAAAAGGTAAAATCAGTATTTGCGATATACCTAAAATTATAGGGTTAAAAGATGAAATAGATCCTAAAATATATGCAGATTTTCAAAATAAAGTCTTTAGAAGTTCTATGACAGGTGCATCATTATTAAGCGGAGTACAGACAAGAATAGAATTTGAAAAATCGCAAGCTAAAACAAGAAAAAACAAAGATAATTTTAATTATTCTTCATTGAAGGTCTCTTAAATAATTAGTTATATCTATGTTTAAATTATTAAATTTTTGATAATTATTCTTTAAACAATAGTTTTTATCTGAAGATATTATAATTACATTAGTTATATCTATTACACGTTCATTTATATCAAAGAAACATTTGTAATAAATTTTATCAGAGTAATTTCCTTTAAATATTAAATTGTTTTCAAAAAAATTATTGTATTTAGGAAAAAAGTCAGTAAAGAATTTATTTTTTTTGTTATTAAAGTCAGGACTTGCACACATATTTGAAACAAATATTCCGTCCTTTTTTAAAGAATTTTTTATAATTTTGAAATATTCATCACTTAGAAATCTTGAATCTATACCGTCATCATTTGCAACATCCACAACAATCAGGTCATATTTTCTCTTATTGTTTCTCAAATATGTAATTCCATCTTGCAAAATAAAATTAAATTTGTCTGATTCTTTAAAACCAAAATAATTTTTGGCAATATTGGGAATATTTTCTTCTAAATCGACAACATCAATAGATTTTAAATCTTCAAATAAAAATTCAAAATCGTTTATTATTTTGCCCGAGCCCATGCCTATTAAAAGAATATTTTTAATTTTAGGATTCATTAAATATGGAATTAAAAAATAATTTATATATGGAAGATTACCTTTATAAAAGTTTGTATCAATAAAACCTGCTTGATATGTATCTTTGTAATGAAGAAATCTGCCTATTTCATTTTCTATAACTTTTATATTATGAAAGTCAGACTCCAGCTCAAAAAGTACTCTGTCATTGAAAACTTTATTATTAATGATTTTCAAGAGTTCTTTTTTGGGTTTTTTTATTGCGAGTTCTTCAGGTATTAATACAAATTCTTCATTGTTCATATTGTAATTATCCCACAAATTATATGTTGATGATAAAATTTAACTATAAATTATTTAAGTTGGAGGCAATATGCAAGAGAATAATACGAAAGAAACAACTTCTTCTATTGATGTAATAAGACAAGGAAGAATAGATAAAGCTCAACATTTAAGAGATTTAGGTTTTAATCCATATCCTTATAAATATGAAAAAACAGCATCAGCAAAAGAGCTTCAAGAAAAGTATAAAGATCTTGCAGATGGCGAAGAGACTAATGAGAGATATAAAGTTGCCGGACGTGTCATGGCTATTAGAAACTCAGGCATGTTTATTGACTTAATGGATGATACAGGGAAAATTCAAATTTTTTCTCATAAACAAAATATTGATGCAGAGAAAATCAAACTTTTAAAACTTGTTGATATTGGTGATATTGTAGGTTTTGAAGGTGATATAAGAAGAACACCACGTGGCGAATTAAGTATTAAGGCTATAGATTTTGAAGTATTAACAAAATCTTTAAAACCGCTTCCTGAAAAATTCCACGGGTTAACTGACGTTGAAACAAAATACAGACAACGTTATATTGATTTAATCATTAATGAAGAAACAAGAGAAACTTTCAGAAAAAGAAGTTTAATAATACAAAAAATCAGAGAATTTTTAGCAGAAAGAGGATACTTAGAGGTTGATACTCCGATATTGCAAACAGTAGCATCAGGAGCTAATGCAAGACCTTTTACAACACATCATAATGCTTTAGATATGGATATGACAATGAGAATAGCATTGGAATTATATCTAAAACGTTTAATAGTAGGAGGAGTTTCTGAAAGAGTTTATGAAATAGGTAAATGTTTCAGAAATGAAGGAATAGATACACGTCATAATCCTGAATTTACGATGATAGAACTATATCAAGCATATGCAGATTATAACGATATGATGGAACTAACAGAAAATATGGTTGCATATGTTGCAAAAGAAGTTTTAGGTACAACAAAAATAAAATATGGTGAAAATGAAATTGATTTGACACCACCTTGGGATAGAAAAACCATGATTGGTGCTATTCAGGAATATACAGGAGTTGATTTCTTATCTTGCAATAATTTAGAAGAAGCAATAAAACTGGCTTCAACTATAAATGTAGATGCTCAAGAATGTGATTCTTGGGGTAAGGTAATAGACCAAGTATTCGAAGAGAAAGTAGAACCAAGTTTGATACAACCGGTTCATATTATAGATTATCCTTTAGAAATTTCTCCATTAGCGAAAGTTCATAGAACCAATACTCGTTTAACAGAGCGTTTTGAAACAAGAGTAAACGGATGGGAAATTGCTAATGCGTTTTCTGAATTAACAGATCCTATAGATCAAAGACAAAGGTTTGAAAACCAAGCTCTTGCAAAGGCTAATGGCGATGAAGAAGCAATGGAAATAGATGAAGATTTTATTGAAGCATTAGAATACGGAATGCCACCAACAGGCGGTATGGGCATGGGTATCGATAGATTAGTAATGTTATTAACAAATTCGTCTACAATTCGCGATGTAATTGCCTTTCCAACGATGAAAAATAAATAGAAAAAGGCTACAATTTAAAACTGTATTGAAAATTAGCTATTGACTACTTCTGAAAAACAGATATAATAAGAATGTTATATTTAAGGAAAGGGGTTTTATACCATGAATAAAGAAGAATTGGTACAAGAAATTTCAAAAAAAGCAAAAGTTACTCAAAAAGATGCAGCAGAAGTTTTAAATGCAATTATGTCAACAATTGAAAAAACAGTTGCTAAAGGTAAAAAAGTTACTTTAGTTGGTTTTGGTACATTTGAAGCAAGAAAAAGAGCTGCTCGTACAGGACGTAACCCACAAACTGGTGCTGCTATTAAAATTGCTGCAAAAACTGCTCCTGTATTTACAGCTGGTAAAAAATTCAAAGATGTTGTTGATGGTAAAGTAGCTGCAAAAAAATAGTTTCTTGATTAATATATCAAATAAAAAAGGCTGGTAATAATTTTATCAGTCTTTTTTTGTTTATAATATCTATATGATTAAAAAAACTTCCGAAATTTTAGAATTTGATAAAGTACTTTCATATTTAAGTGAATATGCTATAAGTTCGCTTGGGGTTGAAAGGTGTTTGAATGCGCAGATTTTTGATAATGTTAATACTATAAAAAAAGAACTTATATTAACTTCTCAAGCAAGAAAAATTATTAATGATGCAATAAATGTTCCGTTGGAAAATATTTATAATGTCGAAAAGAGTCTAAATGATGCAAAAAAGAAACTTCGTTTAAATGAAGAAGAAATTATTGATATTGCAAGAACTCTTAGAACATCACGTTTAATGAGAAATTTTTTAGACAGTATGTCCAATGATTATTTTGAACTTTCAGAAATGAAGAATACTCTTTATGCAAATAAAGAACTGGAAGATAAGATTTTTAATACATTTACGCCTGCTTTAACAGTAAAGGAAGATGCAACTCCCGAATTGAAAAAGTTATACCAAACTTTGAGAGATACAAATTCTAATGTTAGAGTTTGTGTATCATCATTACTTCAAAATAGTGATTTTACATCTAATCTTCAAGATACAATCTATACTCAAAGGGACGGAAGAACTGTTTTTCAGGTAAAAGCAGAATGTAAAAATAAAGTCTCAGGTATAGTTCATGATGTTTCACAAAGTAATCAAACATATTTTATTGAGCCTGAAATTTTAGTTGGATTAAATAATAAAATAAGAGAAACTGAAGCTAATATACATATTGAAGTTGAAAGAATTTTAAAACTATTGTCTAATGAAATTGGTTTATATTCTGAAGAAATTAAAACATCAAATATTCAATTAATTGAACTAGATTTTATATTTGCAAAAGCAAAATATTCTGCTTCTTTTGATGGTACGGCTGCTAAGATTTCCGATAAAAAAGTCATTAATCTGAAAATGATGAAAAATCCAGTTCTTATAAAGTCTAAAAAAGAAATAGTTGAGAATGATTTATACATAGATTCCATTAAGAATTGCATGATTATAACAGGTTCAAATACCGGAGGAAAAACTGTAGTATTAAAAACTGCAGGTTTATGTACTTTAATGACAAAGGCAGGTATGCATATACCATGTTATGAAGCTGAAATCTATCCTTTTAAAAAAGTTTATGCAGATATTGGTGATGAACAAAGTATTATACAAAATCTTTCGACTTTTTCATCTCATATGACAAATATTGTAAATATTATAAATAATGCAGATTATGATACTTTAATTTTATTAGATGAAATAGCAGCAGGTACAGATCCTAAGGAAGGGGCATCATTAGCTCAATCAATACTTGAATATTTACAAAAAAGAGGCTCAATTGTAATAACAACAACTCACTATGGCGAGTTAAAATCATTAGCATATTTAAAAGAAGGATTTATTAATGCGTCTGTTGAGTTTAATATAAATACTCTTCAGCCTACATATAAATTACTAATAGGTATCCCGGGTGCAAGTAATGCTATTGCTATAGGTAAAAATCTCGGGCTTAAAGAAGAAATTATAAATAATGCAAGAGAAACATATTTTAATCAAAAAGATAATACTGCAAAAGTCTTAGAAGAATTACAGAAAACTCAGCAAGAATTGTCTGATTCTAAAAAAGTAATAGAAGAAAAAGAAGAGAATGTGAAACGCTTAGAACAAAGTTTAAATGATAAACTTAACGAAGTTAAAAAAGAAAAAAAGAAAAATATTCATATTTACAAGAAGAAATATGAAACATCTATAGATGAAGCAAGAGAAGAAATTAAAAGCATATTAAAGGAAATGCGAGAAGAAAAATCTGAAAAAATAGCCAGAAGAAGTTTTCAAAGATTGGCTGATATCGAAAGTTCAATGCGTTCAGATTTTAACAAAGATGAAAATGAAATAGCCGAAAAATATACACCTATAGATTGGGAAAATATAAAAATTGGCGACAAAGTTATGGTAATGGATTTGAACCAAGAAGTAACTATTGTTGAATTACCTGATAAAAATAAAAATGTCCAAATACAAATGGGGCTAATGAAAACCAAAATTAAACAGAATAAATTAGCTGTATTAAATAAAAATTTGATTAAGAAAGAGGCTAAGGCAAGAGGAACATATAAAAACAATTTTGCGATAGAACGTCGTTCTTTATCTCAAACATTAGATTTACGCGGCTACAGATGTGAAGATGCGCTTGATGAAATAGAATCATATCTAGATAAAGCAAGTTTAGTAAATTTAAGTCCTGTTTATATAGTCCATGGTCATGGCACAGGTGCATTAAAACAAGTAATACGTGATTATTTAATGCATTCACCGTATGTTGCAAAGTTTCGTCCCGGAGAAAATGCCGAAGGCGGAGATGGCGTTAGCGTTGTTGATATTAATTAATAAAAGTAAGTATTCTATTGCATAATTATATCCGGATAAATAGGTAGTTTATTAATATATTAAATTGAAACTTTATATTCCATATAAATCTTTAAAGAATTTTGGGACTTCAACATCAGCATTTGTATTTATTTCTTTTATTGTTATACCAAGTTGTGTCGCATAATCTTTTAAAACATTTGCAAAAGATGTTTGCATTGATGTTCCTATAATTAATAATGTAACTTCTTCCTCTGTTTTTTGAGCATCAACAGCAGTTGTAAATAATAAATTCAATGCTTCCTTTGAACATAACATTTTTTCACCGTATAACACAATGTTATTATCTTTATAATTACCATGTATTTCAAATACTTTCTTTGAACCTGCCTTTGTATGCAGGCAATCAATATTCATTGTTATTATGGGTACATTAAATAATGCCAGTATATTATGGGCTTTAGTCGGTTTTTTGTGTCTGAAATTAGCAATAAGTTGTTTTATTGTTTTTGTAAATTCAATAGGATGATTTTGTTTAAAATCGATGCTTAATTTATCTTTTAAACCAGGAACTTCTTCAAAGGTGGGTATTCCTGCGGACTTAGATATTCCTGCACCTGTAAAAGCAATTATTTTCATTTTTAACCTCATAATTAAACTTATAAATGTAATATTCCAGTAAATAAGATTTTATAAACATCTAAATGAAATTTAAAATGATTTTATTTATTGTTTAAATAATTTAATCTCAATTGAGAAAAAGCTTAAAATATGAGATAATAACCATATAAAAAGAGGGAACAATTGTGGCACAAAGACTTTTAATTGCAGATGATGATAATGAAATCAGAGAACTTTTAGAATTTGATCTTTCCCAAAGCGGTTATGATGTTGATACTGCAAAAGATGGTGAAGAAGCTCTTCATAAAGCTTTGGTTGGTAATTATGATTTAATTTTATTAGATGTTATGATGCCTAAAATGAATGGTTTTGATGTATGTAAAAATATACGTTCATCAAAAGCAGATGTTCCTATTTTAATGCTTACGGCAAAAGGAACAATTAATGATAAAACACAAGGGTTTGACTCTGGAGCTGATGATTATATTGTTAAACCTTTTGATATACAAGAAGTCTTGTTACGAGTTAGGGCTTTAGTTAGAAGAAGTCCCGCTTCTAAAACTAAAACTGTTTCTCAAGAAATTTTAAAAATCGGTGATATTGAAATTTTTCCTGATTCACTTGAAACGGAAATTAAAGGTAAAAGAATAAAACTTACGCCTACGGAATTTGAAATTTTATATTGTTTAATGCAGCATTTTAATAATGCAGTTACTCTTGCAGTCCTATTAAATGAAGTATGGGGTTATAATTCTGATGATGATGTCAGAATGCTTAGGGTTCATGTTGGCGGGTTAAGACAGAAAATCGAACAAAATCCTAAAATTCCTGATTACCTCCAGACTGTTACAAATGTCGGGTATAAATTAACTCCTTTTGGTGAGGATTCTGATTAGTGAAATTAAAAAGATTAAAAATAGTTGAACAAATTATTATAATCTCTCTTCTTGGAGTTTTAATTCCATCTATAATCTCGTGGTTTGTTATAAATAATGTAAGCCAGCATTCAATTAGAAATGAACTCGGTAATTCTGCTCAGATGCTTGCCAGAATTATTGAAAATAATATTAATTCATTAATTAAATCAGATAATCATCGTTTAGAAGAAATAGCTATTTCTTTAAATCATATTCCTTCAGAATATAATCAAAATTTATATCTTAAAGATTTATCTATCAATTCAAATGTGTTTAATAGTTTTGAAATAATCAGACCGTCTGAAAATCCTGATTTTGATAAAGAAAAAGCAATAGAATATAAATCTGATACTGAAGAATTATGGTTAATTGAAAAAATCCATGATGATAAATATCTTAAGGCTGGTGTAAATACTAAAATTATAAAAGATGAAATATTCACAAATATAGAAGAAGAGAAAGATAGAAGAGTATATGTTGTTGATAATACAGGAAAGTTAATATTCTCTCACAATTATGATGAACAGGATTTTCAGAAATCAGTAAAACAATTACCGGTAAATCTTGTTAATAATATAGCAACAAGATTTGATGAAATAAAAAATCAACCAAGAGTATACTTAAAAATAAAAGATTTGAATTTAATTGTAATAGTTAATACATCAAAAGAATTAACAAAATCAACAATTAATAAGGCTCGATTTAAAATTCTCCTTGCATTTTTAATAGCAGCTGCTTTTACAATATTTTTAGTTCTTTTATATAGCTCTTACTTATATCTGAATATAAGACAATTGTTCAAAGGTATAATTGCTGTTTCAAGAGGAAACTATAAAAAGCCAATTACTCCATTGATAAACATAATGACTCCAAGAGAAATTATTTTCTTAGCTGAAGAATTTAACAGTATGATTGATGAAATTAATTCTTCTTATAAAAAGTTGAAACAAAAGAATAAAGAATTAAAATTATTGGATAGTTTCAGGTCTAATTTGGTTGATACAGTAAGTCATGAATTAAGGACACCTTTAACAAGTATTAGAGGTTATACTTCACGTCTTTTGAGAACAGATATAAAAATAGATGAAGAAACAAAACATAAATCTTTATTAATTATCAAACAGCAATCGGAAAGATTATCTCGTATGATTGAAGATTTACTTGTTATTCCTGATATAGAAGGAGCTAAACTAAATATAAATATAGAGCCTGTAAATCTTATAAATATAGTTGAAGCATCTATTTATTCAGTAAAAAATATAGAATCAAGAAAAGTAGAAATCAATATTCCAAATGATTTTCCTTTAATATTAGCTGATAAAGACAGATTAGAACAAGTAATGATAAATTTATTAGGTAATGCTAATAAATACGCTTATCCTGATACTCCTATAAAAATTGAAGCAAAATACGATGAAGATAAAGCAACAATTAAAGTAATAAATCAGTCTGATTATATAGAAAAGCAAGTATTGCATACTTTGTTTGATAAATTTATAAGAATAGATGATAAAACTACAAGAACTACGAGAGGAACAGGTCTAGGACTATATATAGTAAAAGGTCTTGTTGAAGCAATGAATGGAAGTGTTCATTTAAAATCAACTCAAGATAATGTTTTTACTGCAAAAGTTATATTGCCTGTTTATAAAGAAAATAATGAATACTGATTATATGAAAATAGCAATTGAATTAGCCCAAAAATCAGGTAATGATATTCCTGTTGCTGCAATAATAGTCAAGGATGGGAAAATTATAGCAAAAGCAGTGAACGAAAGAGAAAAAAGTCAGAATGCAGTAAACCATGCAGAAATGCTTGCTATCCAAAGAGCTAATAAAAAATTGAAAAATTGGCGTTTAAATGGTTGTGAAATGTATGTTACGCTTGAGCCTTGTCCAATGTGTGCAAGTGCAATTCTTCAATCAAGAATATCTAAATTATATTATGGAGCAAGTGATTTATTAAATGGTGCATTTGGTTCTAAATCAGATATGCGAAAAATTATGGGATATGAATTAGAAGTAAAATCAGGCATTATGGAAGAAGAAAGTATTAAAATACTTCAAGATTATTTTGAAAGGCTTCGCTAATGTTAAAAACACAGTTAGATAAATACATTCTTGAATATGAAACTAAGGACTTTATAAAAGATGATCCTGTTCAATTTGTGCATCGTTTTAAAACAAAACAAGATAATGAAATATCGGGTTTTATAGCATCAATGTTTGCATATGGAAAACGGGAAGTTTTTATTTCTAAACTTGATTATATATTTAACCTAATGAATAATAAGCCTTTTGAATATGTTAAATCCTTTGACTATAAGTCTAATAATATAAATTCTTGTGATTATAGATTTTCTAAAGATTGTGATTTGGTTCAAATTTTAAAAATATTGAATAAACTATATTCTGAAAATGAGTCAATTGAATCTTTATTTAAGTTTGGCTACGAACAGAAAAAAGATGTTTGGCATATGTTTCAAGTTGTTGTGGATTATTTTTATTCTAATGTTGAGGAACAATCTGTAACTAAAGGTTTTTATCATTTGTTGCCTGATCCAAAGAAAAAAAGTGCGATGAAGCGTTTTAATATGCTATTAAGATGGTTTGTAAGAAAAAGCGAGGTTGATATAGGTATTTGGAGTTTTGTTCCTAAAGCTCAATTATTAATTCCTTTAGATACTCATGTTGCGAAAATAAGTAGGAGTTTGGGGCTTTTAAAAAGAAACGATAACGGATTTGAAAGTGTTCTTGAACTTACAAATAATCTTAAAATATTTGATAAAGATGATCCTATAAAATATGACTTTGCTTTATTTGGTTATGGAGTTAATCATAAAATATAAAAAAGAAACATCATACGATGTTTCTTTTCCAGTTTGTTTGTTTCAAATTTTATTTTCTGTCAGTTAAAAGAAATAAACTAACTAAGTCATTTATCTGTGTAATGTTTTTTTGATATTCTTGAACAGATTGCTCAAGTTGTAATATGTTAGTTTTGTATTCTTGAATTCTAAGCATACATTCTCTTGTAGAACTGTTTAATTCTTCTTGAATTTCTTGAGCTTCTTTTAAAACATTATTCATAGGTATACCCATTGCTTCAAGAGTTTGCCTTATAATTTGAGCACCTGTTTGTTTAGTAACACCGACAGGAAGTGATGAAATTAAATTTTTAAGTACAGCAACATTAGATGGAATATTAATTTGGGCTGTTGCGCCTAGTATTGGTTTCTGAATATTGGTATTATTTTGAACCGTCGGATTTACAAAAGGCATTGTATGCGCTTCTTTTACATTCGAGAATGAAGATTTATCTGTGTCAAAAAGAGGTTCTGATATCTTTAAATTTTCTTCTTTCTCTTTGTATATACCTTGAGGAAGGATATTGACAGGTTCTTCTTCTACAATTACATTATCATTTAAGTCAGTTTCTTCTAATAAAGGCTTAAATGTGACATCCGGTAAATCTTTGATATCAGTTAAAGGAATATTATTGCCTAAAGTATCATTATCTGATTCAACAGGAGTTATATCAGCTTCTGTTTGTCTTTTTAACGCTTCAACTATTTTCTTTCCTACACCTTCAGGAAGTTGATTTCTTGTCATAACTTACCTCATTACCTTGACAGTAGGATTATATATAAAAAATGAAAATTATTCAATTTAATATATCTACTGTTATAAATCTAAATATTAATTTTTTTGTTTTATGAAGTTTTCTGCATCAGAAAAATATTTTATGTCATAAATCTTTATTAAATGCCATCCTTCTTTTGTTTTTAAAGGTTCTGATATTTCATTTTTATTAATTTTAAATGCTTTTTTCTCAAACTCAGGAAGTAATCTTCCTCTCATATTATAGCCAATATCACCTTTATTTTCTTTTGAAGGACATAATGAATATTTTTCAGCCAGTTCTTCAAAACTTTTTCCCTCTTTTATTTCTTTTTGTAAATCAAGTGCTTTTTCTTTTGTTTCAACAAGAATGTGACTAATTTTTACTTCTTTTTTATCCATATCTTTATGAAAGTATGCAAATGGGAAATACATACAAAACACAACTAAAATCAAACATAATATATTAAGTACAACTTTCATAAACAACCTCTTAATTCAAATATAAGTATATTATACAGTAAATATTTTTTGGTGTCTAAAACTTTTCACAAGCTAAAAGTGCAGCTCCTATCATTCCTGAGTAATTACCTGCTTTTGCTAGCTTTACTTTTACCGGAGATACAACAATTTCTGAATTTATTGCATCTTCTATTTCTTTTGTATTTATAAATTCTCCCATGCCGCCTGAAAGTATTATACTTTCAGGATCAAATATGTTTGTTATATTTATTAATCCTATTATTAAATCTTGTTTCCAGATATTGAATACTTTTTTTGAATAGTCATCATTTTCTTTAAGACCTGAAATAATATCATAGGTGGTTATTCCCTCCGGCTTTTTTGTTTTATATATGCTTGTTAGGAAAATAGAATCAGTTTTAGCGATTTCTTCAGCTGTCTTTTTTAATCCTGAACCTGATGCATAACTTTCAAAACAGTCTTTTCGTCTGCAGGTGCAAATTCTTCCTCTGCCTTGTATTTTCATACTTCCTACTTCACCTGCTCTGCCTGATTTTCCTCTTAGAAGTTTCCCGTTAACTATAAAACCTCCACCTATACCTGTACCTAAGGTTATTGTTATATTATTTTCTTCATCTATTGCAGCACCTGTTTTGTATTCTGCCCAAGCTGCAGCATTGGCATCATTTTCTACAAATACAGGTTTTGAACTTAATTCCGTAAAATTAAGTGAATTATATCCTAATGGCATATTTGGAGTGGAAGATTCAACTTTTGTATTTTCAATATTTACAGCTCCAGCCGTTGCAAATGCTGTGAAATCAATTTCTTTTTCATTCTCGGAGATTATTTTTTTGAATGTATTTTTTAATTCTTCTATATTTTTAGGTGTAGCAGTTTTTTTTACTTCGCTTAAAAATTCACCTTTTTCATTAATAATTGCATATATTAATTTTGTCCCGCCAACATCAATTGCTAATACTTTTTTCATGAAATTTTCTTTCCTAATATTATAAATCTTGATATATTTCTTTTAATTTTGGAATAACTTCTTTCCATAATTTTCCGTTTGGATGTCCTGCAATTTCTGGTTCAAAAAAACCCAGCTCTTGATTTTCTAAGTTTTTTTTCCCTATAAGTTCAGCTATATTAATTACCTTAATTCCTTCTTCTTCTATTTTATTTTTCCAAAATAGTTCATTGTTGCCTTCAAAAGATAAAATGATAAATTTAGGTGCATTTTCTATTTGATTTTCACCCCATATTTTTTGTATTTCTTCATTTATACTTAAAAAATGTAGAATTAATAAATCATAAAACTTTTTATTCGGTTTTATAAATGCTGTTTTATCTACGTAATTCTTTACTATCTTATTATATATGTGTCTTGGGATAGCAAATCCATAGTAAAGATTTAAAAAAGGCTTCCTTTCTGTAAGATTATTATTTTTCACTTTATAAGTTAAATAATAATCGCTATGTAGAATATTAGGAAAGTTAGTATAAAATAAACGATGAAAATGTCCTCCATGATCCATTAAAACATAGAAAATATATTTTGGAGGTTTTAGAGAATAAAAATATTGCTTATCGTTTCTTAATTGATATAACATGTGCTGGATACTCCAACCTGATATAGCTCTATTTATAATTGGTCTATCTGAGTATTTAGACATAATGTATGATATTGTCTCACTATTATCAAAGACATAACCGTAAGCATATGAACAGCCAAATATTAATATTGGTTCTTCTTTGCTATTTTGGTTTTGTATTGGTCTTAAATTGTTTTTTATTATACTTTCATATTCATCTTTAAACTTATTCAGTTTTATAAAATATTTAGGCACAAAAATCTTTTCTTTTGGGTTTATATACTTTTGCTGAGATATATAAACATTTTGTTCTTGAAATACAATATAATAAAAGAAAATAATATCCATAATTATGAATATTAATAGAAAAATTGTACAACTAATTAAAATGGTTATACTTTTTTTCATATTATCCTCTGTTGCAAAATCTCTTTGTAATTAGTTGTGGTCTTGTAATTGCTGAACCTATTACTACGCTATGGGCTCCAAGTTCAAATGCTTGATTTACTTCATTAGGTTCCCAAATTCTGCCTTCTAAAATAATAGGACAATCAAGTTCTTTTACAAGTTTTTCTAATAGTTCAAAATCAGGTCCTTCAATATTTTGATTTGAATATTGAGTATAACCGGATAAAGTTGTTGAAATTATATCAAATCCCAATTCTCTTGCTTTTATTCCCTCTTCAAAAGTTGAAATATCAGCCATTGAAAGTTTATTGTGTAATTTTATATAGTTTACCATTTCTTTTAAAGGTTCTTTGGATCTTGGTCTTTGTGTAGCATCAGTAGCAATTATGTCAGCATTCGCTTTAATAAGTTCATTAACTTCTTTTAGAGTTGGTGTTATATAAACTGTTTCTTTCCAATTATCAGGAAGTTTATTAGGTTTAGTAAGACCTATTATTGGAATATCAAATAATTTTTTTGCGTTTTTTATGTCTCTTGCTCCAGCCAGACGTAACCCCTTAGCTCCTCCATTAACTACTGATTGCATCATTGCAATTATACAAGTTTCCTCATATAACGGTTCATTTGGCATTGCTTGCACTGATACTATTATATTATTTCTTAATTGTTTGATTATATTCATTTCCCTATATTATAGCTCCAATGACTTTAAGTTGCAAAATTTAAAAAAATTTTGACAGGTATTTGTATTTAATATATTCTCTTAATTAGCAACTTGGGAGATGGTATGTTATTCAATTCTATAGAGTTTTTGTTTATATTTCTACCTATAGTTTTTGCTGTTTATTTTTTTCTTGGCAAATTAGGTTTAATTAAATATACAAATCTATGGCTTGCTTGTGCATCTTTATATTTTTATGCATATTATAAAATAGAATATCTCCCAATTATTATTTCATCAGTAATATTTAACTATATTATGGGATATTTTATTCAAAAAGGTTATAGTCATAATATAAAAAAATTTTTACTTATTTTTACTGTCTGTGGAAATTTATTTTTATTATGTTATTACAAATACTTCAACTTTCTCATAGAAACACTAAACAGATTTTCATTTACTCACTTTGATACAATGAAAATTCTTCTTCCTTTGGGTATAAGCTTTTTTACTTTTCAACAAATATCGTTTATTTATGATATGTATAAAGGTGAAGCAAAACAAACAAATATTATCGATTATACTTTGTTTGTTTTATTTTTCCCTCAACTAATAGCAGGGCCTATTTGTACTTTTAAAGAATTAATTCCACAATTTGAAGACCAAGCAAAAAAATTTATTAATCGTGAAAATATATATCTAGGCATATTTTTCATATCAATAGGTTTATTTAAAAAAGTTATATTAGCAGATAATTTTACGGATTTTATCCAAGACGTTATGACAATGAATGCAATGACAGAATTTTTTACAACTTGGTCATTTGCTTTTTCTGTTGCTCTGCAAGGATATTTCGATTTCTCAGGATACTGCGATATCGCAATAGGTCTTGGAGCCTTATTTAATATTACGCTTCCTATAAACTTCTTTTCTCCATATAAATCTAAAGATATTTCAGATTATTGGAGAAGATGGCATATTACTATGGGAAGATTTCTTAAATACCATGTATATATACCGATGGGCGGAAGTAGACGAGGTACTTTAAGAACTTATTGGAATCTTTTCTTTGTATTTTTAGTAACAGGTATTTGGCACGGAGCAAATTGGCCTTGCATTTTTTACGGCGTAATTAATGGCATTCTTGTATGTATTAATAAATTATGGAAAAAAACTAATATTCAGATTCCTGATAATATTGCAATATTTATTACCTTTATAACTATGGTATTTATTGCTCCTCTTGTTATGATTAAGCATATTAATCAATATTTCCTTTCCGTTAAATCAATGCTTGGAATAAATACAAATTTCGTACCCATTAGTGTTTCTAATTTTAATATAATATTTTCTAATCCTCAATTAAAATTAAATATTATTTTATTTATTGCCTCTTTTATAATTATATTTTGTTTTAAAAATTCAAATGAACTTTCAGAAAAATATATTAAATCAAATAATGCTATATATACTTTTATATTAGCAATTATATTCATAATATCAGCTCTATCTATTACAAAAAGATCAGAATTTATCTATTTTAATTTCTAAAAAGAAAAGGAATATGTTATGGAAAATGAAAATAAAACTGAAAAAAGAAGAGATATTTTATTCTTAGTTCTTCTTTTAATTTTTATAATATTAATAGGATTATTTAATTATATTATAGATCCATATTACATTTTTAGAGATTCCACAATAAAAGGAATAAATAATGTGAAAACACATAAATATTCCAACAAAAGAACAATAATATATTCTGATATAAAAATAAACAGCAACAATAAAGATACAGCTTTTACAGGAAATTGTTTACTTTCTCATTATGGTTCAGGATTAGATAATGTAGCCTTTTTTACTATTCCTGTTGCAAAAGTTGAAGAAATAAGCAATATAATCCAGAATATTAATAAAATTGCACCTGATATTAAAACTATTTATTGGGGACTTTTTTACGATGATTTTTGGAATGATAAAAATGATGAAGTTAATGATTCACTCCCAATACTGGAAACTAAAAAAATTAACTTAGATGACATTATAAATTTATTCTTCTCTTACAATACGACAAAATATAGTATTGAAACTCTTCGTGATTCTATAAAAAATAAAGGTCAAGATATTATATATGTTTATCCTTATCGCGAAATAGCAAAAAAAACATATAATAAAAAATTCTCTTTTGCTTCTTTAAACAATATTAGAAAAATAAAAAAATTTGCTCAAGAGAATCATATTAACTTAATTATATATTATTCTCCAATACACATTTCAAAAAAGGTTCATATATACTCAAAAGGACTATGGGAATCTCATCAAGAATTAAAACGCAGACTTGCTGAAATAACTCCGTTTTATGATTATTCTCTTCAAAATGAATATAATATGTCACCTTTGGATGAAAATAATATGAATTTTATAGATAATATTCATCCGTCAAATACATATAATAACTTAATTGTATTTGATCTTCTATCGGATAATAAAAAAATTGGAACATACATTACAAAAGATAATATTGAAAATTATCTTCAAAAAGATACTGAAAATTTAAAGAAATATATCGAAAATAATTTACAAATTTCAGAAAAAATTAAAAACGTAAGAAAAGAAGACGCTGATATTTCTGTAAGGAGGAAAAATGCTTTTTAATTCTATTGAATATTTATTGATATTTCTTCCTACTGTATTTATAATATACTTTACTTTAAATAAATTTAAATTATGTAAAGCTTCAAGAATTTTTCTATTAATAGCTTCTTTATATTTTTATGGAAGTTATAAAATAGAATACGTTTCAATCATATTAATTTCTATCTTATTTAACTATTTTATAAGTGATTTTTTCCAAAAAGATATAACCGAATTAACAAAAAAATTAATATTATTATTTGGAATTTTAACAAATATTTTTATATTAGTAACCTTTAAATATTTTGATTTTTTAAAAGAAACTTTCAGTAATATAACTTTTATACCATTTAATACTATGGATATAATATTACCTTTAGGTATAAGCTTTTTTACACTTCAACAAATATCATATTTAGTCGATTGTTATAAAAAAGATGTATTAGAATATAATTTAATTGATTATGCTTTATTTATATGTTTTTTCCCTCAACTTGTGTCAGGTCCGATTATTAGACACCAAGAAATGATACCTCAATTTTTAGATATAAAAAATAAAGTTATTAATCAGGATAATATATTTATAGGAATATTTCTTATAACTATTGGTTTATTAAAAAAGACTGTATTTTCTGACGGATTTGCAGGATTTATAACATATATATCAGATAATCAAATTTATAATGACTTTGGAATTTCTTGGATTTTTGGCTTAGCAAAGATATTTCAGGGTTATTTTGATTTTTCCGGTTATTGTGATATAGCATTAGGCTCTGCTTTTTTATTTAATATAGTTTTACCTTGGAATTTCAATTCACCTTATAAAGCAGAGAGTATAACAGATTATTGGAATAGATGGAATATGACATTAATAAGATTTTTAAAAGACTACGTTTTTATACCTTTAGGTGGAAATTCAAAAGGGATAATACGTTCTTGTTTTAATATTATGATAGTGTTTATTTTGTATGGGTGTTGGAAAGGTTCTAATATTGTAAATTTGTTATATGGTATATTAAATGGGATTTTTATTTGTATAAATAAAGTATGGGAAAAATTTAATATTAATCTTCCTAAATCTATATCTTGGGGTATTACATTTGTAACCTTAATTATACTGAGCACCTTTATAATAACAAAAGATATATCACAATCTATTGTTTTGCTAAAGTCTATGTTTTGTATAAATGCAAAATTTACTGATATAATGCTTGTTAACTGGAATTTAGTATTTAATTTGCCACAGCCACATAATGTTCAAATAAACATTATACTATTATTATCAAGTTTTATTATATTACTATTTGGCAAAAATTCTAATGAACTTGCACAAATTTATGTGAAAACAAATAATAGTTTTTATACATTTATTCTGGTGTTAGTATTTATTTTTGCTGTATTATCTATTACCAGAAGTACAGAGTTTCTTTATTTTATATTCTAGGAGACCAAAAGATAGATGGATAAAAAATCATTTAAAAATATATTTTTCATAGTATTGTCTTTTTTATTGATAATGATTATTTGTATTTTCAATTATATAATGGATCCATATCAATTATTCAAGCATAAATATTATATGAATACAGCAGATGTACCTGTTGAGATTGTATATACTTTAATGAAAAATTATAAAAACTATAATTATGATACTGTAATTATAGGTGGTTCAGAAGTATTAACCTTGTTTAATTTTTTCCCTTTTAACAGAAATCATTTTGATATTATTTCAATAATAGGCGGAATAAATTATGCCCAGTATAAGCAAATGCTTGAAAGTTATTTAACCCTGCATCCTAAAACGAAAAATGTAATTATTTCAATAAATTACAGAAAGCTTCTAGATCAATCTGATTTAATAAACCTTCCTGAATTTCAAGAAGAATATACAATAAAAGAATTTAGTAAAGTAGTCTTTTCAATTGATGCTACACGAAAGAGTCTAACTTTGCTTTACGATAAAATAAGTAAAAAAGATATTAAGGAAAATAGACAAGTTATAATTCCGTATAAACCATTTCTTGTTGCGTCATTTATAGAAGTTAGAAAAGATTATTTAGAAAAATTAGAAAAGAAAAATTTTGAAGATACAAAAGCACTGATAAATATGTTGGAAGAAAGAAATATTAATTATAAAATTATTATTCCTCCTTATAGTGCTTTTTATTTATCTTTAATTAATAGTTATGAATTATGGCAACAAAATATAAATAATTATAAAAAATATCTTGTTTCTGTTGTTCCGGAAGGTAAAGAAATTTATGATTTTGCATTTGTAAATAAATATACTGCTTCGTCTCCAATCAAAAATGAAGAAGGTTTATATACAAATAGTGATCATCCGAGTTTTATATTTGGAGCAAAGGTATTCAAAGTTTTATATGATAAAAAAATAGCTGAAGATAGTATTTATCATATGCTAACAAAAGAAAATGTTGATAATATAATAAATTATGAATCAAAATTATTAAAAAAGTACATAGAAAATAATAAAAAAGATGTTGCTTTTTATATTTGGCTTGCCCAAAATCAAAAAGATGAATATTTTCTTTATGAAAAAATAAGGTTAATTAATGATACTACTCAAAATTCAAAAGAAGAGTATAAATATTTGTTACAAAAAATAGATGAAAATGATAACAAATAAAGTTTGAGATTTAATTTTAGTTTATATTAAACTTAATATTATTTTTTAGAAAGAACGAAAATAGTTCTTATGTTTGAATTCAAAAAAATTGCTAATATTTCATTGTTATTATCATTTTTTATCTTTTTTTTATTGTATTAGTGAATTTATATTCTTATTCATTTATTTTTGCTGATGATACTGAATTATATTGTAATTCTTTCAAAGAATTATTTATATATCCAAGTAACGGGTTATTTATTTCGTCAATTTTATGCAAACTTTTTGCAGTATTTATTCCATTATATTTGAATATTTATCCGAGTTTTTTTAAAAGTAATTATTTTTGTTATATAGAGTCTTTTATAACTTTGTTATTTGTATTTATTTGGAATAGTTTATTATTTTTGAATAAAAAATTTAATTGGTTATATTCTGTCAGTTTTTTGTTTTTGTTTATAGAACAACGACCATTTTTATTATTACTTATTAATATCTTTAATCTTCATATATTATATATTTAAATTAATTTGAAAAAGAAAATAAGATTCATCAAAGTTTTATGTTTTCAACTAAAGAGGTATGTGAAAAAGCATATAAAGATAATGGTGGTATATTTTCTGAAGAAAAATTAACGGATGTTAATTTTAATAATTTAAAAGATAAAAATTTTATAATAAAATCCAATAAATCTAACTAGTAAAAGCTTTTTACAAAACTATATTCTAAAAAAATTTTGAATTATTAATTTTTTGTTTATTTTTTCTGGAAATTTGAAAATAGGTGTTATAAAAAAAATAGTAAATAAAGTAATTAAAATAATTAAATAAAAGAAACGGAGATAGAATTATGGCAAAGACAATAGGTATTGACTTAGGTACAACAAACTCGGTTGTAGCGGTCATGGAAGGTGGTAAACCTACAGTTATTGCTAACGCAGAAGGTTCAAGAACAACTCCTTCTATCGTTGGTTTTTCTAAAACAGGTGAGAAACTTGTTGGTCAATTAGCAAAAAGACAAGCTATTTTAAACCCAGATAAGACAATTATTTCAATTAAACGTCATATGGGTGAAGATTATAAAAAGAATATTGACGGTAAAGATTATACTCCTCAAGAAATTTCAGCTATGATTTTGAGAAAATTAGCTGATGATGCATCTAACTATTTAGGTGAAAAAGTTACATCTGCAGTAATTACAGTTCCTGCATATTTTAACGATGCTCAAAGACAAGCAACAAAAGATGCAGGTAAAATTGCAGGCTTAGATGTACTTCGTATAGTTAACGAACCTACAGCTGCTGCTTTAGCTTACGGTCTTGAAAAAGAAAAAGCTGAAAAAGTTTTAGTATTCGACTTAGGTGGTGGTACATTTGATGTTTCTGTTCTTGAAATAGGTGATGGTGTTCACGAAGTTCTTTCAACTTCAGGTGATACTCACTTAGGTGGTGATGATTTTGACCAAAAAATTATTGATTGGTTAGTTGATGAATTCAAAAAACAAGAAGGTATTGATTTAAGAAATGATAAACAAGCTATGCAGCGTTTAAAAGAAGCTGCTGAAAAAGCTAAATGTGAATTATCTTCAGTTGTTGAAACAACAATTAACTTACCGTTCATAACAGCTGATGCAAATGGTCCAAAACACTTGGATATGAGTTTAACAAGAGCTAAATTTGAAGAATTAAGCCATGATTTACTTGAAAGATGTAAAAAACCGGTTGCAGATGCTTTAAAAGAAGCTGGATTATCAAAAGGTGAAATAAACGAAGTTGTTTTAGTTGGCGGTTCAACTCGTATCCCTGCTGTTCAAGCATTGGTTAAAGAATATACAGGTAAAGAACCAAACCAATCAGTAAACCCTGATGAAGTTGTTGCTGTTGGTGCTGCTATACAAGCCGGTGTATTAGCAGGTGAAGTGAAAGATATTGTATTACTTGATGTAACGCCTTTAACATTAGGTATTGAAACTTTAGGTGGTGTTTTAACTCCTTTAGTTCCAAGAAATACAACAATTCCTGTTTCTAAATCACAGGTATTTTCAACTGCTGAAAACAATCAAACTGCTGTTGATATCCATGTACTTCAAGGTGAAAGACCAATGGCTAGAGATAACAAATCTTTAGGTATGTTCAGACTTGAAGGTATTGCTCCTGCTATGAGAGGTATTCCTCAAATCGAAGTTACATTTGATATCGATGCTAACGGAATTGTTAATGTTTCTGCTAAAGATAAAGCTACAAATAAAGAACAAAAAATCACAATTACAAACTCTTCTAACTTATCAGAAGCTGATATTGACAGAATGGTTAAAGAAGCTGAAGCAAATGCTGAAATTGATAAGAAACATAAAGAAGAAGCTGAAATCAGAAATAATGCTAACAGCTTAATTAGTTCTGCTGAAAGAATTGTAAAGGATTTTGAAGGCAAAATTGCTGAAGCTGATAAAACAAAACTTGAAGAACAAAAGAAAGCTTTGGAAGATGCTTTAAAAGAAAATAAATCTGCTGATGAAATCAAAAAACTTTCTGAAGATTTACAACAAACAATGTATGCAATTTCTCAAGCAGCTTATTCTCAAGTTCAACAAGAAGGTGCTCAAAGTGCTAATTCTGAAAGTGCTTCATCTGAACAAGCAAAATCAAATAATGATGATGATGTAATTGATGCAGAATATACTAAAGAATAATTCTTTAAAAAAATTAAAAAAGACTCGATTAACAAATCGAGTCTTTTTTATTATTGAAATTTTTTATTTGAAGCTTAACCACATTGTTTCATATGGTTTTAGCTTTATTATTAATTTCTTATTTTCAATAATAAAAATCTTTGGTTCTTTGGTTATTAGTTCTTGCATTTTTATTTCGGTATCGGTTTCATTTAAATTAAGATGATTAGTATCTAATTCCGCAAAAACTTTTTTATCAGATAAGTTATTTACCATTAAAATTTTATCATATGTTCCTTTTCTTAAATAAGAAAATACTTGTGGTTTATCTGATTTAACTTCTATAAAATCACCACGTGAAATTGTATTGTAGTTTTTTCTAACCTCAATTAAACGTTTAACATTTTTATATATTCTGCTATTAAAATTATTATTTCTATACATTGCTCGGTAAAATGTATTTCTTTTGATTGCGCCTCTATGGATATCTCTGCTGTCAAAATATGAAAGCATTTCTGAGTTTTTATTTTTCTTTTTATCTCTTCTTTCTCTTATTTTTGCCCATCTTTGAGCGTATGAGAAATTATTTTGGCTTCCTATTTCATCTCCGTAATATATAATTGGAATACCTTTTAAAGATAAAAGTATTGCAAATGTCATATTAATTCTATCAATGTCATTATCGAGGAAGTTTGCCAATCTTCCGCTTATTCCAAATCCCTTACGGAATTCTGCACCTTTATCAGCTAAATCTTCATATAACAATTCTCTTGTTTCTTTATTAACCATTTCAAGTGTTAATTCATCGTGGACTCTTAAAAATACTGCCCAGCTTGCACTATCCGGAATTTGTGGAGTTTTTTTATGAGTTTTCCAAAAATATGAATTATTTCCTGATACTACAGTTGCCCATATTGCAGGCATATATGGAAAATGATATGCAATTTGAGCTTCATTTGTTCTGATAAGTTCTTTTATTTTGTTATTAATGTTTATTTCCACTTTTCTTTCAGTCCCAAAATATGGGAGTAATTTTTTTGGTGGTTGGCATGCTTCTACTTGAATAACGCTTCTTGGTGCTGTTTCTTGTAAGAACGTACTTAAAATTTTTATTATCTCGTGAGTTTTGGGCAAGTTTTCTGCATTTGTTCCTTCTTCTTTAATCAAATAAGGAATTGCATCCATTCTGAATATATCAATACCAAGGTTTGCCCAAAATGCTATAGTTTCAAGGTTGTAATAAAGTACTTTTGGATTTTCCCAGTTTATATCAAGCTGAAAAGGATAAAATGTATGGTAGAAATAATAATCCTTGCCGTCAATTGTTACTTTCCTATAATTAGATTCTGTTATTTCAGGGAAAATAAGTCTTCTTTTGGATATTTTACCGCTGTCGTGTTTATATTCAGCTATGTAGCCTATTTTCTCATCTTTATATACTTTTTTTTCAGGTTCTTTTTCTGATACAACAAAATAATTAAGTTTATCTAAATCTCCATTTTGTGCGTCTTTAAACCATTCGTGCTGTTCAGAAAAATGGTTTAATACTAAGTCTGATTTTATTTTGAACCCTTGTCTTTTGGCTTCTGTAATAAATAATATGAATTCTTGCATACCGCCAAGATCTTTTCTAACATCACGAGGATTTTTTACATCAAAACCGGCATCACCCATTGGGGAATCTGCAAATGGAAGCATATATATTGTTGTTACGCCTAAATCTCTCAAATATCGAAGCATTTTTACTGATTTATAAAAAGTATTTGGGCTCATATCATCATCAACACCAAACTGATCTACATAGAACATGTATATAATTTCATCTTTGTACCAGTCATTACTTCTGTTTAAATCTTCTTGTTTTAATTTTTCACTTCTTTTATATCTGGTTTCTTTTATTATCTTCAATATATTTACATATATTTCATCAACTTGTTCTTCTCCATATACTTTAGCTATAGAAGCTTTGAGTTTTTTCTCAACATCTGCAGATACAATATTTTCTGTTTGAATTGAATCAATAATCTTTGGATTTGTTATAAATCCATTGTTAAATGAAAATGCAGGAGCTGTATAATTAAAAAGAACAGATAATACTAGAATAGATATTAGAAGTTTTTTCATTATATATACCTTCCTATTTAATATTTATTTCATATTTTCCATAATATTTAAGCCGTTAAATATAGCTTTTAAGTTTGCCATAACTGTACTTTCATCACATCCTCTTGATATTATGGTTTGCCCATTTGGTGCTTTAAAGTGCATAATAGTCATAGCAGATGCATCAGAACCCATATTTAATGCTTTTTGTTCATAGTTTAAAAATTCACAATCAAATCCTGCTTTTTGAATAGCTTTAATACAAGCATCGACAGGTCCGTTACCATAAACTTCAACATTATATTCTTTATCATTGTATTTAAAGTGTAACAGAGCATTTTCTGTTTCAGTTTTATCAAGACTGCATAATTTGAATGCTCCTTTGACATTAAGAACATTATTATAATAAATATCAATAACGTTTCTTGTTGAAAGTTCACCGATTTTTTCTGCTTCTGCTTTTGCAACAGGTGCTATTCTTTGAGCTTCTGATATTGTTATCGGGTATCCTGCATCTGTTATTATTTCGAATATTGCAGTTTTACCTGATTGAGAAGTGAATCCTAATTTTTCATCATCTTTTCTTCCTATTAAAGATGGATGAATAGGTCTATATGCGCCTTTTTGCATATCTTTTGTTTTTATAGCACCGTCTTGATGAATTCCGCTTCTGTGTGCAAGAGCTTCAGGTCCTATTAATGCTGCTTTTTCGTATATTTTTACATTTGACATATCAGATACTATCAATGCTGTTTCATATATTTTATCAAGATTTAAAGGAACATTAACGCCTGAATTATGTAAAGCTATAGCTACTTCATATAAATTTGTATTACCTGCACGTTCTCCTAAACCGTTTAATGCACATTCAAGTTGGATTGCACCTGCAAAATAACTTTCAACTGTTGTAGCTGTCGCCATTCCTAAATCATTATGATTATGAACAGCTATTATAATATCTTTAGGCAGTGCATTATAAACTTTTTCTACCAAATCGACAAATTTCTTAGGTCTGACTCTTTCAACTGTGTTTGGTAAATTGATTACATTAGCACCGGCTTTTACAACTTCTTTTAATGTATCTATTACAAAATCAATATTTTCATGGCAGTCTCCAAAATGTTCTACGGAAAATTGAACTTCACCTTTTTTACCCATTATTTTTCTTGCAAAAGCTACACCTTCAATTGCTTGTTTCCTTACTTCTTGTGGCGATTTATTAAGTACATATTCCATATTAAAAGGACTCATTGCAATAAATGTATGTACTCTTTGTTTCTCTGCTGCTTTGATTGAGTCAGCAGCTTTTATAATGTCATTTTCAACACATCTTGCAAGGGCGGAAATAACTACATTATCAGGTGCTATTTGAGCTAATTTTGAACAAGCTTCAAAATCCATTTCTGAAGCTGCTGCAAAACCCACCTCTACACCTTGTATTCCAAGTTCTACCAAATGATTAAAAATTATTTCTTTTTCATTTGTATTCCAAGGTTTTTTAAGAGATTGATTACCGTCTCTTAAAGTAATATCATAAAAAAACGGTACTCTTTTCTCCATTAATAATCTCCTTTTAATAATTTATAGAACAAATATTTTCGTTTTATTCAGCTACAATGTAATTTACTATAAGAGAATTTTAAAATAAATATTTATTAAAGAAAAGTTTACAGCTATAATTCTATTTGTTCAATTAATTTAGGTACTAATAAATCCCAAGCTTTTTCTGATGGATGATAATTATCTTCACAAGTATCTTCTGATGCATACTTATATTTTCTTCCTATTAAGTCTGAAGAATTTATTATTATAATTCCTTGCTTTTTTAAATTTTCCCATATCTTTTCGTTTTCGTATTCTTCTGCTAAATCTTCTTCTGTTTCATATCTTAATATTATAAATTTTATATTAGGATATTTTTTCTTTAGTATTTTAAAACTTTCTGTAAATATGTAATATGCCAATAAATTATTTTGTTCTTTTATATTTGGTTCAAAATCATTTCTTTTTGTATCTATTTGATAGTATATACTTTTAACCAAAAAAGATTTCAAAAATAAATTAAGCGGAATATATCTTTTTTTAATCTTGTTATTCTTTAATTCGTATTGTAGATTTATGCCATTTGCCATCATTGGACTTGGAAATATATATTTTTGTAAACGTCCAAAATGGTCAGGAATAATTGTATATATTGCATATTTTGGTTCTTCTTTTATTAAGTTATAAAAATTATTATTTTGCAGAAGTGATAACATATGTTGAATACCGGATGCACAAATTCCAAAGTTATATACATTTATATTTAATTTTTTTGCTAATTTATTACTTAATGTTTCTTCGTCAGATAATTGTGCCCCAAACGTATATGAACAACCGAAAAAAATAATTGATTTATTATTATAATTTTTGTTGTAAATATTATTTCTAAAATAATTGAAATTATTTTTATTTATTTTTTGAAATATATAACTTTGTGGCGAATAATTACTTTTATAATTATCAATATAAGAGATAGGAGGATATAATTTTAAACTTTCAGAGTCTAAATTTTTAATGTAATCCTGTTTAAATTTTAAATAAATAGAATAATCAGCTATAAATATAATTATTACTAGTAATATAATATTTAATATTATAATTTTTATTATGTTTTTTTTCATTGTTCTTTTTAATATTCGTTATTTTATATAATATTTAGATTTTATCTTAAATAATATTTATTATAATATATTTAAAGTGTAAAAGGATATAATTATGATTGAAAGATATTCTAGAGAAGAAATGAGTAAAATTTGGGAGCTTGATTCTAAGTTCAAGTATTATCTTGATGTCGAGCTTGCTGTATGCAGAGCTTATAATAAACTCGGTCAAATATCTCAAGTGGTTTTAGATGATATTATTTCAAAAGCTTCTTTTTCAGTTGATAGGATTGATGAAATAGAAAAAGAAGTTCATCATGATTTAATTGCTTTTTTAACAAATGTAAATGAAAATGTAGGAGAAAATTCCCGTTATATTCATATGGGAATGACCAGTAGTGATGTTATTGATACTGCATTAGCGCTTCAAATGCAAGATGCAGGTAAGATTATTCTTAAAGATTTAGATAATTTAATAGCAGCAATAAAAGAAAAAGCGAAAGAACATAAAACAACTATATGTATAGGTCGTTCTCACGGTGTGCATGCTGAACCGATGACTTTTGGTGTTAAATTATGCGGTTGGATAGATTTATTTGAACGTAATAAAAGAAATTTTGAAAAGGCATTGGAAGAATCAAAGGTTGGCCAAATTTCAGGACCTGTCGGAACATACAGTAATATTTCTCCTGAAATTGAAAAAATAGCTTGTGAATTTTTAAATTTAAAGCCTGCTAAATTTTCAACTCAAGTAATAGCAAGAGATATCCACGCACAATATCATCAAGCTTTAGCTTTAATTGCTTCGGTTATTGAACAAGTTGCTGTTGAACTTAGACATCTTCAAAGAACGGAAGTTTTAGAAGTTGAAGAGGGCTTTTCTAAAGGACAAAAAGGTTCATCAGCTATGCCTCATAAGAAAAATCCGATATCAGGAGAAAATCTTTCGGGTCTGGCAAGAGTTGTTCGTTCAAATTCTGTTGCAGCTATGGAAAATATTCCTTTATGGCATGAAAGAGATATTTCTCACAGCAGTGTTGAAAGAATTATTTTCCCCGATTCAACCATTTTAATCGATTATATGTTATCACGTCTTGAAAGAACTGTTAAAAATCTTGTTGTACATAATGATAATATGCTTAAAAATACTAAGCTTTTTGGCGGTATAGTTTTTTCTCAAAAAGTATTATTAAAGTTATGTTCCAAAGGTTTGCTTAGAGAAGATGCGTATAAAATAGTTCAAAGAAATGCTTTAGATGCCTTTAATAATAATGGCAGTTTTATTGATAATCTTATGAATGATAAAGATGTACTTGATAAACTAAATAAAGAAGAAATTGAAAGTTGTTTTGATATTAATGATTATCTTCATAATATTGATGAAATTTATAGAAGATTTGGAATATAAAATAAAATTTTTTAATAATCAGTTCGAATATTATAATTTTCTAAATCTATATCTTCTTCTTGTTCATAATATTCTTCTGTGAACTTTTGTTCTGTAATTTTTATATCTGCAATACTTTCCATCAAAGGAATATATTCAAGGCATTTTTGTCCTTTTATTCCTATAGTTTCCATTTGAATTTCACCATTAGGCATAAGTTTTATTTTTAGTTGCTTTTTTGTCATTCTTACTCCAGATTAACAGTTAAAACTATAGTATTATCTTCAAAAACTTCTTCATCTTCTACTTCAAGATTTTGTTCTTTTAAACGTTCTTTTATCTTGTTATATGAAGCTTCTTGTGTGTTTATTGTGTATTGTGAACTTATATTGTTTATAAATTCTTTTATGTTTTTTTGTTCACAGCAGGATATTTTTAATTTATAAGGTTTTTCTTCGTCAGTTTTATAAAATTCAAGATAAAAATCTTCATAATTACAAAGTATTGTATTATCTTTTTCTACTATATTTTGTACTCCATGTTCAATAAGAGTTTTTAAAAGAATTGTTTTATCCATAATTATTGTATTAAAATCAAATTCTTTGAAATTTTGATTATTGGCTTCGCTATATTTATGGTATCTTATTGTTCCTGTAAGTTCAGGAACAATTTCAGATAATAATAAAATAGGAATTGATGTTACGGTAATAGACATATTAACCCTCTATATATCAAGTCTTCTTCCGCCTCTTGCTGTTGTTATATCTTCTTCTTCTTGAACAATATTTTTATAGTTTTCAATATTTTCCTTAGACGAAGCGCATACTGCTCTTACGTTTGCCCATTCTCTTATTGCAAGGATTTGTTCTTTTTGTGTTGTAGATAATGGTACTGTATTGGTAATTGCCTTTTCAAAATCATTAGTTTCTAATGCTCTGTTTTCAAAGAAAGCATCACATAATGCAGAAATAACAACTTGTTCAATTTCTGAACCTATGAAACCTTCTGTTTTTTGGGCTAATAGATTAATAAATTTCTCATCGTCAGGTTTTATATTTCCGCAAACTTCGGCATCTTTTAATCTTTTGCTTAAGTGGACTTTGAATATTTCTTTACGCTCATTTAAAGTTGGTAAATCTACAAAGAATATTTCATCAAAACGACCTTTTCTTAAAAGTTCTGGCGGTAATTTACTTATATCATTTGCTGTTGCAATAACAAATACAGGTGCGGTTTTTTCCTGCATCCAAGTCAAGAATGTTCCGAAAATTCTTGAAGAAACACCACTATCATTACTTGAACCAACCCCATTTAATCCTTTTTCAATTTCATCTACCCATAAAATTGAAGGTGCTACTGCTTCAACCGTAGCTATTGCTTTTCTCATATTTTCTTCTGAACTTCCAACTAAACCGCTAAAGATTTTACCCAAATCAAGTCTTAGAAGAGGAAGCTGCCAAATTGTACTCATTGCTTTTGCTGTTAAACTTTTTCCGCAGCCCGGGATCCCTGTTACAAGAACACCTTTTGGGGCTGGCAAGCAATATTTTTTAGCTTTCTCTGACCAAGAATTATTTCTTTTTAATAACCATTTTTTTAAATTATCCAATCCGCCTATATCATTTATTCCCATGTCGCTTTGAACATATTCAAGTAGCCCTGTTTTTCTTATGACTTGCATTTTTTCTTCAAGTATTACTTGAATATCACTTTTGCTTAATGTTCCATCCTGAACCATTGCCAAGGCAAAAGCATTTTCTGCTTCTTGCATTGTTAAACCTAATGCTGCTTTGCATAATTTATCTTTATCTTCATCTGTTAATTCATCAGTATCTATACGTCTGTTAACAGATAACATTCTGTTAAGTTTTTCTTTTATATCTTCCAGTTTTGGCAATGGGAAATCATATATTACGATATCCTTTTGAAGAGTGTCCGGAATAACTAAATCTGGAGATATAAAGATTATATTTTTTCTTGCTTTGCTTGTTTTTAATATTGGAATTAAATCTCTTAACGCACGTACAATAGTTGAATCTGCACTTTTATGTTTTATACCGAAAAATACATGAAAATCATATAAAATAAATACTGCATCTTTGTCATATTTTTCTATATATTCAATTAATTTGTTTGGATTTGTTGTATTTAAAATTGTATCATTTCCGATTTTTAAACCTGTGGCTTGTGTCCATATAAATACTTCTCTTGTATATTTAATTTGTGTTTTATTTGTGACGATGGATTTTATATATTTTGTTGCTCTTTCTTCTTCATATGTAGCTATGTATATAAAAGGGAATCTTGCTTTTAAAAGATGTGAAAGTTTTTTAGAGTTATTTTCCATTATTTTTTGCCTCTTTAATTTTTTTTCAATACTATCATATTTATCGGTTTCTTTCCAGTTTTAGTGAATGTTAAACATATCTAATTTATTTGTGATTTTTTCAAAATCACCCATTCCATTGATAAAAATTATTCCGTTTTTATCAATATTAATTTCTATTTTATTTTTGTATTTGTTTATTATGTTTTTATCAAATCTGTCAGTAAGAAAATGATAATTTTGATTTTTCGAACCGACCCAAGGTCTTGAGTAATCTTTTTCTTCTTCTATATATTCCCCATCAATTAATAAATCAATGTTTTTTAATATATTAGTATGTGTATTTTTTAAATTCTCTAAACTGTTGCCCGTAAAACAAACAACAGAAAGACCTGCTTCTTTTACTTTTGTGCATAAAAATTCAAGTGCTTCTGCTTGCTCAAAGGGTTCACCACCAAGAAAAGTTACTCCGTCTATATTTTTAGTGTCCAATATGTCTTTTAATATATCTTCTGCTTCATATTCCGTTCCGCTATTAAAATCCCAAGTCGCTTTTGCCCAGCAATTTTTGCAATGTCTTGAACAACCTTGAAACCATATACAATATCTTGTTTGTGGACCTTCTACTTTTGTATTCTTAATAATTTTATGTATACGAACTTTCATTTATTATATATCTATAATTCTTTCGTTATCTTCATTCTGATTGTCTTTATGAGTTATATTGTATTCTTCTGTTGTTGATTCTTTTATTTTTCTTCCATAATCTGGCAAGTATGAATCCACATACAAATAATTTCTTAATTGCTGTTGAAGATGACTATTAATATTCATTTCCTCAAAAAATTCATCAAGGGATCCAAATCCGTTATGTTTTTCTCTATATCTTATGATATTTTTTGCCTGGATAATACTTAACCCCGGTAAATCCGTTAATTCTTTTTCTGTTGCTTGATTAAGATTAAGCATTTCAGAATAATATTTAGGTATATTTATGTTTTCTATCTTTTTTTCATTCTCAGGATTGATTTCTTCAATTTCAAATTGTGATTTAAATGTAGATATGATTCCATCGTACATTGTTTTTTCATTGAATAAAGCACTTATGCTGTCAAAAGTTTCTTCAAATGTATTATCTATATAGTTAAGTTCATAAGAATCTTGTTTTAGCCATTCAACTGTAGCAATTCTTTTTTTTATGGATTTATCATAGCATTTTATGATTTTATTCTTTGTATCATATATAAGGGTTACATAGTCATTTTTTAATTTATAGAAGTTTTTACCTTTTGTTAAATATTTCCTGCATTGTTTGAATGCGCTTCGTCTTCTTAGTGATAGTCTTACAAAATCAGATAATCTTGTTCTGTTTGTATTATCCGAATAGTTATTGTCATTAAATATCCCGATTTTTTTTATTGGGTTCATTAAATATAATAATAAGTATAAAATTAGAAATAAAATTCTGTACATAATAATGTTATTATACACAGTTTTTTATAATTCTAATCGTTCTACTAGTTTAGGAACTAATAAATCCCAAGCTTTTTCATTTGGATGAACATCATTTGGTATTCTGTATTTTTCTTCAAATAAGTGTTCATTTGTTAATTCGTAACTGTTAATTATTATAAATCCTTCATCCCTGAGTTCATTCCATCTTGGATTATTAAATATCCAGGAGTTTTCATTTTCTTCATATTGAAGAATAACTAACTTTGAATTTGGAAATTTTTTGTTTAATATAGATTTCATTTTTAAAAAATGAGCTTTCATAAAATCAAATATTTCATCTTGATTTTTTTTATTATACATATAAAGAATTAAATTTAAGTTTATATATCTTATTATTGATGATTTGAATAAAAATGAATAAATCGGTTTTCTTTCTTCTAATATTTTTCCATTATATTGGTATAAAATATCAAGATATGGTTCATCTATATTCATTATCTCGCGGTATAGTCTATATAAGTGATTATCAATCATAACAAATATAATATATTCTGGATTGGATATTGTTTTTTCTATATTATAATGTTCTGCTATATATGGTACATATTGAATACCAAGACTAGATATGGATCTGTTGAAAACGCTTCTTCCTGTATGTTCAGACAATTTATATGATAGTGATTGTTCTGGTTTAAGTAAATAACCATAACCAAATGAACATCCAAAAATTAATATAGATCTTTTTGATGATTCTTTCTTAAAATCTCTAAAATAATTATTATTTACTTTATCAAGATATGATTCATCTATGTCTATTATGTGAGTGAATTTTATATATTTTTCTATGCTTTCTGTAAAGCTTATATTTTGTCTTTTGAATTCTATATAATAAAAAAAGCCGTAATCAATTAACAATAATAAAATTAAATTAATAATTACAATTAATATAAAAGTACATATTTTTTTCATATTCTTATAAATCCAGCTTTTTTATGATTTTGGGAGTTAGTAAATCCCAAGCTTTTTCTGTTGGGTGATGATTATCTTGCATTTGGTATTTTTCATTACGTAAATCTTCATCTGTGATTTCTTTTGTGGAAACTACAATGAAATTATTATCTTTTAATTTTTGTATAAGTTCCTGTTTATACATAACTTCCCAGTCTTCATAAATTAGAACTATAAATTTTATTTTTTTGTTCCAATGTTTTTCCAATTTTTTTCTTGTTTCATTAAAATATAATACAGTATTATCTGTTATTTTATTAGAATTATTTTGATTATTTATATATTTGTCTGAATATACATGATTAAAATGTTTTACTATGTATATTGATTTGAAAAAATTAATAAAAGAATTATATGGATTATCCATAATAAGTTTATTTTGGTTTTTGTGGAAATGTGGATAAAGATGTAAATCAAGAACATCAAAATACCATAGCATAGAGCGTCTGTAATGGTCACCTATCATTACATATATTACAGTATCCGAATTTTGTACTGTTTTATAAAAAGAGTCAGATAAACTTTGCATATACATATGCTGAAAACTTCCACCGGATATACTTCTATTATAAACCGGTCTTTTAAGTATATGTGAAAGTTTATAACTTAAGGTTTGATTGTAGTTTAAATGTTGTCCGAAAGCATAAGAACAACCAAATATAACAATTGGAATTTGATTTTTATATTCTTTTCCGTCAGGAAGTCTTCCAAAAAATATGTTGTTTTTACCGTTAAAATAACTTTCCAAATCTGTTATGTATTCCGGTAAATATGGCATGTATTTGAATTCGTTTATTCTGTATAATTTCGGATGATTCTGATAGTATATAGAAGCATAATATTTATATATGAATATATCTGATATTAGTACTATTAATACTAATATTAAAATATTCCCGAGTATAATAAGTATGCTTTTCTTATATTTCTTCATTTTCTATATCTAATTTTTTCATTATGAGAGGAGTTAACAAGTCCCAAGCTTCTTCTCTCGGATGGTGGTTGTCTAATAAATATTTTGAAGACTTTAAATTTTCTTTTGTTAAATCGCAACTATTTATTATGATAAAGCCTGCTTTTTTAAGATTTTCTTTTAAATAATTATTTTGTTTATTATCTTCATAGAAAAATATAACATATTTAGTATTTTTCCAGTGTTTTTCCATTTCTTTTTTTGCTTCGGTGAAGTGTTTTATTGCAAAGTCGTAGCATTTTTTTTTGTTTTTTGCATTAAGAATAAATTTATTCACAAAAATATGATGTATTTTGTTTACAATATATAACCTTTTAATTTGTCTTAGTAATGGGTTTTTGTTTTGAATTTGAATTAAGGAACCATTTTCCTCTTTATATCTTAAGTTTTGTTCATCAGCTAATATGTTCCAAGAAGAGAATGATAGCAGATATAATCTTCGAATGTGGTCATTAATATATACATATATAACATATTCAGGTTCTCTGATTTGCTTATATATTTCATCTAATTTTGTTTGATAAAGCATATGTTGAACACTCCAACCGGTCCAAGCTCTATTGTATACCGGAACTTTTGCAAGTTTTGAAAGTTTATAAGAAAATGTTTGTTCATTATCTAAAGAATATCCATAAGCATATGAGCAACCGAATATAACAATTGATTTTTTGTTGTATTCTAGACCTTCAACAGGTCGTCCCCAGCCATTTTCAGGGCGGGGAAATGTTGTTGGATCAAATTTGAAATTTTTTACTCCCGGATGAAATTTTAACCTCTGAATTGAAGGAGGAAAAACACCTAAATTTTTTAAATGTTTATTTTCTTGTAACCAAATAATAATCTCTACTGATAAAATTAAAAATAAAAATACGATTATATTAATTATTAAAAATAAATAAACTTTTTTCATATGAAATTTCCAATATTCTTTTGATTAAGATGGTATTGAAAATTTTATTTTATGTCAAATACTTCAGAATTAGTAAATAGATAAACGATATAAAAATTGTTTATTTAAAAATATGAAACTTTAACTTGTTAAGAAAAATTTACAAAAAGTCGAAACAATTAAGAAATAGCGATATTTTGAGAATCGCACAACAATTGTATAACTCGTAAGATTAAAAAAACAATTGATGAAAAAATAATAAAAAACGTCAAAATGTTAAAAAACATGGGAAAAAACGCTTGATTTGATAAATTTAACATGTAGGATAGTTATATTGACTATCATAAAATGAGGAAAAAATGTCAAAAGACGTAATAGAATTTGAAGGAACAATAGTAGAATCATTGCCGAATGCAATGTTTCAGGTAAAACTTGAAAACGGGCATGAAATATTGGCTCATATTTCAGGAAAGATTAGGAAGAATTTCATAAAGATTTTACCGGGCGACAAGGTAAAAGTAGAAATGACACCATATGATTTAACAAGAGGTCGCATAACATACAGGTTAAAATAAAGAAGGAAATAAAAGATGAAAGTAAGAGCTTCAGTAAAACCACTTTGTGATAAATGCAAAGTAATTAAAAGAAAAGGCAGAGTAGCAATTATTTGTGAAAATCCAAAACACAAACAAAGACAAGGCTAATTATTCTATTGAATGAATAGGTTTAAGTGGAAGTATATAAAACGGAAGCTAAGACAGATAGAAAGAAATAATTAGAAAACAGATTAACCCAAAAACTAAAAACAAAGAAAGATATAGTAGAAGGAGAAACAATGGCAAGACTTGCTGGGGTAGATTTACCTCGTAACAAAAGAATGATAATTGCATTAACCTATATCTACGGAATAGGACCTGCAAGAAGTGCGAAAATATTGGCAGCTTGTAATATATCTGAAGATTTAAGAACAGATGATTTAACAGAAGACCATATTAGAGCATTAAGAGAAGAGATTGCTCATTATACAATCGAAGGTGATTTAAGAAGAGAAGAATCACTAAATATAAAGAGATTGAGCGAAATCAACTCATACAGAGGAATGCGTCACAGACGTAAACTTCCTGTAAGAGGACAAAGAACAAAAACAAACGCAAGAACAAGACGCGGTAAGAAAACAGGCCCAATCGCCAACAAGAAATAATTGAAGGAGTAATATAGACAATGGCTAGACCGGTAAAAACAAAAAAGAAAGAAAAAAAGAATGTATTACAAGGTGTTGTACATATACAATCAACATTCAATAATACAATCGTAACTTCAACAGATACTCAAGGTAATGCTATTGCTTGGGCTTCTGCAGGTGGCTGCGGATTTAAAGGTGCAAGAAAAGGAACACCGTTTGCAGCACAATCAGCAGCAGAAAAGGTTGCAAAGCAATCAATAGACCAAGGTATGAAAAAGGTTGAAGTTTATATTAAAGGACCTGGTTCAGGCAGAGAAACAGCTATCAGAGCTATTCAAGCAGCCGGACTGGAAATTACATTAATTAAGGACGTTACACCGATTCCACACAACGGTTGCCGTCCACCAAAAAAACGTAGAGTATAATTAATAACGTAAGGAGTCATAAATTGGCTAAGTATACAGGACCATCAAATAAATTATATCGTAACTATGGCGTTACTGATTTATCAAACAGAAAGTTGGTTTCTTCATTAAGACAAAATGCTTCTGGTCAGCATGGCGCAGCAAGAAAGAAACTTTCCGATTACGCTTTACACTTAAACGAAAAACAAAAAATTCGTTTAACATATTTAGTAAGTGAAAAACAATTCGTTAGATATTATAACGAAGCAAGCAGAAGAAAAGGTGTTACAGGCACTATTCTTTTACAATTATTAGAGTCGAGATTGGATAACATCGTTTTCAGGACAGGTTATGCTGTTACAAGAAAACAAGCAAGACAAATCGTTAATCACGGGCATGTTTTAGTAAACGGTAAAAGAGTTGACATTCCGTCATTCTTGGTAAAACCTGGTGATGTTATTACATTCAAAGCAGGAAGCAATGATTTTGTAAAATCAGTATCTGAATCAATTGATTTAGCTTTAGCACCTGCTTGGATGACAATTGATAAAGATGCTTTAAAAGTAACTTTTGACAGAATTCCTGAAAGAGAAGAATTAGACCCTGAACTTAAAGAGCAACTTGTAATCGAGTATTATTCTAAATAATTGTAGGAGATTAATTATAATGGAATTAAAAATTAAATGCATAAATACAACAACCAGTTCAGACGGATCTCAATACGGTAAGTTCGTAGTTGAACCGTTGGAAAAAGGCTTTGGTACAACAGTTGGAAACGCTTTAAGAAGAGTTTTATTATCTTCTTTAGAGGGTGCTGCTGTTACTTCTATAAGAATTGAAGGTATTACTCACGAATATACATCAATTCCTGGAATTGTTGAAGATGCAATCGATATTATGTTGAATTTAAAAGGTTTAACAGTAAAAACAGAAGATAGAGATCCTCAACATTTAAGATTAGAAGTGGATAGACCAGGACCTGTTCTTGCAAGTGATTTACAATTGCCTGCAGGTGTAAAGGTTGTAAATCCTGACTGGTTAATTTGTACTATTTCAGAAGGTGGCAGTATTTCTGCAGATATAACTGTTGAAACAGGAAAAGGCTACAGAGCTGTTGACGTTTTGAAAGAAAACAAAGGCAATATTCCAATTGACTTGTTACCAATTGATGCATCATTCATGCCAATCAAGAGAGTAAGCTATAATGTTGAAAATACTCGTGTTGGAGATGTTATTGATTACGATAAATTAACTCTTGAGATTTGGTCAAATGGTAGTATAGATGTATCAAGTGCTTTGAGTCAAGCTGCAAACTTGTTGATTGAACATTTTATGCAAATTGCTTCTATCACAGGTCAACCTGCTGTATTACCAAATGCACATGTTGTTGAAGAAGTTGAAGAAGAAGCACAAACTCCAAGCATTTCAATTGAAGATTTGGAATTATCTGTTAGAGCTTACAATTGCTTAAAGAGAGCTAGCATTAATTCTTTAGCTGAATTATTGAAAAAGTCAGAACATGATTTGTTGAATATCAAGAATTTCGGTAAAAAATCTTCTGATGAAGTAATAGAAAAGTTGCACCAAGTTGGTTTGGAACTTCAACCAAATCCTGAAGGTGTAGAGTTAGAAGAAGTGTAATACAAAAGGACAAATAAAATGAGACACCAATGCAATAGAAACAGACTTGGCAGACCTCAAGACCAAAGAAAAGCATTATTAAGATCTTTGGCAACCGAGTTGTTCTTACATGGCGAAATCAAAACAACTATTTCAAAAGCAAAAGCATTAAAGCCATATGCTGAAGAAATAATCACTCTTGCAAAAAGAGGCGATTTACATGCCAGAAGACAAGCTGCAAAGTTCATATTTGATGTAGAAACATCAAAATTTGTTGATAGTCAAACAGGTGAAGTTTTCACAGAATTACAAGAAGGTAAAAAATTAATTCCTCAAACAGTTCTAAGAAAATTATTCTCTGAAATTGGCAAACAATATGAAAACAGAAATGGTGGATATACAAGAATATATCACTTACCACCAAGACGCGGTGATGCTGCAGAAATGGCTTTAATCCAATTAGTATAATGAACAGATAC
Organism: Candidatus Gastranaerophilales bacterium; assembly: GCA_944323395.1. Lineage (GTDB taxonomy): Bacteria > Cyanobacteriota > Vampirovibrionia > Gastranaerophilales > Gastranaerophilaceae > Avigastranaerophilus. The sequence continues at coordinate 176,632 of CALUSI010000001.1, forward strand.
TTATTGGTATTGGAGTACATAGGCACATCATATATGGGAAGTCAAAAGCAACCCGAAAAAATGCCTAACAGTAGTAAGCTTGTAGTAACAATACAAGATGAACTGGAAAAAGCAATCAGTACATTGACAAAAACAAAAACCAAAACAATTTTTTCAGGTAGAACCGATGCCGGTGTTCACGCTAAAGGGCAAACAGCCCATTTTGAGACAGAGCTTGAACTAAATCCGAGTAAGTTCGTTAACTCGCTAAACGGTATTTTACCTAGTACCATTAGTGTAAAAGAGTTAAAAAAAGTCCCGAAAACATTCCATGCACAAAAGAGTGCTAAAGCAAGACATTATCGTTATACAATTGCGAACAGGACTCAAAGAAGTGCGTGGGATGCACATTGTTTGTTAGTGAGATATCCTTTAGATATTCAAAAAATGAATAAAGCTTTGAGTTATCTTATAGGTGAGCATGATTTTACTTCTTTCAAGAAAGTAAGAACAACAAATCCCGCTAAAATATGCAATATGTATGAAGCAAAAGCAGTCAGAGATGGTGATTATGTTTATATAGATTTTATTGCAGACAGGTTTTTGTACAATATGATCAGATCGATCGTCGGAACTCTCCTGTTGATAGAGAGAAATTCTTTAGCCCCCGAGACACTTAAAGAAATTCTTGATTCAAGGGATAAAACAAAAGCAGGTTCGACCATAAGCCCAGAAGGCTTAACGTTAATTGAAGTAATTTACAATGATATAAATGGAGAAAGCAAATGAAAACTTATTCAGCTAAACCTCTAGAAGTAGAAAGAAAGTGGTATCTGTTAGATGCTGAAGGTCAAACTTTAGGCAGACTAGCTGTATTAGCTGCTAATCTTTTGAGAGGAAAGCACAAACCTCAATTTACTCCAAACGTAGATACAGGTGATTTTGTAATTATTATCAACGCTGAAAAAATCTGCGTTTCAGGTAAAAAAGAAACAGATAAAATTTATTATCATCACACAGGATATCCTGGTGGTTTAAAATCAGCATCATTTAAACAGTTAATGGAAAAAGATGCTACATTGGCTTTAGAAAAAGCTATTAAAGGTATGTTACCACACAATACTTTAGGTCAAGAACAATTCAATAAACTAAAAATATATGCAGGTAGTGAACATCCGCATGCGGCTCAAAAACCTGTTTTATATACAGAAACGGAGGCTAAATAATGGCAGATAAAGAAATTATGGCAACCGGAAGAAGAAAAACAGCTATTGCTGTTGTGAAGCTTGTAAAAGGTAAAGGAAGAGTTTTTGTTAACGGTAAAACTTTTTCTGAGTACTTTGGTAACAGAGCTGCTTTAGAAATGATGGTTTATAGACCTTTAGCATTAACTGATAACCAAGAAAACTACGATGTTAAAGTAAAAGCTGTTGGCGGTGGTGTTTCTGCTCAAGCCGGAGCTATTAAGCATGGTATTTCAAGAGCTTTATTAAAAATCAATGAAGAATATAAATCTGTATTAAAATCAGAAGGTTTATTAACAAGAGATGCTCGTGTTAAAGAACGTAAAAAATACGGTCGTAAAAGAGCCAGAAAGAGATTCCAATTCTCTAAACGTTAATATTCAAAAGTCCGAAATGAAAAGAGTCCCTATTCTGGGGCTCTTTTCTCATATGTGTTTTATAAATTATTATACTTATTGTTAGTTCTAAAACCTTTTTACAAATTTTTTTTATAATTGTATAATAATATTATTGGTAAATAGGGAACAGGTGAATTATGACAATAACTGCCGAAAAAGAAGGGTTTATCACACAGGTTATAGGTCCTGTTATTGACGTTGAATTTAAATTGGGTGTTTTGCCTGAAATATACGATTCTATTGAAATTATTGTTGATGATAATACAAAAATCATAGCGGAAGTTCAGCAACATCTTGGAGAAAATAGAATAAGAAGTGTTGCAATGTCATCAACTGATGGTATAAAAAGAGGTATGAAGGCTATTAACACAAGTGAACCGATAAAAATACCGGTTGGTAAGAACATATTAGGCAGAATTTTGAATGTATTAGGTGAGCCTGTTGATAATGATGGCGGTGTTGAAGCTGATATGTATTTGCCTATACACAGACCTTCTCCTAAATTAGTTGATCAAAATACGGATATTGAAATTTTAGAAACAGGTATTAAGGCTATTGACTTATTGCAGCCATATCAAAAAGGTGGAAAAATTGGTCTATTTGGAGGTGCAGGTGTTGGTAAGACTGTTTTAATTATGGAGTTGATTCATAATATAGCATCTGAACATTCCGGTGTATCTGTATTTGGCGGAGTTGGAGAAAGAACTCGTGAGGGTAATGACCTTTGGAATGAAATGAAAGAATCAGGCGTAATTGATAAAGTTGCTTTGATATACGGACAAATGAATGAACCGCCCGGTGCAAGAATGAGAGTCGGTTTATCTGCTCTTACTGCTGCCGAATATTTCAGAGATTATTCAAAACAAGATGTACTTTTATTTATAGATAATATTTTTAGATTTGTACAAGCAGGTTCGGAAGTTTCTGCACTTTTAGGCAGAATGCCGTCTGCGGTTGGTTATCAACCTACATTGGCAAATGAAATGGGTGAACTTCAAGAAAGAATTACTTCTACAAAAGATGGTTCAATTACCTCTGTTCAAGCTATATATGTACCGGCTGATGACTTAACTGACCCTGCTCCTGCTACTACATTCTCGCATTTGGATGCATCTACCGTTTTATCAAGACAAATCGCATCTTTGGGTATTTATCCGGCTGTTGATCCTTTAGCTTCAACAAGTAAGGTATTAGATCCGTTAATTGTGGGTGAAGAACATTATAATGTTGCAAGAAAAGTTATTGAGATTCTTCAAAAGTATCAGGATTTACAAGATATTATTGCAATTTTAGGTATGGATGAATTATCTGAAGAAGATAAAGAAACTGTAAACAGAGCAAGAAAAATTCAGAAATTCTTATCTCAACCATTTTCTGTTGCAGAACAATTCTTAGGTACTCCCGGTAAATATGTTAAGCTTGAAGATACAATTGCAGGCTTTAAAGGCATTGTTGAAGGATTATATGATAATATTCCTGAACAAGCTTTCTACATGGCAGGTACTATAGAAGATGTTTTAGAAAATGCTAAGAAAATGAAATAGGTATTATTATGGCAGAAAAAACTATTCATTTTAAGATAATAACTCCTGAAAAAATTGTGTATGAAGATGACGTTGATGCCATTTATGCACAAGGGCAAGAGGGCGGATTTGGTGTGTTACCAAATCATATTCCCTTTATGTCGTCTTTAGCTATCGATACAGCCAAAATTGAAAAAGACGGTGAAGTAAAATATTTTTCTATTATTGGCGGAGCTTTTCAGTTTAAAGATAATGAAGCTATTATTTTAACAGAAGTTGCAGAATGTGGTAATGATATTGATACTACAAGAGCTCAATTGGCAAAAGAAAGGGCTGAAGCAAAAATTGCTTCCGCTGAAACTCAAAGAGATATTAAAATTGCAAACACAGCTTTGGCAAGAGCAATGGCCCGTTTAAAAGCAGCTTCAAAACAATAGCTTAAACATATTCTTTTTTTATTACTTCAATGCAGAAATCGGCTATTTGTTTTTCAAAAGCTTTACCTTGAGGGCTGTTATAATATTTTTTTTTCCACCAATTGTTTTTGTATTGTTCATTTGGCATTTTCAATTTTAATATATAAACATTTTCTAAATTAATTTCTTTTGTAATATTTTCTGTATCAATTACTGCTAATTTGAATGGTTTATTCTTTGTTATGTTTATTAGGGCGTTGTATTGATTTTCTATATCTTCACTGTCACCAAGTATTTGAAAGAAAAGGAAATTATTGTTTTCTTCAATAGTTTTTCTAAAATTATTAATTCGTTTTGTATAAAGATTTATAAGTTTTTGTTTATCTTTTTCTTTATATCTTTTATCGTGAGAGAAATAAATACAATTTGGGGCTTTAATCCAATAATCTGTTTTATATTCTAAATTGTCGAAAAATTCGTTAAAATCAGTTTTGAGCGTTTTTGTAATTTCTGGCATTCCAAAGACAGCAAAATCGAATGGGTATGTTAATTCGCCGAAAAATTTTCTTTTTTTTATTCCCCATCTTGTTAATATAGTTCGAGGCATGCAGTTTTGCCCGAGAGGAATTATTACCGGTTTAATATTTTTCATATCATAAATCATAGTAAATTTTATATCTGAAAGCAATTTTATTGTATAATTTTTTATAAGAGGTCATATATGAAAACTTATTTAAAAGATTATTTCTTTTTAACAATCGGGGCATTAATATACGCATTTGCAATTGAAGGTTTTTTAATCCCGAGTAAAATCATAGACGGTGGTGTAACCGGTATTTCAATGATATTGAGTACTATTACAAGTCAACCGTTAGGAATTTTTATTGTGTGCATTAACTTGCCTTTTATAATACTTGCACTTCAAAAATTAGGTAAACGATTTGTTTTCTCAACATTTTACTCGATTCTAATATTTGCAGCAGGTGTTACATTTTTTGGAAAGATGTTTCATGGACATTGTATAATTGATAATTTGGAATTATTCCTGGTTGCTATATTTGGCGGATTAATTCTTGGTGCAGGAGTCGGCTTAATTATAAGAAACGGGGCTTCTGTTGACGGTACTGAAATTTTAGCTATATATTCAACAAAGAAAATACCGTTCTCTGTCGGTGAAATAATCATGTTTATAAATCTTTTTATATTCACTGTTGCAGGATTTATATATGATTGGCAGCATGCTTTATATTCTATAGTTACATATTTTGTTGCTTATAAGACTATGGATATTGTTATTGAAGGTTTGAATGAATCTAAATCTGTTTTTGTTATTACTGATTATTCAACAGAAATAGGCAAAGACATTATGGAAAAAATGGACGTAAGTGTTACATATATTGATGCAGAAGGTGGATATTCAGGTATAAAGAAAAGAATTGTTTATTGTGTAATATCACGTCTTCAAGTTCAAAAAATAAAGGAAATAGCCAAAAACATTGACCCAAGGGCTTTTATCGCAATAGAAAATGTATATGAAGTTGAAGGTGTAAGAGTAAAAAAGAGAAAAATATAAAAAACTTTGAAAATAAAGTATTTTTGAGTTAAATTTATAAGTAATTATAAGTGAGTAGACAGGAATTTATTATGATAACAACGACATCAATGAAAACGCATGGATGCGGTGAAATAACAAAAAATGAAGTAGGTAAACAAGTTACAATAGCAGGATGGGTTTCTGCTGTCAGAGATTTAGGCGGAATTATCTTTGTTGAAGTTAGAGATAAATCAGGCTTATTTCAATTGGTTTCAGACCCTCAAAAAAATCCTGAAGTTTATGAAACATTTCAAAAATTAAGAGATGAATTTGTAATAAAAGCAACAGGTGTTGTTTCTGTCAGACCTGAAGAAACATATAACCCGAAACTTCCTACAGGGGAAATTGAAGTTTATCCGACTTCTTTAGAAATATTGTCTACTGCGGCAGTATTACCATTTCCGTTAAATTCTGATGATGTTAATGAAGATATCAGACTTAAATATCGTTATTTAGATTTAAGACAAGAAAGGGTTTTAAATTGTCTTAAATTGAGACATGAAATTGTTAAAACAATGCGTAATTATTTGAATAATCAAAATTTTATGGAGGTTGAAACTCCTATTTTGATTAAGACTACACCTGAAGGTGCCAGAGATTATTTGGTTCCAAGCCGTATTCAACCGGGTAAATTTTATGCTTTACCGCAATCACCTCAAATTTTTAAACAATTATTAATGGTTGGCGGTATTGAAAGATATTATCAAATAGCAAAATGTTTCCGTGATGAAGATTTAAGAGCAGATAGACAGCCTGAATTTACACAGGTTGATATGGAAATGTCTTTTGTTGAACAACAAGATATTATGAATATGGTTGAAGGGCTTTTAAAAGAAGTATTTAGACTAGTAGGTTATGAAACACCTGATAAGCTTCCTGTTATTACTTACAAAGAAGCTATGGATAAATATGGCAGCGACAGACCTGATTTAAGATTCGGATTAGAATTATTTGATATCGGTGATATCATAATGGAATCTAATTTTGAAATAATTAAAGATACTTTGAAAAAAGGCGGTATCGTTAGAGCTATTAAAATCCCAGGTATTGCTTCATATTCAAGAAAAGAAATGGATGATTTAACAAAATTAGCGGTTTCATTTGGTGCAAAAGCCTTAGCTAATATTATGTATTTAGAAGACGGAACAGCTAAATCTCCTGTTCTTAAATTCTTAACAGAAGAACAAGCAGAGCAAATAAAACAAAGAGGAGATGCAAAACCTGGTGATGTTATTTTCTTTGTTGCTGATAAACCAAAAGTTACATATGATGTAATGGGCAGATTCAGATTATACTTTGGTGAAAAATTAGGTTTAATAGATCCTAATGCTCATGCTCTTTTATGGGTTGTTGATTTCCCAATGTTTGAATATTCTGAAGAAGATAACAGATATGTATCAGTTCACCATCCGTTCACAATGCCAAATCTTGAAGATATAGATAAGATGGAAACAGATCCTGCCAATTGCCGTTCAATTGCTTATGATATAGTTTATAACGGTAATGAGCTTGGCGGCGGCAGTGTAAGAATACATGATGGTGAAATCCAAAAGAGAGTATTTAAAGCATTAGGATTATCAGATGAAGAAACTCAAGAAAAATTTGGATTTATGATTAATGCATTCAAATATGGTACACCTCCGCATGCCGGTCTTGCTTTAGGTTTGGACCGTGTTGTTGCATTATTGGCTAAAACAAATTCAATAAGAGATGTAATAGCATTCCCTAAGAATTCAGCTGCTAAATGTTTGATGACAGATGCACCTGCTTTAGCTTCTGAAGATCAGCTTAGAGAATTGCATTTAAGACTTACAACTAAAGTTAACTAGTTACTAGAGTTTAATAATAAAAGGCTAATCCTGTATAATATACATCTTTAGCCTTTTATATACTCAAAAATTATACTTAGGATGGGAAATGGAAGACGAATTAATTAAGCAAATATGGGATGATACCCTTGTTATATTAAAAGACACTGTAATTGCAACTACTTATGAAACTTGGATATTACCATTAGTTCCGCATTCATTGGAAGATAATTGTTTCTGTGCATTAACGGGGCAGAATTTAGCAGTACAGATTTTACAGAAAAATCAGAAAGAAATTTCAAAAGCACTTTCTGAAGTTTGCGGAAAAGAAATTTATTTTAAGATTGTTTATGATGATAATCTTCATAAACAATTAGAAAAAGAAAAACAAAAAGCAAAGAAAGACGAAGAAAAAGAGTTTATTCAAAATTTAGAAAAACGTATTGCTTCATCAAAATATGATGGATTAAAGCAAATGCGCTCTGATTGTAATTTAAACTTGAAGTACAAATTTGATAATTTTGTTGTTGGGGCTAATAACAAGTTTGCGCATGCAGTTGCTGTTGCTGTTGCTAAGGATCCCGGAAAACAATATAATCCTTTATTTATATATGGTGGTTCAGGCTTAGGCAAAACTCACTTGTTACAAGCTATTGGGCACGATATTTTATTTAATAAACCAAAGTTAAAAGTAAAATATGTTAAAGCGGAAGAATTCATTAATGATCTTGTTAACTCGCTTGTAAAAGGTATGGATAAAGCAGGCGATAAGAATAAAAAAATGAATGATTTCCGTAATAAATACAGAAATGTTGATGTTCTTTTAGTTGATGATATTCAGTTAATTGAAGGTAAAGCAAGAACTGAAGAAGAAATGTTTAATACATTTGAAAGTCTTCATAATTCAGGTAAACAGATTGTTTTTACTTCAGACAGATCGCCTGATAAATTTGAAAATACACCTGACAGATTAAAAACTCGTTTCCAAATGGGACTTCTTGCCGATATTCAAGTGCCTGATATAGAAACAAGAATGGCTATACTGACAAAATTGGCAAATGATAATAATATAAAAATGCCGATAGATGTAATAGAATTCTTGGCAACAGTTTATAATAAGAATGTTCGAGAACTTGAGGGTGCATTTAATACTGTTAGTGCATATACTTCAATAAATGAAATACCTATAACTGTAGAGATAGTTAAAAAAGTAATTGGTTATAGTGAAAAAAGAAAAACTGTTACAGTGGAAGGTATAATTGATATAGTTGCAGGGTTTTATAATGTTTCGGTTGACGATATAAAAAGTACAAATAGAGCTGCTAAAACAGCATATGCTCGTCAAGTTGCAATATATCTGGCAAAGGAACTTACAGGAGAAAGCTTCCCTTATATTGGTGATTGTTTTAACAGAAAACATACAACAATAATGTATTCTCATCAAAAAGTTAAGAGCGATATTGCTATAGATAGGCATTTAGCTCAAGACATAACAGAGCTTACTGCAAAAATTAATGAATAAAAAAGAGGGCTAAAAGTTAAGCCCTCTTTTTTATATTTCGAATAATTTATGCCATATAAGACATTGTAGAATCCGCATTAATTCTTGCATTTGGGTTAAAAGTGAAACCACCATTTAAGTTTATTTTATTTGTATTTTCTACATCGTATTGCTGACCGTCAACAACTACAATTTCTTTATATGTTGGCATTATTGATCCTACTAAAGGGTTGTTGTCTTGAACTTTTTCTACATCATATTGTTTACCATCTATTACAACAACTTCTTTATATGTTGGCATAACAGAATATTTATTGTTATTATCTTGAACTTTTTCTACAGGATATTGTTGTCCATTAATAGTTACATATTTCTTTTCTACAGGTGCAATAGAATTTGTTAATCCATTATTTGCAGAGATTGATGGTGTAAAATTTGCTGCATTAATCATAAAAGAACCTACCTTCCAAAAAAATAAACTTACTTACTTTGTTCTTATATAAAAAATTTTTATTAGTGAAAATTGCCTTATTTGTTAAGAAGCTTAATTTAGTTCCAGATATCAGGTGTTGATAAGGCAAGTGCTGTTATTTTTTTATAGCCGTTCTTTTTTAAAAGTTTTATAATTTCCTCTAATGTTATTCCTGTTGAAGTTATATCATCAATAATTAAAAGATTTTCATTTTTATCTATTGTTTCATTTTGATTAATTGCGAATGCATTTTTTATATTTTTGAGTCTTTGAGTTTTATTTAGGTTGAATTGTTTTATTGTGTCTTTTGTTCTTATAAGAAACTTTTTATTATTTTTATACCCTGTTAATTTACTCAGTTCATCTGCTACTAAATCCATATGATTATATTTTCTTTCTTTTCTTCTGTTTTGATGGATAGGTACAGGTAAAATAAGAAAATTTTCTTTTTTATGTAAATCAAGCCAGTATTCGTACATTATTTTTGCTTGGAGTGATGCTAAAATTTTCTTATTATGATATTTTAAGTCTTTTATTAATTTTTTTGTAATTTCATCATATAACGTGCAGGCATATATTTTACAATTATTTTGTTCCTTAAATACAGAAGGCGGCATAAAATGTATTCTGTTGTAACATTTTTTGCATATAATACGGTCTTCTTTTTTTGAATGACAGAAGTAGCAAGGTTGGATATATATTAAGTTTAGTAGTTTTTCGATTAACTTTATCATATAATACAAATTATATTAGATAAAAGAGAAGATTAAAATGGGATTTTTAAATATGTTTTCAAGTGCAATAATCATGATTTTGTTGATCAGTTTATTGATTTTAGTACATGAATTAGGACATTTTTGTGCCGCTAAGTTAGTAGGAATAAGGGTTGATAAATTCGGGTTTGGTTTACCAATCGGACCGACTTTATTTTCTAAAAAATTTGGTGAAACAGAAATTTTAATCCATGCGTTTTTACTTGGTGGTTATGTTTCATTCCCCGATGATGAAGAAGATTGTGATTTGCCAAAAGATTCCACTTTAAGATTTTCTAATAAATCTGTAGGACAAAGGGCGCTTGTTATATCGGCAGGTGTTATATGTAATGTTATTTTAGCTTATTTCTTAATATTTTTCACAGGACTTTTGTGGAAACATTTACCTGATAATAAGTTTGTTATTAAGTTTGAAAAATTTGCACCCAGTGCCGTTCAATCTATAATTGATTCTGGTATTCAAAAAGGTGATATTTTATATACTGTTAATGGTTTAAGTGTTGATTATCCTATAACATTAACAAGACATCTTGATTTATCAAAGGAATTTGATGGTTTTGCTTCTCAAAAGTTAATTGAAAGTAAATTGGCAGAGTTAAAATCTTTAAATTCGCAATTGACAGATAATGAAATTATAAAAGCAGGTACAATTATAAAACTTCCTAAATTTACAGATGAAGAAAGTGTTAAATTATCTGTTGATAATATTTTAGGTTTGGAAAAATATAAATCGAAAGAAACTCAGCTTTCTGATTTCCAAAAAGAATTAAGAGATAAAATTAATTACAGCAGTGAATATAAACTTGAAAGTGATGCTTTACCGATTGATATAGCAGCTGCGATTTCTGATACTAAGAAACCTGTTTCGATAGTTGTTTTAAGAAATAATCAAGAAGTACAATTAAAACCTGTATATGCAGGTAAAGACGGTAAGCTTGGTATTGAACAATCTTATAGTGAAAAGTATACTGAAACCAAAACCTTAAAGGAATTAATCCCTGCAACAATTCATTATGTTAATTATAATATAGGATTTATGGTATACACTCTTGGAAAACTATTTACAGGTAAAATCCCAATGAGTGAAATGAACGGAATTATTGCCATTACCAAAATAGGAACTGAAATAATTGCTTATAAAGGTATATTCCAAGGTTTATTGTTAACAGCTATGATATCTTTAAACTTGGCATTAATTAATATATTGCCTATTCCGGCTTTAGACGGTGGACATTTATTGTTCCTTATTATAGAGAAGATAACAGGAAAACCTGTAAGTAAGAAATTTGTTGAAATATTAAGTAATTTCTTCTTCTATTTATTAATAGCCTTGATGGTATTGATTTTATATAACGATATCCATGCTTGGATAATAGGTAAAATTTAGTCAAAATAAAATATGATTTTCTTTTTATATTTATTCAGGTATAATCTATAAAAATTGTATAAAAAGGGAATTTATGAAAGGTCATTTATATATAGTTGCGGGATGCTCCGGAGTTGGAAAAGGCACTTTATTAAAGCTTTTCTTAAAGGAAAATCCTGAAATAAAACTATCAATATCTGCTACAACAAGAAATCCAAGACAAGGTGAAGAAGATGGTGTAAGCTATTTTTTTGTATCTAAAGAAGATTTTCAAAAGTCTATTGATAATGATGAATTCTTAGAATGGGCAGAATTTAGCGGTAATTTCTACGGAACTAAAAAAAGTTTTGTAGAAAAAACATTGGCAAAAGGAATTGATTTAATTTTGGAAATTGAAGTTCAAGGCGCAAAACAGGTAAAAGAAAAAATGCCTGAAGCTACTTCAATTTTTATTATGCCTCCATCTTTAGAAGATTTGGAAAAACGTTTAAGAGGTCGTCATACAGAAAGTGAAGATGCCATACAAAAACGTCTTAATGCCGCTGCAAGAGAAATCGAGGCAGGTAAAAACTTTGATTATCAAATTATTAATGATAACATAGAAGAAGCATTGGCTAATATGCAAAAAATCTTTAATAATAAAGGGTAAAAAATGCTTAGCGGAAAAACCGTCTTAGTTGGTATAACAGGAGCTATTGCAGCTTATAAAGTTTGTGAGTTGATTCGTTTATTTAAAAAAAATAATGCAAATGTTAAAGTTGTTGTTACTCCTAATGCATTGAATTTTGTTACTAAGACTACATTAGAATCATTAAGTCAAAATGCTGTTGATATTGAGCAATTTAATATCCAAGAATATAAACCGGAACATATAGCTTTGACTGATGAAGCGGATATTTTTGTTATTGTACCTGCGAGCGCAAATACAATTGCAAAAATGGCTTTAGGAATTTGTGATAATTTATTGACATCAACATTTTGTGCTTTTAAAAAGCCTGTTGTAATAGCACCTTGTATGAACACAAATATGTGGGAAAATCCCGCTGTAGAAAAAAATATTGAAACTCTGAAAAATAGAAGAATAAAAGTAATTGAACCTGATACTGGCTTTTTAGCCTGCGGAACTAACGGTAAGGGCAGACTTGCTGATATAAATTTAATTTATGATACTGTTAAAGATATTTTATTGCCCGAACAAATATTAAAAGGGAAAAAGGTTGTAATAACAGCTGGTGGTACTAAGGAAAACATTGATGCCGTGAGATATATCGGTAATTATTCTTCAGGCAAAATGGGTATTGCATTAGCTGACAGTGCATATAAACTCGGAGCTGATGTTGTTCTTATTTCTACAGTTGATGTTGATAAAAAATATAAAGTGTTAAATGTTCAAACAGCTCAAGAAATGTATGATAAAGTAAACGAAGAGTTTAAAGATGCTTATACATTAATTATGGCTGCAGCTGTAAGTGATTATCGAGTAAAAAATAAATCTGAACAAAAAATAAAAAAAGACGGAAATTCTCTGATAATTGAACTTGTTGAAAATCCTGACATTTTAAAAGAAATGTCTAAAATTAAGCGAAATGAACAAATTGTTGTGGGATTTTGTGCGGAAAGTCAAAATCTAATGGAATTTGCAAAACAAAAGATTTCTAAGAAAAAATGTGATTATATATGTGCAAATGATATTTCTAAAAAAGATATTGGCTTCTCGTCAAATGATAATGAATTGTATATAATAGATAAAGAAATGAATGTTTGTCATATAGAAAAAGCTGATAAACAAATTATAGCTATGAAGATTTTGGAAAAAATTTATGGAAAAAGTAACTAAAATTATAAAAAGAATAGAAGAATTTGCGCCGTTAAACACAATGCAAAAATGGGATAATTCAGGCTGGCAGATAAATCTGGGTATCATAGATACAAATAGAATTCTATTAGCACTTGATGTTACTCAGTCTACTGTAGATGAGGCAATTAATAAAAAATGTGACTTGATTTTATCACATCATCCAATCTTTTTTAATTCAATAAAAACAATAGAATCACCATTTATAATTAAGGCAATTCAAAATAATATACAAGTATATTCAGCTCATACAAACTTAGATATAGCGCAAGGCGGTGTAAGTGAATATCTTGCGGAAAAATGCGGATTTACGGATTTAGATACTGCTTTTGAATTTATTAAATATAAACAGTTTGATGAAGAAAAAAACTTTTCAAAACTTATTTCAACTCTGAAAACAATTTTTAGCTTGCCTAGTGTAAGAGTTGTAAATAGTCAAAGAAAAACATATAAATCAATAGCATTTTGTTCAGGCAGCGGTGCTGAGTATATTCAAGACCTTGAAAAAATTGGCATAGATGTATTTATAACGGGTGATTTAAAACACCATCAAGCTTTGAATGCTACAAATATGACTATTGTTGATTTGGGGCATTTTCATAGTGAAAGGTTTGTTGTTGAAATTTTTGAAAATATACTGAAAAATGAAGATGTAGAAGTTATAGCAGCTGTTGAAAAACCTGCTTGGGAGTTAATTTAATGAAAAAAATTTTTATATCAATATTAAGCATTTTATTCTTGCAAAGTTTGGCAATGGCAAAAGATACTCTGCAATTTGATTTTCCTAATGAAGGTTGGCATAAAGTTTCAAGCCCTGACGGAATTGAAAGTAAAAAATGTTATGTCCCATATAATCAAAGTTCTGATAATTATACTGAAATGCTTATTTTTTCAGAACGTGTTATCAAAAATCAAGGTTTATCTCCAATGGTAATGCTTCATAAACAATTAGGCAAGGATAGAAATAATTATCCTGATATTGTTCCAGAATATATAGTAAGTGATTTTGATAATGCTATGGTTACTTGGTGTAGTAAAATGAAAAATACTTGCGCTGTTGAAAGAGCTTTTCAAGGTAAAGAGGGAATTATTTTTGCTATATATCAAAATAAAGCTCCTCATTATTCGCAAAATATGTTTGGTCAATGGTCAAACATATTGAGTAAAGTTAAAGTATATGATCCTGAAGTTGACGGTGCTTCCGCAAAAAATTTGATAGAGCTTGATTAATGAATATAACCGGCGGTAAATATAATTCAAGAAAAATAAAAACGGCAGAATATGAAAATATAAAGCCTACATTATCTAAGACTCGACAGGGTATCTTTAATACTTTGTCTGCAATGATTGATTTTGAAGGAAAGTTATTTATTGATATGTTCTCAGGTAGCGGTATAATGGGGCTTGAAGCTATATCAAGAGGATTTAGGGTCATTTCTTTTGAAAAAGATAAAAAAACAGCATTATCAATTAAGGAAAGTTATAAATGCCTTGGGCTGGTTCCTGAACTATATTTTGGTGATGCTTTAAAAAATATCTTAAAGATTAATTTAAAAGCTGATGTTATTTTCATAGATCCGCCATATGATTCTGATTTGTATGAAAAATCTTTACAAATTATAAAAGATAATAATATATTGGATGATGAAGGTATTATTATTTTGGAACATCCTATTGATAAAAATATAAATATTCAAGATTTTGAAATTATTAAAATTAAAACATATGGTGATAAACAGATTACTTATTTAAAATTGTAGATATTGCTGTTTGATAATAACTGAAGTCGTTTCAATAAACAAAATTACGAAATTACATATATAGTTGCACTTTTAATAAAAATAAAACAAAAAAAAGACCGATTATTGAATCGATCCTTTTTAAACTCTTTCTAATCAACTAGGCTGCAACACCTTTAATTTCTGTAATTAAATAGTTTGCGATCCATTCAAAATCGCTATTAGATTCGGCTGCTTTTTGAAGATAATCAATAGATGATTCCCCAATCCTAATTAAAATCATCGCTACAATTCCTCTTGTTCTGCCTTTTACAACTTGAAGTGAATCAACAAGAGAAGGAACTGCTTCTTTACCGATATTAACAAGTTCGTTTTCAATTTTATTTTTTACATTATTATCTGCATTTTCTAATTTATTTAAATATTCATTTATTGGTAATAATACTGTATTCATCTATTTGCCTCTTCTTATATTTCAAAACTTCCGATTTTATTATAAGTCAAAAAATTAAAAATCCTGTTTTTTTAATATATTCTTTATATTGGTGTCAAAATTCAGTAATATCAATGTTTTTTGTTCTACTTAAATAATAATTTTTATTGTAATTTGTGAAAAAATAGCCCGAATATATAGTATTAATATTACCTTTTGGTATATTTTTTTATTCCTGGAATGTGTTTAAACTGGAAATATCCTGAATTTAAATGGAATTTTTCAGGACTTGGGAGTATGTTTAATAAAAGTCATTACGGGGTATAGAAAAAATGCTAGTCGAAAAATACATTAACGGGTTAAATCAAAGAAGTCAAATAGAATTCAAAAACATATCTAAGGATATAATTCCATGGTTAGAACAAACAGCTTTAGAAAATAATTGTTTAATAGACAAGAAAGAGTGGAAAAGTAAATATAACAGCTATGTTATATATGATTATGAACCTTTTTGTTCTGATGGTTTTGAAATAAATGTTACTGTGTCTTCGCATGATGTTAATTATTTGTATTTTTTAAAATTTTTGTATGATAACAAATTAGATACTATTGAGTATCTGAATAATTGTATAGGTGACTAGTACACTTTATTATTGTAAAGAAGTAAAACAAAATATATAATTAGGTTGCAAAAAGAAAGGAAGCAATATGGAAGAAAATAATACAAACAATCAAAATGAAGTTATGAAAGAAACAGATAAACATATTTGTTTTGAAAATCACTGTTGGAAAAAATGTTTAGCAATGATATGTGCCTCATTTATTGGTGGATTTCTTGCTTTTTATTTTGTTGCGGATCAAATGATGCATAAATATTATAGACATCATTTTAATCCATATAAATTTGAAAAAAGAATGTTTGATGATATTGATAGAATGTATAGGCAAGATATGAAAGCATTTGAAGATGCTTTTAATATAAAAGACAAGTTTCATAAAATGAGAAAAATGCATGAAACTGATTTTGGCATGCCTATATTTATGATGGATTCAGTCAAAATTAAAACAGAATTCGATGATAATAAATTCAATATTATTGTAGGCCTAAAACCTTTTCAGAATGACGAAAATAAGGTTAATTATAATGTAGAGGGAAGAAAATTGACTGTTTTTGGAAGTTCTCAAGTGCAAGATAAAGAATATGAACAAGATGTCGCTTTTTCTCAAGATTTTATACTTCCAGAAAATGCAGATACAGCAAATATTTCTAAATTCACTGATGGAAATAAACTCATAATTTCTGTCCCTATAAAGGAATAGAATCTGCATAAAATAAAAACAGGGCTTACAAAATCGCAAGCCCTGTTTTTTATGCTTCAATAAATAATCTTCTGCCAACAATATTGGGTTTACCATTATAATATCCGGCAAAATAACCACCTTTTACCGGTTTATTTATTGCATAGTTATTTCTGTTTTGAGGTTGTACAAAAGGATTTTCAAAAGGATTGTATCCTGTATTTGTTGATGTAATACTTTGTGTTGATACGCTTGGTGTGTAAAATACTTGAGCTACCATGTTTTTTAAACTGTTAATCATTTCTTTTTCCTTTGTAACATACACATTATAACTTATAATGATAAAAATTGTGGTGTCATTATTTATTATAATATTTTTTTTATTAAATAAAATTATTTTATAAAAAAATACATTTTTTAAATGAATTATTAAAAATAATTATAAATACATGTTTAAAAGCATATTCAAGTGGGAATATTTAAGTTATAAGTCACAAAAATAATAAAAATAAAATATAAAAAAGGAATAAATATAGTAATATAACGTGTTTTGCAGTTAGCATTGACGGGTCAGCTTGATGCGCCGTATCTATTAGAATGTGGGGCGGACATTGATTGTGTGGTATATATTTATATCAATTTATGCTTTATTTTGAATTTGTGATTAAGATTAGAAATAATACTTAGATATATAGAAACTTATAATAATTCTGAATGCTAAAAGTACAAGAAAACGAAAGTTAATAAAAAAATGAGTTGTCTTCAAATCCTACAATGAAATATGGATCTGGGTTTGAAAAGTTTGTTAATTTTTGTTAATACTTGACGAATTGTTAAAAAAAGTATACAATTGACTGGTATTTAGAAAAAAGTTTCGAAAAAACGAAAGGTAAAAAATCATGAAAAAATTAGGTTTCACCCTTGCCGAAGTTTTAATTACTTTGGTTATCATCGGTGTAATTGCTGCAATGACAGTTCCTACATTGATGAACAATACTAATGCTCAAGAATATCGTTCAGCATTAAAGAAAGCTATTGCTAGTGTTAACCAAGCGTTAACTTTAAACTACGCATTAGAAGGTTTGTCTGTTAATGATTATTCTAGCGCTTCAGACTTAGTTGATAATGTATTCAAGAAGAGAATGAGCGTAATGGAAGGCACAGGAATGGAAACTACATTCCCAAGTGGTGACTGTACTGGTGGACAAGTATTTACAACTGCAGATGGTATGATTTTCTGTGTTGCAACTACTTTTGCTACAAGTCCTAATGCTGATGATCAGACATCTCCTTGTAATTCATATAATACAGTTCCTTGTACTACAGGTGGTACTGTAGATGCAAACTTGTGGATAGATGTAAATGGTACAAAAAATCCAAATAAAGCTACTGTAAATTCTGCAAGACCAAGAGACGTATACCAAGCAACTATTTATGCACAAAAAGTTGTTCCTTTCGGTCAACCAACTCAAGAAGTTATGTTTGATAAAACAGTTGAAGTTGGTGAAGGTGGTGGAGCTGAAGCTGATGGAGACTAGTCTTTACATATAGTCTAAATATAAATTTATTGCAAGAGGCGAGTATTCTCGCCTCTTGTTTTTTGTTTAAAAAGATATACATACTGTAATAAAATGTTTAGATTTCTTGACTTATAAATATTTATTCAGATATCATGTGACTATCTAAGGGAAAGGATTGGGGTATATAATTTATGAGAAATTCATCATTGTATAGATCAAATTTATCGGATGAAAAGGTTGCTTTTTTATCTGAGTTAAAAAATCAAAAAGAATACGACCAAATTCATCAGGAAGACTATGCCCCCAAAGCATATAAAAGACCTAGTAAACAAAAAGAACTTGATCTTTTATGGCAGAACTTTAAAATTAATCCTAGGGAGGAAAAGTCTCCAGGCGTATATTTATTAACAGGTTTTATAGCTGGTGCTTTATGTATGTTTGTTATGAATGCTATATTAAGTATTAGTTCAGGAATACCATCAGATTCTTCTTACACATCTCTTGGACAGCCCAAATTTGAAAAGAAAATATCAAGAAAAAGTAAATTGCCGCAAATTACTTCAAATATTTCTGTAGTACCGGCTACAGCGGAAACTGTTCAAGAAGTTTCTATTCCAACAATGGAATCGTACACTGTTAAAGAGGGTGATTCTATGAGCTCTATTGTATTTAGATTCTATGGTAAATATGATCCTGCTAAAGTTGAAAAAATAAGACAAGTTAATAAGTTAACAAATGCTCATAAACTTTCAATTGGGCAAAAGTTGATAATTCCGCTTGATTAAAAAAATTAGAATATAAGCAAGCCTTCCATTTTGAGAGGGTTTGTTTTTTTATTCTATTCATCAGTTGATGGTTTTTTGAATATAAAAAAGAACAGAATTTATAAGGGTTCTGTTCTATAAATAGATTTTACTTTCTGCTAAATTTAATTATTTAATGCTTCTTTTAGTAGTTTATTTAATAATTGAGGATTTGCTCTGCCTTGAGTTTCTTTCATTACCTGACCAACAAAGAAACCAAATAATTTATCGCGTCCGTTTTTGTATAATTCAACTTGTGACGGATTAGCATCAACAACTTTTTTGCAGATTTCTTTTAATGCGCCTTCATCAGATATAACGCTAAGACCTTGTTTTTCAACAATTTCTTTAGCACTTCCGCCTTCTTTCAATAGTGTAACTACGATTTGCTTACCTATGTTGTTTGAGATAGCGCCTGATGTAACCATGTTAATTAATTCTGCAAATGATTCAGCTGTTAATTTAGTTTCTTCAATTGTAACTTTTTCTTCTTTTAAGAAAGCAGCAATTTCTTTCATTAAGAAATTGTTTGCAACTTTTGCATCAGCCCCTAAAGCTACAACTTTGTCATAAAATAGTGCTATATCTTGTTGTTCAACTAACACATTAGCATCATAAGGTGTTAATCCGTATGAAACATAACGTTCTCTTCTTTTTTGAGGAAGTTCAGGCATTTTTGCAGCTATTTCGTTTACCCATTCTCTTGAAATTTCTAATGGCATTAAATCTGGTTCCGGAAAATATCTGTAATCGTGAGCATCTTCTTTTCCTCTCATAGATTTTGTAATACCTTGATTGTCATCCCATAATCTTGTTTCTTGGACAACTTCTTCGCCTGCTTCTACAAGGTCAATTTGTCTATCTATTTCATATTCAATAGCTCTTTGAAGTGCTCTAAAACTATTTACATTTTTAATTTCTGCTCTTGTACCGAATTCTTTTTGACCATAAGGTCTTATAGATATATTAGCATCACATCTCATAGAACCTTCTTCTAAGTTTCCGTCACATACGCCTATATATCTTAGAGTAGTTCTTAATTCTTCCATATATGCTCTTGCTTCATCAGATGAGCGCATATCAGGTTCTGATACGATTTCTAATAGTGGGGTTCCTGCTCTGTTTAAGTCAACCAAAGAATAACTTGAACCTGCGATACCAGATGAACCCATATGAACAAGTTTTCCTGCATCTTCTTCTAAGTGAGCTCTTGTGATACCGATTCTTTTTCCTTCTATGTCAATATAACCGTTTATACAAATTGGTTGGTCATATTGTGAAATTTGATAGCCTTTCGGAAGATCAGGATAAAAATATTGTTTTCTGTCAAATTTACAGTATTGCGGAATTGTACAGTTTAATGCCAAACCTGTTAATATACCCATATTAACAACTTCTTTATTTAAAACAGGTAATACTCCGGGCATCCCAAGTGTAATTGGACTTACTTGAGTATTTTGTTCATTACCGAATTCTGTAGAATCACATGCAAAAATTTTAGACTTTGTTTTCAATTGAGCATGTACTTCTAAACCTATTACAACTTCATATTTTTTTCTTAATTCTTCCATTGTCCCAGTTGTCATTTTAAAACCCTCTGTTTGTTTAATTTTCAGTAAAAATCATATCATGAATATACTTGTATAACAAAAAAAATAATTGATTTTGAAATCCATTTTAAATGTAGTAAAATGTCATATAGATTGGCGGATATATGAAAAAGAAAATAATTGCAATATTTATATTATTAGGACTGTCTTTTTCAGATGGTTTATTGATAGCGCAGGCTCAGGAACCTTTCAAGGGCTATATTGAAGAAACAGATGTAAAAAATAAAGAAAATGATAAAATATTTACTAAAGAAAAAGAAAAATTAGAAGGAAATAAGGTTGTTGAACTTACTGTATCTCAGGTTTTAGCAGGAACAACTTCTGTTGAAGGAGACGAGTTTTTTGCAGAAGTATCAGAAGACGTTTTAGCCGGAAGTGGTGTACTTCTACCTAAAGGTACTGTAGCGCACGGTATCATAAGAAATATAGTAGATCCAAAAAGAATGGGAAGAGATGGGTATATTGAACTTTCTTTTGATTATTTAATAACTCCAGATGGAAGAGAAATACCTATTCAAGGTGATATGACATCTAAATTGCATCCTGCAAAATCGGTAGCAAAAGTAGCTGGTGAAAACATTGCATATACTGCTGTGGGCGGATTAACCGGGGCTCTTGCAGCTTTAGAAATAGCAGGTATACCTGGTGCAGTTGCAAGTCAAGGTTATACTTTAGCTGGCGGTGCTGCAATCGGCGGACTTATTGCATTGGGGATGAGTTTTTTCAGAAAAGGAAGTGATGTTTTAATTTCCCCGGGTGATGAAATTAAGGTTAAAATAGTTAGTTCTGAACCTATTCAAGTTATGACACATGAATCTGTAAGGCAGGATGAACTTGAATATGAAGGACTTGAGGTAGATATATCTGATGTTTTCTTGGAAAAAGATCCATTTGACCATCTAAATACAATTTCTTTAGATTTAATTATAAAGAATAATTCAAAATCTGATTTTTCGAGTTTTGATATTGAATTGGTAAACGATCTACATAATTCATATCATCCTTCAATTTTCTCGGATTATAAAAATTCGCTTGCAATGAAAACAATAAAAAAAGGCGAGAATGTTTCGGGTATTTTATCTTTTTCAGTGGATAACCCAAACAGACAGCACTGGTTGGTTTTTTATGACAGAAGAACTCATAAGCCGCTTGCTAAAATTTCTGTTGATAATGCTATAAAAGATTTAAAAATTACTGATTTAACGGAAAAAAGAAAAAAGAGAAAGAAAGTATTTTAGAATGCTTGATGTGGATTTATTTGAGAAAATTAGTAATGACGGAGTTCTTGAACTTTTAAAGTGTATTGGTATAAAAACCAAAGTTTTTCGTAAAAATGCTTATATATTAAAAAATTCAGCTAAAATTGATTATTTGGGAGTAATTTTAGGCGGCAGTGCAGTTATCCAGAAAACTGATACACTTGGGAATATAACTATAGTTGAAAGATTAAAAGTTAATGATATTTTCGGTCATAATATAGTATGTTGCGGTTTAGATAAAAGCCCTGTCGATATTATTGCCGAAAATGAGTGTGAAGTTTTATTTTTACCCTTTGAGAAAGTTATTACCCCTTGTAAAAAACTTTGCAATTATCATTTGCAATTAATAAAAAATATTATGAAGATGATTTCAAAAAGGAATTCTCTTTTAAATGATAAAATAGATATTATTGCTCAAAAAACTACCCGTGATAAGGTTTTGGCATTATTGGAAACATTTAGGAATGGAGAAAAGGTTTTTTCTATTCCATATTCACGTGAAGAAATGGCAAAATTTTTATGTGTTGATAGAAGTGCAATGTCAAGAGAATTGTGTAAAATGCGAGATGAAGGAATATTGAGGTTTAATAAAAATCATTTTGAACTGCTTAAATAAAAGATGATTTATTAATATAAATAATCGAATTCTAAGTGTCCGATTTTAACAATGTCGCCTTCTTGAACACCTGCTTCTTTTAATGCATCAAAAACACCCATTGCTTTTAGGATATTTTGAAATCTGTATAATTGTTCTGTGTTTCTTCCATCTGTAACGTTTGCAAGTCTGAAGATTTTTCCGCCTTCAACTACAAATGTATGTTTATCAACTTTATAAACACTGTATGAGCTGTCATCATTATCCATTGCTCCGTCATCTTCTTCAACATCCACAACAATAACAGGTTTTGGTATCTCATCAACTTTTCTTGATACAAAATGCATAAATTCTGTTAAATTTTCTCTTGTTGCTGCTGAAATTAAAAATACGTCGTCAGATAATTTTTTAAATTCTTGTATATAATGTTGTCTTGTTTCTTCATCAACAGAATCAATCTTGTTTAAAGCAACTATTTGGTAAACTGAAGCTAATTGTTCAGAGTGCTTTTTTAGTTCTTCATTGATGATTTTATAATTTTTTATAGGATCCTCTTCTGTTAAATCAACTAAATGTATTAAGAAACGGCATCTTTCAACGTGTCTTAAAAATTCGTGTCCCAAACCTATGCCTTCAGAAGCACCTTCTATAAGCCCCGGGATATCTGCTATAACGTAGCCATCTCCGCTGTCTTTTTTTACTACGCCCAAGTGCGGAACTAATGTAGTAAACGGATAATCTGCTATTTTAGGTTTTGCACTGCTGACTGAACTTATTAATGTTGATTTTCCTGCATTTGGCATTCCTAATAAACCGACGTCGGCTAATAATTTTAGCTCAAGTTCTAGAGTTCTTTCAATTCCGTTTTCTCCGGGCTCACAAAATTGAGGTGCTCTTTTTTGTGCGGTAGCAAAACACGCATTTCCTCTTCCGCCGCGACCGCCTTGTGCTACCATTATTGTTTGTTCATTTGTATTTAGGTCTGCTATTATTTTTCCTGTTGATACATCTTTAACAACGGTACCAACTGGAACTTTTATATATAAATCTTTACCGCATTTTCCGTGCTGAGTTTTTATATATCCGTTTTCACCGTTTTCTGCTTTAAAAACAGATTGAAATTGGAAGTCCATTAATGTAGACATATCTTCCGTTGCAATAAGATAAATGTCTCCGCCTTTGCCTCCGTTACCACCCGCGGGACCTCCTTTATCTACATATTTTTCCCTTCTCCAGGCAACTATACCATTGCCTCCTTTTCCTGAAAGGATTTTTATTCTTGTTTTATCTATAAACATACCATTTCTTTCTTCAAGTACGTTTTATTATAAAACAAACAAAATGATTTTATATTGCTAAACCGTAAGTTCGTAAATTGATTTAACATATATCATTTTTATTCTGTTTATCTTTTCGGATATTATGCTTTTACAAGGTTTTCTTTTAATAGTTCTTCTAAAAGAATACTGCAATCTTCTACCATACCGCAACAATGTTCACGCCTTTCTGGTGAAGAAAACTCATACCCTGCAGATAAAACTTTACAGCAGTTAACTTTGTATTTTTCTGCAAATTTTTCATTAAATTGTTTGGCTAATGCTCTTGCTTTTTTTCCATCTCGTTCTTCATTTTTACCAAACATTGAACCAATTATAATTTGTGAGCCTGCTACAGCACCACATAAGCACCTTATGCCCATTCCTCCTGAAAATGGCGTTGCTACGCTTAAAAGCTCTTTTGGTGCATAGCCTTTATCAATTGCTGCTTGAACAACAGATTCAGAGCAAGAATATCCTTCTTTAAAATGTTTTATTGCTTTTTCTTTCATTTGAATATCCTCCGACTTTTATATTAATTATACTCTTTTTTCTTAATAAAGTCGTTATCAGCCCTTGAAAAAAACATGAAAATATGTTACAATTGTAGTATAAGGAACATTAATTATGTACGCAGAAGCACTGGCAGAAAGAAGAATATTTTGTTCCGAGAAAATGGTCTTGAAGCTTGGTTTGGTAATAATGGCATTAGCTGTTTTCTC
The DNA here is from genome assembly GCA_944323395.1 of Candidatus Gastranaerophilales bacterium. Lineage (GTDB taxonomy): Bacteria > Cyanobacteriota > Vampirovibrionia > Gastranaerophilales > Gastranaerophilaceae > Avigastranaerophilus. Next base: position 200,857 of record CALUSI010000001.1, read on the forward strand.
CGGATATAATATGCCGCTTGACGCGTATGAAGCGAGAACTATTTTAAGAGGATATATTCAAGAGAATACTATGTATAAAGAGCAATCTGATGATGCTCTTTTTTTATTGCAAAAAAAGTGGGATGAAGATTTAAAAGAAAAATATCCAAATCAAAAAATTACTAAAGTCGATGATGGAATTGTTTATGTTCCTATAGTTAAATATATTAATTCAAGAAGAATAAAGATAAATGTTGCGGAAATAAACAGGAATATAAATAAAAAGATAGAAATTATTCCGAAGATGTGTTCAGAAAAAATGCACTCAAGGGCTAAAATAAATAATATTGCTATGCTGAATGGTGCTATATTGGCTATAAATGGTACATATTTTAAACAAGATACGGGAACACCATTAGGAGCTTTAGTTATAAATAATGAAATAATTTCAGGACCAATATATGAAAGAGTCGGGTTAGGAATTGGAAAAGATTCATTTGAAACATCCAGAATATCATTTAACGGTGAAATTAAGGCTAAAGGTAAAACAATAAAAATTGATAATATAAATCAACCTAGGATGTTAGCTTCAAATGTACTTATATATACTTCTAAATGGGGAGAGAAGTCTCCTAAGACAAAAACTCCGTCAATACATATTGCAATAAAGGATGATAAAGTTATTACAAAATCATCTAATCCGATTTTTATACCTATAGACGGATATGTTATTTCTGCCCCTAAAGATATTTTAACTGATATTAAAGCAGGAGATAAAGTTAAAATAGATTATTCACTTTCGCCAAGATGGAATAATATTGAACATTTAATAAGCGGTGGTCCATATTTAATGAAGGATGGAGAAATATTTTTAGATGTAACAAGTCAGAAACTAAATGCAATATCAGGTAGAAACCCAAGAACTGCTGTGGGATATACAAAAGATAATGTATTATTGATGGTTACTGTGGACGGAAGAAAAGAAGGCAGTACCGGTGTTACTTTAAAAGAGCTTGCGAAATTAATGAAACAACTCGGTTGTTATGAGGCTATTAATTTGGATGGGGGCAGCTCTACAGTTATGTATGTTGACGGAAAAATATATACAGGAAGTAATATTAAAACTTCTGTAGCCATAAATAATGCTTTAGTTGTTAGGAAAAAAGTATAAAAAGAAATATAAAGTTAAGTTGCATACTTCTGGGTTACAATTCTTAACTTTAGGTAAATTGATTATACGTTATAATATGCTTAAAACAAAGGGAAATCTGTAAAAATTTTGCCTGCAATATAATATATATAAATATTTTTTGCCAAAATTGCTTTATAAATGTTACACTTGTTAAGTGTATTTAAAAGAGAAAATTAAATGAGAAAATTTGCATTTACTTTGTCTGAGGTTCTTATAACTTTGGTTATAATAGGTGTTTTGGCAGCGATGGTTATTCCTGCCCTTATGAATAATACTAATTCGCAAGAGTACAGAAGTTCTTTAAAAAAAGCTATTTCAGGCCTGAATCAGGCCTTGGCTCTTAATTATGCTTTAACCGGTTTATCTTCGCATGATTATACTTCTGCAGAATTGATAGTAGATGAAATTTTTTCAAAACGTATGAATGTTATAGATGGTGAGTCTCAATTTACATCATCTGATTGTGATGGAACAGTTTTTACAACGGACGATGGTATTATTTTTTGTGTTAATAATTATTCTTCAGCATATAGTAATGCAAAGGGACTACCTTGTGATATAAACAATATAATGCCTTGTGTTCAATCAGACGGACCAAATTTATGGATAGATGTTAATGGTGTTAGAAACCCGAATAAAGCGACTACATCATATCAAAGACCAAAAGATATATATCAAGCTCAGATATATGCTCAAAAAGTTGTTCCATATGGTGCTCCAACACAACAAGTCATGTATGATAAAGTTTTATCTTTAAACAATAATAATCAGGATTCTGAGCAAGGTTCAGATGGTGATGAAGATAATCAACCCATAAATCCGCCATCTACGGATGATGATAAACCTATAATACCACCTGATTATGATGGTGAACTACCAAATATTGATGATGATTCTGATGTACCGGATGAAGACAGTCCTTGGTATGATCAATGGGATCCTAGTAAGTGGCCAAGTTGGAGAGACTTTTTGAAATGGTTATTAGATAAGTTATTGGGACTAATAAAGTAGTAAATACAATTAGTAGAAATTAGCTTCTTTGTATTTTCTGTATTCAGATATACTTGCATAAAAATCAGGCCACCATACGCGGATTAGTCCGTCTATGATTCCTACGTCATCGTAGTAAGTTCCTTCTCCACGAGGATTTATATATTTTGAATTGAAGCTTGAATCCATCATTGGTGTCATAGGAGTTCCTCTTAATGCTACTCTTGAACTCTCAAGTTTAAGAGAGTTTATTCTTTGAGTTGGAGTTCCTTTTCGTATTTCATTAAACAAGTCCAGTTCAAGTCTTTCTATTCTGTCGATGGTATTTTCTCTGTCAAAAGAATTACTGTATATTCTTTTTTCAATTGTATTAAGTGCACGAAATTGTTGTGGTGTTAAGTTCACCAATCGTGGGTTGTCGGCAGTATTTTCATATTCGAAAGCGAATGCAAGGTTAACTGCAAAAAATATAAAAATAATCCAGATAAAAACAATAGGCAGAAATTTCGGCTGTTTGCCCATAAACACACTTCCCGTAAACTATACAACACATTTATATGTATTTTTATTAGTTTACGAGTTTTTTATCTGTAAGGAATTGTCCTTTTGTTTATGACAAACAGCTATATCTTTTTATTTTATAAAAATAAATTATTCTTGAACTGTAATTGAGTTTCTGCCGCCTTCTCTAATTTCTATAACAACTTCGCCTGTTTCACTATCTTGCGAAGAAACTATTGCTACTGCAGAGAAAAATCCTTTGTCCTGATAATATTTCATAATATCTTTTCTTATGGACGCAATATTTTCAGCTGACATTGGCATATTCAGTTTGTCAGAAACTGCCTTTAATAAATCACTTGAAGAAATTGAAGCATTGTTCACAAATGTGATGGTTTTAATATCTGCATTTATAATTTTATCTCTTTGTTCTTGCATTTCTCTTTGTTGTAAAGGAGTCTGTTTGCTTGTAGTAACAATTGCACTTTTATTCTTAGCACGAGTAATAGCTTCGTGAGTTCTTAAATCTCTCATATATTGACTGTTTACGGCACCTGCATCGTAACCTCCAAATGCAGAAGCATATGACATATTTGTGCCTAAACAAAACAGAACAAACATCATTAATACTTTTTTCATATATACCCCTTTTGTACATGTATCTTAATTTATTATAGCACATTTGGGGACAGTCAATAGGATTGTTTTTTTAGAGAACTCCTCTAAATCGTCTATTTAACTTGAAAGAAATATATTTATGTTATAATCTAACATAGTTAGATGTATATTCTGTCTATATAGGGCATGTGTAGAATCAATTTAGAATGGAAAAGGTGATATAAGATGACAGTTACAATTGAAAAGTTAGAAAACAATGAAGTTAAGTTGAATATTGAAGTAGAACCAGCGGTTGCTTCTTTTGAATATGATAAGGCTTGCAAAAAACTTTCTAAAAGAGTTAATGTTCCTGGGTTCAGACAAGGAAAAGCTCCAAAAAATATTTTAGAGAAATATGTTGGTATAGCAGCAATTGAAAGAGAAGTTTTAGATAGTGTTCTTCCAACAATATTTGAAAATACTATTGAAGAAAATAAATTTGATTTGGTATCTGCTCCAAGTATCGAGTCCTTTGAATTTTCAGAAGATAAAGCTTTAAAAGTAGTTGCTAAATTTGAATTAAAACCTGAAGTAAAACTAGATGAATATAAAGGTATGGCAATTGAAGTTGAAGAATACAAAAATGAAGAAAATGCAATTGACCAAGAACTTGAACGTTTAGCTGACAGATTTTCAACTTTGAATGAAATTACAGACAGAAAAACAAAATCAACAGACTTAGTAAATATTGATTTTGACGGTTATGTAGACGGTGAAGAAATAAAAGGCGGATCTGCTAAAAATTATGTTTTAGATTTAGGTCATTCTAATTTTATTGCAGGTTTTGCAGAACAATTGGTTGATCATTCTGTTGGTGAAGAATTTAAGATTAATGTTACGTTCCCATCTGAATATCACGATGAAAAATTAAAAGGTAAACCGGCCGAATTTAATATCAAAATAAACTCAATAAAAGAAAAAGTTCTTCATGAAATAAATGATGAATTGGCAAAAAAAGTAAACCCTAAGTTTGAAACATTGGATGCTTTAAAAGAAGATATTCAAAAGTATCTTGATAATAGCGTAAAAGTTGAAAATGAAAAGAGAGTTGCTAACAAAATATTTGATACTTTATTAGAAAATACTAATATTGACATTCAAGAAACAATGATTAACCGTGAAATTCAAGCTTTAATGGGTGAATTTAAGCAAAGAATTAATATGCAAGGCGGTAACTTTGATGAAATGCTTGAAAAAGAAGGACATCAAAAGATATACGAACAAATGAAAGAAGAAGCTGTTAAGAGAATTAAAACATCATTAATTGTCGGGAAAATTGCTCAAGAAGAAAAAATAACAGTTACTTCAGAAGATATTCAAAAGAAAATTGGAGACCTGGCAAATATTTATCGTACAACTACAGAAAATATTGTTGCTGAAATTCAAAAGAATGTTAATTTATTGCATTCAATAAATCAACAAATAATAACAGAAAAAGTTACTCAGTTATTAATTGAAAATGCAAAAGTAAATTATAAAAAATAACATAGGTTAGAAAGGGAAAAAAATATGAGTTTTGTACCCGTAGTAATAGAACAATCAAGCAGAGGTGAAAGATCATTTGATATTTTCTCAAGATTGTTGAGAGAAAGAATAATCTTTCTTGGTACTCCTATTGATGATATGGTAGCAAACTTAATAGTTGCACAGTTACTATTGTTAGATAGCGAAAATCCAGAAAAGGATATTATGTTATACATTAACTCTCCGGGTGGTAGTGTAACAGCAGGTTTTGCAATATATGATACAATGCAGCATATTAGAGCAGATGTATCCACAATTTGTTTGGGACAAGCTGCATCAATGGGTGCATTCTTATTATCATCAGGTACTCCCGGAAAAAGAATGGCTTTACCGCATTCAAGAGTATTAATTCACCAACCTTTAGGCGGTGCTCAAGGTCAAGCTACGGATATTGAAATTCAAGCAGCTGAAATTATCAGAATTAAGAAATCATTAAATGAAATTTTAGCTAAAAATACAGGTCAATCTATTAAAAAGATTGAAAAAGATACAGACAGAGACTATATCATGACTCCTGAAGAAGCATTAGAATACGGAATGATTGATAAAGTTGTAACTGTAAATACACAACCAAAACCAAAGCAGGAGATATAATTAATGGCAGTTCATGATGACAGTCGTTTAAAATGTTCATTTTGCGGTAAAACGCAAGAACAGGTTAAAAAACTTATTGCAGGTCCTGATGTATATATATGTGATGAGTGTGTGGAACTGTGCAATGAAATTTTAGACGAAGAGTTTCTTGAAAATAAAGAAAAGCCAGAGGAAACAGAAGCAAAAGAAACTGATTTGAAAAAAGTGCCAAAACCGCATGAAATTAAACAGTATCTTGATGAATTCATTATAGGTCAAGATGATGCTAAAAAAGCGTTATCTGTTGCTGTATATAATCACTATAAAAGACTTGCACATAATGCTTCTGAAACAGGCGATGAACAAAAAGTTGAAATCCAAAAGAGTAATATTTTGCTTGTAGGTCCAACAGGAAGTGGTAAAACATTACTTGCGCAAACTCTTGCTAAAATGCTTGATGTACCTTTTGCTATAGCAGATGCAACAACATTAACAGAAGCAGGTTATGTTGGTGATGATGTTGAAAATATTCTTTTAAGACTTTATCAAAATGCAGATTTTGATGCTCAAAAAGCCGAAAAGGGTATTATTTATATCGATGAAATTGATAAAATTTCAAGAAAATCAGAAAATACAAGCATAACCAGAGATGTTTCAGGTGAAGGTGTTCAACAAGCATTATTAAAGATGATTGAAGGTACAGTTGCAAATGTTCCTCCTCAAGGCGGAAGAAAACATCCTCATCAAGAGTTCATTCAAATAAATACTGCAAACATCTTGTTTATTGTTGGTGGTGCATTTGTTGGACTTGATAAAATTGTTGAAAGAAGAGCTGGTGAAACTACTACAATAGGTTTTGGGGCTGATAGAGCAAAAACTCAAGCAGAAAAAGAAATTGAGGCAGCAAAACTATTAAAGAAACTTCAACCAGAAGATTTGCTTAAATTCGGATTAATACCTGAATTCATAGGAAGAATTCCTGTATATGCTGTTTTAGATCCACTAGATGAAGCGACATTAAAGAATATTTTAACTCAGCCAAAGAATGCTTTATTAAAACAATATCAATGTTTATTGGGTATGGATGGGGTTGAGCTGAAATTTGAACCTGAAGCTATTGATTTAATTGCATCTGAGGCAATTAAACGTAAAACAGGTGCTAGAGCTCTTCGTTCTATCGTTGAAGAAATTATGATGGATATAATGTATGCAATTCCTTCGCAAGAAGACATAAAAGAATTTACTGTAACAGCAGATATGGTGAAGAAAAAAAATGAAGGTGTTGCTGAATTGATAAAGCTTCCAACTAAGAAGGATGAGAAAAATGATGGTGTTATAAATCCTCAATTAAAACAAAATGAAGAAATAGCATAATCAAAAAAATATAAAAAATGCCTCTTTTATAAGAGGCATTTTTTTAGCAAAAATAATATTCATATGTTTTAGGTTAAATATTATGAGTATATCGTTCTGTGGTCTAAAAGAAAATATATTATACGGTTATCAAGCAATTAATGACGTAAAAAGAGATTTTCCTAACGGATTAAGGTCTAATACCTATTATGATATTTTTGAAAAAGAAAAAGATCAAAAAATAAAGGTTAAACTTGAAGACGGAATTTCTAAAACAAGAAATCGAGTTGACCAAATGTTAAGATATGGTTATTTAGAAAAAGATGCTGTAGAAATTGCGGTAAAAGAAACCGGGGTTGCTAATTGTGGTGAACAGGCGATATTAGTGAGTAAAAAACTTGATAAACAAGGTATAAAGAATAAAATAGTGCAAATGGATGTTTGTATGAATGGTAACTGCCACTATGTTACAGGTGGGCATACTTTTTGTCTTATTGGAACATCTGATGATATGAATGTACGAAATCCTGAAACTTGGGGTGATGAAGCTGTAGTTGTCGATATGTGGTCTGGAATTGTAAAAAAGGCATCTGAAGCATTGAACTTTTTTTATGGTTTTGTAGTTCCTAAAAATAACGAGCATATAGAATTTAGCAGTAAAACTTGTTATTAGAAAAATTTGTTGTCAAATATTGGCAAAAGAGTTTTTCTATAATAAACTAATTGTATGAAATATATTGATAATGTAAGAAATTTTTGTATCATCGCTCATATTGATCATGGGAAGTCGACATTAGCTGATAGATTACTTGAAAAAACAGGTACTATAGCCCAGCGTGATATGCAAGATCAATTACTTGATACTATGGATATTGAACGTGAACGCGGTATTACAATTAAGTTAAATGCGGCAAGGATGAATTATAAAGCAAAAAATGGAAAAGATTATGTTCTTAATTTAATTGATACTCCAGGGCATGTGGATTTTTCATATGAAGTTTCACGTTCTTTAGCAGCTTGTGAAGGTGCTTTATTAATTGTTGATGCGACTCAAGGAGTTGAAGCACAGACTTTATCAAATGTATATCTTGCTATTGAGCAGAATTTAGAGATTATTCCTGTTATTAATAAAATAGATTTACCGTCGGCAGATGTTGAAAGAGTTAAAGAAGAAATAGAAGAAGTATTAGGCATTGATGCATCTATGGCAATACCTGTCAGTGCAAAAGAAGGTATTGGAATAGAGGATGTTTTGGAAGCGGTTGTTGAATTTGTGCCGCCGCCAGAGGATACTTCTGACAAACCTTTAAGAGCTTTAGTGTTTGATAGTGCATATGACCAGTATCTTGGAACATTATGTTTCTTTAAGGTTATAGATGGAAATATTAAACTTGGTGATAAAATTAAATTTATGGCAACGGGTAAGGAATATGAAATTACAGAACTTGGTTATTTGAATCCGCATAGAGTTCCCGTAAAAGAATTAAAAACAGGTGATGTTGGATATATGGGATGTTCTATAAAGGAAATTACAAGATTTGTAGGTGATACAATAACTCATGTTGAAAATGGTGCAAAAGAACCGTTAGCAGGGTATAAAGAAGCACTTCCGATGGTATTTTCAGGGTTGTATCCTGTAGATAATGATCAATATCAAGATTTAAAAGAAGCTTTAGAAAAGTTAAAATTAAATGATTCAAGTATTACCTTTGAACCTGAGACTTCATCAGCTTTAGGTTTTGGTTTTAGATGTGGGTTCTTAGGCATGCTTCATATGGAGATTGCTCAAGAAAGATTAGAAAGAGAATATAATCTTACTCTTGTTACAACGGCACCTAGTGTTATTTACAGAGTCCATAAAACAAATGGAGAAGTTGTTGAAATTGATAACCCTGCAAATTTACCGGATGCTCAATACCGTGATTATATAGAAGAACCTTATGTAAAGACGACAATTATTACTCCAAATGATTATGTTGGTTTATTAATGGAACTTGCTCAATCTAAACGCGGTATTTTCCAAAATATGACGTATCTGGATAAAGTCAGAGTTTCACTTCACTATGAAATTCCATTAAGTGAAATTATTACAGATTTTTATGATCAATTAAAATCACGTTCAAAAGGGTATGCAAGTTTAGATTATGAATTTAGCGATTATAAACGATCAGACTTAGTTAAATTGGATATTCTTCTGGCAGGTGAAATAGTTGATGCTTTAAGTGCAATTGTTCACAAAGATAGTGCTTTTTATGTTGGTCAAAAGTTAACCTCAAAATTAAAGGATATTATTCCAAGACAAATGTTTGAAGTTGCAATTCAAGCTGCAATCGGTGGAAGAATTATCGCAAGAACAAATATAAAAGCTTTAAGAAAAAGTGTGTTAGATAAATGTTACGGCGGAGACATCTCTCGTAAAAGAAAATTACTCGAAAAGCAGAAACGTGGTAAAAAACGTATGAAGGCTGTAGGTAGGGTAGAAGTTCCGCAAGAGGCGTTTATGGCCGTTTTAAGTTTAGATGATAACTAAAGGAGAAACGTTTTGGCATTAGATACATCACTTGTAATGATTCTTGCAGGCGGAGAAGGAAAAAGACTTTTCCCTTTGACAAGGGATAGAGCTAAACCTGCGGTTCCGTTTGGGGGTAGGTATAGAATTATTGATTTTGTAATTAATAATTTCATTAATTCAGGTTTCTATAAATTAAAAATTCTAACTCAATATAAATCAGATTCTTTAAATCAACATATAGCTAGAAGCTGGCCCGTTTCTCCCATCTTAGGACAATATATAGATTTAGTTCCTGCTCAAATGAGAATAGATGGACACTGGTATAAAGGTACAGCTGATGCTGTTTATCAAAATTTGACACATATATATGATGAAAAACCAAAACATGTTTGTGTATTTGGCGGTGATCATATATACAGAATGGATGTTTCTCAGATGATGAGATTTCATAAACAAAAAGAAGCTGTACTTACAATTTCAGCTATTCCAATTCCAATATCAGAAGCAAGTGAATTCGGAATAATTGAAGTTGATGAAAATTGGAAATTAACAGGTTTTCAAGAAAAGCCAAAAGATAAACCGAAGTGTATTCCAAATAGACCTGATATGTGTTTAGCGTCTATGGGTAATTATATATTTGAAACAGAAGAACTGGTTAAAGAAGTTCAAGAAGATGCAAATAATCCCGAATCAAGTCATGATTTTGGTAAAAATATTATCCCGAAAATGCTTAAAGATGGTCAGAATATATATGTATATGATTTTTCACAGAATGAATATACAGGTATGAGTGAATCCGAAAGAGGGTACTGGAGAGATGTGGGAAGCATAGACAGTTATTGGCAGGCAAATATGGATTTATTAAATTACCAACCCGAGTTAAATCTATATTGTACAGATTGGCCTTTAAGAACATATAATTATAACTTCCCGCCTGCTAAATTTATTTGGGAAGAAGGAGATAGAGTAGGTATGGCTACAAACTCTATGGTATCTGAAGGTTGTATCATCTCAGGTGGCAGTCTTTCAAGATGTGTATTGTCTCCACAGGTAAGAATAAATAGTTTTTCTAATGTGACAGATTCAATCTTAATGGAAAATGTTAATGTCGGAAGATATTCTGAAATAAGAAAGGCTATAATAGATAAAAATGTTGAAATTCCGCCATATACAAAGATTGGTATAAATCCGGAAGAAGATAAAGCAAGAGGGTTTTTAGTTTCCCCTGGTGGTGTTACTGTTGTTCCGAAAGGTGCTAAATTATGAAGAAAAAATTTTTTATAGGTTTGTTTATATTTGTTGCAGTATGTTTTGCAACATATACTTATATTGTGTTTAATAGCAGTTTGCCTGTATATAAGCCTCAACAGAATTTACAGGCACCTATAGAAATTCCATCTAAGGCTATAATTTCTTTTGAAGAAGCAGAAGTAATTGATAAACCAATGGTTATTATGTTTTATGTTGATTGGTGCGGATATTGCAGAAAATATATGCCAGTTTTTGCTGAGTTTGCTGATAAATACAAAGATAAGTATTCTTTTGTTGCGCTGAATTGTGATAATCCTCAAAATACACAATTAGTCGAAAAATATCATATTATGGGTTTCCCAAGTTTATTTATATCAGATAAAAAAATAGAGCATCGTTTTAGTCTAAATATGGCTTCAACTGCAGAAAAAACAATTATGAAAGAAGAATTGGATAATTATTTGAAAGTTCGAGAGAAGTTTTTTAAATAATGTTGACATAAAGAAAAATTTGCTTGATAATAGTCCATAATGGGACAGTATGATATTGGACTAATATAAGGGTTTTACACTTGAATAAGCTGAATGTACAAGAATGTTCAAAATTATTGTGGGAGATGCACATTAGTGTATCTGGATTTTATAATGAATATGCAAAATCGGTAGGTTTAACGCTTCAATCTTTAAAAGTGCTTTCAATATTGCATAGGGAAAGAAGCTGTACACAAAAGGACATTACACAGTTGTCTTATTTACCGAAACAAACAGTTAATGCAATAATAAAGGGATTTAATGAACAGGGAATAGTAACTAATCCCGTTGAATCCAATTCTGATAAAAGAAATAAAAATATTTCTTTGACACAAAAAGGTTTAGAATATGCAGAAAAAATAATTTCTAAAGCAAGAAATGCAGAATACAGAGCACTCGAAAAACTCGGTGAAGAAAGAAGAACAGCTATGGTGGAAGCTATAGTTTTTTATAGAAATAATTTAAGTTTAGAAGAATAAAATATAGAAAACAGAGGATATAAAATGGGATACTTAAAAAATAAAAAACACAGATTAGTATTATTTTTAATAGTATTTATACTTGGTTCAATCGGATACAGACAGGTATATAGTATGTATACAGGGTACATGCAAGCTAAAGCGGCTAAAGTTCCAAAAGAAGTTCAGATTATGAATCCTGTTGAAATGGATGCATATTCAAAATCTGAATCAGCTGGGAGAGTAGAAGCAAAATATTCTGTAGATATTGTTGCAAGAATAAATGGTTGGCTTGAAAGAAGCTATTTTAAAGAAGGGGATAAGGTAAAGAAAGGTCAATTATTATTTTTAATAGAACCTGATCAATATCAAAATCTTGTAAATACTGCTGCAGCAAATGTAAGACAAGCACAAGCAACTTTGATTAATGCTGAAAAGGAATTAACAAGGGCTAAAGAACTTGTTAAAAACGATTATGTAAGTAAATCATATTATGACCAAGCATTAGCAACAAGAGATACAAGTAAAGCAGCATTAGATGCTGCAAAAGTTCAATTGGCAGATGCTAAATTGAACTTAAGTTATACAAAGATATTATCACCTGTTGATGGTAAAATCGGTAAAATTATTATTACTGAAGGGAATCTAGTTAATACACAAACAGGTCCTATTGCGAGAGTTGTAAGTAATAGCCCTATATATGTTTTATTCAACTTAAAAAGTAGTGAATTTTTAAAATTTAAAAAACATGGTGCTTCTGCAGATTTTAGTAATATGGATGTTACTTTGCAACTGGCTGATGGAACAATGTATGATGAAGTCGGTAAGATTGAATATGTTGGTAATGAAGTTGACCAAACAACAGGTACTATTGATTTAAGAGCTACATTCCAAAACGATAAAGAGCTTTTAGTTCCGGGTGATTTTGTTAGTGTAATAGTTAAATCAAAACAACCAAGAAAAGTTTTAACAGTTCCTCAATCTGCAGCTTTAAATGATGCGCAAGGTTATTATGTATGGACTGTTGGTGCAGATAATAAAGTAGTTAGAAAAAATATTCAGGTTTCTCAAGAAATCAATAAAAATTGGATAGTTGAAGAAGGACTTGAAATAACTGATAATATTGTTGCAAAAGGTGTTCAAAGTATTCGTATGCCTGGTCAGGTTGTTAAACCTACACCTCTTGAATTATCTGAAAATAAAGTAGAAGAATCAAAATAAATGGGTAGAAGATAAATGGAAGATAATAAAAAGAAAAAGGGATTATATTTTTTCATAACTAAACCACGTTTTGCGATGGTAATATCGATATTTATTACATTAGTTGGTTTGGTATCAATGTTCGGATTGCAGTTAGAAAAATATCCGAATATTACACCTCCTCAGGTAACTGTGCAAGCTTCATACCCTGGGGCAAGTGCTTCTGTTATCGAGTCTTCAGTAGCTTCGTTAATTGAGTCTCAAGTTAACGGTGTTGAAAATATGTTATATATGTCTTCAACTTGTTATGATGAAGCATATACATTAAATATATATTTTAAAGTTGGAACAAATAAAGATATTAACCTTGTAAACGTACAAAACAGACTTCAACAGGTAGAACCATTATTACCGGAAGATGTTAAGCGTTTAGGTGTAACAGCAACAAATAAAGTAGCCGGTGCCGGTGCTTGTATATTAAACCTTGTTTCAAATGACGGTTCTTGGAATCAATTAGATTTGACAAACTATGCGACTATATATATTAAAGATGAAATTAAGCGTTTAAATGGTGTCGGCGAAGTAAACGTATTTGGTGCCGGTGATTACAGTATGAGAATTTGGTTAAATCCAACAAAAATGGCGAATTTGAATGTGTCTGTTTCAGAAGTTCAAACAGCTATTGCAACGCAAAATGTTCAAGTTTCATCAGGTGCATTAGGTGCTTTACCAAGTAAATCCAATCAAACATTAAGAATGACTTTGATGACAAAAGGTCGTTTGGTTGAACCTGAGGAGTTTGAAGAAATAATTGTACGTTCAAATACAGATGGTTCTCAAATAAGAATAAAAGATATTGCAACTGTTGAATTGGGTGCATATTCATATGATAAAATTGGTTTAATTGATGGTAAACCTGCTTCGGTTATTCAGGTTGTACCATTACCTGGTGCTAATACTATTGATGTTGTAAATCTTGTAAACAAAAAGGTTGAACAAATTAATAAGACATTACCTGCATCTTTGGAAGTACAAATGATGCATGATGATTCAAAATTCATTCGTGAATCAATGAAAGAAGTATTTTTCACAATTATTTTAACAGCATTAATTGTAATTGTTGTAATATTTGTGTTCTTAGGAGATTGGCGTTCTACGTTGATCCCATTTGTTACGATACCGGTATCATTAATAGGTGTATTCGCGGCATTGCCTATATTTGGTATGTCTATTAACTTATTAACATTGTTTGCGATGGTATTGGCTGTTACGGTAGTAGTTGATGATGCTATTGTTGTAATTGAAAACGTAAAACGTCACTTAGAAGAAGGAAAAACTCCTGTTGAAGCAACACAATTAACAATGAAGGAAGTTGGCGGCGCTTTGGTTGCAATGGCAATGGTACTAATGGCTGTATTTGTACCTGTATCTTTCATAGCTGGTTTATCAGGTTTAATGTACAGACAATTTGCCGTATGTATCGCTGTATCTATTGCATTATCTGCGATTTGTGCTTTATCACTATCACCTGCTATGTGTAGTATAGTATTAAGGGCAGAAGATCCAAACAGAAAACCAAGTAATTTCATTACTGCTTTTATTAAGAAAGTGTTTGTTACTTTTGATAAAAAGTTTGAAGTAATTACTCAGGTTTACTTGGATGCAGTAAAGAAGTTTATATTCAATAAAAAACTTACTGTAATTTTATATTCAGTATTTATATTATTAATGGGTGGATTATTCTATATTATACCTACAGGCTTTATTCCTGATGAGGACCAGGCTGTATTAATTTCTCAAGTTGTATTACCACCCGGCAGTGCATTAAATAAAACGCAAGAGGTGCTTGAAAAATTAACAAAAGAACTTGAAACAATAGAAGGTATAGAAAAAGAAAGAATAATTACATTTGCCGGTATCGGACCAACAAACCAAGCAATGTGTATTACTCCATTAAAAGATTGGCATGAAAGAAAAATATATCCTTGGGACTATATAGTAAGAAAAATTCAAGGCAGACCTACTGATTTATCTCATAATGGAATATTAAAAGAAATAAGAGTAAGATCTGCAAAAATAAATGAGGCTTCTATTGCATCATTCTCTCCACCGGCAATATCAGGTATGAGTATGTTAGGTGGATTTGAGTTCCAAATGTTGTCAAAGGGTGAACACTCGCTTCAAGATATAGAAGGTTTTGCAAATAAGCTTACTGTTGCAGCAAATGCAGATCCAAGATTGAGGAGTGTGTATACAACATATCAGGCAAATGTTCCTCAATACCGTTTGAATATTGATTACAGCAAGGTGCTTGCACAAAATGTTGATATACAAGAATTATATTCAACATTAGCTTCAACTTTGGGTTCATATTATGTAAACGACTTTAATAAATTGGGCCGTGTATTTAGGGTTCAATTGCAAGCACAAGATGATTTTAGAAATAAAGCGACAGACCTTGAAAAGATATACGTAAAAAATATGAAAGGTCAAATGGTTCCATTAATGACGATGATAAAACTTGAGCAAACAGTTGGTGCTGCTTCTATTACAAGATTTAATCAATATAGAAGTGTACAATTCTCTGGTCAACCATCAGCAGGTAAATCATCTGGTGAAGCAATGGAAGCAATGGAAGAGGTTGCAATAAAAACACTTCCTCAAGATGTAGGTTATGACTGGTCAGGTACATCAATGCAAGAAAGAGAATCAGCAGGTCAAACGGGTATCGTTGTTGCTTTAGCGTTGACATTTGTATATTTATTCTTAGTAGCATTGTATGAAAGCTGGTCAATACCGATTGCGGTATTATTGATCGCTCCGGTTGCGGCATTAGGTGCATTGGTGTTCCAAATGATGATGGGACTATCCTTTGACTTATATGCCCAAGTTGGTATGATTACCTTAATTGGGGTTGCAGCTAAACAATCTATTTTGATTGTTGAATTTGCGAGAGACTTACATGAAAGAGACGGTTTAAGTATTGAAGATGCGGCAATTGAAGCTGCCAGATTAAGATTCAGAGCTATTATGATGACGGCTTTAGCATTTGTATTTGGTGTATTACCGATGGTATTTGCAACAGGTGCAGGCGCTCAAAGTAGAATAGCTGTTGGTTCTACTGTATTTGGTGGTATGGTTGCTGCTGCTACAATTGGTACAATATTAACACCGGTATTCTATGTATTAGTACAATCATTAGTAGAAAAAGCGTCATCAAAAAAGAAGGCAGAAACTAATAATTAATTTTATAGAGTAGAGTGGAAAAAATGAACAAGAAATTATTTATATTTATGTTTTTATTACTGGCAAATCCTGTATTTGCCGTAGATAATCCATTTAGAGATGAGGTAGTAAATGAACTTCCGCCTGCACTTCCAAGTGTAGAAACAAGTAATACAAATGATGAAGCTACATTCTCTCAAAAAATAAAAGGATTCTTTACAAAGAAAAAAGATAGTAATACTGCAAAAGAGATAGCACCGGTAGAACCTGATAAAGCAGCAAAAGCAATTGAAAAAGAAAAAAATAGGCAAGAAAAAGAAGCTAAGAAAGCTGAAAAGAAAGCTGCAAAGGAAAAAGCTAAAGCGGAAAAAGCTGCTGAGAAAGCTAAAAAAGATGCTGTAAAAACTTCTGAGAAAACACAAGATAATAAAGTTGAAACTACTCTTGAAAATACAACAGAAGATAATAAAACAGAAACTCCAGCGGTAACAAAGTCTGAAGAGAAAACTACTTTGACAAATACAGCTTATGAAGGAAGTATTCAAACTACTAGAATTATGGAAGTTGATGAATGTGTGAAAATTGCATTGGAGAAACATCCGTTAATCCATGTGGCAATGAGTAATACTGATATATATAAGAGCAGAATTGCTCAAGCATGGGCTAATTATTTCCCTACTTTCTCAGCAGGAATAAGTTATTCAAGAAACGATATGCAAGTTGCAAACTTTGCTTTTCCTACTCAAAAGTACGATATGTTTTATGTTCCGTCAGTATCAGGTAACTTGCTTTTATTTGACTTTGGTAAAACAAAAGCTCAAGCTGATTTAGCTAAAAATACTTATGAATCTGCTAAATTTGAACTTCAAAACAGTATAAATACTGTAATTTATAATGTGAAACAAGCATATTATAATTTGCTTTTTGCACAGCAGCAAGTAAAAGTGTATGAAGATACTGTTAAGGATTTTACTCTTCACTTAGAGCAAGCAAAAGCTTATTATGATATAGGTTCAAAGGCTAAGATTGATGTTTTGACTGCTGAATATAATTTAGGTAATGCTAAATTAAATCTAATAAAAGCTAAAAATACATTAAAGATAGCATATGTTCAACTAAGTAATGCAATGGGTACGCCTGAAATTTCTGATTATGATGTAATTGATAATCTAAAAGCAAAAGCATATGATATAGCAGTTGAAGAAGCTGTTAATACTGCGTTTGAGACGAGTCCTGAGTTACTTGCTTCTAAAAAGAAAGCAGATGCTTCTGAAATTCTTGTAAGATCAACAAGACGGGCATTCACTCCAAATATTCAAGGTTTTGCTTCATATTCAAGAGGCGGTAAAAGGATTGATACTGACTATGGTTATCAGTTTGGAGCTGAGTTAAGCTATAATACCGTAAACTTAATGTTATTGAAGAAGCAAGTTGATGAAGCTAAAGCTACATATAAAAAAGATTTGGCTGATTATGAGAATACTAAACAGACTGTTTATTTCAACGTTAAAGAAGCTTATATAACTTTAACTAACGCACAAGAAAGTATTACTGTTGCCAAATTATCAATGGATCAAGCAAAAGAACAGTATGACCAAGCATCAGGGAGATATAAAGTCGGTTTAGGTGATGCTATAGAACTAAAAGATGCAGAGACAACATATAGAAATTCTCAGTTAGAATATTACAGTACATTGTTAAACTACCATGTTTCTGCAGCTAATTTAGAGAAACTTATGGGATCCCCACTTCAGTCATCAGATGTTGATTTATTATAATAAATGTTATAATTATGCATAAGGAGCAGAAAATAAAAATCTGCTCCTTTTTTATATTGATACTATTTGATTGTTGATACTTTAATCCTTATTAACTATGGAATAAAACTGAAAACAGTTATATAATATAGCCATGGTTAATGTAAAAGATGATAGTAATAATACCTTAGAGCAAGCTCATTTGGATTTCATTTCAACCGTGAGTCATGAATTAAGAACTCCTTTAACAAGTATAAGGGGCTTTGCCGATACTCTTTTAACTTCTTATGACAGGCTTACACCTGAACAAAGAGAAAAATTCTTACATATTATAAAAGATCAATCAAATCGTTTAATAAGTTTGGTTGAAAATCTTTTAACAGTATCTAGAATGCAATCTGATAAAGAGTTGATGATATATAAAACAGTTGATGTAACTCCTTTTATTGATGCTGCTGTTCAAATGATTAAAAATCAATATAAAACTCATAAATATATTTGTAATTTTGATAAAAATATTCCTAAAATATTAATAGATACAGATAAATTCCAGCAAATAATGCTTAATTTAATTGATAATGCTTCTAAATATTCTAACGAAGGTTCAACTGTTCAGGTAAATGTTGTTCCCGATTATCAAAATAATTCTCTGATAATATCGGTAAAAGATGAAGGTATTGGTATAAGTAAAGAAGATATAAATAAAATTTTTAATAAATTTTCAAGAGTGGATTCACCTCTAACAAGAAAAATCCAAGGTAACGGTTTGGGGTTGTATATTACAAAAACCTTAGTTGAAAAAATGAATGGAAAAATTTCGGTCGAGAGTTCTTCCTCTGGTAGTGAATTTAAAATAGAGTTCCCTTTTGCTTCACCAGATGATAATGCAAAAAAGAAAATAAAAGAGTAATTTTATGCTTGTTAAAGTTGTTTTAATTATTGATAAAAGAAAAGAACAATCAATAAAATATAAAAAAATTCTTGAAAGTATAGGAATTTCTGTTTTTGTAGCTTCAGATTTTGCTCAATCACTTACTCTTATGAATATGTATGAGCCTGATTTGATTGTTATTTCTGATAGTTTGACTTTTGATATAAAAAAAGCAATAGAACAAATAAGGGTTCTAACATATAATAATCGTCCTGCAATTATTGCTCTTTCAAAATCTAATCATATTCAAGATAAAATAGATATTTTAGATTCAGGTGCGGATGATTTTCTTAGTGAACCTATAAATAATGAGGAATTTCAAGCCAGAATAACTGCTCATATAAGAAGAAATTTTGAAGGATATTTCTCTGAAAAAACAATGCTTTTGAACTCAAAAGCTTCTTATAAAATGATGAAGCGTACCATTAATAATGATTCAGATTGGGCAATTATGCTAATAGATATTGATAATCTTGAATTTTATAAAGAATTATATGGTGAACTTGCAACAGATAAATTGCTTCAAACATATTCAGCAATTATAAAATCGGCAATAGATTCAAATGATTATTTAGGGCAGCTTTCTGATGAAGACTTTGTTGTTATTACAAATAATGAAAAAGCTGAGAAGATTGCAAATTATCTTGTATATGCTTTTGATACGGTAGTTTCAAAATTTTATTCTGAAACGGATGCAAAGCGTGGTTTTATGTTTATGCATGGTGATGATGAAGCAGAGGATAAAGTAAAGTTAGTTACTACGAGTATTGGTATAATTTCAAATAAATACAAAAAATATAATGATTTAAAACAAGTTATCAGTTCATTGATATCTACACATAAACTTGCAAAATATAAAACAGAATCAGCTTATGTAATGGAAAGACCAAAAATAAGTGCTGATAATGCTGTTGAAGAAAAAGAACCGAATAATAATATTCTAATAGCAGAGCCTGATGAAGCTTTATCAATATTACTTGAAGCAACAGCAAGACTGCAAGGGTATAATGTAAAGGTAGTAAATGAGTTTGAAGAAATCTTTTCGATAATAGAAGATTATAATCCTGCGGTAATAATTTTAGATGCAGGAAATTCGGAAACACTAAAAGGACTTGAAATTTGCAGAAAATTGAAATTCGAAATGCAAAATCTAAAATCAAATATTATATTTACAACAACCATACATGATAAAGAGTTGGTTTTAAATGCAGGGGCAGATTTATACTTGCCCAAACCCTATGAACTATCTGTAATGTTTGGCTGGATAAAAAAATTTAACGAAAATTATAACGGTTAAGGAGATAGTAATGAAAGTTAAAATTGAAAAGAAATCTATATTAGATATAGATGCAGATGTAATTGTTGTTAATCTTTTTGAAGGTGTTAAACATCCGGGTGGTGTAACAGGCATTGTTGATAAAGCCTTCAATAATGTAATTTCTGATTATGTAATAAAAAAAGAAAAATTTGATGGCAAATATGGAGAAATCTATAAATTACCGTTAATAGATGAAGATAAAAAGATATTTGTAGTAGGACTCGGTAAGCAAGCTGATTTTTCATATTCTAAAATAAGAAATTTGACTGCTAAAGTTGTAAGAACTTGCACTTCAAATATAAAAAAAGTTGTATCTATTCTTCATGGTGCAGGAGTTGCAGGGTTATGTCCTAAACTTTGTGCGCAAATGATAGCAGAAGGTGCAATATCGGGAACTTATAGTTTTGATAAATATAAATCAGAAAAAAATGAAAATAGTATAAAAGAATTTGTAATTGTAGAAACAGATGATGAAAAATATAAAAAAGCTAAAAAAGGCATAGAAGAAGGTTTAATTGTTGCACAGTCTGTAAATATGGCAAGAGATTTAATTAATGAATCATCTCAGTATTTATATCCTGAAACATTAGCTCAATTTGCGGTAGAAAATTCAAATGTAAAAACAACTATTTATAATAAGGAACAAATAAAAGAAATGGGGATGAATGCGTTTCTTGCAGTAGGCCAAGGAAGTATTCATGAACCTAAATTTATACATATGGAATATAAACCTCAAAATCCGAAAAAGAAAATAGCTATTGTAGGAAAGGGTATTACTTTTGATGCAGGCGGTTTGGATTTAAAGCCACCAGCATCAATGTTGACAATGAGAGATGATATGTCAGGAGCTGCTGCAGTAATTACAACAATGAAAGCGATATCAGAATTAAAGCCGGATGTTGAAGTCCATGCAATAGTTGCAGCTTGTGAAAATATGCCATCAGGCAGTAGTTATAAACCAGGTGATGTCATTATTGCAAAAACAGGCAGAAGTATAGAAATAGATAATACTGATGCTGAAGGCAGAGTTACACTTGCTGATGCTTTGGCATACGCTGAAGAACTTGGTGTTGATGAAATTATTGATATCGCAACACTAACCGGAGCTTGTATGGTTGCATTGGGTACTGTTGCAAGTGGAATTATGGGTAACAATGATAAAAAGATAAAAGAATTTATTGATGTAGCTAAGCAAATCGGAGAAAAATTCTGGCAACTTCCTATGGATGAAGAATATGGTGATACACTAAAAAGTGATATTGCTGATACTAAAAATACAGGTGGCAGAATGGGAGGTGCATCTGCTGCAGGTATATTCTTGTCTAAATTTATTAAAAATACACCATGGATTCATATTGATATTGCAGGTACTGCTTTTATTGATAAACCAAACGATGAAGGAATTAAAAACGCGACAGGTATTGGTGTAAGAAGTTTGATTAAATATATTGCAGGTTAAGATTTTGATGGAAATAAAAAAGGGAAATGTTTTTACAATATTTCCCTTTTTGCTATCAAATGTTTATAATAAAACGAAAAGGGGATATTCTATGAAATTTCATACAAAATATTTATGGTTTAATACAACAAAGCATAGAGAGTATATAAATATAACAAGAGACGTAGAACAAGCACTTGAAGAAAGCGGAATTAAAGAAGGGATGATTTTGGTAAGTGCTATGCATATTACCGCTGGTATATATGTTAATGATGCAGAATCAGGTTTGATTTCTGATATTGATAAATGGCTTGAGGAATTGGCTCCTTTTAATATTGATTATAATCATCATAATACAGGTGAAACTAATGGCGACAGTCATTTGAAAAGTTTATTAATCGGGCATGAGGTTATAATTCCTGTTACAAATTCAAGGCTGGATTTTGGTCCTTGGCAGCAAGTATATTATGCAGAATTTGACGGTCAACGTCGAAAGAGAGTTCTTATAAAAGTAATGGGTGAGTAATGTTTAAAATTGTCAGAGAAATAAAGTCAAAGGAAAATAATTCTATTGTTCTTTTGGAGTCACAAAGCGAGAACTATGACAAAACAATATTGATTATTGGGGTTTTTCATGGAGAAGAACCGCAGGGAGAATATTTAATAAATAAGTTTTTAGAAATGGATTTATCTGACATGAAAAATAAGTTATTGATTATTCCATGTCTTAATCCTGACGGAAAGAAGAAAAATCAAAGACAAAATTCAAACGGAGTTGATTTAAACAGAAACTTTCCTACAAAAAACTGGTGTAAGTCAGATAAAAAAGAATATTTTGGCGGAGATGAGCCTGCAAGCGAGATAGAAACAAAATTTATGATGGAAATTCTTTCCGGTTATAAAATTGATGCAATATTATCTATCCATGCACCATTTGAGATAGTTAATTATGATGGTCCGGCTAAAAATTTAGCGGAAAAAATATCACAATTAACAGGATATAAAGTACAGGCGGATATTGGGTATCCGACTCCGGGAAGTTTTGGAAATTATGCAGGGGTTGAAAGAAATATACCAACAATTACTTTAGAATTACCTGAAAATCAAGATAATGATACTTTATGGCATGTTAATAAACCTGTATTTGAGTATCTGGCATGTAAATATTAACGTAATATTTTATGAAAACTAAGACTTTTATGGTATATTTTAAAATGAGAATGCATCTTAGAAAAGGAAAAATAAATGATATCAGTAAATGATTTAAAAACAGGCTTAACACTTGAAATTGACGGCGGACTATGGAATGTTGTTGAATTCATGCACGTAAAACCAGGTAAAGGTGCTGCATTTGTTAGAACAAAATTAAAAAATGCAGAAACAGGTAACGTTGTAGAAAAAACATTTAGAGCCGGCGAAAAAGTTGCAAAAGCTACTTTGGATAAAAGAGATATGCAATACCTTTATAAAGAAGGTAATGACTATGTTATGATGGACTTGGAATCATATGAACAAATCTCTGTAGCTGCTGACAAAATTGGTGATGGTGTTAAATATTTAAAAGAAAATATGAATGTAGCTATTTTACTTCATGGTAATAACATTATCGGTATTGATATACCAAACTTTGTTGAACTTGAAGTAGTTGATACACCTCCTGCTGAAAAGGGAAATACAGCTCAAGGCGGCACTAAACCTGCTACTTTGGAAACAGGTGCTGTTGTTAACGTTCCATTCTTCGTAACAAACGGAACTATAATAAGAGTTGATACCAGAACTAATGAATATTTAGACAGAGTCTAAGGATAGATAAAATGAAATTTGATTTAGAATATTTAGAAAAATTAGCTAATATAGTATATGAAAATGATCTTTCTGAAATAACATTGGAAGATGATGAAAAAGCAGTTTGCTTTAAGAGAGAAAAACAACAAGTTGTTCAAGCATCAGCTCCTGTAGTAATGCCTGCAACTGTTACATCTCAGGTTGTTGCTCCAACTCCGAAGCCTGCCAGTGAAGCAAAAACAGAAAGTGCTCATAAGGGAAGTCCTATAGTTTCTCCTATGGTTGGTACTTTTTATGCTGCTCCATCTCCTGACGATGCACCTTTTGTTAAAGTTGGTGACAATGTTTCTATCGGTCAGGTTGTTTGTATTATTGAAGCTATGAAATTAATGAACGAAATTGAAGCTGATGTTTCAGGTAAAATTACTGAAATATGCGTTAAGAACGGCGATTCTATTGAATTTGGTCAAGTTCTTATGTATGTTGAGTAAGTTAAGTAATAATAAATATAAAAGAGGAACATATAAAAGGTTCCTCTTTTTATTTGTTATTTTTTTCCAAGTTTAATAATTTTTCTTTCTTATCCAAACCGCCTGCATAGCCTGTAAGTTTATTGTTGCTTCCTATAACTCTATGACATGGAATAATTATTGCTATTGGATTTTTATTATTTGCATTACCTACTGCTCTTGAGGCGTTTGTGTTCCCTATTAGAGTTGCTATATCTTTATAAGTAGCTGTTTTGCCGTAGGGAATATTCATAAGTTGTAGCCAGACTTTTTTCTGAAATTCTGTTCCCTTTGGATTAAGCGGAAGCTCAAACTTTTTTCTTTTTCCTCTAAAGTATTCATCAAACTGTTTTATTGTTTGTCTTATAATTTTGTTTTCTTGATTCTCAATGAAATTATGATTTACAAATTGAACCGATAATAAGAAGTTTTCATCGGCACTAATAAATATATCACCAATTATTGAATTATATTTGTAAATGCAGTGCATATTTATAAAATAGCATATTTTGTAGTATCATAAAATATATGAATTATTTTGAACGTGCAAAAAAATTTAGAGCAAAAAAAAGATTAGGACAGAATTTCTTAGTTGATAAATCTGCTATTGAAACGATTTTAGATGTTTCAGATATAAATAAAGATGATATTGTTGTAGAAATAGGTCCGGGACTTGGTTTTGTTACGGAACAATTGGTTTTACTTGCTAAAAAAGTTTATGCTGTTGAACTTGATGAAGATATGGTTAATGAATTATCTAAAATAAATGCAGATAATTTGGAGATTATTCATAAAGATATTTTAAAAACTGATTTAAGCCGGTTTGGAAATAATATAAAAGTAGTTGCTAATATACCTTATTATATAACTTCTCCTATATTAGCTCATTTGCTTGGTGAAGTGGATGATTTGGAAAATAAAAACAGAAATTCAATTTCACAAGTTGTATTAATGGTTCAGTATGAAGTTGCTAAAAGACTTACAGCTAATGAAAAATCTCCATCTAAAGAATTTGGATTGCTGTCAATTTTGGCTCAATTTTGGTCAGATGTTGAGTTTATAAAAAAAGTTCCGTCTCGTTCGTTTTTTCCTGCGCCAAAGGTTGATTCGGCTATTGTCAAATTGACTGTCAGAAAAGAACCTTTATTAAAAATTTCTAATTATTCTTTCTTTAGAAAAGTTGTTAAAGGTTGTTTTGCTACAAGAAGAAAAAATATAAAAAATTCACTTGTAAATGTTGGTTTTGCTAAAAATGCAGTGGAAAAAACATTGAAAGATTTAAATATAGATGAAAATCTTAGAGGTGAAACCCTTTCTATTAATCAAATTGGCGATTTAAGTGAAAAACTTAAGGAAAATTTATGAAAAGTATAAAAGTTAGAACTCCTGCTAAGATTAATTTGACTTTAGAAGTCTTAAATAAAAGAGATGACGGCTTCCATAATATACAGTCTATAATGCAAACAATTAATCTTTATGATTATCTGACGTTTAATATTGATAATGCTGAAGAAATTAAAATTGAATTAAAAGGAAATTCCGATGAAATTCCTTATAACGAGTCAAATCTTATATATAAAGCAGCAGAAAGATTCTTTAAAAAAGCAAACATTGATAATGTAAAATTATCAGTTTATATAGAAAAAAATATTCCGATATCAGCAGGTTTAGCTGGCGGAAGTACTAATGCAGCAGGGACAATATTTGCATTAAATAAATTGTTTAATAATATTTTATCGGAAGATGAAATTAATGAACTTTGCGCTTCATTAGGTTCTGACTTAAACTTTTGTTTATATGGCGGTTGTGCTTTATGTACTTCGCGCGGAGAAGTTATTGAAAAAATACCTTTTTTTGAACAAAGTGTATCTTTAATTAAACCAAAACATCTTGGTATAAGTGCTAAAGAGGCATATATTAATTTCTCAAAATTAACTGATAAATCAAATCCTGACAATACTTCAAAGTTAAAGGATTTATTACTTAAAGGTAAATTCGATAAATCATTAATATACAATAGTCTTGAAAATGCTTTATTTCCATATTATGACGAATTGAAAAATATAAAAAACAATGTGAAAAACTCTTTAATGTCAGGAAGTGGATCTACCTTTTTCGTTCTAAATTCAAAATTGGAAACTAATTTAAATAAAGATAATTATGATATCTTTGAAAATTTAAAAACAATCAACACAGGAGTTGAACAAACAGATGAGTGATTTAATTATTACAGAGAAAACAAATCCAAATACACTTAATATAGATGTTGCTTCATCTCTTGAAATTGCACGTATGATAAATGAAGAAGATAAAAAAGTAGCTGCAAAGATATCAGAAAATCTTACATCAATCGCAAAAGCAATAGATATAATAAGCGAGAACTTTTTAAAAGGAGGTAGATTATTATATTTTGGGGCAGGAACAAGCGGCAGGCTTGGTGTTTTAGATGCTTCAGAGTGTCCTCCTACATTTAACTCTCCTAATGATATGGTACAAGGTATTATAGCAGGCGGTGATAGAGCGTTACGTTTTGCTATAGAAGGTGCAGAAGATTCTTGTGAACTTGCAAGAAAAGATTTTGAAAAATTAAATATAACGGAAAAAGATACAGTAGTTTCAATATCAGCAAGCGGGAATGCTAATTATGTTATAGAAGTTCTAAAGCTTGCTAAAGAAAAAAAGGCTAAAACAATTGCTTTAACATGTAACCCTATGGCTAATATTTCAAAGATAGCAGATGTTGTAATTTGTATAGAAACAGGTGCTGAAGTAATAACAGGTTCAACAAGAATGAAAGCCGGAACTGCCCAAAAAATGGTACTTAATATGCTTACAACAGGGGCTATGATAAAAATCGGTAAAGTTTATAAGAACTTTATGATTGATGTTAAACCTACAAATATTAAGTTAAAAGATAGAGCTCAAAGAATTGTTTCTGAAATCGCCAATTGTTCGCAAGATGAAGCAAAAGCTGTTTTAGAATCCAATGAATACAAAGTAAAAGAAGCTATACTGCAAATAAAATATTCAATTTCTTATGAAAAGGCAACAAACTTATTAGATAAATTTAACGGGGTTCTTGGTAAAGTTTTTTCTGCTTTGTAATAAAAATTAAAAAAAAGTAAATTTTCTTTTTTTATCTGTTTTTACTTGGTAAAAGTAAAAGTGGTAAATATGAGAATAAGTAGTAATTATAACTTTTTAAATATAGATTCAAATAAATCAGTAAATAAAAATAGAGTAAACAATATATTAAATAAAAATCCATATTCTGATGCTTTTGTAAAATCTACACCTGCTTTCAAAGGATCAAAAGAAGAAGATTCATTTAGTACGTTGTTTGACAATGCATTTAATATTTTTGCGAAAGAGGCGAGTTCTTTTTTTACTAAATTAAGTGATATTATTCGTCAAACTCGACGAGAAACCGAAGTTGCAGCATATATAGCTGCCTTTTCAGATAAATCTGTTAGGAAAATTATGCTTGCAAGAAAAAAAGATAAACTTGCAACAATTAATTTAAATGTTTTTCAAAGTTTTAATTTTGATATTGAATTTATAAATAAACTGTTTGAGAATGCAAATATAAAATCAATTTTGGCACTAGATGCTTTTATTAGAACATATAATTGTGAATCTGGCACGAGAAAGGTTTTTAAGGGGCAGGAAATTGAAGCTGTAAAAATATATGGATTTCTGAATTGTAAAGATAATCTATCTAAGTTTCCTGAATTATTATTATATTTATATAATCAAGAAGCAGATAGTCAAAATCCAGATTATACAAAATTGGATAAAACAGCTGACTTTTTGAAAAGAGTTGGGGTACTTAAATTTAATGACTTTGATAAGAAATTCTCTTTTTTGAGCCCCAGATTTAATGATTTTGAAACCATTTCTGATAAAGTTGATGCTATTGAATATTTACAAACAACTTATGATGATAAGATGGCTTTATTAGCTGATATTATCAAACAATCTGGTTTGCCTCAAAATGTTGTTCCTGAAAAAATATATGCTTCCGCAACTGATATTATTGAGTATTTTTACGAGAAAAATAACGGAGAAAACTTGAATGGTATAGAAGAAATAATAGATTATATTGCTTTACAAGGAAAATTAAAAACCCAAAGTTTAAAACAAATTTCTTCAAGTTATAACGATTTTAAAAATCCTGAAAATAAAGTTGATTTCTTTAAGTTTTTGAAAGATTGTAATGTTTCAATCTCTGATTTTAATGTTTTATCTAGTAAACCAATAATATCCGATGTCGATATTAAAGAGTTTTTATCTAATAAAGAAATGCTTTCTCAATATATATCCAAAATTCTTGGTGTCAGAGAATTCGAAGGAAATGATTACTATAAAAAATTTAGAGATATTATTAATGCTTTGTATGATGAATCGAAGAACTCGGAATTCGTTAAAAGTTTTATAGAACTATCTGATAGATTTAATTTTAAAAATTCTGATTCTTTGCTCCAATTGTATAATAGAACTCTTGGAATTAGAAAATGCAGCATAACGTCTCAAGAATTAAGAGATTTTATTGACTTATTCCGTTATTCTGATTCACAGAATATATTTGTACAGGCTAAAGCTCAGAATATATCAGCAATTGATTTATTAACTAGAGAAAAGGAACAGTTTTTATCTATTAAAGGAGATATTGATAATTTTATATATTCAGATGATACAGCATTCTTTGCAGGACAATCTGCGCTTGAGATATATAAAAAATATCGCAAATTATTACTCGAAAATAAAGAAAATGTTCAGTCTATACTTCAGAATATTGTGGAATTCGATGTTCAAAATGCAAATCAATATTCGCAAAAAGCATTACAAGTTAAGCCTTTTACTAAGTTTTTTAAAGATAAAGAATCAATGTTATTATTCTTTACTGAAAATGATATAAAATTTGATGATTCGGATGAAGATACTATATATAGAAAGAATTGTATTGAAATATTTGATGCTCTATATGACGAAGATGACAAAGAAATGTCTTTTGAGAGAATTAATTATATAGCGAAATCAGGTTTCTTGTTTAAATCTCAAGCAAAATTAACAGAATTTCTATTGAAAATGTCATCTAAAGATACAAGAAGAAAAGTAATGTCTATAATTGCAGATAAGAAAATTCCATCGATAAGTTCATTGGAAAAGTTTTTTAAGCAATATAGACTGCCAAATTCTAAAGGAGCTGAATTGCTGGAATATCTGCAGAATCTTCCAGCGGATATTGATTTCTCAAAAAGTATAGAATTATTAAATTCTATCCAAGAAAAAATTGATAGTTTGAATATTCCTATTCAGATAAATAGTAGTAATATAAATAGTATTAATTTGGATGAGATTAATTCTAAAAAGTCTGTTTCTGCAACCGCTTTAATTAATATTTTAGATGATATGTCATGTTCTACCGATGATGCTAATTTTATTGTTTCTCTTCCCGGTGCAACTAAAAATGTTGAATCTAATACTTTTTCACCATATAGAATTGCACAGGAAATAGCATCCAAAATAGATAAGTCAGGTGAATCTTATCAAAATATATCACGATTATTAGGTATAGATAGGGTATCATTAAGTTTACCGAGAGATTGTTCGTATTATTTCTATGTAAAAGCAATTGAACAAGCGTTACCAAAACAATTTGTTGACTTTGTAAATTCTGATGAGTGGTTGAAATTCTCGAATGATGAAGTTTGTTCTGCTAATCTTGTATTGCATGCCCGTCTTCGTGCAATAGACAGGTTTGCATTAAATGATGCAGATAATATAGATGTTCTTTATAAAGATGAAACTATATCAAAACTAAAAGATTTATTGAAAACAGTCTATACGACATCACCAATAGATATAAAAGGAGCTGACTTATCAAAACGCTTTGTTGCTGATTTTGTTCATGGTTCTAATGTAATAGAAGCTGTTTTTCTTAATAACGGCGAGATGATAACAATAGTTCCCAAAAGAAATTCTAAGAAAGCTTAGTCTTCTTCTATATAAGAAACTACTTTGTTAATATTTTCGTCAAAACTGGATAGTTTTTCTGCTATGTTATTTAATACAGAATTAGCATTTTGTTGATTTGT
This sequence comes from Candidatus Gastranaerophilales bacterium, assembly GCA_944323395.1. Lineage (GTDB taxonomy): Bacteria > Cyanobacteriota > Vampirovibrionia > Gastranaerophilales > Gastranaerophilaceae > Avigastranaerophilus. Next base: position 230,638 of record CALUSI010000001.1, read on the forward strand.
AAGATTTTCATTTGCTGCTGTTATTTGAGTCGCAATATAATTAAGAATATCTTTTATTTCATAATTTTTATTGTCTTCACTCATTGCTTCAATTAATTTATCAAATTTGGATCCTAATGTCTCAATCTTTTCTTCTAAAGCATTAATTTGTTTTGATTGTTGGTTAATTTTTTCCTGCATTAAAGTTTCCAGTTCGGTAAGTTTATTTGAATTTTCTTCGGAAAGTTTATCAATTCTTTCGTTTAACGAATCAATATCAGGAGTTAATGCTGTATTTAATTGAACAATAATTCCGGTTAATAAACTCTTTATTTCTGAAATATCATCTGTTTTATAATTAGCAAAAGATTCTTCAAGTTCATCAACTTTTTTGATTAATGTGGTAATGTTTTCTTTGATTTCAGCTTCATTACTGAAAGCTTCCATAGATTTTTCAGTTTCGTTTTTATTTTTGATATCAGAAATATCATTTTGCATGTTATTTAATGCATTGCCTGTCGCATCGACCCATTCAGCTAAGTATATAAATGCATTATTCAAATTTTTTGTAGCATTTGCACTGCTATGCAATAGTTTTACCATTTCATTAACTTTTTCACCTAAAAGTGCAAACTTAAGTTCCGGATTAAATTCTTTTCTTTGGTTATCAAGTTCTTGAATTGTATCTTTGAATGAATCCAAGTAAGATTTAAATTGTTTATTTGCATCATCTGCAGAAAGAATTAATTTGTTTGTTCTTATGCTTATACTTGAAATATCATTATTTAATTCTGCAAATTTCTCTTTTAATGAATTAATATCATCAGATGTAATTTTTGTTTTATCATCTAAAAATTTATGTAGTTTCAAGAAATCAGACTCAATGTCTAACAAAGTGTAAATATATGACTCAGCATCATTCTTTGTTGTACTTGTTATTGTATGAAGTTCTCCTGATAAATCTTCAAGTTTATCTTTAAGATTTGGAACATCATCTATAATTTTACTTGCTCTTGAAAGAGTCTCTGTTATTTCATCAATTTTAGAATTTAAGTTATCATTTGTTTGAGTATATTTTGTATCTAATTCTTCGCTTTTTTGAGCAAAACCGTCAATTTTACTTACCCATTCATTTAATAAACCTATGTTTTCATAAATTAAATCTATCTTTGAAGACATTAAATCATCTTCGAATACAGTACTTATATTTGATACCTTATCAGATATTGTATCAACTTTGTTTGCCCATTCATTTATAGCAGTTAAATTTTCATATACAATATCCATTTTATTGGTTAAGTCTTCAAAATCTAAGTCTTCTGACAAAGAAGAATCTATACGATTTTTTATTGTATTTAATGTATTTGTTATATTTTTTGTATCTTCAGCAAAACTGCTAAGTGATGCTATTTTTGATTGAATATCGGACATTGAACTATCTACATTATCTATTTTCATTGTCCAATTGTTTAATGCACTTATGCTTTCATATATAATGTCAATTTTTTCTGCAACATCATCAAAGTCAATATTTTCACCCAATCTTGAATATACATTTTCAATGGATTGGTTAATATATCCTACTTTTTCAATCCAAGCATTGATTATTCCTAAACTGTCATATATCTCACTGATTTTAGCAATTTGATTTTCAAAGTCTTTGTTTTCAAATTCCTCATGAAATTTTGACAATCTTACTTGTATTTCTTTTATTAGGACATTTGTTTGTTTTATGTTTTTTTGTTGGACACTGCCTAAATCTGACATAATAGAACCAATGGCTTCAAGATTTGGAACATTTTCAATCTTTGAAGATATTTGTTCAATATAACTTGTAAGTGTTTGGTGCAGGTTTGCAAGCTGTGTTTCTAAATTCTTTATGTTTTCTGAATTTTTATCTTCTTTCGAACTTTCTTTTATGGCATTAAGTTCGTTAAATATATTTTCATTTGTTTTTAGTGCTAAATCTAATTGTTGTTTTTGATATTCTTCAAATTCTGCACTTGTTAATGCAAGATTCTGAACATTTTGTAAGTTTTCTAAATGTTGAGAAACGCTGCTGGCAGAATCTTTCAGCGTATTAATATCGGTATATAAATCTTTTAAAAGTGCATCACTGCAACTGTCAACTTGCATTGCAATATTTTCGAGTTTTTCTTTAATCTCTTCAAAATTTAATTTTGCTTGAGTATCAGTAATAAGGTTTTCTATTGATTCAACCGAACTCTTTATATCAAGAACATCCAGTTCTTTTACTGAATCTATATTATTAAGCTTTTCACATACTTCTTCCAAGATTTCTTCGTAATTATTTTCAGCAGCCATTTTGCACTCTCTATTTTTCCACTTTGTTAATTTTTATTTTATCAAACATAAGCTATTACTGCACAGTTTGTAGTAATATTTTGATTTTATTTGTTGCCCTGTCAATGAAAAGCTTGTGTTTATTGGCTTTCACGAAAAACAAATATTACAAATGATTAAGTTTATTGTTCTGAAATTTCTTTAATTTTGTATATATCTTGTTTTGTTAGCCATCTTGGTGAACCTTCCAGTTCTGAATGATTTCTCAACAGATATGAAGGATGGAATATTACGGTTGTATCAATATTATCGAAAAGCTTGTACCATTTGCCTCTGATTTCAGAAATTTTTATTTTGTTTCCTAAAAATGATTTTGCACTGGTGGCTCCGCATAGCACTATAACTTTAGGATTAACTGTTTTAATCTGTTCTAACAAATAGTTTTCACATAATGATTTTTCTTCATCAGTTGGTACTCTGTTTTCAGGAGGTCGGCATTTTACCGTATTACATATATAAAAATCATCTTTTCTGGAAAATCCGCATTCTTCAATAAGTTTGGTCAGTAATTTGCCGGCCCTTCCAACAAATGGAGTCCCTGTTGCATCTTCATCTGCTCCTGGCGCTTCTCCTATTAGCAGTATTTTGGCATTTGGATTTCCGTCTGAAAATACTATGTTTTTTCGTGTCTTTCCGAGTTCACACTTATAACAATTTTGGCATTCTTCTTTTATTTTGTTTAATTTTGTTTCTTTTTCTTTTGTCATCTTTAATTCCTAAATTTTGTATATAGTTTATTTTACATTAGTTAAAATCACAATACAAATGAGATATTAGCTTTTTTAAACAAAAGTATAACTGATAAATATAGTTACTAAGTCCAATGAAGCCAAATGGTAAATCTTGTATTATATAAAAGTAAATCCTCAACTCTTCTGATTGCTTATTCTTAGTGCTCATCCCCTTCCTTGAAGGGGTTTTCTTTTGTTTTATATTGGACGCGTTAACGTTAATGGTATATCTTTAGGATAAATATCTTCAGTAACACCACTACAACCTGTTATAAAGAAAAAGTCAAAACTGTCCCCGGGTTTTATTCCTATATCATCGAAAGGAATACTAGTTTCAAAAATTTCTTTATGTACGTATTTTATATGATGTCCCCATTGTAGTTCCCATAATCCATCTTTTACTGCAGTTGAGAACTGCAATGGATATTTCCTGTTACTTGTTACTGCGAATTTTACTTCATGAGTATATCCATCTAATAGTATCGGATGTATAAAATCTTTTTTATTTGTTGTTCTTGATGGTGATGTTAGTGTTAATGAATCATTGTATGCTTTTATGTATACATAAATTGAAAAATACTCTTTATAGCTTTCTTTGCTGTCAAGAAGATACTTATTTATGTCAAATCGAATATATAAGTTATCTTTATCGGTTCCAAAATATATTCTGTTTAGTATTTTATTTTCTTGTATAACAGGTCCATCCGGAATATCAATACAACCTGCGTGTAGCCATTCATCATTGTCTTTTACCATCCCATTTATTAATGGTGTAATCTGCCTTTTGGGTGTTCTTAATGGTTTCCCCATATATGACATTAATGGCATTTCTAAATAGCTTGGTATTGGTCTTTCTATTATTGTGTATACATTTTTAAGGTGTTCTCTGAACATAAAATCAAATATATGATCTTGACCTGAGTTATTAGGTTCACCATACCACCAAAACCAATCTGAACCTTCTGCTATGTATATTTCTGATCTTGCTGTTTTTATTTGTTCTTTTGTTAACCTGCCAGATCTCTCTGCTTCTTTTAAATCATTTCTTGCTTGAATTAGATATTTCCAAGCAATATTTTTTGTTGGTTCTGCAATCCATAATTGGAATTCTTGATTTACCCAAGAACCAGTAGCCACTTTTTTTAGCGGTTTTTCAATTTTCTTGTTTTGATTTATAAAATCACTTATTAATACTGTTTTGATATTTTTGTCTTCATTGATTAAAGAATATAATCTTTCTAAAAATATAGAACCATCTTCAGGATATGAATCCCAACTGTTTTCTCCATCCATTGCTATAGTTAATATATGTTTTTTATCCGGAGAATTTTTGAGTTTGTCATGAACTGTTTTTATTCTATCGAATAAATCATTTGCACATAAAACACTATCATGATGAGGATATTCGAAACCAATTAAGTTTGGGATGACTGAATCTCTGAATATTATATCTATTTCTTTATCTTGATTTGTTTTATATAAATATAATGAACAAACATCGTATGGATCTTCATAGCATCCTCTAAAATCCCTTACAAATTCTTTCTTTAATGAATTTGATAAAACACTCTCGTCTGTTATAACCCATTTTACTCCAAGATTTGCCAGAACGTCTAATGTTTTTTGGCTTATACAATGTTCACTTGGCCATATACCCTGTGGTTCTTTTCCAAAGGTATTTTTAATTTTATCGAAGGCCATTTTAATTTGTTCTTTTACATCTAGTATTAGTGATATTTTGCAATCAGGTAATTGATGTTTTAAAAATGGAGTCTTTAAATCTTTTGGATTTATTAATATAGGTAAAATGGGATGATTATATGGACTTGTTAATATTTCTATTCTTCCGTCATCTTGATATTTTTTAAATGTTGGGATTATTTGTTTGATGATTTTTCTGTTTAAATCTATTAATTTTTTTCTGTCTTCAAGATTGTAATTTGAACCTTTATCTTCAAATTCTTTTAAATCCGGATATACTTTTTTCCATATTGGATCAAACCATACCAAATTGAATAACATCATAATATCAGCATATTCTTGAAGTGAAAAATCATTTATGCCTATTTCTGAATCACTGTATCTTTTGGTGTACAATTCATTATATCTGGGATTTTTAGCTATTAGATTTTCGTAATTAGCATCGAAAAAATAGTTTAAAATATAAAGTTTATCATCATCTGTAAGTTCTTCTGTTGGAGTTACTGTTAATTTGGAATGAATATCGTGGCCATCATTGTATGCATAGTCTTCTATTGTATCTATAAGTGCAGGTACTATGCTGAAATTTAACTTTAAATTTGGAAATTTATCCAATAGAAGCAGCATATCAAGATAATCTTTTATGGCGTGTAATCTCGCCCAGGGCATAAGCCTTATGCCATTTGGCTGTGTTTGATAGTTAGGCTGATGGAAATGCCATACGAAAGCTAATGATAATTCTTTTTGCATACTATAATTCCTGCTTAACAAAATGATATCATTTTATTCTCAAATATACAACTATATTATATTTTAGCCGTTTTTGTTAAAATGTTAAGATATTTAACAAATATATGTAATAAACAAATACATTACTATTGTTGAATGTTGAGTGTATTCCCTACATTAAATATCAAAAAATATTGTTTTAGGTACTATACAATAAATGAAAATAATGCTTTAATGGTAAAGCAATGATTTAATAAGTGTTTACATCCTGTAAATTAAATAAAGTTTAGTCGAAAGACTATTAGGGAGAGGAGATTTGGAATAAAATCCAAACTAGCCGCAACGGAAATAGCGGCTTTTTTATTTTGCTTAAAAATAATAAAGCCCTATACAAGTACGATTTTGTTACCTGTGAATGCTCCACAGGTGGGTAAGTGCCTTAACAAATCCGTTTCCTGCTGCTTGGCAGGTCTACTGCATTGTTATTAGAGTCATCTTTCCCTATTAATCAAGATGTAGGAACAAAATAAATACCCGTATAGAGCATTTGTATTATAACACTTTATTCTTTATTTTTCACTAGCTCTCTGATTATTTTTTTTGCTTTTCTTAATTGTTTATCATTCTTGTTTGTGAATATAGTATCTTGTTTTATTACAATATCAGGAGTTAAACCTTTTCTATATATGTCATTTCCATCAGGAAGGATATATCTGTCAGTCGTTAATATAAGTCCCGTTCCATTTTGCATTGGGATAACTTGTTGTATTGAGTTTTTTCCATAACTTCTTTCTCCTATTAAGATAGCATCTAAGTTATCCTTTAATGTACCAGCAAGGATTTCTGATGCACTTGCAGTATTTCTGTTGATTAGGATTACAATGGGTTTTGTCTTAAAAATTTTTTCACCGTCTGAATATATTTGATATTTTGTATTAATTCTTGATTGTATACTTACAATTTTTCCTGTATCCATCATAAAGTTTGCCATTTGAATTGCATTTGCAAGAACTCCGCCGTAGTTGTTTCTTAAATCAATAATTATCCCCTTTGTATTGTTTGTTTTTATAATAATATCTTTAAAATCTGAAACTGCTTTTTCCCCCATTATATTTGCCAGTGTTATAATGCCGATGTTATCTCTTGTAATTTTATATTCCATTGTTTTTATAGGAATAGCTTTTCTTTTAATTTTTTTTGTAATTAATAAATTATTTCTTTTTATAGTAATTTCAATTTCTTTATTATCTGAGTTTTCTATAGCTTTTATAATAGTTTTCATTTCTAATTTATCTGTTTTTTCTCCATTAACGGAAACTATCGTATCACCCGGAAGAATATTTGCACCTTGAGCTGGTGAATTATCCATAATATGATTTATAACTATTTCATTACCAGATTTATTGAATAGTATTCCTATACCGGTAATTTCTGAATCTATTATCATTTTTTGTTTATAAAATAAATCTGATTGTAAAAATTTACTATATGGATCATTTAAGCTTGCCAGCATACTGTTAATAGCTAAATTTGTGTCTTCAATTGTTTTTATATGTTTAAAATATCTCGTTCTCCATCTTATCCAGTTTTGATTATTTAATGTTTCATCTACATATGAATTTTTTGTTATTCTCCATACATTTATAAATAGACGTTGTGGAGCTATATTTTGAGATATTGTTATTTTTTGTAATATCCTCGGTATTATATTGAAATTGATATAATTTTCAGTTTTAAAAAACAAGTTAAAAATAATTATTGTAAGAACGAAGAATACAGAATAAAATATTATATTTTTTTGTTTAATCTTTTTATTCATGAACTTTGCACCCATTTTGTATTTTATACTCTTTTATTTTTTTATACAATTATTTTCTGGTAAAAACATCTTTTTATCTGATATAATATAGTCTATGAAAAAGTTATTTAAGGATTGTCTTTATATACTTTTTGTTGTGATGGTTATGTTCTTCCTTAGTGACCAGCCATCATTTTCGCGTTCGATGAAGTTTGTTCAATTATCTGATATTCATTATTCTTTGATAAGGGATGATACCAGTTACAAACTTTTGTCCAAAACGAGACCTTTATTAAATGATGCTATAAAGCAAATTAATGCGCAGAAAAATGTTAAATTTGTTATGGTTACTGGTGATGGTGTAGATAAACCGACTAAAGACTCGTTATATAGTCTAACAGAGGAACTTAATACCTTACATTCGCCTTGGTATTATGTTTTAGGTAATCATGATACTTCTACTGACGGTTTTTTGACAAAGATAAGATTTGTTGAAATTCTTAAAGAAACAAATCCTAATTATATTTTTGATTCTACTTATTACACATTCAAACCGCAAAAAGGTTATAGGGTAATTGTTTTAGATGGTGCAAAAAATAAAGGTATATCCTCTCAGGGTATTTTACCAGAGGAACAATTGCTTTGGCTTGACGGTATTTTAAGAAAATCTAAGAATGATACTGTATTGATTTTTATACATTTTCCTTTGCTTCCTCCGTATGAATCAAAAGGACATGAAATTATAAATGCAGATGAATTTAAATCGGTATTGAAAAAATATGATATGCCAATTGCTATATTTTCAGGGCATTATCATGCAGCAAAAATTACCAAAAGAGGTAATATTCTACACGTTTCTTCTCCTTCATTAGCAGGGTATCCTAATGCTTTTAGGGTAATTGAAGTTACTAATAAAGCAAAACAAACAATTTTTAAATTTAGTTTTTGTGAGACAAACTTAAAAGATTTACAAATGAAGACTAAAATTATGACTTTTGGTGGCGCCATATACTATGGAAAGCCTAAAGACAGAAACACAACAATAATAATAGAGAAAAAGTAGGAACTTATGAAAAATTCTGATTTTAAAGTTAAATTTTGGGGTGTTAGAGGTTCTTATCCCGTTGTAAATAAAGATTTTTTAGAGTATGGCGGTAATACTTCCTGTGTTGAAGTTATAGCTGGTTCTCACCGTATAATCCTTGACGGCGGAACTGGACTTATTGCTTTAGGTGATAAGATTTTTGAAGAATATGTATCTTCTTCAGGTAATGTTTTTGATAGAAAACCAATGAATATTACTATGCTTTTAAGCCATATTCATCAAGATCATATTCAAGGTTTAAACTTTTTTAAACCTATTAACGTTCTTACTACTCAGTTTTCTTTATTTGGGTACAGTGGTTTTGATGCCTCTTTAGATGAAACTTTGTCTGAGTTGATTTATGGTAAGTCTTTTCCTATAAATTTATATGATATAACTGCAGATTGTACTATTACTGATATTACAGAATCCGAAGTTCTTGTTCTGAATAAAGATAATACAAAACCTGTTCTTAAAAGGATTTCTTCCTTAGAAGATATAAATCCAAAAGAAGATGAAGTAATTATTTCGTTTATGAAATCTAATGCTCATCCTAATTTTGGAGTTATGTGTTTTAAAATTAGTTATAAAGATAAGTCAATTGTGTATGCTACTGATACTGAATGTTATCTTGGCGGAGCTAAAAAGCTCGAATTATTTGCAAAGGATACAGATTTATTAATTCATGATAGTCAATATACTAATGAAGACTATCTATCAAGTGTGTCTCCAAAGCAAGGTTTTGGACATTCTACTTTTGATATGGCATATCATGTTGCTACTTCAGCAAATGTTAAACAGTTAGCATTTTTCCATTTTGATCCTTCTTATAACGATGAAAAATTGACAAATATTGAAAATTTCTTTAAAAATAAAAATGAAAATTATTTCCTTGCAAAAGAAGGTATGGAAGTTTGTATTTAAAAAGAATCTTTATAATTATTGTTTGTATTCTTTTTTGTGGACAATGTTGTTATGCCGTTCAGACTATTGATGCTGAGAAAAATGCTTACAGGCATAACAATAAAGGAATTATGTATTTAAAAGAAAAATATTACTTTGGTGCAATTGAAGAATTTAAAATTGCAATTGATTTATTACCAAATTCTCAAGCAACAGCTGTATATTATTCAAATTTAGGCAGAACATATGAAGAAATTGGTTATCCTGAACTTGCTCGTTCTTGTTTTGAAAAAGCTGTCAGTATTAATGTTTTGTGCTTTGATTATTATTTAAAATTGGCACAAAATTATAAAAAACTCGGGATTGTTAACGAAAAATTACTGGAGTTCCAGAATAAAACCAATTCTCCTTTAAATGAAATTATGGTTGGATTACTTTTTATACAAAAAGGCGATATTTCAACCGGTGTTACTGTTCTAGATGAGTTTTGTAACAAAGAACCTAATCTTTTGATTACTGTAGGTGTTAAAGAATATCTGAAACAAATTACAAAATCTTTATAACAATTCTTTATGATGGGAATCAGTTCCCCCTGTTTTTATTAGGTTGTATTTTTCAGCAATCTTGTTTATCGTGTATTTTGAGTGGAATTTTAAAATACCTCTTAACCCATTATATGGATAGTAAGTTTCTATTCCTTCTATTCCCAAATTCATTAAATCTTTTACAAACGAATCAATATTGATGCACCAATAACAAGCAGGGTGTGCTAAAACTGCGATTCCTCCTGCTTTATTTATTTTCTCTATTACTGTTTTGGGATTTCTTAATTTAAATATTCTGTATAAATTAAATTTTTTACCTAAGTTATTTGTGGCATACAAAGATTTAATATCTTCATTATCAATATCTATTCCATAACCTAAAATGTGAATTAGAACTCCTTGGAAAAAGCAATCAAATTCAACTGCCGGTATAATAATTTCTTCTTTTAAAATATTTGTAGACAAATACGCATCAATAGTATTATGATCTGAGATTGCGATATATTTCTTATTCTTTTTTCTAGCTTGTTCTATAATTTCATATGGAGTCATTTCCCCATCCGATTCACAAGAGTGAATATGCAAATCAACATTTTTATAATAATCTTCTTCTTTAAAAGATAGTAATAAATTTTTTAAATCTTCTTTTATCATGATACACTTAACTCAATAGTTTATAAATATATGCTAATATAAAACAAGAAAAAGAGGAAGTATGACGAGAAAAAAATCTAATAAAATTATTGGTGTATTTCAGATATTTTTTTCAAGTATCCGGACTTATTTTTTATATTTGGATCAGTGTGTTAAATATTTATCTTTCCCTATTTTGGGTCAATTAATAAGTTTAACAATATTATTTACACTTACTTATTATTTTATGACTAATATTGATAATATAATAAATCTTTCTCCTCTTTTTGAAAATTCTAAAAATTTGTATATATTATTTTGGTTGGTATTGTTGCCATTTTTCATTGTTTTCATTAAGGCTTTTTACGATTATATAATTGCTTTTTGTGCTTTAAATATATTGTTTTATACTGTTTCAAACAAGAAAAAGGTTAAAGATTTTGATTTTAATTCAAATAAAAAGGTAATTGAGCGTAAGTTACTAAACTATATATTATTGATGTTCTTAGTCACAATATTGTTAATAGTTCCGCCTTTGTTATTTGTTGCTCCAATAGTTTGGATATTTTTATGTCTGTCTTTTCAGGTTCTTTCTTTTGAAGATAATATATCGGCAAAGGGTGCAATTTCAAGAAGTATTCAACTTGTTAAAGGAAATGTTATTTCAACTTTGATATTAATAGTGTTGTGTGCAATTCTTACATATTGGTTTTTACCTAGTATGTTTATTTGGGCTTGTGAGAAAGTTTCTTTTATAACTTTTTTAATTGGCAGATTTGAGCTCTTTGTAGGATTATTAAATCTAGATGCTTTAAATGATATGTTAGCTATTTTTAACATTAGTTTAGATTGTTTAACTATATCTAAATATCTTGCTGAAAATGTTGTTTCCATTGTGGTTATAGCATTTACTCTTCCTTTTAGATGTTGTTGTTTTACTCAATTGTATAAACTTTATGATTCAGAAAAAATTAAAGATTTCTCAAAAGAATCCGATGAAATAATTGCAAGGGCAACGGGTAAAAAGAGAAAGAGTTAGTTAGGGATAATGTTTAAATGTAAAAAATGTAATTCAATTGATAAATTTGAATTAATGTTCAGTCCTTCTTATTCCGGTTCAAAACAGTTTGAGGTTATATATACTAAGAATAACGATATAAAGATAAATGTAGATGGCTTTACTTTTATTCCGGATTTGTCATTTATGAACAGTCATGCTGTCTGTAGGTATTGTGGCAATATAAACTGTTGGGATTATAAATAATGTTGCATTTGCAACAAAAATTTTGCCTCATTTTACAATTTTGATATAATTTTTTTATCAATGCTTGAATTATCAAGACATATACTATTGCTATATAATAAGGAAGTTTTATGAAAAAGAAAAAAGAAGAAAAAGATTATTCAATCTTATTAAATATATTGTTTTTGTCTATATTCTTGGGTGTTGGACTTTTTATATATATTTCCGGAGGTAAGAAAGATACTACGACATTAGTAAAACAGGTTGGCAAGACATATCAGGCAAGGCTTGAAGAACAAGCAAAACAGATATCTGATATGCCTAAGCAAGAGCCTAAAAAAGTTAATAAAGAAATTAAAAATATTCAACCATTTAATTCATTTAATTATAAATATTCATATACAATTGATATTCAAGGATTTGTTAAACATTTTGAAATTGATATACCAATTCCATTGAATGAAAATGAAAAACAATATATTTCAAATATGAAATCATCAATAAAACCGTCAAGAATATATAGTGACGGTGTTAATACTATAGCACAGTATACGTTTAATGATATTGGCTCTCAAAGAATAAATATTATATTAGAAGGAACGGCAAAAGTTAGAACTTACAATATCAAAAATGCTAAGATAATAAATAAAAACTTGACACCTGAAAAAAATTTAGATAGATATTTAAAACCCGAGCCTCTTATTGAGTCAAATGATCCTTATATAAAAAGTATAGCGAAAAAGATAAAAGGTAATACTCAAGAAGAAATTCTTCAAAACATGTATGAATACATACAAAATAATATGAAATATAAAATTATGAATAATATAGGAGCAAAAAGAGCTTTACAGTTGGGGCGTGGTAAGTGTAGTGAGTATGCTGCAATTATGATCGCTTTGTGCAGAGCTAAGAATATTCCGGCAAGACTTGTATTAGGTAATATTGCAAGAGAGAAATATACACAGCATAACTGGGTTGAAGTATATTATAATGATTATGGTTGGGTTATGTATGATCCTACTGTTCAACCTGTTAATGTAAATGTTCGTCAAAATGGTAAATTGTTAAGAGTAGAAAAGAGATATGATACCTCAATAAATATTAATTATATAACAGCTGGACGTAATAAACTTTCTACATATACAAATTCATATTCAGTTGGTGATTCAAAAAATGGTAGAGCGACTGTTACGGAAAATATTCAAATAGAAAAAGCAAAATAGAATTAAGTTATTTTTCTAAATTATTAAATAAAAATACATCTGCTCAATAGATTTTGCAGGTGTATTTTTGTTAGAATTTTCATTCTTGAGTTTTAAACTATTTTATATTATATAAAAAAACACCCATATTGGGTGTTATCTTTTAAATGGAGCGAGAGACGAGGCTCGAACTCGCGACATCTTCCTTGGCAAGGAAGCATTCTACCACTGAATTACTCTCGCATCCTCTTATGGATTCTATTATACATGCACAATTTTTTATTTCAAGTCTTTTTTGTAAAATAGTTTTTTATTATCTGCCTAATAATAAATCAAATACATTTCTATATTTAACAGTTGTATAGCCACCATCTTCGTGTTCGATAATTTTTTCCTGACGTGCTTTTGCTGCTGATGCATCAAAATAATTTATTATGCTGTTAAACATTCCTGCTTGGTATGCGAAATATATACCTGCAAAAATAATTATCCATACAATTAATTTAAACATATATCCACCTCTTTTTATTAAGATAGTTTATTTTTGGGTTTTAGTCAAATCTTTGGTTCTAATTAAGTATGGTTTTACAAAATTGTATGTGCCATAAATGGAAATTACACTTGCTGCTATCTTTAAACCTTTAGTGAACTTATTATCTTTTAGTAATGAGGCAATTGCATTAATTGTAGTGCCTGCTGTAAAACATAGATAACCTTTAAATATTGCCCTTGGAGTTGTTACCATGTCATTTAAATCGTTCTTATTCACAACTTTTTCGCTAAGTATATCTAAGATATCGGGTTTATATTCTTGTTGTGTGATAACTTTTTCTGTTTTTTTTATTTCGGTCTTTTTATTTATATTATTAGTTGTAATTTGTGTAAAATTATCGAAAACATTCATAATTATATATCCCTGTTATGGTTATAAAAATTAAACAAAAAATAATTTGTCACTCTACAATTTAGTATTTATAATAGAATAATAGTTAAAGAGGATATTTTGTAATGTTAGTGCAAAAAGAACTTGAAAAACTTAACCAATATTTAGTAAATAGTTTGATTGATGATAAAAACCGCATATCTGAAGATATTTGTGATTATTTATATTCGAAGTCAAAAAGAATAAGACCTGTACTTGTATTCCTTTTTTCAAAAGCAATGGGTATTGAACTTGATGATAAAGTTTATCACCTTGCTTGTAGTGTTGAATTAGTTCATAATTCTACTTTAGTTCATGATGATATTCTTGATAATGCTGATACAAGAAGAGGCAAAGTTTCTTTAAACTATAAGCTGGGCAATAATTTAAGTGTTCTAGCCGGAGATATTTTGCTTTCTGTTGCATTAAGAGAACTTGTTAAATGTGGTAGTGTAGAAGCTATTGATGCGTTTGCCGAATCTATATATTTGATGTGTAAAGGTGAAATAAATCAAAATTTTACAATTGGAAAACTTCCTACTATGGAAGAATACATTCAGAAATCCGAATATAAAACAGCAGAACTTTTCAAGGCGCCATTAACTTCTCTTTGTTTAATTAAAAATAAATCAGTAAAAGATAATGTTTTATCTTTTGCCAGAAATTTTGGTATTGCTTTTCAAATAAAAGATGATTTACTTAATATATTAAAAAATGATCCTACAAAGCCAGTTATGAGTGATATTCATAATGGCATTTATACCGCTCCTGTTTTGTTTCTTAATGACGATATAAATTGTGTTTCAGAACTTTCTGAAGATCAAATAATAGAAAAACTCCAAACAAATAAGAAATATATCGAAAAAACAGTTGATTTAATAAAAGAATACGCAGATAAGGCAATTGAAGCTATAAGTTTTATAGAAGATAATCAATATAAACAGGAAATTATAAAACTTACTAAAAACCTATATGAGGTAGGAATAAATGAATAAAGCAGTATTGAAAGAAACTGTTGAAACAATTGTATTTGTGGTCGTTGCAATAATTATAATAAGATTTTTCTTAGGTGAAATACGTTGGATACCTTCAGGTTCTATGAAACCTACATTAGTAGAGGGGGATAGAGTTTTTGTTGAAAGACTTTCTCGTTTCTATAGAACACCAATAAGAGGTGATATTATGGTTTTCTATCCGCCTCAAGAAACTTTAAGCGCAAATCCTATTGCTGTTTTCTCTCGATTAACCGGGTTTTTCTGCAAAGACATTGCTTATATTAAAAGAGTAATAGGTCTTCCAAATGAAAAAGTTGAAATAGTTCAAAATCTTGATGGCTCGACTGATGTATTTATAAATGATAAAAAATTAGATGAGCCTTATATTATGGATAAGTATGAATATCCTATATGTAATTCTGATATGAATTGCGGACCTTTGATTTTGGGTGATGATGAATATTTTATGATGGGTGATAACAGAGGACACTCATTAGATTCAAGATATTGGGGTGTATTAAAGGAAGACAGATTTATAGGTAGAGCTAAGCTCCTATTTTGGCCTTTTACTCATTTCAAGTATTTTGAAAAGAAATCTTATTAGTAATTTTCTTTTAGAAAATCTATGAGTACATCAAGTGCCTTTGTAGAAAATGCATATTTCATTATTCTCCTGTATAATAGTGGATTGGCTTCAAATTTATATGATTCTTTATTTTTTTCGTTTGCTATTCCTATATATATGAGACCTACGGGTTTTGTTTCCGTTGCTCCCAGTGGCCCTGCTATACCTGTCGTTGATATTGCTATTGTACAATTATATTTATTTAATAAACCTTCTGCCATTTCTATTGCTACTTGTGCACTTACGACTCCATTTTCTTCTATAGTCTTGGGATTTACTCCTAAAATTGAAACTTTAGCAGAATTGGCATATGTAACAAAATTTTGGAAGATATATGTACTGGAACCTGAAATATCAGTTAATCTTGAACTTATTAAACCGCCTGTGCAAGATTCTGCTATTGAAAGTCTTAATGCATTTCTTATTAATAATTTTGCTATCTTTTTTTCTTTTGATAGCAAAATTATTGGAACAATATTTTTAATTATGAAAATACTATTAAATAATAGCCGTTTAAGGAACATATTAGTATACCGGCATGTCTATAGGTTTTAATAATTGTACCTGAAGAGTTTCACCTTGGTTGATATAAATATTCTCACCTTTTTTGAATATATCTGCAATAGAATCACCAATAAAGTATATTCCTGCAACAGGTGTTGTTACTATAGCAGTTAAAGGGGCAAATACGTACTTTGGAGAACCGTTTAGCAAATCTTCTCCTTTTTCCCAAGCCCAAGTTGTTGGTTTTACAACTATATTTTTTGTTGTTTGAGCTGTTTTTGTAAATGCTGTTTTGTAAGTTGTTTTAGAACTTAAAGCTCCGTCATATGTTACATTTTTGTTGTTGCATATGCCTGCGTAAAACGGAACTTGTTTGCCTGTGGCACTTACAATGTGGTCAAAATATAGTCTTATTATTCCGCCTTTATATAAAATTTTAGGCGCGGACACTTCTTCTATTGAACCTCTTATAACGCTTCCTTGCGGTATTACAATTGATTTATCAACTTTTATATTTTCTGTTACCATCAAATCAAATTGGTCACCCAATGAAGATGTAGATGAACCTACTGGATCCAATACTTTTAGTGTAATTACAGTACCAGCCGGTACTCTTTTTGTTTTTATGTTTGCATTAATCTTTTTATTTACAGCACAATCTGCTCCAATACCTGTAAATAAAAACATTGCACATATTGCAATTAAAACAGAAAATATTTTTTTCATTATATATCCCTCTAATTTATATCTGTTATTGATATTTTACCAAATTTTGCAGATAAATCATCAATGTGATGAATTATGTACATAAATGGTTCAGCATCTTTATCATTTAAGTCTATTAATGCACCCCAGTCTGTTCTTCCGTGATGAGCTGCTATCATTTTAGCAATATCTTTAAACCCGTTATTCATGCATATTGAAAATCCCCATTGAGAGTGGGTTCTCCAGTCTTTTCTGAATTCTTCGTTATATTCGATTAAGCCTGTTTCTTCATCTACTATATATTCAAATATTTTTCCGAAATCGTGTAAAATGCAAGCTGCATATACTATATCCGGATTTATTTTGTTATTGCATTTTGAAAGAATAATATCAGCAAAATCTAAGCATTCAAGTGTGTGTTCAAGCAAACCGCCAATATAATTATGATGCATTAATTTTGCAGCCGGTGTCTTTTTAAATTGTTCTTCATATTCAAATAATAGTGATGAAACAAATTCAGCAAGTTTTTTATCATTGATTTTATTTACATAGTTCATTATTTTAGAAAACAGTTCATCTCTTTGTTCTGAAGATAAACCAAGTTTTGCTTCTTTCACAAGGCTTATATCTGAGATTAGACAGTTGTTATATTTTTCGTTGTATGTGCCTGCGTTGATTCTTATTTGATTGTTTGTTCTAAACAATTTTGAGTCTAATCTGTTTAATGTTTCTTCCCATAGGATACAATTAAGTACAGTACCATCTTCAATATTTTTAACTTGAAGTTTTCCCATTTTGGAGCCTGCTTTTGTATCTCCTATAGAAAACGTTATTACTTCATATATTGCGTGTAAGTCTAACATAATTTCTCTCTTTTCTTATTGATTTTTATTATACAACAATTTTATATTGCTTGTTCATTAGTTTTAATAATTTTTTCTAAATATAACTTCGTGAAAAAAGTGGAAAACGGGCGTTTTATTTTTATAGCGCAAAACTCTATTACATAACCATCTTTGCAGACAATAAATAATGAATTGTTAGTCTTTTTTACTATTGAAGCAGGTCTTTTTTTTGATTTCTTTTGATAAATTTTATAACTTTCAAATGTAAAAAAATCATTTTTATAAGGTATATGGCATTTTAACCAAGGAGTTAGTGCTCGTATTCTTTTGTCTATTTCTATTGATGTTTCTTTTTCAAAGTCCAAAATTGAATCTGCTAATGAAATTTGATGTTGATATGTTGATTCTTGTTCATTTTGGCTTTTTTGTTCTTTTAGTTTTTGAGGTAGGTTATTTAATAAATTAATAATTTCATTTCTTGCCATATCGCAACATCTATGTTTCAAGCTTTCACCTGTATCTGTTTTTAATATTTCTGTTTCTGCTTGGTGTAATATGGCACCTGTGTCATAGTTGACATCCATTAAGTGAAAAGTAACACCTGTTTTGTTTTCATTATTTAGTATTACTTGTAAGTATGGATTTGGACCTCTGTATTTCGGTAATAATGATGGGTGTGTATTTATGCAGGCAATTTTAGGTGTATTTATTGTTTGCATGGAAAATTTTTCACTCCAAGAACCAACAAGTATAATATCTGTTTTCAGAGCTTTTATTGTTTGAATAAATTCAGCAGAATTTACACTTTTTGCTTTAATTTCTTTTAATTGATGAGTTCTTATAAAATTATAATCGTCTGTTGGTTTTAAGAAATCATATAAAAATTTCTTAAACGGTGTGTGTTTAATATTTTCTTCCCTAAATACACCAACAATTTCATGCTTGGTTTTAAGCACTCCCGAAATGAGTGCCCTCAACATTTCACCATAGCCTACAATAACAATTTTCATAATTATTATGATATTTTATACAAAATAAAAAAGCAAAGTAAAACTAATATAATGTAAATTAAGTATTCGTTTTTGTAATAAAAAATATTAAAATGGTTTTATAATGGTTTATTTTCTTATACAATAAAATCGGAAAGAGAAGGAATTTTTTGAGCGGAAATTTTGATGATTTAGAAACAACGGTTAGAAAATCGTCTGTTATACAAGAAAGAATGAGTCTTGTATCAAGTCATATGTATAAACAATTTTTGGAATATCAGCAATCAAACGCAAATACTGCTGTTTTGTTTGAAAAAATGGTTGAAAATATGGCTCTTACTGTTGAATATTTAAAGCAATCTTTTACGGTAAGAGGTATTCCTTCTGAAAATATTTATTATGAATACGATAAGCAAAGACATATTGCAATTATGAATATTCTTTGGCATTCAATAACTTTTTATTCTAATATGAAAGATAAGCCAAAAGCTTTGCACAGAGAAAAAGATGTACCTTTATTTACAGGAAGAATTATCGCTATAAAAGGAATGCTTCCTGAATTGTTGCAAGGATATAATGATGAAACAGAACAAAAATTATTAGATATGGAAGTTGCATCTTTATATGTTCCTGCAGATAAAAGCGGTAAAGCAATAATAAAGATACGTCATCTTGGAAATCAAGAATTTTATATTAATCAAATGGAAGCACCGAGAGAATTTTTACTAAAAGTAATTGAAACCATCTGTGGTGGCGGTAACTACCATAAAGAAGGTTCAAGGGTTACTATTAGTATTTAATGTTTTACTTATTTTTTATTAAAACTAATATTATAACCGAGTTTTTCAAGAATTATTTCCAATTCGGTTATATTCAAAGTACCTTTTTTTATTTTTGTCGACAGGTTTTGAATAGAATATGCTCTTTGTTTTTTGTTTTCTATATATTTTGCCAGTTCAGTTAAAGTAACATTTTCCTGCATGGCAAGTTTTCTAATTTCAACACGTAAATCCATAATTTAAAAATATAATATATTTTTAAAATTAAAAAAATAATTAAAAAATCATTGCACTTTTTTAAATAATATTTTAAAATTAAATTATTGTTTTAAAAAATATTAAATAATTTTAAGAAGGAGACCCGATGAATAAAAAACTTGCAAACAAGCTTGAACTTCAGATGATAAACATAAGTAGTAACTTATCTATAATTAAGACAATTATTGATATATTAAAAAATGAATTTGAAGAATCTTATAATTCATATGATAATAACATTATTAATTTGATAATACTTTCTCAAAGGTTAATCAGTACTACCAAAAAATAAATTTGGCAAATGTAGTAAACTTTCTTTTAAACTCACACAAACAAAACAATAATTACAGCGCTTCCGGTGATATAATCCTTCCTGTAACAGCACTTGCGGCTGCTACGTATGGTGATGATAGATATACTTCACTTTCTACGTGCCCCATTCTTCCTACAAAGTTTCTGTTTGTAGTTGATATTGCCTTTTCGCCTGCCGCTAATATTCCTGCGTGTCCTCCTAAACAAGGTCCACAGGTAGGTGTTGATACAGCTCCGCCTGCTTCAATTATTGTTTCTAAGTATCCTGCTCTTAGAGCTTCTAAATATATTTGTTGAGTTGCAGGAAATACTATTAAACGAACATCTTTATGTACTTTTCTGCCTTTTAAAATTTCTGCTGCCGCTTTTATATCTGATAATCTTCCGTTTGTACAGCTGCCTATTACTGCCTGGTCAATTTTTACATCGCCTGCTTTTGAAACAGGTCTTGTATTACCAGGTAAATGTGGGAAAGCTACAACCGGTTCAATTTCTTCGGTATTATATACAATTACTTTTTCGTATTGGGCATCTTTATCGCTTGTATAAAATTTAGGTGTTCTTATACTTCTGTCTTTTAAATATGCTTTTGTTATTTCATCAGGTTCTATAATGCCGTTTTTTGCACCTGCTTCTATTGCCATATTACAGATGGTAAATCTTCCGTCCATTGGCATTTCGCGTATTGTACTGCCGCCTATTTCAAGTGTTTTATATAAAGCACCGTCAACGCCAATATCACCAATTAAATATAAAATTAAGTCTTTAGCGGTTACGTATTTGTTTAATTTACCGTTAAACTCAACTTTAATTGCAGATGGAACTTTAAGCCAAGTATCACCTGAAGCCATAGCACAAGCTATATCTGTTGAGCCCATACCTGTTGAAAAAGCACCTATTGCGCCATATGTACATGTATGAGAATCTGCACCTATAACTATATCACCTGCCGTAACTATTCCGTTATCCGGTAAAAGTGCATGTTCTATGCCCATTCTTCCAACTTCAAAGAAATGTTTAAGTTCTTGTTCACGAGAAAATTCTCTAACTTGTTTTACTTGCTGTGCTGATTTTATATCTCTGTTTGGAACAAAGTGGTCAGGAACAAAAACTACTCTTTCCTTATCAAAAACTTTTTTTACACCTATTTTATTGAATTCATTTATAGCTACAGGTCCTGTGATATCGTTAGCAAGAGTTATATCTACTTTTGCAGTTATTAATTGCCCTGCTTTTACTTCATTTAGACCTGCGTGGTCTGCTAAAATTTTTTCTGTAATATTCATAGGTTTTGTCATAATAAAATCCTCACACAAAAACTATTTAAATGATATTATAAAATAAGGAAAAAGCCAAAGGAAAAATAAAATGCCCGTTAAAGAATTTAGAACACCAATTAGTGATAAACCTGTTTTAATAGGTCCAGAAAGCGGAAAAGATAATATTATCTTCGCAATTGAATCAAGCTGTGATGAAACCGCAGCGGCTATAGTAAAGAACGGGCGTGAGGTTTTGTCTAATGTTGTAGCTTCGCAAATAAAAACACATATTGAATTTGGCGGTGTTGTTCCTGAAGTTGCTGCAAGAGAACATTTGGAAGCTATTAATGTTGTTATAGCTCAAGCATTTGAACAGGCAGGTTTGATTGCTGATGATATTACTGCTTTTGCTGCAACCGTTGGTCCGGGGTTAGTCGGTTCATTACTTGTTGGAATGAATGCAGGAAAGGCTCTTGCCATTGCGAATGATAAGCCCTTTATAGGTGTTAATCACTTAAATGCGCATGTTTGCGCAAATTATCTTAACACTGAACTTGAACCACCGTTTGTTGCTCTTTTGATTAGCGGAGGACATACTCAAATAATAGAGGTTAAAAGTTATTTGGAACAAAAAATAATAGGTGAAACTATTGATGACGCAATAGGTGAAGCTTATGACAAAGTTGCAAGATTAATAGGTCTTCCGTATCCCGGGGGGGTAAATCTTGATAAATTGGCTCAAACAGGAAATCCTTTTGCTTTTAAACTGCCTGAGGCTAAACTTCAAAATGAATATGATTTCAGTTTTTCAGGTTTAAAAACAGCTTCTTTACAATTAATACAAAAACTGAAAAAAGAGTATGAAGAACTTCCAAAGGCTGATATAGCAGCAAGTTTTCAGGAAAATGTTACATCTACTTTGTTTAAGAAAACAAAAAAAGCTGCAGATAATATAAACGCAAAAACAATTGTTTTAGCTGGCGGAGTTGCTGCTAATTCTGAAATAAGAAAGAAATTTTTTGCATTAAGAGAACAAGGCTATAAAATTTATGCACCAGAAATGAAATATTGTACAGATAATGCTTCAATGATTGCATCAAGTGCTTATTTCTTGGCAAATACAACCGGTAATCTTGAAATAGAAGTCTTTTCAAGAATGTCATAATGTATTAGTTATAAGAAAAATATCTGTCAAAATCTACATCGTCAAAATTGCATAAGAGTCTGTAAACATCATCATCTTCATCCATTTTTTGGAATTTATATTCATCAAATTTCCATAACTTAGGATTTATTCCGTATACTCTTATTATTTCTTTATCTAATAAAATTTTTAATTTCTTTTTTACAACATCAAGAGGCATATCAAGAGCTTTTGCAAGTTCAACAGCAGAAATACCGCCTTCTCTTGAACACTTTTCAGGTGTAAGGAACATTAATTCCAAGCCTACTTTCTTTAAATCACTATCCTCTTGTGTTACCATTTTCCGTTACCATACTTTACAAAAATATTTTCGTCATTTTTTTAAAATACTTTAATTATTTTATATTAAATATATTTTTTTTTCTGTAATTATTGTACAATCAAAGGGGGTAGATTGGGATAAGTTATATGCAAGAATATAATATTTGTTACAGTTTAGACTCTGCATACGTTGAACAGCTTGCGGTTTCTATTGCTTCAATTTTAAAAAATGCTGATGTTAATGAAAATATCAACTTTTATATTCTTGATGGCGGATTAACAAAAAAAGATAAAAAAGAAATTGAGTCTTTAAAAAATATTAAAAATTTTAATATTGAATATTTATCTGTGAATAGTAGTGACTTTTCAGATTATCCTTTATTGAAGAAAGATAATATTGATTACAAAGACTATCACGTAACATTACCTACTTATTTTAGATTTAAGCTTCCTGCTTTATTAAATTCATTAAGCAAAGTTTTGTATTTGGATTGTGATGTAATTATTAATGATTCTTTAAAAGGAATTTTTGATACAAATATAGATAATTATGCTGTTGCAATGGTTCTTGATGCTGACAGTACAAAAGAATCAAAAAGATTGGGATTGAAAAAATATTTTAATGCCGGTGTGATGCTTTTAAATCTCGATTTTTGGCGAGAGAATAATTTGGAATTGCGTCTTTTAGATTATGCAAAAAAGAATAAATCCAAAATTTTATGGCAAGATCAGGATATTGTTAATAGTGTTTTATCTGAAAATATAAAAGAATTATCAAATATTTGGAATTATCAATATTTACAGTATGAAAAAGTTGATGCAAATAAGCTTGCCAAAACTATAATTTTCCATCTTGCTGGTAGGTTTAAACCTTGGTTAATTCCTTTTGAACATTTTATATATGATTTGTATTATTATTACCTTTGGTTTACTCCTTTTAAAAATAAAACAATTGAATATAAACAAAGATCTTCTGGTAAATTTTTAAAAGATGATATTGGTGGTAGTACTACAAATATAAGACTATTGGCAACGGATGAAGATATACAAAAAATTTATTCTGAAATATCTGCTGCTTATGAATTTGTAAAAGGTCAAGTTGATTTATTAACGATGTATTCTGATGATAAAGATTCTCAGTTGTATGAAGAAATTTCAAAGAATTATGAATATACAAAAGAAAGTGATGAAAAACTCCAAATACAGCTGAACAATAATTTTGATGAAAAAATCAGTAAAGTCTATGAAGAGATTTCAAAAAACTATAGTTATACAAACGAAAATGATGTAAAACTCAAAGAACAGCTAAGTAGTAATTTTGATGAAAAAATAAGTAAAGTCTATGAAGAAATTTCAAAAAATTACGATTTTACAAAAGAAAATGATGAAAAACTTCAAGAACAGCTAAATAATAATGTCGATGAAAAAATCGGTAAGGTCTACGAAGAAATTTCAAAAAATTATGATTACACAAAAGAAAATGATGAAAGACTTCAAGAACAGCTAAATAATAATGTCGATGAAAAAATAGGTAAGGTCTATGAAGTAATTTCAAAAAACTATGAATACACAAAAGAAAATGATGAAGCTCTCCAAGAACAGCTGAATAATAACGTTGATAAAAAAGTTGCTAAAGTCTATGAGGAAATTTCAAAAAACTATGATTATACAAAGGAAAGTGATGAAAAACTTCAAGAACAATTGAATAATAATTTCGATGAAAAAATAAGCAAAGTCTATGAAGAAATTTCAAAAAATTATGATTACATAAAAGAAAGTGATGAAAAACTTCAAGAACAACTGAATAATAACGTTGATAAAAAAGTTGCTAAAGTCTATGAGGAAATTTCAAAAAATTATGCTTATACAAAAGAAAGTGATGAAAAACTTCAAGAACAGCTAAATGATAACGTTTATGAAAAAATAGGCAAAGTCTATGAGGAAATTTCAAATATTCAAAATAAATTGGATATAATCAAGTCAGAAAATGATGAAAAAATTAATATATTTGAAATTGCTGTTTCAGATAAGATAAATAACTCTGAAACAAATATTAGAAATGATATAAAAAATATCGAGAAAAATATATATGAAGAAATTACCAAAAATAACAGTTATACAGAATACTTAGTGCAAACGGTTGAAGAAAAACAAAATCAAAAAAGAACAGAAACATTAAATGCGATTAAGTCTTCTATAAATATACTTAAAACTAATGTTGATTCAAAGTTAAATACAGAAGTAAATTCATTAAAAGTATTAACTGAAGATAAAGTTAAAGTTTTAGAAGAATTATTTTATAGTGAAAATAAAGCTCTGGAAGCAAAAATATCAAAAGAAAATAATCATAAAATTAGTGAACTATATTCTTATACAAATGAAAATTTTTCTAAACTTTATAAAGAGATTAAGGGTTCCCATCTAAAACTTGAGAATATTTTAAATGCAAATACAAATGAATTAAAAAATAGTAATGAAAATTTGTTATCAGAAATAAATTATGTGAAAGAAAATATTGATAAAAAGATTAGTACTGAGACTTTAAAATCATTTATGTTAGATATTGAAAATAAACTAACACAACAAAAAGAGGAATATGATAAAAATGTTATCAACTTGCAATCAGACTTTGATGAAAAAATAAATCAACAAAGAATAAAATATGAAAATAAACTAATAAATATGGAAAATCAAATAGCTCAAATGCGTATTGAAATAAATGAACAAAAAAAGAATTTATTCCAAAAATTAATTCAAAAAATAAGAAAAACAAAAAAGAGATAAAATATGAAATCGCCAAAAGTATCTATAATTTTAATATATGATAAGCAAGATAATTTGAAGGAATGTTTAAGTAGCCTTATAAATCAATCATTTAAGGATATTGAGATTATATGTATAAATAATGCTTCAAAAGATGAAGCAGAAAATATAGTAAAAGAAGTAGCTTTAAAAGAAGAACGAATTAAATTGATTTGTTTGCCAATTTCTGAGGATAATATATCAGCTAAAAAAATAGCACTTGGTGTAGCTGGTGGTGATTTTGTTTGTTTTGTTAATACTAATGAAATATATGATACTGATTTTGTCAAAAATTTATATTTAGAATCTATAGAAGAACAAGTAATAAATACGAAGGAAAATCATTTTTATAGAAGAAATTTTCTTGAAAATGACGAAGAAATAACTCAACTTATAAGTGATAAAGTAGACCAAGAAATTCAAAAATACAAAAGTGTTATAAATAATCAAAATGATTTAATTAAGAATGAATTCAATAACTTTTACCAAAATAATCTAGAAACTATAAAAAATAATTCTTATGAGATTTTGTGCCGTTTTAACCAGTTGGAAAAAGTATTTTACGATAAAGACTACCAAAATCAGATAAAGAATAATGAATTGTTTAATGAAGTAAGTTCGAAAAGTGAAGATTTGACTAAGCAAATTTATGATGATATTGCTAAAGTTTATGATTATATAAATTCGGAAATAAACAAAAAAGGCATGGAAATAAACCGTGTATATGATGAAATAAGTAAAAATTATCAATACACGGAAAGATTAGTTTTTGATAAAAGTAATGAAACATCATCTATTATAAATAATGGAAAAGATGATATATGGAATAAAATATCAGAACTTGAAAAGGAAATAATAGTAAGGTACGTCAATTTAAAACGATTATTGGATATTCAAATAGATGAGGTTGATTCTAAAGTAAGGGCTTTAAACAGTGGCAATTTGCCTGAATATAATTTATTGGATTTGGAAAAGACAGTTTCTGTAAATCTGGATAAAATGTACCTGCATATGAATAATACATCTTCTATTTTTTATGAAGAACTTACAAAAATTTATAAAGAGCTTAATGAAAAATTGAGTCAAAAAAGTGAGGAAGATAAATATTTCTTTGAGCAAAGAATAATAGAGTTAAGAAATGAATTTGATGAAAAGTTAAATACTTTAAAAAAAGAAATTACAGGATAATAAATAATGCCAAAAGTATCAGTAATAATACCATTTAATAATGTTGAAAACTATATTGAAGAGTGTCTTAATAGTGTTTTAAGTCAAACACTTGACGATATGGAAATTATTTTAATAAATGATGCATCAACTGATAGAACATTAGAAATTGTTGAAAGTTATGTTAAAAAAGATTTAAGGATTAAACTTATCAATATAGAAGAACGAAAAGGTCAAGGTTTTGCAAGAAATAGAGGTATAGAAATAGCAAAAGGCGAATATATAGGTTTTGTTGATTCGGATGACTTTATTGAACCTGATATGTTTGAATGTTTATATAACAGTGCAAAATCAAATGATACTGATATTTCTATGTGCCAAGTCAGAGAATATGATGATATAAATGAAAACTATATAACATCTGATTATTATTCTTTATCTTGTTTATCTTCTTTTCAAAATGATGTTTTTAGTGCAGAAGATACAAAAAACTGTATTTTAGATATAAATGTTGCTCTATGGAACAAAATTTATAAAAGGGAATATTTAAATAATATAGGTGAAAAATTTCCTGAAGGTTTTATTTATGAAGATTTACCTTTTTTCTTTGGTACATATCTTAGCGCAAAAAGAATTCAAATAGTATGGAAAAATCTATACAGCTATAGAATTAATCGTAAAAATTCTACAATGCAGCAGTTTAATAATAAAATATTAGATCGTTTGCCTATGGTTTCTCTTACGTATGAAAAATTAAAGCAAGTTCCATATTTAAGTGATTTAAAACAAAAAATTCAAGCTTGGATTATAAATGATTTATTTCATAGATATTCACTTTTGAAAGAAAATTACCACAAAGAATTTTTCTTTCTTATGAAGAAGATTTTTCAAAGCTTGGAAATAGAAAATACTGAAGATGATTTTTGGAAAAGAGTTTACCATTTTCAGGGATATCTTCTTGTTATAAATAATACTTTTGAAGATTTTAATAATAAAGTTTTTACTGAGTACCTTGATATACATAAAGTAGAAGATAGACTTCGTTCTGAAATGATTGGTATAGAAGAAATTGATACTCGTTTTAATTCTGTTTATCGGGAAATAACAAAAAATTATAAATATACAGAAGAAATTGTTTCAGAAATAAGAGAAAAGAATTTAGAAAATTCAAAGGAAATAAATAAATTTTCGGAAGATATAAATTCGAAAATAAAAGAAGTATTTTCGGAAATAGAGAATAATAAGACAGAGATAACATTAGAAACTGATTCTAAAATTTCTAATGTATATGAAGAAATAACAAAAAATTATAAATATACAGAAGAAATTGTTTCAGAAATAAGAGAAAAGAATTTAGAAAATTCAAAGGA
>CALUSI010000002.1 GCA_944323395.1 Candidatus Gastranaerophilales bacterium
CTCCTCGAATTATCTGAAGATAGAACTTTTTGCATAGATATATTTGAAGCAATGACACAAACATCATGCGACTTGTTACATAATATAGATGACTTTATGCAAAATTATAGACACACATAAAAGACAAATTTTATCATGTTTATTTAGACAGGTCATCAAGTTTGCGTTCAAGAACATTAATTACCATTTTATAAGCAACGGGAGTTATGTCATTAATTGTTTTGTCATTTAAATTATATTGTCTTTTTACAATATCAGACATTAAACTGTATGCCTCAAGTTCATTTTTAAAATGAACAATATAATTTTTTAACAATGCTTTTGTAATCGTTTGAGAATCTAAACCATTTGTAGCTACTCTTATTACAAAAACTTCAATAGATTTTTTTATTTGAGTATCAATATAATCGTCAAATGGTACAAGACCTGTTATGTACGTTTTGATATCATTTTCAGTAAAAAGTATTGTTTTATTTAAAATAGGAAATCCGTTGTTATTTACTGAACTAAAAAGCTCATTATATTCTTGCTCTGTAATTCCGTGTTTTTTGTAATTATTCATAATGCCTTGAAGCGGTTTATTTATTAGGAGAGGTTCAATCATGCTCATAAAAAAATAACTGAAGTCATTATATTTTTTCATTTCATCACGGTTTGCAACGACTTCACCAAGACCGAATTTGTCTTCATTTTGTGCATATTGAAGAACATGTAATAATTCATGGCAAACAGTTGAACAATATGCAACAAATGCATCTTTATCGGATGTATTAGGAATTTCCCCCAAATATAATGTTCCGCCACTAAGCTTGCAATTTGATGAATATTCTGGAACAAATTTGCCTGTTATTTTTCCTTGAGCACCTTGGGTAATTTTTGATATATCATCAATTTTTAAATTGTTTATAGAATTTGCTTTTAAGAAGTTTTGAACTTCGTATTTCAAAGTTTCTTTATTTAAGTTTGTATTTGAAAGAAGTTTATTGGAAAATTCAAGAATTTTTTGAGAATTAGACTTTTTTGTCTTAATGGATTCTATAAAATCAGCCATGGATACTTGGCTGAAAGAAACAGTATCTTTACTTAAGCCAAATTGTTTCGGCACACTTTCTTGCCTTGTATTGTGAGTATATAATGAATTTTGTAATTTTAAAAAGTTTAGTTTACTAAGCATAAAAAACCCAGAATGCATTATATAGATATAAAGCAAACGAAATACAAAAATTTATTTCTTAACTATCAAAATCAGTTAAAATGCACTTGAATTATGACAAATTTTAATCAACTAATGACAAACATTTCTCTTTAATATCAAGAGCAACTTTCCGAGCCTGTTTTTCTTTTATTCCGATATTTTTTGCGACTGCTAAAATATCTTCTATATTCGGATTTTTACCCTCGCCGTTTATTGTTGTTGCATGTTCACCGTTGAATGATGAGCTATAAGTCAAATCATACGCAGGGGACAGGTGCCATTCTTTTTTATTCTCATCATATAAAAATGAGAAATTCTTTGAATGGTCATCTCTGTTGTGTGCAAAAACATTAAAGCACATCAACCTGTACAACTGCTCAACATCCTGATAATTTTTCGTTAATTCGAGAGTCAATTTCATCAAAATATTGTAATCAAGATTTGGCAGACGATGACTTGTTTCTAATAATCCGCTAACGGAAGCCATATGAACTTTTCTACCGTTTACCCTGTCAAAACGTTTTATACCGAAGTATCCTGAACAAATTTTAGAATCGAAAAGTTTTGTTTCACTCATTTTTATCCCACAATCTTTTGCAACAAGTGAATATTTGTATTCCTGCTCTCCAATATATTTAGGATCCTGTGAGGATGGGAATTTTATTATCCAATCTTCACTGTTTATTTTTGTCAAAATCTTTGGTCTTGCTCCGCCTGACGAACCGCCAAGTTTAAAAAGTTCATCCAAGTTATCAGAGCTTTGTGACTCTAATATTTTTGAACATTCTTGCGCAAGCTTGTCATAATCAGATTCTTCTTGTGGAGTTTCAAATCTGTGTTCAGGCTTATATGTCAAAGCTCCTATACCGCTTTCTTGTACAACTGCAAGCCGATTTAAATTATCAATTTCACTTGGGTTAATTTTATTTTTTAGCAATAGGCGGTCAACTAACAATCGCCCCCAACCGTCAGGTAAGCTGTCATTAAACACACCAAATAATCCGTCAAACGGTTCATATTTTGGTAAAAAGACCTTCTTTTGAATTGGTAAACTGAAAGGTGAAATACTAAACCCTGTGGCAAGCCAATCATTATCATATTCAAATGCAACAAACCTATCAGGAGTTTTAGCCAAAGTTCCGACTAATTTATCATTATAAAAAACTTTCAGATATTTATAATTATCCATTAATTACCTCATCAATCGAAGCATAAGTTTTTTGTGTAAATAAATTTTCAAAGTCATTATCTAAATCAAGAGCGATAGCAATTTTAATAAAAGATTGCAAAGAAATCTCGTATTTTGTTTCAAATCTTTTAATGCTGCCAAGACTAACTCCGGATTTTTGCGCTAAAACTTCCTGCGAAATTTTTAACTTTTTTCTGTGCTCTTTAATTTTATCTGCAAAACTTTTAGCAATTTCATTGGGAGTTTTTTGATTTAAAAATAAGTTGTTCATAGATAATATATTAACCTATTTTGCCCAAAAAGTCAATATATAGATAATATATTATCTGATTTCCTGAATGGAATCAAAGTTTTATTATGATGTATTTTTATCAACTTTTGAGAAAAATTTTGAAAGAAAAATTTCGTATGTCTTCCCTATGTCCGTATCTGGCATAGTGGTAGTTTATATTGATAATGTAAAAATATATGAGGTGCTAAAATGAAATTATTTGATGATTTTGAAGCGATAAAATTTCCCGAAGAGAATTTGATTTTTATAACAAGTCATGAATACCTATACTATATCTATAATCCAAAATATGATAGTTGGAAGAAACATAAAAATGCCGGAAATGATCATATAACTGTCGCTAATTATCCAGATGTTACGAAAAAAGAACTTGAAAAAGCACTGGGTGGTAAATTTCCACAAAAAGAAACTGATTTTATGAAGTGTTGTCATCCATCACAGCTAAATATCATGAATTTGTATAATCTGTTAAAAGAAGATTACCCAAATTATATTTCATATGAAGAAATTGATGATTATGTTTATAGTTTTTTGTCAGAGTCAAATATTCCCTATAAATCATATTTAAAATTAAAAGAATTGTTTGATAACTCACTTGCACTGAAACAAGATAATGAGCAAGTTCTTATGCAAATTAATGAACTTGCTATTGCAATCATTGGAAGAGACATCTTTAAAAAGGAAATTGGTATAATTGATGGTCATAATAGTTCTTCTTATTTTTGGATTCAGCCGGTGAGAATTATTGACTTCTCGGATACCAATGGAATAGATAATGTTGCAGAAATGGAAACTTCTGAAATTTCAATTGAAGAAGATGACGTTGACCAATTTCTTACCCCGTTCCTTTATAAATACTTTGATGACGAGCTTGAAGCCAATAAAAAGAGAGTTGATAATTGTAGTGATGATGAACAAACATCATATGTTAGTGGATTTGAGTGGTATTTAACACATAACTTTTATACATTTAGTTCTATTGAAAGTATGTTAAAGGACATTCGAGATACAATAGATGCATTGTCTTCTGGGAGAGAAAATGAATATACTGCAAAATTAAGAGAGAAAAGAGGTCGAGCTACTCATAAATTATGTTATGTAAAAGGTTGGACTGAAGAACAGATTAAAGAATACAATGACAACAGCCCTACAGAAGATGATACCGAGGCAGAACTAATTATTGATTTTTATCAGCGTTTTATTTATAGAGTGGAATCTATGATAAAAGTAGGCAAAGAAAAGGGATATAACCTAATTTCCTTTATGGGACCATAAGAGATGTTATACTATGGACATTTTAGATAGATTAGCAAAATCAAAATTCAGGAGCAGATTTAAGCTTCGGGGAAAAGAACTTGAATATATCAAGGACAAAGGTCTTGATACAATTTATTCTCATGCCTGTGATTTTATTCGAGATAGAGTTGCTCCGGCAGAACCTATAAATGATGGAAAACAAACTCCAATGCGCGGACATCCTGTTTTTATTGCCCAACACGCAACCGCCACCTGCTGCCGCGGCTGCATTGAAAAATGGCACAAATTCCCCCAACACAGAGAATTAACCAAATCCGAACAAGAATATCTTGTTTCCGTCATTATGGAATGGATAAACCGCCAAATAAAACTATAGATGATAACTAGGTTAGTTTACCCTATGCTAATACAATCATTATTTCTGAAAAAGTTTACATATATTTGTGCTAGACTTAGTTTTAGAGGTTTATATAATGACTGATATAATAAAAAAAGATTTTGATTGTTTTAATGTATATTCCACAGAAGGTAATTATTCATTTTTTCATATTGAGATTGAAGATACTGAAGACTTTTATAAGAAACTTTTTTATTATTTCTTTGATGAAAATAGATTATTACAATATGCTGAAAATAATTTCCATTTAAAATTTGAAAAATCTGATAAAAACTATGCAACATTATATAAGAATCTAAGATATTTTATAGATGAAAAATTTTTATTAGAAAATTTTGATTATGAAGTTTTTGATGAAACAATTGAAAAAATATTAAAAGAAGAATATACAATAGAAAATAAAGTAGGCAAAAATTTTATTAGAATTGATAAATTCGGAAAAGTTGGGGAGTATATTTTCTCTACCATTTTAGCAAATTATTTCAAATTTGACTGCATAATTCCTAAAATTAAGTTGACTACAAATTATAATATGAGTGTTTTTGGCATAGATACGCTTTTTTATAGTTCAGAAAATAATATCTTATTATTTGGAGAATCCAAAGTATCAAAAAGCATACAAAATGGAATAGAACTTATAAAAACATCTTTAAAAGATTATGAATCTCAAATAAACAATGAATTTTTATTAACACTTAGTAATCGAACTCTTAATTGTAATCCTAAATTTTTAGAAAAATTTAAACAACATATTGATACTTGTATAAATTTTGATGAGTTTAAAAATTGTGCAAATCTTGAAGCCATTGGCATTCCAATTTTTATAGCACATAGTAGCGAAAGTAATGACCCAGAGTATTATCTAAACGAATTAATAAAGATTCCAAAAACCAAATTTTGCAATTTGGATACTTACTATTATTCTATATCTTTACCAATTGTTAATAAAGACAAAATGATGGCAGTATTTACTGCCGAGATGAAAATAAAAGAGGATTTATATAAAGATGCAAGATAGCATATCGATACAGGAAAAAAGAGAAGAATATATTAGACAATTAGACAAGACTTCTGATAATGAAGTTGTTAAATCATTATCAGAAAATTTATTTGCCTTAGATTTAACTTTATATTCAAGTAATTATACATTTGATTCAATTTTATATAATGCATTTGCTGCTTCCAGTTTAGATAGTGACATTAGTTTGCACCCATCTCAAATGGAAATCCTTGAAATTATAAAAAATAATAGTGCTTCTATAATTAGTGCCCCAACTAGTTTTGGAAAAACATTCTGTATATTTGAGTACATATATCGAGAAAAACCAAATACAGTTGTTCTTATTGTTCCTACATTAGCATTAATAGATGAATATAAAAGAAAGATTATAAAAACATATAAAGAGGAATTTAGTCAATATAAGATATATACAACCATTTCAAAAGAAAAAGATTATGATTTTAATAAGAAAAATATTTTTATTTTAACACATGACAAAATCGTACAAGACAATACTTATGAAATTTTTAAAAGTATAGATTTTTTAGCAATTGATGAAATTTATAAATTAGAAAAAAAAGAAAATGATGATAGAGTTTTAGTTTTGAATATGGCATATTATTATCTATCTCAAATATCTGAAAAATATGTCCTGCTTGCACCTTTTATTGATAATGTTGAAAATACTGATATTTTAGACAAGAAGCCATATTTTTATAAATCAGATTACTCTCCAGTTGTAAATAATGTTGAAGAAATTGGGATAATTAATGATAAATATCGTTTTTCAGAAGCAAATAAAATAAATCAAGCATTGCCTCCTAATGAAAAAACCCTTATATATTTTGGAACAGTATACAACTTAAATAAATACATAACTGACATAATTGTAAATGAACCAATTATAAACAATTTAGAACCAGAGATTGGAAGTTTCATAAATTGGGCAAAAGACGAAATACATGAAGACTGGGTTCTTATTAAAGCTCTTGAACGAGGATATTTGGTCCATAATGGACAAATTCCATTAGGAATCAGGCTTTTTCAGCTTAATACATACGAGCATAACAAGAGCTATAATAGATTACTTTGTACTTCAACATTACTAGAAGGAGTAAATACTACAGCAGAAAATATCATCATCGTTGAACCTTCAAGAATGTATGATGAAAACTTTACAGCATTCGACTTTTTTAATTTAGTTGGTAGAACAGGAAGACTTTTTAAACATTTTATTGGAAATGCTTATTACATAAAGGGACCAGACGATTGTAGCTATGAAAGAGATGATGCTAAGAAAACCATTGAATTTGAGATCACTACCGATAGTGAAGATATTTTCTTTCAAAAAAAAGAATATGATAAATGTACTCAAATAATGGATTTTATTAAAAAATTAAACATTACAGTTGAAGATTATTCTGAATATATTGGCTCGAAATTAAGGTTTAATACGGTTCTAACTTTATTTTTATCATATTTAAAACACAGAGATTTTTTACTCACAGGTATCAAGGCTTATATTGATTCTTTGCAAACCGATAGTCCTATAAGTAGAACAAGTATAATAAAACCCCTATATTACATATGCGAGGACAAATACATAAGGTGGGATTATACCGCGTCTTTAGATGCTGCGTGTATAAATTCTTTAATTAACAGAACACGCCCAAAAATAAAAGAATGTATACATAAAGTTCAAAAAAATTTCACGACTGATATAAATAGCCTAATATCGAAATTAATCAAGTATAAAAACAGTTACATCGAACATCAATTTTATAAAAAAGTTTCCATTATTTTATTCTTTATGATTAATGACAATATCTGTTCAGAATATACCGACTTGATAAAAAGTGAAGTCTTAGGAATAATTGACATGCTGTACTATGCTAATTCTCCTGCTAAAAAATTATTATATGACATGGGAATCTATGAAAAGGATATAGATATTATTTCAAATATAATTGGTGAAGATTTTGATGATATAAATGATTTGAAAAATAAAATTCAAGAAAAAAGAGCTCTTATAATTCCTCGAATGTCGTATATTTCAAAATATGTTATTGAAAATCAATTACAAAATTAGTTAATAAATTTAAATAAAAAGAACGTCGCATTAAAATTTTTGTATATTTTTATTTTTCAAAATCATCTTCAAATCCTCTTATATTATCAAGTTCAATGTTATATCTCTTGCCGGTTTTATCAACACAAGTTGCAAAATCTACAGTTTTATCTGCATATTTGTTTTCCCATAAACAAATTAACAATCCGATTTCTTGTGTTTTTAGGTTTAAAATCTTTGTTCCATATAATTTGTAATCTTTTTCAATCATAGTTTAACCTTTCGTTATTGTAACATCAGCGTAAATTTCGTCTGGCTTATCTGGGTCAATCAAAAAATCCTTATCAAATACATATCTTTCACCATCCGGTGCGACGCAGCCGACAATATTGTGTTCACCAAAACACAGAACCGTAAACTCTTCGCTATCTTTTTCAAACCAGCCTTTGAGCTTTTTCAATCTATATTTTTTACCGATTTCAATCATAGTATGCTCCTTTCAAGCTACACCATTCATCGCTCTTTCAATAGGAAACATCAACTAAATATGTCTAAAACGTATCATGTCAACACAAAATTAGCATGAATGCCCGATTTTAGATGTGTTATAATATATAAATGCAACAAAATATAAGGAATACAGGCATGGCAAGTCCATTAGAAAAATTATATGATTGTATGGTTACTGGCACATTAGGTATAATGTCAGCAACTACCGAACGGTCTTTAAATCAAATAGGATTAACTGATAATGAAAAAGAAATTTTAAAAAAGTACTCATGCAAGTTGTTTTGGTGTATGGTTTTGGAACAATATATTGAAAATAAAATATTATTTAAAGACAAAGAGAGGGTTTTTCTTAAAATGGCTTTGGCTGAAACAAAGGATACTGATCTAGTAATTAAATTGAACAAATTTTTCAACAATTCTAATAAAGACGAAGCAAAAAAGTTGCTGGAAGATATATGCAATGGAATCCCTAAAAATGTATTGGAAGATTTATTAAACAAACTTTTTAAGCATTTTAAATTTTGAACACGACTTGAACACCAATTAAACATCTTTTAAACGGCATTTAAATCTTCAACTTCTTTTTCGTGGTCAATGAAGAATGCATTTAAGACATCTGCATCATTTCGCAAGTGCTTAATTACAGGTGCAAGATTATAACACTCTTCAATCTCTGGCTGATTTGCGACGAAATAATCTATAATAACGGCAGTATTATAAATATTCTCCGACCACTTGCTTAACTGCTTAAACTCCTTTGGAGTAATGTTTAATCCGACTTTTTCCATACGACCTCCTTTATCGTGTCGTATTCATCACTCAAAGTCAGAATAAAATCAAGTTAAATATGTCCAAGCTTATCGTATTTTTTTTGAAGATAGGAAATCAGCTTTTTGGAACTATCTCTTAAATCATAAATATGTTGGCAATGCTTTTTATAAAAATCTGGAGATTCAAGTATGTATAAATTTTTTGAATTTAAAAAGAATGTTCCATAGTATTTTATGTAATTCAAAGGTATATTTTTCCCGTTTATAAAAATTAGAATAAGGTACCCTGCCATAGATAAACAATATGTTTCATGTTTTGCTTTAACTTTTGATAAATGTACTATGGCATTATTCTCTAGCCCTTTTGGATATTTGAAAATCAAAACCTTAAATAATTCATCATTGTCTATTTTATTCTGCATTATTTTTAATGCAATATCTTCATATGGACCTAAATTAACATTAGAAAATTCTTCAGTTTTAGATATAGAAGCTCTCCATAATACAGAAATAAAAAAGTTTCTAAAAAGAGTATAGTCAAAATCGTTTTCGGTTAAATGATATAAAATGTTTTGGTTATATTTATATTCGGTATAATTATAAATATCATTCAAAAGTATCCTATATGCTTCATCATCAAATTTACCTAATATATTATTATCACATTCTGAGCATAAAATATTTTTATCATATGTGCCTGTTTTACATTGTTTCCAATCCCCTGTCTTTGCATTGATTGCAGCATAAGTTTCATTTTCATAATTAAGATGAAAATGCCTTGGAATAATATGTGCCTTTATTAATTGCTTTTCTTGACCACAAAACTTACAAAAGTTTTTCATAATGTTATTTTAATAAAAAATAAACTTTAGGGGTAAACTTAAAATAAGCTCACCCCTAAAGTCATTATTTTATAGGTTCTCTTTTAACTATTTTGTGACATCATCTGACTCGCCATACCAGGCTGCTTCGCCAGTTAATTTCCCTACAAATAGTTTATCATTTTTGTCAATTTTAGACTTCAAATAATCTCTGATTTCAGTGGAATTTTTAGTTGTCGTTACAACCCATGTGCTTTCGGCAATTTTGCACCAATTATAAGTTTTTATTGCCTTTATTAGCTCGTCATAATTTTGTCCTGGTTTGCATAAGTCATATGTTATTATGTATACCATAATATTTGCTCCTTAAATTTTGCATCACAAATCAGCCACAATGTCCGAAAGCAACATTTTTGCTTTTGTAAATTTCTAGAGACATGTTTATTTGTTAGTTGGCCACTAATATATAATCTCCAGGTCTAGGCCCAAAACATCTGAACAGCTTCTTTCATACTCCATATAAGATGCTGTTTTTCTTAAAGCAGATTGCTGTTTCTTTCTTCTTGACGGCAAGTTCCCAGAATTTGGATTTAGTGTCTTAGAAATTGTTTCATCAGAATCGCAAATCTTATACCATTCTTTAATCACCGCCTTAGTCATTTCAACAACTTTTATATGCGCATCATTTGCATCATCATATTTAGGTATTATTTTAAACGGTAATGTATGAATATGTCTTTTACCAAAAGCACCTTCTGGCTGGAAATCTTCTATTGCTTTTCCCATAGATATACTATTTACTAATCCTGTTATATAAATTGCTTCATCCTCTGAATCTGAAATATACCAATAAAGGGTTTGATCAATAATCAGTTTCTCACGATCATAGTTATCCAACTTGATATATGCAGCGCACGGATTACCTCCACCCGCACTTGATAGAACCATCCATTTCCCTAATGAAAACTTCTGATTTTTAAGTTTGTTATAAATATCAATCTTATCGTTGAATAACACATCAAGGCTTAAACCTGTCTTACTACTTATTTCATCAAACACGTATTTTGTAGCAGCATTCATTGTAGCTAACTTTCCTGAATTAATAGCCTTCCAAGAACCATCATCTTTATAGCCAGGAAGTAGCACCTTTGCCGGATCTGCTACAAAAAAAGGTGACAAATGCTTAGAAATAAAGCAATCATACATAAAATCATTGCTAAATCCACTTGCTGAAAGTGTATTACAGATATCCTTCTTACTTTCTGAAATTAAGTAGTACAAATCTGAAGTTTTCTCTATAGCCTCTATATCCCAAGTTCCGTTTGCTTGTTGAGTATATTTGTGAAACAGCGCCGTTCTCGGAAAAACATCAGCTCCTTGACTAACTCTAATCGCGTCACAATTGATCAGATCTATTACATTATCATCATTATTTGTCCAGCATGATCTTTTTCCCTGCTTTTTTAATTTGTATTCACACTTATCATACTGATTTTTATAAGTATATAATCGTCCAGCTATTACGTTTGGATTGCCATTTTCAGATTTCGTTCCGCCTAAAACTATTGCTTTATTCTTAAACACATTAATCGGTAATTCCCAAATAGTATCCACCCTAGCCTCAACAGGATTAGCTGCATTTCTATATTTCTCATCGCGAAGTGGCTCATGATTGTATCCGCTTAACAAACTTCCAGGCATAACAAACATCCACTGCCCATCATCTTTTAAGTATTTATCAATTGCCCCTAACATAAAAATAGTTGCTAATTCCATATGCAAATGAGCGGATCCTGGTGGCTTTATTTCGTAGTCATTCGTTTTAACTGCCAGATTATCCTTATACGGATTATCTGCAAGTTTGCTCATTGCAAGCCATGGTGGGTTAGATATAACACAATTAAACTGATTCCTTACAAGCCCAGGCTTATAGTTATTATTTAATACGAAATACCATATTCCATTTTTGCCTTTTCTCTGTAAATCTTCTAACGCAAGTATTAATTCATATGTTGATATTCTCTGAAGTTTTCTTTCATTATCTGTTTTATTATTTAATGAATCCATATCTATAGCTGCGTTAATTGTATCCAGGTCTCTATCTGATAGTTCAACCGGTGGATACTCTGCTCTAGCCATAGCCACACTATAACACTTAGCCATGAATGCATCATATGTTGTTCTGTGTTCAGGCTCAATCATAAATGAAGGAAGTTCAATCTTATTTCCCTCGAAATGTAGAACATACCTATCTTGTACGGTATTAGCCATTTTATGCGTAATAGGAGTATCCACAAATAATGAATCTGCGTGATATATAGGAATTACAATCATCCCCTTATGAGAGCCAAATAAATCCCTCATCGATAGTACCCAGTTTACCTTCGCAAGCATGATTGCAAGTGGATCGATATCAAATCCCATTGCACAAGAAAACACTAATTCATCCTTATCAGTTGAATAATTTTTGCTATCAATATTGTACTTTGCTCTGACCGCCTTAATTGTCTCAATCAAGAAAACACCAGAACCACAACACATATCTAACACCTTGGGTTCTTCATGTAATCTACCCAGTGCTGTTTTGACCATATCTTGAGCAATCCAACTAGGAGTATAATCTTGTCCTAACAATAGCCTATGTTCTTTACATGATAGCTGCGCCAATAGTTCTCCAAACAAGTCCACATGCGGAATTGTTTTAAAATCATAATGAATTAGAACTTGCTGGATCTTTTTGGCTATTTCAACTAAGTCAGCCACATAAAACTTATTTATCCACCCAAAGTAATCGTAATCCACAAGATTTTGGATGTTTTTTTGCATAAAAAATCTGCCATCAAGAATAGTCTTAATTTCATCATCATTACTGATGATTGGCTTGCTGCTTAGTATGTTCGCACATACAAGCTTTGCTACCGTCACCAAATAGAGTTCATTAACATATGTATCAATGCTAAACTCGCCATAATTTGATGCACCTAAATAAGCAACAAAATTTTGCCATAGATTTTCAATGAGCTTCGCATATTCAGGTCGGTCAATCATCGCTTTAGATACGACTTTATTAAATGTTGTAATATGAGTCTTCCAAAACACACTTTCCGTACCAAAATCAATGGCTAGCGATTTTGAATTAAGAATTCTTGATTCTTCCCTATCAAGATACTTTTCAACAAAAGCTTCAAACTTATCATATTCTGTTGTATTACTTAATGTTAAATCAACATAATCTTCTTCATTCAATTCAATATCTTCTGCACCGAATAATCTATCTCTATTAGTATTGCCAATCACTTTTATGGTATAGCCATACCAATGAAGTGTATCCGAAAGAATGCCATAAATTTCAGACACATCAACGCCCAAATTAATCAATGCAGCACAATACTCTCTAACTTGATAATAGCCATCTTCAAACACCTTATTTATCGTTAGATTCTTCTCGTATTCTATGGCCGTTTTCCCTACGACAGAGTCCGCAAATCCATTTCGTTCCTCCCCCTGTTCATTAGCAAAACGTAAATATTGCTCTGTGCCTAAAATGTGTTCCTGTACCCACCATTCATTGTTCGGAAAAATCGAAGTCAATTTTGACGAAAGCATATGCCTTAGTTTATCCTCAACAGCTCCAGCAGACATCTCGTGTTGCGCTAATGTCACAAATTTTTCCAATGCATCTCGATTCATTTCTTCGAACCCCTTTTTTCTTTTTTTGTCTTCAAAATACTCTTTAGTTTCTTCAAAGTCTGCTCATATTGATTAAAACTACATAAGATAGCCCTATCTATTTGTGTTAAATCTGTTTGTCCAATTTTTCCTTGCTTAACGCATTTTTTTCCGATTTTTGTCAATAATTCAATTTGTTCTTTTGCGAGTCTCGGAAAAAGAACTTTCTTTATATGGCTTGCTTCAATTTTTAGCGCACCGCCCCCCATCGTAGTTCCTATCAACTCCATATAACACTTAAACCAGGTCGAATTAAGCAATGTAAAAACTGCATATGCCTTTTCTGGTATGTCATTCCATAAAGTGGTAAAATTAGCATCAACCACTATTTTATGGATAGATGTATTATTAACAAATAAGCACTCTACTTCTTTTGCATTAATTCTTGGAATACACAAATCAGGAAGGTGTCTACTTTTTAGTTCTGGCAGCATATACCAAAAACTTATATAACCATCGACTTTCTTCTTTTCATTAGTACATACTGCTGATAATTCTTGAAAGCGTTTTTTATTGCTTCCAGGCGTATATTTTTCTGCCAGATTAATATAATCCTCTAAATCTTTGCCTAATATTGAATAATCGTTTCTGATGGATGGAGTCAATTTAGACATATCTAACTTTCTAACCTTATTTCGTATATATAATAGTCCTTTTGTTAACTCATCCTCGTTTATACATAAGCCATTAATTTCTTTTCTATTCTGGACAACGCGCTTAACTATATCTTCACTCGTTTCAACTTCCATTTTTGCCCAATTTTTAGTTTTCAACAATACACTATTATTTTTCCATTCCTCTACATCAAGATAAAAAAATTCATTAGCACCCGTCCTAAGTCCTTGTCCGATATTCCAGTCCATTTCTTCCAAGCTAACAAACTCGCCAGCGTAGTTAGACCTTGATATATTTTTTATTTCTGCTGGTAATACATCACATTTATTCAATTCAATTTTGTCCGAGTCTGAAATCCACTCGCACTTAGACCTCATCTCAAACACCCGTGGAAACATTGATTGTTCTGCCATCATCACACTTGATATACCATTAGAGACATAATCTTGTCCAGATGTAATCAATGCACATAAAGCATCATATCCTTTACTACTTCCAACACGTAGTTTTTCAATTAATGATTCTTCTCCGATTAACTTTGCAGAAAGCTCATCAACCCTTATTTTTACACCAACCTTCTTGTTCAGTTCTTGCATACTGGTTTTTTGAGCGACCACCAAGCATGTGCGAACCAATGCATCATCAAACCAACAAGAATCAACATCTTTTGTTATACTGAGTATTTTAAAATTCTTCATTAGCATATATTGGACAATTGTTGCATAATCACGATTAAGCCAGTTTTCTGGCACTACCATTGCTAAGTACCCACCATCTGCAACTAATGATGCACAAAGAAACCATGATGGCACCGCTAAATCTGACAGTCCCGAATAATTCTTTGCAATAGTTGAATAGAAAGCCTTTTCATCTTTTTTTAGGGTTTTGTTACTCTTTATATTCTTTATTAACCGCTCTCTAACTTCGTCGCCACTAGGTAACTCACTACCTGTATTTTGAGAAAGAATTTGATACCTAACATATGGAGGATTCGTTATAACCAAATCCCATCCTCCATTTAGATATACTTTATTACTTGAAAATGCATCTCCAACATGTAATTCAGCAAAGGGAACTGAAAAATTAGCAACTTCAATTGCCTTTGAATCTATATCAATTCCTCTAAACAATTTAGCCAATTTATACTTTTTCTTAGAAGCACAAAGCATATCTCCTGTGCCAACCATCGGATCTATAACTGTTTGAATCTTTGCATCCTTAGGAATAAGATTAACTAATAAC
This sequence comes from Candidatus Gastranaerophilales bacterium, assembly GCA_944323395.1. Lineage (GTDB taxonomy): Bacteria > Cyanobacteriota > Vampirovibrionia > Gastranaerophilales > Gastranaerophilaceae > Avigastranaerophilus. Next base: position 15,086 of record CALUSI010000002.1, read on the forward strand.
TCAGCAACCTTACGACCTGAAAAAAACTGTCCATATCTCTTTTTTTTACTTACAGTATTACTTTGAACCATTCTTTTTCTCTTCCTGAATAATAGCATATGCCTGTCGAGCATCGAGTGTTACCTTACGTCCTTTTATCAAACACTCATTAACATATAACGAATATATATGTCTTTCATTTATCTTCTCGTCATTCTGTGCTACTATTAGTCGCGAGATAATATCCTCATCAGATTCTTCTTCTGCACAGATAGTTCTTCCTTTTTGCAATAACAAAAGGGGATCTCCTTGAACCGAGTCACTTGAAACAACTTGTTTAAAACTTAACTGTTTTTTATCCAAAATATTAGTCAATGCAACTTTCATACCCGAGTCAGAAATTACATTTGTTAATGCTGCCCATACCGCTGCTTTCGAAGCATGAAATACAACTGTTGCATATGAATCATCCTTTAATACTCTATTAATCTCAGAAAAAACATTTTCAAGTAAACACTTATATTCTTTAAGTTTCTTATTCTGAGATTGACTTATAATTATTTCTTCAGTTCTATCAGTTCTAGATTTAAGCCACAGCTCATTTATTTGGTTTACCTCTGCATATGGAATAAAATCTCCAAATGGGGGATCTGTAAACACATAATCTATAGTATTATCGGTTTCTTCCATATGGGTACTCGAGGCGTGTTTAACCTCAAATCGTCCAGAACAATTTTCAAGCATCTTATATGCTTCACTAATTGGAGCTGATTTTCTCTTTAAGCCTAATAGTATATTTTTTTCAACCGGTAACTTACTTATATATAAAACCCCACTCTGAGCCCCTGTTAAAACAAAATCCTTAGAGTCTTTTTTTGCAACAACTCTAGTCATCATTGTGCAATTAGAGCTGTTGTAGCTTAGTAACAAAAGTTTAAGTGCAGCTTGAACCTTTTTATCATACTTTTCAGTTTTATTCCATAACTCCTTAAACACATAGTAGTTTCTTGCAGTATAGAATTGATGCAGATAATCAATTCCATAGTGATATCCACTTCTATGTAATTCTCCCCATTCTATCTTTTTCGGATTCTTTTCTTTCGATAGTTTTTCCTCTACCTTGAGATAATTCTTATAATCTTCATCCGATGCTTTTCTATTCCAATTCTTCGTCCCTGTTGTTCCATATATCCACGCGGGGCGTCGTTTCTTCCTTTGACATTTTTTCCCAAGTACTTTATCAACGTATTCTTCTTTAACAAAATCCAGATCATCTACCATGTGCTTATTTCCACACTTGTGGCACGAGATTTCTTTCAAGAAAGCAACAGGGTTTCGTTTAGTTCCATATTCAAAATAAGAAATTTCTTCACCGCAATCAGGACATGTTAAATACTCAGTCCAAATAACATGCCTTATTATCCCATCGTCGCCTTCTGGATCAGTTGCAAAATAATATTCTTTAAATACATCTTCTACTTCATTTATATAATTATCAACAGCTTCATCAAAAACTTTTGCAGTCAAACGATTTGCAATTGTGCTCATTGCAAAAGATCCATACGAACTTATTTCATAGCAGACGGCATTTCTCACTCCCCAAATTGGTTTAACTCCAATTTTTTTAGCAATAGCCTTCATGTTATCAGTTGGGTATTCACATAATAGTGCCGCGACGCCTGTACTACCGCTTCCTCCAAATGCATCAAGGACAGTATCGCCGGGTTTTGTAATACTAGCTATATAAACCGCGATAGATTCAGGAGAAATTTTAGTTGGATAAGAAAACGCATTAAAGAATGCTCCTGACCTTGCTGACGGTAATGGATTTTTAAATAATTTCTTAAGATTTGTCATTTAATGTTCATATCCCTTCCCTGCTCAAATATAGTATATAAATACATGTGTACTAATATGCGGATACAACTTATCAGATATTCTATTGAAATATACTATATTGAAATTAATTCCATAGTCCTAATGTGTCACCTATTCATCCAACTCTTAACTATTTTAAGATCAATAAACCCCATTATGTCTTTCCTATACGTTTTCATTCTAGCATGCATTTTAATTATGGAAAAAATGTAAAGAATGTGTTACTTGGCATTAGAAGCTGAAGGCTTGTTATCAGAACGTGCATCTATCAATATGCAATTTTCTGTGTGCTTTTTGTCTAATTCTTTAAATATATTACAAACCCTTTCTTCTTCTTTTTCATCAAAAAAGAAAATAACTTTCAATATTTTAGGATTGTTATTAGCCGCAGCATATATTTCAGTTTGTTTTTCTAAATTTTGTTTGAGTTTTTTATTTGAAGCTAGTTTAAATTCAATTATAGTTTGATCATTTGCACCATAAGATATTTTAAAATCTACCGGACCTCTTCCATTATTGACTTCTGAGTTTACATCATACTTTGTTATGTACCAAACAAACTTGAAAAATAATTGTAGAATTTCTTCTCTTTGAAAGTTTATACCCGGTACGTGAAATATTTTATAGCCGTCTTGGCATTCTATAACTTTTTTCATATGATTTACACGATTAATTGCCTCTTCAAAGCTTGATTTTGCTTCATAATTTTGGTTGTTCAACTGTAAAAGATCAACGATTTCTTTTGCTTTTCTTTCAAGCATTGTATTCTTCTTCGGTGTATGAATTTTTTCAGAAAGTATTACATCTTTTAATTCTTCTTTTTTTGCCAAGTAAAGCTTTATGAAAAATTTTGCAAATTCTTCAGAATTGAATGCTTCTCTTGCATAATGTAATTTTTCTTCTTTAGTGTTTTCTTTTCTCTCTCCTTTTGCATCTAATTTTTCTGGTAATTTTTCATAAAAATATTTGTTTAAAGCTCCTTTAAGTTCCTCATTTGAAAGTCTTGGTGGAATATTTTCAATATCATTCAACAATTCTTTTTTATTGAGTACAAGATTCTCACTTACTAAAATGTCCAATGGTGTGAGGATTACAAAGTCATTTTTATAATTTGGTAGAACATATGATTTTGGCATCCATCTTTTTAAAATGTAATTAAAGTGTGCATTTTGTATACTAAATTTTTTTCTTTTATCCTCTGAAATATATTTCAAGGTAAACGCTTCTGTTGTTGATAACAAAAAATCTAAAATTAATCTAGTGACAAAATCACTTATATTATCAGCACCAATACCATCTTCTAACAGACTTACTTCTTCAATATGAACAGACGTGTTACTCTTTTTTTCAAGAATCTTTTGTAAATTTTTATGCAATGCCAATCCCATTTTTCTTGAGCCACCGCATCCTTTGTTTCCTATAGTAGAATATCCCAACCAATTTTGTTTAATTTCTTTAAAAACAAATAAGTGCTTAAAATTTGGAGAACCTATCCTAATTTTAGAAGCTTCAGCATACAAAAACTCAATATATTTTAAGATTGCTTCATTTAACTCTTTATATTCTTGTTTTTCACTTGCGAAGATTAAAAAGGGGTCTATAAATAGGGGTAAATCATATACGATTGATAAGTCTATTAAATTATTTTGTTTTAATAGTTCAGGATCAACATTGAAATAATCAGAAAAAGATAAATCTATTTTATTACTCCCCATGCCCATTCCTCAAATATTATGAATTAAATCTAATATAATGTAAGCGTAACATGAAAATATAATAATATCAGTATTTACAAATAAAAATTCATATAACTTTCATCAATAATATCTTGTTCGATGCCGATGTATCGGAGGGTGATGGCGGAGTAGGAATGATTAAAAATCTTCTGCAGGAGTTCAATATTATCAAACTGTTTATAGTGGTGGTAGCCGAATGTTTTGCGCAGAGAATGTGTTCCGATTTTGTCCTGAAGATTCAATGTCTTTGCAGCCTTATTCAAAATCCTATACGCTTGATTCCGATCAAGCCTGTTTCCTTGTTGCGTAATAAATAGCGGTTCCTCTTTAGGACGGTCTTTTACAAAATCTTCAAGCACAACCTTTAGCTCCGGATTTAACGGAAAACGTTTGTTTTTCTTCGTCTTTTTCTCTTTAATTTCGACAAAATCTCTGCCTTTAACATCTCCAACATCAAGTTTCAAAATATCCGAAATCCTGAGTCCGCAATTTATCCCGAAAATAAAAAGCACAAGATCGCGTTTTTTGCGTTTCAACACCGCCTTCATTTTCTCAATATCCTCTCTATTCCTTATCGGCTGGACAATATTCATACTTCCTCCTATATCCCCAAATAGTCTACCCCCAAGTTGTACCTCACAAAAAACTCAAAATCCTTGCTATATCTTTCGCCCGTAATGAGTTTAGAAACATAGCTTTCTGTCATTTTGAGTCTTTTTGCAAGTTTCTTTTGCGTAAATTCTTTTTGCCGCAAAGCCAACCTAATCGCAAGTTCACGCCTGTATAAAAACACGCTTTTTGTTTTTGCCAAATTTTCATCGGCGCGTTCTTTAATATAATCAATGCTTTGTAGCTCTTTTTTCTTCATAAAAACCTCCGAAATTCTCTGGGGAAACACATCTTAACTCTGTTTCCAAGAAACATCAAGTCCTTAAATTTTTATGTCGAAATGATACAAAAGGGGTAAATATTAGTCGGAAACAGTTCCAATTTAAGGTCGGAAGAGTGATGAATGTAAGTAAGATGAACAAAGATAAATACATATCAATTCAAGAATTAGCAGACCTCAAAGGTGTCAGCACTCGGGCAATTCGTATGTCGCGAGATAAATATGTCACCCACGAAATTATTGTCAGAGGCGGAAAAAGTTTTGAAATCCTGTTATCAAGTATTGAGCTGGATTTACAAGAAAAATATTTTGACAAAAAGACACAGATAACTTCTGAATCAACGGCTTTGATACCGATTTTGCCTGTCAAAAATCTTCCGACTAAGGTTAATGAAATCGCTTTGGCGCGTTTGGATTTGCTTCGCGAATGGCAAAAATACAGAAAGCATCATCCTGAGGGTAAAACCCGTGCCGGAGTTGAGTTTATTGAAAGCTACAATACAGGCATGTTGTATCCGCAGATTTTTAAGATACTTGGTAAAACTTCAATCGGCTCGGTTGAGCGTTGGAAACGCAAGCTCGGAAACACGACAGATTATCATTTATTGCTGCCAAAATATGAGTATACGACAGAATTTCGCACATCTTTGACCGATTATGAAAAACAGGTGTTTTTGAAAATTCTGCTCCACCCGAACAAGTTTTGTGTCGGCAAAGCAATCTCTATAACCAAGCATATTTTGTCAAAAGAGGGACCGATAAATGTTCAGGATGTGACATTTCGTCGTTATGCAAATTGGTTTCGGGATAACCATTATGACATTTGGACGTTGGCTCGGGATGGTGAAAAAGCCTTAAAGGACAACGTTGAACCTTACATCTTGCGTGACATTTCAAAACTTGAGGTCGGTGATGTGCTTGTGGCAGACGGGCATAAGCTATCGTTTTTAGTGCAAAATCCGTTCACAGGTAAACCCACGCGTGCGACTTTAATCGGCTTTTTGGATTGGAAATCGACTGCACTTGTTGGGTATGAGATTATGCTTGAAGAAAACACTCAAAGTATCGCGTCGGCTCTGCGAAACGCTATTATCAACTTGCAAAATATCCCGAAAATTGTTTATCAGGATAACGGGAGAGCGTTTAAAGCGAAATATTTTGTGAACACAGATTTTAAGGAAACAGGATTTGAGGGGATTTACGCTCGTATCGGGATTAAGACGGTTTTTGCTCGACCGTATAACGCAAGAGCTAAAGTAATTGAGCGGTTTTTCAAAGAGTTTCAGGAAAGTTTTGAAAAACTTTTGCCAACTTATTCAGGCTCAAATATTGAAAATAAACCCGCGCATTTTAAGCGGAATGAAAAATTTCATAAGCAGTATTTCAAGCCGAATTATTACCCGACGATTGATGAAGTCAAAATACTTGTCGATAAGTGGCTTGAATTTAAAAATGCTCAGCCTTGCCCGAACGATAAAAACCATACGATAACGCAAGTGTTTGAAAACAGGACGAAAATCAAAATTGACCCCGCTCGGCTTGACGATTTGATGATGACGGCTGACATCAAGACAATTTATCAAAACGGAATTCGTTTCCTCGGCACTTTTTATTATTCGGATAAACTATATGGGCTCAAAACTCAGGTTATGATTCGATATTCACTTTTTGATTTATCCGAAATTAAAGTTTACACAGTCAAAAATCAGTTTTTATGTACCGCAAAACGCGTAACCAAAGCTCATCCGATGGCTTATCATCTCGGCGATATCAAAGATGTCGAGGATTTAAAACAGAAAATTCAAAAACAAAAACGGCTTAAGAATAAGACTATTAAAGAGTTACAGAAGTTTTTACCAAATGTGGATTTGAAATTTATTGAGCAAGATATTGAAGAAGATGTTCAAGAGGTGATTGAAGTGAAGCCGGTAAAAACGAAAAAGCCGACACCGCGAGAAATACAAATGAACGCACCTGTTTTTTTGAATAAGTATGAAAAGTTTGAATGGCTTATGAAAAATGGCTGCACCTGTGAAGATGATAGGGCGTGGCTTGCGGAATACAAGCAAAGTGAGGAATATCGAGGTCTTTATGAAACGTAAATTTGTTGTAACGCAGAATGTGAAACGATTTGTGGATTTGATGGATACGCTAAAAAATGCGCCGGCGAATCTGCCGAAGATGGCGTTAGTTTATGGCGATTTCGGACTCGGAAAGTCGCAAACGATTATGTGGTGGGTTACGAATAACGATGCTATTTATGTGCGGTGCAACCACAAAATGTCTGCACGTTGGCTTTTGACCGAGATTGTCGAGGAGCTTGATGACGTGCCGACATACCTGACTTCGCTTTTATTCAAGCAGATTGAGGATAAACTGCGCGAGCGGCCAAAGGTTTTGGTGGTGGATGAGGTAGATTTTCTTTTGAATAACTCGTCTGCGATTGAGACTGTTCGCGATTTGCACGACAAAATCGGAATTCCCGTTGTACTTGTCGGAATGAGCCTTGCGGAAGCAAAACTCAAACGACATAAGCATATTTATGACAGGCTTTTGGGTGTATTAAAGTTTGAAACATTTAATAAAGATGATGTGGCAAAAATCGTGACAGAGATTTCTGAAGTCGAGTTTGAACCTGATGCGCTTGAACTTGTTTGTGCAAAATTCAACCAGTTCAGGCAGATTGTGAAATTTTTAAATAAGGTCGAAAACGTTGCCGATATGAACAATTTGAAAACAATTACTCTGACGGTTATGGAGGGGATTTTGAATGAAAAATAAAATTTTGAAACTCGCAAAAAGGCTCGAAACATTCAAACTTGAAGATGTTGAATCGATTATAGGCGAGGGGGTAGAAGATATTTTACAGGAACTTGTTAAGGACAGACAGTTGAATTTGGTTGGCGGAATATATTCATACAAAGCCGAGCAAAATTTACCTCTGCCATTTTGCTTTAAGTTTCATTCACAGGAAAAAATTGAGATGATAACGAAGTGTTTTTGTGCCGGGGTGAAGTCGAAACAGGCGAGTTTTCTTTTGGATATCGGGGATGCGACGATGCAGAATTTTTATAAACATTTTCGGCAGATGATTTATGAACGGCAATTGAACGCCCTTAAAACGCACTTTGAACAAAAGCCGAAAATTACCAAGATGCGACGGTTTTACGACATACCTGTTTATTTTTATCTGTATAATGATGAGCTTTTCGTAGCAGATAAGCCGCTAAAAACAAAACGAAAGAAACTTCCGCACACAAAAGAAGAATCTTTGCGGATAAAAGTTTTCTACTCCCGCCTCCGCCGTTCAATAAACCACTCCCAAATGAAACAAAACCTCGCACAGCATGTTACAGAACATATTTGGAGGTACAATGAAAATAATTATGACCTTTTTATTTTTTTTTAAATCTTCCATAGAATAATTATTTACTATTACTGTATCTGTATTTTTATCATATATTGTAGAAGATTCTACTACGTAATCTTTTGCAACCTTTTTAATTATTTTAAAAATTTCAATAATATTTATTAGATAACAATATCTGTTTCTTGTGTTTGTTGAATTTATAAATATATAATTAAAAGATTCTTCTTCAATACAAGGTGAAAAAATATAACTATGCACAAAAAGGTTGCACAAATTATTTAATGTCAATGTTACATTTAGTTGGCTATTTAAATCGTAATTTTTATTTATATCACAAGCGTGTCCATAATAATCTAAAAGTTTTGGAGGTCTTGGTATTTTAGGATACGCAAGACAATTAATTGTAAGTTTGCAAACTGAATTACTAAGTTTTTTGGCTTCCAAAAGTTTTCTTATTATAAAAAAGATTGTAAAAAAGAATTTTTCAACTTTTAGATTAAATATATCATATTCTTCATCATCATAATCATCTTTTATATATGCATTTTTATCTGAATTAATCAGTTTGATAAACTTTCTTAATTCTTTTTTTAATTCTTCTTTCCATACCCATGATTCAAATATCATAAATTAATTATACTATAAGAATTGACTGTATAAGTTAATTTTCGTTATTTTGTAGCATTTATAAATCATATCATTTATTTCGGACAGGCTAATTATTACATATTATTTGAACTTCCGACTAGGTTCCGAGTTTGGGAATGGGTAAATTCAAAACGGACTTTTTGTCCAGAAAGTGCCATTGGTGAATTTGGCAATATATTTAGGTTATAGCGATTTAGGTGGATTTATAGCGGAATTTTGAGTCCAAATACGGGACGAAAAAGTGACTTTTGGAGTAGTTTCAGTCAACCACTCGGAAGGGGGTTAAAGTCAAACACAAAGCCGAAAGTCGGCAGAAAAATAATTTTTCAAATGTCCCATTAAAACCCAATCAGTCTAAATTTTACAAATCTTAAAATTACAATAAGAGTAGGAGACAAAATAAAATTTATCTTTCCAACAAAAAACTCCTCAGGTGGGACTCGAACCTACAACCCTTCGGTTAACAGCCGAATGCTCTGCCATTGAGCTACTGAGGAATATAATATATTAATAATATCATTAAAATTTTTATTGTAAATATTTCTATCTTTTTTACTCTTTATAAGCATTTTAAAGAAGGTATTTAGGAAAATTATCAATATAATACAAATAGTTAAATAATTACTCTTGAGTATTTGTAACTATTTTTAAATTTATGAATTATTGTAAATGATTAAAATAGTGGTTATAATGTATATGAAATGGAGAAAATAAATGTTATTAGGTGTAAATATAGATCACGTAGCAACTTTACGAAATGCAAGAGGCGAATTTGAACCTTCAGTTATTGATGCAGCGAAAATATGTATTGAAGCAGGAGCAAATGGAATAACAGCACATTTAAGAGAAGACAGAAGACATATCGTAGATTTCGATGTTTTTTCTTTAAAAAATGATTTAAAATGCCGATTAAATTTGGAAATGGCTGCAACTTATGAAATGCAAAAGATTGCATTAGATTTACTACCTGATGCCTGCTGTATTGTTCCTGAGAAAAGAGAAGAAGTAACAACTGAAGGCGGATTAGACGTTGCATCTAATCCTGAAAAAATCAGAAAATTTATTGAACCCTTAATAGATGCAGGTATCCAAGTTAGCTTATTTATTGATCCGGACAGAAAACAAGTTAGCGCGGCTTCAGACGTTGGTGCTCCGTTTGTTGAGTTGCATACAGGTGCTTACTCAAGAGCTTTTGGAAAAAGTAATGAAGAAGAAGAATTTACAAAATTAAGACAAGCAACTTCATTAGCACATTTATTAGGTTTACAAGTAAATGCTGGGCATGGACTCAACTATAAAAATGTTCATAGATTGTTAGAAATTAATGATTTATATGAATTAAATATTGGTCATAGCATTATTTCAAGAGCTGTTTTTGTTGGCCTAGATAAAGCTGTAAAAGAAATGTTAAATTTAGTTAATAAAATTTAATATAACATCTAAAATAGTCAAAAAATATGTTTTAAACGTTTTAAGTAGATAGTAAGTAATAAGTGGGGTAAATATGTCAGATATTTTTGCTAATATGCCAGGTTCATATTCAATACCAGCACAGAAAAAAGATATTTCTACTGCAAAAACAGTTCAGCCAATAACAGTAAAAGAGGCTATTTCAGCGTCTAACGTTAAAGAACAGCAAGCAGACTCTGTACAAATTTCAACTCAAAATGAAGAAAAGAAAGGTCCTATTAAATCTATAAAAGGTTTTATTGCTAATATTAAGAAATTTTTTGCTACGACAGGTGAATATCTTAAAGGTACAGTAAAAGGTATAACTTCAGGAGTTGTTGCGGGTTCTGTTGTATATACAGCTGGCTCCGTTGCTAATTTTGCAAAACAAAGAGCAGCTAATTCAGCAGCAAAGAAAGCCGGAGAAGAAGCAGCAAAAGTTGTTAAGAAAATTCCTAATAAAGCTCTTGCTGTTGTTGTCGGAGCTATTGCCCTTGGTGCAAATCTTTGGACTGCATCATTAAATGCTACTGAAGCCGGTTCAAAGATTGATCATAGATGGACAGGTCATCAATAACACTTTTATAAAATGAAGGGACAGGCTACATTAAAGCCTGTCTCCTTTTATTTTTATTATGTTATAATATCAATCGGTTAAATTGTTTAATTGGAGTCTTTCTTGAGTCTACTTCAAATGCAAAGTTCAATAAAATATAAGTTCTTATCTTTTGATCAGCTTGTTATCAATATGGATAGATTATCAAGATTTAAATCGCCGGATGAGTCTTTTAGCAGGGTATTTAATTCTATAATATATCGAAATCTTATTTCCCCAAAATATTCAAAAGAGGATATAGAAAGATTAGATCCTAGAATTATTGTAAGTATAGTTGAAGAAATTTGGAATACTTCTGTTAATAATATCTTCGGTGTTAATGATATAGATAATCAATCTGCAAATAAGGCTTTAAATATATCTATTAGAGAAACTTTTAAAAATATTGATGAAAGGACCCAAAGTTTTTTAAATGCGAAATTAAATTTTTCAGCAATATTGAAACATTTAGATTTTGAATCTGCACCGGTTAATTTAAAATTTCTAATAAAAGTAGATGATGAAAATTCAAATTCTACAAAAATTAACTTGGAAGATTTAGTATATTTGAGAAAAAAACATTCTCTTTTATTTCCAATTTACAAACTAATTATTGTTGAGGGAATTACTGAAGAAATATTACTCCCTGTTTTTGCAGATAAGATGAAATCAAATTTTTATAAAAATGGTATTTTTATATTAGGTGCCGGTGGTAAAAGTAAAAGCCCTGCTTTATACTTTAGACTTAAAGATAAAATTAAAATTCCAATTGTATTTCTCTTTGACTCTGATGCAAAAGAAATTTGTTCTTCTTTGCAGAAAATGATTGAAAAAAAAGATAAAACAATTTTAATCGAAAGTGGTGAGTTTGAAGATATTATTTCAATTAATCTCTTGAAAAGAGCATTAAACTATGAATATCAACCCGCGACTCCTATTATAAAAGAGGAATTGCACTTACATAGAAAAATGTGTGAAAATATTGAGAATTTTTATAGAACCAGACATCTTGGAGAATTTAAAAAATCCAAGTTATCAAAAATTATTGCTAAGAATGTAAAATATGATACTGATATAACTGAAGAAATTAAGAAAATTATACTCAGTATTGTTTAATATTGCATAAATATAATTCAAAATGTTATTATGCTTATATGTTAGTTAAAGGAGATATTATGAAAAAGAAATTTATTCTTCTACTTCTGTTCATATCTTTTTTCTTTTCTTGCAATCATGCTGATTCTATAAATGTAAAGAGTAGTGATTATGAGATAGTTGAAACTCAATCGCTTGAAGAAGTAAAAGATATTGATGAATCAAAGGTAGATTCCGTTTTTGAAACTGATAAAGTAAAAATATTAAAAGTAGATAATAAATATTCCGTTTATAATAAAAATACAGATTCTTTTATTGTTGAGCCAATAATAGATGAAATAAGTTCTTTTAATGAAAATGAGTATAAAATTAAGGTTGGTAAGTCTGTCGGATATTTAAATCTGGAAAATGAGACTTGTTTTTTAACAAATTATGATGATATAAGCTTGTATGATAAGTATATCAAGACAAAAGAACAAAATAAATATGGTTTAATAGACAAAGATGCGAAAGTAATATTAAAACCAATATATGAAAAAGTCGGTATATTTTATAATGATAATAAAGAATATATATCAGGAAAGTATAATGGAAAATATAAGCTTTATCAAAATACCGGAAAGCTTATACCGGAAGATGAACTATATGTTATTTCTAATGAAGGATACTACTTATTAGCACAGAATTTAAAACCTGAGTTAAAAAAATATAGATATAATAATTCAACAATTTATCAGAAAGTTGAACAGGAAGATGACAATTTAGTATATGAAATTGAAGAAATTAAACTTCCTGAAAAAGTTAAGGTTGCCGCAATAAAAAAGGATATTATATCTGACGAGGATGAAAATATTTCTTCTCTGGAAAACAGTGAGCCGTTTATTGTCAATGATAAGCAATATTTACTTGTAAAACAGGATGATAAGTATGGTATTAAAACTCTAAAAGGTAAAGAAATTGTTCCTGTTAAATATGATGAAATTATTCCAATTAAACTTTGTGAACACTATAAACAGCCTGTATTTTTAACAATTAAAAATAATATTTATTCTGAATATAGTTCAACAGGTAAACTGTTAGCAGAACAAGTATATGATAAAGTAAATATTTATAAATATGGGAAATTATATACTTATACAAACGAAGATGGCACTTGGACTCTAAGATGTAACGGAAATGTTATAGGACAGTTGCTATTTGAAAAAGATGGTTATAAATATTTAAAAATAAAGTTCCATTTGTTCGGATTACATAAGATAAATGAACTGTTTATTTCTATGCTTGAAAATGCCAAATAATATAATTATAAATAAAAAGAAGAGAGGATTTACCTTTCTTCTTTTTATTCTTATTATTTTTTAGTGCCTGCTTCGAGAATACCTGTATGTTTTATATATTCTTCAGGAGACATCGCTTCTTTTATTTTTTCTAACAGCATTTTTGTTGATCTTAATGATAATTCAGGGTTATCATAGTTGTGCATATATAAACTTAAGAAACCTTCACGTTGAGAATCCGGTTCAAGCCTTTTTATTGCACCTTCGGACTTTGAAGAAAGAATTTGATTCTCTATAAATTCAGCATTTGTTTTTGCATTGCTTGTACAGCCATAGTTCCTACAAATATCAACAAAATCAGTACCACTTCCTAATTCTTGTGATAATTTAGAACGGCGGAAAAATCCTTGCTTTTTAAACATATCAGCGTCTAAAAATTGGTTTTCTTGATAACCAAAAGAATCAGCGGTTGTACGTCCTAATTCATTTAATCTTGCAAAACCAAAAGATGGAGTTGATAAAACATTTTTTGAAACCATTGGTATTGAAATTTTTGTAATCATATATAAATCCTCACACTTAAACTGGTTATATAAACTATGTAAAAAAAAAAATTGTTAGTTTATTAAATTATTTGTAAAATTGTTTTAAGCCGGTTGTAAAATCATTAACAATATCACCATTGCCAAATAATTTGTACTTATATATTGTTAATCCTTCTAAGCCAACAGGACCTCTTGCGTGTGTTTTATTTGTAGATATACCGACTTCAGCACCAAACCCATATCTGAAGCCGTCTGCAAATCTTGTAGAAATATTTTTATATACACCAGCTGAATCAACAAACATCATAAATTTTTCAGCGTTTGAATTATCTTCTGTAATTATGCAGTCTGTGTGACCTGAGCCAAATTTATTTATATGTGAGATTGCGTCTTCAATATTTTCTACAATTTTTAATGATAATATCTTTTCCCCATATTCTTTATGCCAATCAGTAACAATGGCATTTATATTATCTGAATATTCTTTTTTTAGTACTACATCTGAATTAATAGTTACAGAATTTTCTTTTAACGACTTAATAAGAGCAGGAAGAATTTTATCTTTAATCTTTCTATTTATAAGAACTGTCTCAACTGAATTGCAAGCACTAGGATATTGACATTTTGCATCAATAATAATCGGAATTGCTTTATTAACATCTGCAAATTCATCAATATAAATGTGACAGATACCATCAGCATGTCCCAGTACGGGTATCTTTGTATTTGATTTAATGAAACTTACAAGAGAATTAGATCCTCTTGGTATAATTAAATCTATATATTTATCTGCGTCAAGCATAACTTTTACGTCTTCACGAGAGAATATAAGATTTATCATATTTTTAGGAAACTCGTTAATTTCAGAAAGTGCAGAAGTAATAATTTTGAATATGGCTGTATTTGTTTGTTCTGCTTCTGATCCGCCTTTTAAGATTACTGCATTGGATGATTTTATAGCTAAAGCAGAAATTTGAGAAATAACATCAGGTCGTGCTTCAAAAATAACCCCTATTACACCAATAGGACAACTTACCTTTTTTAAATTTATTCCTTCTGCAATATCTTTTTCCCAAATAACTTTGTTAATAGGATCATCAAGAGCAGCAATATCTCTAACACCTTGAATCATGTCTCTAAGCTTGTTTTCATCAAGTTTTAATCTATTATAGGCAGACTGAGTAATTTCACCTTTTTCTAACAATAATTTAGCATTTTCTAAATCAAGATTATTAGCGGAAATTATTTCATTTTTATTTATATTTATTTCATCTGCAATTTTATATAAAGCATCGTTTTTTATTTTTGTAGACATTTGCAATGTAAAAATTGATGCTTTTTTTGCTTTTTTAGCAATTTTTATTACATTAGACATAGATATCTCCTATAATAATGCGATGTTATCTTTAGTTATTACAGCATCATAATTTTTATGACCTAAAATCTGATATATATTATCAGAATGTTCACCAATTATTTTTTTACAGTCTACAGAATTATAATTAGCTATTCCTCTTGCAAACTCAACTTTATTTTCATCAATAATAGATACAACATCACCGCAATCAAAAGAACCATTAATTTTTAAGACTCCAATAGCCAGTAAACTTTTATTCTTTTCTGTAATTGCCTTTTTAGCACCGTCATTAATAACAATCTGACCGTTAATATTAGTTGCATAAGCAATCCATCTACGTTTTTGAGAAAGCTGTTCAACGGGATAGAATGTAGTTCCCATTTTTTCTCCTGAAAATAATTTTGTTATAACTTGAGGTGTTTTGCCATTTGCTATTATTACACAACCTCCTGAGTGGGTTACAACTTTTGCAGCTTGGAGTTTAGTTTTCATACCTCCACGTCCGCCTTTTGAAGCAGATTGAGCATAACTTTCTATTTTTTCTGTTATTTCTTTTACATCACTTATTAAATTTGCGTGTGGATTTTCTTTCGGATTATCGTTATATAAACCATTTATATCTGATAATATTACTAATAAATCCGCATCTAACTTACTCGCTACAAGTGCTGACAATTTATCATTATCAGAGAAACTTACACCATATATTGGCTCTAATTCTGATGTTGATACAGTATCATTTTGATTAATAATTGGTATCACTTTTAGTTCAAGTAATGTATTTAAAACATTACTCAAACTTAAATATTTTATTCTGTTAGTAAAATCATCTTCTGTTAATAAAACTTGTGCGGTATTAATTGAATATTTGCCAAATCCGTCTTCATAAATAGACATTAATTGACATTGACCTACAGCCGCGCATGCCTGTTTTATTGACAAGCTTTCACTTGAATCAACATTGAGTTTCTTTGACCCCAAACCAACAGCACCTGAAGTAACAACAATGATTTCTTTTCCTTGTCTATGTAATTTAGAAATTTCTTCAATAAAAGAATATACTCGTGATAAAGAAATTTCTTTATCATCATTTCTCAGAACATTAGTTCCAAACTTAAAAACAATTCTTTTAGCATCATTGATATTCATATGATTTATTATAGCTTAAACCTTATTCATTGCAATAAGCAATAACATTTTTAGCTTCCAGATTTAATTGTTTAAGCATTGAATCAAATAAAGTTCTTGATTTCGAGTTAAAAGTTATATTTCCTTGTTCATCGACATTCTTCTTAATTGAATTCAAAACTTCTAACGGCATCCCAATATATTTACCATTTTTTATAGATTTCATAGCAGATGAGAAATCTTTTTGAGAACCTAGATCTGACCAAGTATTATCCTCAGGAATAATTGCAAGCTTCATTTCCATAGGTTGATAATCAGAATCAACTATTTCTCCTGATTTTATGGCTTCAAGTATTGGAGCAATTATCATTGAAGAAAAATCATAACCTTTATCCGGATTTTTAAAATTTTCAGGATTTTGAATATATCTTGATTTAATCCATTCTAAAGCTTGAGGAGAAATAATATAAGGTCCTACTGCTGCCAAACAAGTATTATCACCCAATTCAGGAATAACACAAGAATCTATAAATGCTTCATCTTGGGGTTTTTCAACAAATTGATTAATAGTTTTAGAATCTAAAGAATCCAGTTTAACTATACTCAAACTTTTTGTTTTTTGTTTATCAACAGGAATTGTCGTAATAGTAAAAGCAGCACCGGATTTTTCATGTTCTTGCATTATTTTTGAAACATTAACATCAGAAAAATTATCTCCCCATCCAAAAACCAATGGTTTTTTCGTCGATATTTTTCCATCAGCTAAGCCTTCAAGAAATGCATAAGCACTACCCTGTGCCGGTTTAACCCTAACAAAATCAAACCATTTATCAAGCTTACCTGTTTTTGTATAATTAGTGATTACAGTTTGAACTAAAGACATATTTTTACCGTTTAAAGTTGCCGGAATATATGAAGCAGGTTTTGTAATACCACCTTGGAGGGTCGTTATATCTTTATATCTTGTTCCATCTCCATCACTTGGAATAAAAAAGTTATAGTCATCTTTTAGCTGAGGAGCATATGTTTTATCTAAATATTTTTGAGATACCTCATCATGCATACCTTCTTGCCAAAAACGAATATATTGATCTTCCATTTTGTAATCACGTTGACCATTTTCTTCTCTTATACTGCCATACAAACGACCTTTAAAACTAGGTGTTCTTTCACCTTTTTTTGCTATTGCAATATATAAATCGTCAGATTTTATAACAGTATCAGGAGTTATTAATAATGTTAAATCTTTATACTCAGGTAAATTAGATTTAATTAAAAACTTTGAACCAACTTTAGGATTTGAAAGATTTTTATATAATTCAAAATACTCAGAAGCTTTTCCCTTCATTACGAATCTGTCACCATCCATACCTTTTGTTGAAACAGGTATTTTATAAGCTGAAAAGCTTTGTATTTTATCATTTTTTCTAATATCGTTATTATATTTTCCGATATTATAATAGGAAGAGACACTTTGAATTTTCATAAACACACCCCATTTTGCAAAAATAAATTACTTATGTAGTCAAGTTAGCACAAATACTACGACTTTAATAGTCATATAATATGCATATTTAAGAAAGATTTACAATTATATATTTGTTAGGTAATCAGTAATAAACTGTCTTGCAACTCTTGGTGTTCTTATTGATTTCAACGCAGCAAATTCTTCAGCTTTGTTAAATAAATCCTGATTTACCGGAATACAACAATCATTTGCTATCTTTTCAACTATATTCAGATACTCATTTTTAGTTAACATTGAAAATGTCAACATAATTCCAAACCTATCTGAAAGAGATACCATTTCGTCAATTGTATCATTATAATGAATTTCATTGCCTTCTCTTGCTGTAAAACTTTCTTTTACAAGGTGCATTCTGTTTGTTGTTGCATATATTATTGTGTTAGATGGTCTATTCGATAAAGAACCCTCTAAAACAGCTTTAATTGATGAAAAATTCTTGTCATCTTCTTCAAAAGAGATATCATCAGCAAAAATTATAAATTTCAAAGGAAGATTTCTTATTTGTTCATATAAATCAGAAAGGTAAATAAAGCTTTCTTTGTAGACTTGAATAATTTTTAAGTTGTAATCGGAAAATTCATTTATTAAAGCTTTAACGGTAGATGATTTACCGCAACCTCTATCTCCATAAAGTAATATATTATTAGCTTCTTTTCCTTCCAAGAAAGCTTTTGTATTTTGCTTTATTACACTTTTCTGATATTCATAATTTTTTAAATCGTTAAATGTAAGAGCATCAAAATATTTTACAGGTTTAATCTCTTTATTTTCCGTATACGAAAATGCGGAATAGCAAGAGAAAACACCATATCCGTAATTTTTATATGATGCTAATATAGAATCCAAATTAAAGTCTTGTTTATTTGTAAATGAATAAGATGGTAAATGAGATATTATATCTTTTTGCTCCGGAAATTTTTCTTCCAATATTTCTTTGATTTTTAAATAATCATAAGAAAGCAAATTGTCAAATAAGGTTAATTCATACCTTGCTGTTTCTAGAATCTGGTTATTTTTACTTATACAGTCACTACAGCCTTTCGACAATAGATTTTCATCTGTATAAATTAAATTTTTAAGATGATTGTACAAATTCTGATTTGGTTCTTTTTCATATAGTAAAGAAATAAACTCTGAATACGTTTTTAATATTGCATTTATATCGGCATTAGACTTTATATTGTTTAAAAGCTCTATAAAGGAAAATATTATTGAATCTTTTAATATATTTCTGAATATTGATATTAACAATAAAGATGTTGTAAGCTTACTCATACTAGTTCTTTCCGCACAATATTTTTATAATTTTATTTTTACATTTATGTATAAAACTTTTATTAAAGTTTGCAAAATTATGTTTAAAATTACAATTAAGCATTCTACAATACATTTTACAAGTTTTAGTTAACGCTCTGCATTTTTGAGAATTAGCATTATTCCAAATTTCTTCAGGTGAATTTTCTTTAATATTACCAACAGGGTGCATATTAAAACAGAGTCTTACATCACCATAAGGATCTATTGCAAAATTAGTAGAACCAACATCACATTTTATTTCTTTCAAAATGTCATCAGGATTATTAAAGAAAACTTTCATTGCTTCTAACTGTTCATAAGAATTATATATAGAATGACCTGCCCGTTTCATTTCAACTAATTTATCAACAACTTCAATAGCGCGTTTTGACATATTTTTATATTTTATTCTAAGTTCTTTAGGCATTTTATAGTTTTGAGTATCGCAACCTTTTTGATAATTGTATCCATGGAAAGACTCTTTATCATCTAAAAGCTGGAACATAATACCGTTAATTCTATTTTTAGTAACAAATTCAACCAACGGAATAGCTTCTTCTATATTTTCAGGGAACAAAATTGTAGCAATATTAATACCTAAAGAAGCATGTTTTTCATCTTTTATTCTTTTTAGTTCAAAAATAGCGTCAATTGTTTTTTCATATGAACCTTGTCTTCCTCTTGATTCATCATGAATTATAGGATTATTAATAGCATTTAAAGATAAGTTCAAAGATTCTATTGGAGAATCAACAATTTTTTCATATAAATTTTTAATACTAAAAGCATTAGTCATAGAAGCAACTTTAATACCAAGTGACTTTGCATATTCGGCAATTTCAAAAATATCTTGTCTTAAGAAAGGTTCTCCACCGGAAAAACAGAACCAAAAACCTTCTCCAAGCCAATTACGAAGTTCTGAAAGCGCTTTTTTCCACTCTTCGGTTGTAAGTTCTTTAGACATAACATCAGAAGCTACCGTTTTCCATTTTGAGCAAGTAACACATTGCATTTGGCATCTATCTGTTACATCAAAAGTAATTTGCTGTGGTTTTTCAAGTTGCTGTTTCACTATGAATTCCTTTTTATTTATAACTAATCAACATTTTTTTCTTGTTTGTTTTTTTGAAGATTAAAATAATCATAAACAAGTTGAGCCTGACTCTTAGATAATAATAACATCAATTCTTCTTTTGTAAGCTTAGATATTTTAGAAATATTAACATATTTTTCAATTAGAATTTTTTTATTTTTTTTGTACAACCCTTTAATATCATCCAATTCCGAATGAATAGCTTCTTTTTCTCTTAATTGTCGATGAAAAGTAATTGCAAAACGATGTGCTTCATCTCTTATTCTTTGGAAGAAAAATAAAGCTTGAGAATTTGACGGAAATAATACAGGACGCTGTTTATTAGGAATAAATACTTCTTCAATCCTTTTTGCAAGAGATACAATATCTTGATTTTTAACGCCTAATTCATTCAATATTTCAACAGCACTGGAAAGTTGTCCTTTTCCGCCATCTATAATAATTAAATCCGGGAATTCCAAATTTTCTTTTAAAAGTCTTGAATATCTTCTGGTTATAACTTCTCTCATAGATTTAAAATCATCGGGTTTACCTTTTTCCACAGTTTTTATTTTAAATTTTTTATATTCGCTTTTCTTTGGCATACCATTGTAAAAAGAAACCATTGAAGCAACAGTATTTGTACCTTGTACATGAGATATATCAAAACATTCAACTCTGTGTGGAAAGTTTTTTAAACCTAATTTTTCTTGAATATATGAACCTGTTTCATTGTAATTTGATTGAATTTCTTGTAATGATTTAACTTTCATCTCTTGAAGATGGTAGTTTGAATTTTTTAATGCAAGCTCTAAAATATCGTCATTTTTCTTTGTCCAACCGGGATTAATTGTAACCTTTGAACCTTTTTTCGAACTTAACCATTGTTCATAGATAAGCTTATCTTCTTCATTTAATTCATAAGAGAATATTATCTCTGACGGTATATCATTATCACTTGTTAATTGATAATATTCTTTAATGAAATAAGAAATTATTTCTTCGTCACTATCATAATCAGATTTAGAAATTTCAAAATCTTTTTTATTAGTTAATCTTCCGTCTCTAATTTGAAGCAATGAAATACCGCCAATAAATTCATCCGTACTGACAGATATGATATCTTGATTAATATTTGTATTTTCATAAACGACTTTTTGCTTTTCAATAGTTTTTAAAACATCAAAATAACTGTCCCTATATCTTGCAGCTTTTTCATATTCCTGATTTTCCGAGCATTTTTCCATTAAAGCTTTTAATTCGTCAACCAGCTGCATTTGCTTACCCGATAAAAACAGTTCAACATTTTTTATAAGCTTTTTATATTCTTCAGATGAAATAAGTTTTTGGCAAGGAGCCATACATCTGCCAATCTGATAATATATGCAGGGTCTATCTTTAAATTTAGGAGTTTTACATTGTTTTAAAGGGAAAAGTTTTTTTAATAAATCAAGCGTAGTATACATTGACTTACCGTTGGTATATGGTCCAAAGTATTTACCCTCAATAGGATTTTTATTTGCTTTTCTTGTAACTAAAATACGAGGATAATCTTCTTTCGTAATTAAAAAATATGGGAACTTTTTATCATCTTTAAGTAAGACATTATACTTTGGTTTATATTTTTTTATTAAATGAGATTCTAAAATTAATGCTTCAATTTCTGAATTAGTTATAATAAATTCAATTTTTACAATTTGAGGCACCATTACCTTTAACTTTACAGAGTCGTGTTTTTTATTGAAATAACTCGAAACACGTCTTTTTAAATTTTTTGCTTTACCAACATAAATAATAGTACCTGTCTTATCATAAAACTGATAAGATCCGCTTGATTCAGGTAATAAACGTAATTGTTCTTTTATATCCATAACTCTATTTTACAATACTTTCAATATTACTGATATAATAAAGCTATGTTTTTAAAGAAAATTTTTTATAAATATATTCTAAGAAGAAAATATTACAGATATGGAAAATGTAACAGATGCGGTGATTGTTGCAGTAAAATCTACGTAAATCATAAAAAAGACACAATTAAAACTATTGAAGAATTTGAAAAACTAAAGAACCTACACCCTTTTTATACATTTTTAGAAGTAGTTGATAAAGATAATAATGGTCTTGTATTTAAGTGTAATAAATTTGATAAAGAAAAACATATTTGTACAATACATAAATTCAGACCGGGTATTTGCAGAAGATATCCATCTGAAATTATTTTAAAGATGAATGGCGTAATGTCCGAAAAGTGCGGATTTTATTTTAAACCGATTGACAGTTTTAAAGATATTTTGAAAAAAGAACAAAAGAAAACAAATAATTTCTAATATAATTTTTGAGCAATATCTAGAAACTTTTTAGTTAATTCTACGTTATGAACTCTGTGAATATTAACATTAGAAAGCATTGCTGAATATAAAGCGGTATGTAAATCCGCATCTTCACAGGTAATATCAAAAGTTTTTCTGATAAAAGATTTTCTCGAAATACCTAATAACATAGGACAATTTAAGGTTTGAAATTCATCTAACCTTTTTAAAAGTTCAAAATTAGATTCTAAAGCTTTTCCAAAACCAATTCCAACATCAATTATTATATTTTTTCTATCAAGTCCGGAGTTTGTTAATAAATCAATTTTATTTTTTAATGATAAATAAATTTCTTCAACAATATCAGCACAAACAAAATCAGAGGAAACAGCAGGAACTTTGTCTGAATGCATGATAATAACAGGTACATTGTTTTTGACTACAAAATCAAATAAATCTCTATCAAAATCCAATCCCGAAACATCATTAATGATATCGGCACCCATTTCTAAGGCTTGTTTTGCGGTTTGATAATTTCTTGTATCAATACTGATTGGAATATCAAAATACTTTTTTCTGATTTCTTTTATTACTGGAATTACTCTTTTTATTTCTTCCTCTATTGTAACAGGCTCTGCACCTGGTCTTGTTGATTCACCGCCAATATCTATAATATCTGCACCATTTTTAATCAACTCATCACAATGTACTAATGCTGATTCAACAGAATTATAATTACCTCCGTCTGAAAAAGAATCCGGTGTAACATTTAAAATACCCATTATATATGGTCTTGACCAATCAAAGATTCTATTTCTAATTACAATTGGTTCTAATTTTCGATTTAATTCATAATTTAGTTCTTGTGCTAATTTTTTTAAACGAAAAGGTTGAATATATAATTTTTTGATAAGCTTTTTTAACTGAGAAGTTGTTGCAAAAACAATTGCATCAGTATATTCGCATTTACACATTATAGTATCTCTATTAACAGCACAATCAAAGCCTAAAGAAAGACAAAGTTGTTTTAAAATATTTGCTTCATGAGGCTTTAAGTGAAATATTTTATACAATTGTCCTTCATATTTTAATGAAGCTTCGGCAATATAAGAAGAATCAAACCCTATAGACTTCAATTCTTTTAATACATTATTATTTGCTTTTTTTACAAAGATATCACTCATAAAACCATTATAGAAAAAACTCTTTGCTTTGTGTAGCTTATTTATAAAATCATTAATTATTGATGTAAGCTTTTCAATCTTTATGTTTCAACAAACTATAAAAAGGGAATATAAACTAAATATTACTTTGTTAAAATAAATAGGAAAATTTAATGACAGATGAGAATAAAGAAAAAATAAATAATAAAACTTTGTTGAAAAGTTGTTGGGTTTTAAACCAACAGAAACAAAAAAGAAAATAGAGTTGCGTAAGATAGAAAATGAATTATCGTAGAGTACACATCGAAAACTCAAAGATATTTATAACAATCGTAACAAGCAAGCGATGACAGATATTAATTAAAAATATTGATTTATTAAATAATTCATTTAAACAAATAAAGAAAAAGATAAAGATATTTCCAATTCTTTCCTCTTGTAATTTTCCTACAGGTAATATAGCATTTTTATTAGAATCATATTGAAATACGTAATTTCTTGTTTTATCAATATCATTTTTATTATAGTATTGCAATCCGAATATTAAAATATTTCCATCTTTAGTACATACAACATCAGGTTTTGCTCTCAATCCACAATTACCAAGAATAAAATTAGAATTAATAGATTTAATATTGTCAGATATTTTTTTATTTTTTAGTTTATAAAGAAAAATTCCACTATAGCAGGTGATTAATATATTATCATTATCTATTTTTATTGAATTTTCAGCCCCATAAAAATCATGTTCTAAAGTTAAAATTTTTTCTTCTCTAATTTCTTTTGTTTTATTATTGTATATTTTAATATTTATTATATATTCATTCCATTGTTTCATAATGCAAGAAAATCCCAAAACATTTTCTTTATCAATGTTTACCAAATAATCACCGATATAACTATTTTTATCTAACTAGCTGAGTATAATAAATACTTTAGTTCTCTATTTTAACAAAAACGACTAAGGTCCAATCACCTGCCTGAGTTATGCTATCAATCTTATAACTATCTTTGAATGAATATAAAAGGCTATTTCTTAATGCTGAAAAAGCAAGAAATATAAATGGAGTTCTGTCATATTCTTTATTGTCATTAACTATTTTTTGTATTTTATCATTTGATAAAAAAGACACTGTATTTAGAAAAATAATCCCGATTCTATCCCCCTTTGTCATTTTTGAATTAAAGTTGTCATTTACATATTTTATAATGATTTTATTTGGAAATTCTTTAAAATAATTCCTATAAATTATTTTTCCGTTATTAATTGTTTTATAATAATTGTCATTATTAAACATGAAATAATTAAAATTAAATTTATTTATAGAATGAAAATGATATTTTGTATTTTTTGTTAAGTATCTTTCAAATTTATCCTTATCATAATAGGTAAGTAAAACAAAATCTTTATTTCTAAGGCGAGAGTTTTCCAGTAATTTTACAACAGCTAGGTGCCCTTCACTTCTTGATCTTTTAGGTGCAGAATCTGTTGACGTAATTAAATAAAATATGTTTAAGGTTATAAAGATTGAAGTTAGAATTATTTGTACAGAGTTTTTTTTGAAAGAACTTAAACCAAGTGCAAATATTAAAACTAATATAGGGTAAATTTCACATGTGTATTTTGTAATGAGTATTATTTTTCCCAAAATGGATAGAAATATCAATGAGATGAAAAATAAAATTGCAGACAAAAAATAATAGTTAATTGTTGTTATTTTTTCTTTTAATCCTTGGTATAACCCAATTAATCCAATAATTGATGGTAATATTGCAAATATGATAAATATATAATTTATATTCTTGTCTTTTAAAATATAAGCAAATATAGTATCTGGTACGTTCACTATATTTGTTTGTATAGGTGAAAAGTAATCTATAATGCAGAATAATACTTTTGAAATTGAAAAATTAGACCAAAACTGTGATAGTGACTGCGAAAATGCAACAGTAAAAAGAAAAGGTAAAATTAATAATACTACAAGTATAAATGGAGAAATATATTTTAGTAATATTATTAGATTTTCAGTCTTTTCTTTAAAAAATTTATTTTCTTTGTATAAAAGAAAAAGAAGTGCACTAATATTAAAAAGAGAAAAAATAATTCCAAGTGTATGAGTTCCGGAAATTAAAGCATTTGTAGAAAAGAATATAAGAAAATTAAATGCATTTTGATTTTTTTCAAGTTTAACAAAAAATAACAGTGATAAAGCGCAAAGTAGCATGAGTAAACTGTATAATCTTACTTCTTGTGCAAAATAAATATGAAACGAACTTATTGCTGTTAAAAATGAGCATAATATCCCCAGTTTAATATCTTTAGTTTCTTTTCCAACAAAGAACATTGTAATAATTGTCAATAATGATGGAACAACTGATGAAATTCTTAAAGAAATATCGCTATCTTTGAATAAATACATCCAAAATTTCAAATAGATATAATAAAAAGGTGCGTGGCAATTTCTAAACATTTCTGTAATAAAATCAGAAAAGCTCTTTTTAGATGCAATAAACCAACTTACATATTCATCGTTCCAAAGTCCTTCTGGTTTATCGATAAACCAAAGACGGAATAAAAAAGCTATTAAAAAGATAATAAATAGTTTAAAAAAAGTATTGTTTTTCATTCTTATTTTATGTTTTCATGTATATTAATAGAATAATTTTATCATATATCTGTTTGGTGAGTATGAAATTAATAATTCAAATACCTTGTTATAATGAAGAAGTTGCATTGCCTGTCACATTGTCTCAATTGCCAAAGCATATAGATGGCATTGATGAAATTGAAGTTTTAATATCAGATGATGGAAGTACTGATAGAACAATTGAAATTGCAAAGTCTTATGGGGTCAATCATATTGTAACATCAACACACCATAGAGGTTTAGCAAAAACATTTTTGGCAGGTATTCAATGTGCTATAGAAAAGGGTGCAGATATAATTGTTAATACTGATGCTGACAATCAGTATTGTGCTGATGATATTGAAAAACTTGTTAGACCTATTCTTGAAAAAAAAGCAGATATAGTTATTGGTGCAAGACCAATAAAACAAATTAAAGAATTTTCGCTTTTTAAGAAGTTTTTACAATTTTTAGGATCGAAGGTAGTCCGTTTATTAAGTTCTACAGCTACTGATGATGCACCAAGTGGTTTTAGAGCTTTTTCCAGAGATGCTGCATTATCAATAAATGTTTTTGATAATTACACATATACAATTGAAACTGTTATTCAGTCCAAAATAAAAGGTTTACACATTTTATCTGTACCAATAAGAGTTAATTCTTGTTATAGAAAATCAAGACTTGTAAAAAATATTTTTACCTATGTTCAAAAAAATTCGTTTACAATATTGAGAATGTTTATTATATATAGACCATTTAGATTTTTTGCGGCAATTGGTTCTTTTATCTCTTTTGTTGGTTTGATTTTGCTTTCCAGATTCTTATTTCTTTACTTTTTAGACCACGGTAATGGACACATACAATCTTTGATTATTTCATCAATTTTAGTTATTACAGGTATTCAGATTATAATTTTTGGTGTTTTATCTGATTTATTGGCAATAAATAGAAAACTTGTTGAAGATATACAGGTTCGAGTAAAAAAAATGGAAAACAAATAGCCTTATTGTACTGTAACATCGGCTAAGATAAAATTTTATTAAAATGAAACATAATCTTTCTATGAGGATTTTGTTATCGATATTGTTTTTTTTCATTTTTCAACTTTCAGCACTTTCAAATGTTGCTGAGTATATAGACTCTTATACAAAATGCAGCGAAAATCAAAGTTATAAATCATTTTCTCAGATTATAAAAGGTGAAGCTTCTATTTCTGATATTGAAAAGCAGATGATATTAGATAAGGAAATATCAAATGATTTAAATTCCCCTTTTGTTTATACAGATTTGGAAGAATGTATAAAAATTGCTTTGGATAAAAATTATGATATTCAAATTAGTGGTGCAGGCAGACTTGAATCATATTGGTTAAATAAGAATGCTTATTTTCAATTACTTCCTGATGCATATTATAATTTTAATATAAGTAATTTAGGAGGTAGCTTTTTAGTTGGTGGTATTGTTGCAACTACAGTTCATGAAGTACCGATACAAAGTATCTTTGGTGTAGAATGGTCTACAATAAATCAAGGTAAATATTTCTTTTATTTAGCACAGACAAAAAATTTATTAAAATCATCATCGGCTTCATTAGAATATACAAAGGACGAAATTTTGCTTAATACCGTTTTAACATATTATGATTTATTAGGTATTAAGATGGAAATGGAGGTTCAGAAGGTTAATCTATATGATAGGTTGGAACAATTAAAATATACACAAGCAAGATTTGATGCGGGATTAGGTACTTTATATGATGTAAAAAGAGCACAAGCTGAATTTGCAGGTGCGCAACTTGAATATACAACAACTATCAATTCATTAAGATTAGCACAGGCAAGTTTGGCTAATATATTAGGAATTGATGTTTTAACCGCTGTATATCCCTTTGAATTTGAAGTTGACAGTAGAGAACTTATCGATCCAAATATAGATATAGAAGATTTATATAAATTTGCACTTGAAGCAAGGGAAGATATAAAAGCAAAGGAAGCTGAAATTAATGCGTATAGAGCACAAAGAAGTGCAAACTATACTGATATTGTGCCTGCTGTTACAGTTTCATATCAAAATGGTTATGTGGGAACAAAAAGAGCCGGCATGTATCCAAACAACAGAATTACATTAGATGTTCGAACTTCGCTTGGTAAAAATATGCTTTTAGGTACTATTACGCAAATAAAAGCAGATTCCGCAGTTGTAAAACAAAAGAAATTAGAACTTATAAATCTAAAAAGAAAAGTTAAAGAAGATATTTTAAATTCTTATTATGATTCTTTGAATGCAATAAAAAAAATTGAAGCTTCTAAAGTAGAAGTTGAAACTGCCGATGTAAGTGTTGATTTATCCCTTGCAAATATGAAAGCTGGTGAAGCTACTTTTATTGATGTAATTTCTTCTCAAAATTTAAAAGTAAAAGCAAACATAAATTTAATAAAAAATATGATAGAATATAATAAGGCGCAGACAAAATTATTATTTAATATTGGTCTAATATCACCTAAAAATGTTTTAAAAGGATATAAAAGTAAGTTCTATTAGTTGTGTTTAGTAGTTTATTTGAAAAGAGATGCAATGAATATTTTAAAAAAGATTGTGAATAAAATTTTTTCAGTAAAAAAATCGATTATGGAAAAAGAAATATTTCAGCAGTCAGATATAATATTTGAATTAATACGCAAGTACGTAAAAAAAGATTATTCAATTAATATTGATGTTCCAGATAATGTTTCCAAAATAGCATTAATTGCAAGCGGGTCATCGTATCATAGTGCAACAATAGCTGCGAATTTTCTGAGAGAAAAAGTACATTGTGAAGCTCAGTCATATTATGCAAGCGAGGTTGCTCTTGCAGAAAGTTTTGATGTAGATAGCTCTACTTTATATATTTTTATATCTCAATCCGGTGAAACTTCTGATACAAATAAGTCATTAGATAAAATAAAGACGAAAACAGATAAAACTCTTTCTGTAACAAATACAAAAAATTCAACTCTATACAACAATACAAAATATAAGATTTTAACATATGCAGGTGTAGAAAAATCTATTGCATCTACAAAAGCAATGAGTGCTCAATTATATTGTTTGTTTTTAATATCTGCAAAAATAATGCAACAAAAAGAACTTCCTGTTCGTTCTTTTGTAGAGGAATTGTTGTGTGTGCCTGAGTACATTAAAGAAACATTTTTAAAACGAGAAGAAATTAAGTGTTATGCAAAAATTTTGTCTACATATGAAAATGCTGCAATTTTAGCTTCAGGAATGTTTTATCCTCTTGCAAAAGAAGGCGCTTTAAAAATAAAAGAAACTTCTTATATTAATACTACTGCATACCCTACTGGGGAGTTTTTGCATGGTCATATTGCAATCTTAAATAAAAAATGTGCTGTTATTTCTATAGTAAATAATCAAAATATTCAATTTACATTAGATGTATTGAATAAAATAACCCAAAATTATAAAACCGATTCTTTATTAATTTCTATATTTCCTCTATCTAATATTGCAAAAAATAGCATAATTAACATTAAATCTTCTGTAGATGTAGATTTCTTATTTTCAGCACTAGTTGTATTTCAGTTATTATCTTTGGAAACTGCTTTATTCTTAAATAGAAATATTGACCGACCAGATGGTTTAAAAAAAATAGTAAAATAATTTTTATATATTGTAAATTTTTAGCGAAAAAAATTTTTACGGTTTTTATATGGATTGGTATAGTATGCGAATAAATATAAATAAATTTAATTTATTATATAATAATACTGTTAAACAAAATATACAGTCAGGTTTTTATGCTACTAATTTGTCACCTTTAAAACAAGATACTGTATCTTTTTCTGGTAGAGGGAAACTTATTTCGGAAAATATGATTGATGCTCCACATGAAAGAACATGTAGACTTGTTGAACTGAACGCTGAACCTGCAAGATTTTATTTAGAATCTGTTTTGGATAAATATTTAAAACCTTTGACTCAGGTTAATTCGGAATCTAATCCGAAAGATTTTCCTATACTTGAATATTCAACACGAATAAAAAAGTCTACAAGTATTAGAGAAAAAGTTGTATCAAAATATTCTAAGGTATATAGTACCGAAGCTGATGAGTTTTCATGCCATCTTGTTGACGAATTTCTGAAATATTTTGAATTGAAAGATGGTATTTCTAAAAATTTTGTAGTGAAGGAAGCAAAAAAGCTAATAGCAAGTAAAGTTCCCCCTTATGAGTTTATTTCATATTATGTTTCAACTATAGCGTCAGAATTTCAAGATAAAAATTATTTAAATTTTAAAGATTTTTCGGATGATAAATTAAAGCAGATTTTTAATCAAATTATCGATTCATTAGCAGATGTACCAAAATCTCCTCATACAGAAGGTTCCGTGTACATTGAGCCAACATGTATAAAAGGTGTAAAGCATTATGCAAATGATATTGTAGGGGCTAGAATTACAATGAAAGAGTCTGATCCCGAATATACAGGACTTGTTCTTTCAGCACTTCAACGTGCTGTCAATGATGGTCTTTTAAAAATTACATCAATTGAGAATAATTTACCTGATTCTCAAAAACTGCCTGCAGGAAAACAATTATCAGATTATGCATATGCTAAGGATTACCAACTTAGAAATCTTGCACATGCTGCTGATGCAAAATTAATTAGGAAAAAGTCAAGGTCTGGATATCTTGCAATTCACATTAATGTAGATTTATCAAATTCTCTTTTCTCTTGTTATAATGGAGTTTTTGATGGTTATACTGGTGAAATTCAAATTCTTGGTTCAGATGTTGAACAATTAAAAGATGTTGAAGATTTATGTTATAAACTTAAAGACGATAAAAATGCTATTCGTTCTGAATATAAACCATTTAAAAATCATTTTAAGTCCTATTATAATGATAAAACAAAGGATGCCTTTGAAGATTATACATATGCTTTATATCTAGCACAACGATCACTTCCTTCAAATTCAAAAAAATCGGATTTCTTTCCTTCAATTGAAGAACTTGGTTTTTCTGGTAAATTGCCAAAAGAACTCGACTTTAACTATTTAAGAAGATTAAAAGAAAAATGTGATTTTTCCGCAAAACTTTTGCAAACTCAAGAGGAAATTAAAAATAGTACAAATAGAAATCATGCAGAAACTATAAGAACTATAAAACGCTATGGAGATATTAAAACGCTTAAAAATCTTATATATTACATTATAAAAGGCTAGCTATTTTGTTTTAATAATTTATATAAAAGATTTGTTAAAAAGGGAATGAAAAATATTCTACTAACCAATATACCTATAATAATATACAATAGCATAAGATATATTACAATTTCTATTATGTTGAAAGATAAATTAAATATTGGTATAACTAGAATTCTAACTGTCATTATATAATTTAATTTAGCTATAATTATATTTAAAAAAGGTATTAGTGATAATATTGAAAATAATATATTTAGTGTTAATTTGAATATTGCAAGAAATATTGCAATAACCATAGATTGTACTATATTGTACATCAAAAAATATCTTAATTTCTTCTTTGTATAATGAGCAATTAATAGCCAAACTAAACCGACTATTCCCATTGAAATATATGATAGAATAGATATTATTTTTTCAATTGGTAATACTTTGATTGTACTATGCTGCATCGATACAATCCTTATTATTTCTGGTTTGAATATATTCTTGAATTGTTTCTATGTAAATTAATTTTAATTCATCATTTTCAGAATCAATATCAATAGCTTGCTTATATGAAGATATTGCAGAACGTAAGTCCTTAATCAAAACATAAGTGTTGCCAAGTAGAATATATGCAGATGTATTTGTTGGTTCAAGTTGTATAACTTTATTGTACAATTCAATAGCCTTATCATATTTTTTTTCAGAACAAAATAAATTTCCTAAAAGAATATAACTATTGGTTATCAATGGTGCTAGTGTTATTGCTTGTTCATACATTTGAATAGCTTTTTTTATTTTACCTTGCTCAAATAATGATATACCATAACAAATATAGGCTTGATAAAAATTCTGATCTTCATTTAATACAGATTCAAAAAGTTTATTTGCTTTTTTATATTTTTTAGCACTGGAATAGGCATTTGCACAATATAATAAAATTATATTATTATTAGGTAACAAATTAATTGCATTTTCAAATAATGTTGATGCATTCTGATACTTTCCGGTTTTCATTAAAACTAATGCAAGATTAATATAATTTTCAGCTATATCATCTCTTAGCTTCAATGCTTTTTCAAAATATATTATTGCTTCTTCAAAATTCTTTTGATCTTGATATAGTAAGGCAATTGCAGAATATACTTTATAATTATTTTTTTCAATATGCAAAGCTTTTACATAATTTGTCATTGCTTGTTGAAATTCACCAAGTTCTGCGTGTGCATTTCCTAAATTAAAATATATGGAAAAATTATCAATACCCAAACTTACAGCTCTCGAATAGTAGTTTATGGCTTTATTGTACTCTTGCTTATAAAAGTATAAACTACCAAGGTTAGTTAATGCAATAAAATTATGTTGTTCTAAATTTATTAAACTTTCATATACATTTATAGCCAAATCATATTCTCTTTCTATTGAATATAAATTAGCTAATTTTAAATAATTATCTGCATTATTTGGATTTTCTACTATCTTTTTTATAAGATATTCAATTTCTTCAATGTTATTGTTCATGGAATTAATTATACTAAATAATGATTTTAGTAGCAAATAAATGTTTAATCATTAAGTATTTTTCTGTCAAAATATTCTATTGTTTTTAAAAGACCATCTTTTATGTGTATTTTAGGTTGCCAATTTAAAATTTCTTTAGCAAGATTAATATTCGGTTCTCTTTGAACAGGATCATCTGATGGTAATTCTTTAAAAATAATTTCAGATTTTGAATTTGTAAGTTCAATAATTAATTTAGCAAATTCTAAAATAGTATATTCATCAGGATTTCCTAAATTAACTGGTTTACTATAATTGCTTTCCATTAATTTGATAAGTGCGTCAACTAAGTCTGAAACATAACAAAATGCTCTTGTTTGAGAACCTGTACCATAAACGGTTATTGGTTCATTTCTTAATGCTTGTACAATAAAATTAGATACTACTCGTCCATCATTTAGAGCCATTCTTGGACCATAAGTGTTAAAAATACGTGCTATTCTAATATCAACATTATTTTGTCTATGATAGTCCATCATAAGTGTTTCTGCGCATCTTTTGCCTTCATCATAACAGCTTCGAATGCCAATAGGATTGACATTTCCCCAATATGTTTCAACTTGTGGATGAATTTGCGGATTTCCGTACACTTCACTTGTACTTGCTTGTAATATCTTAGCTTTACATCTTTTAGCCAGACCAAGCATATTTATAATACCCATAACTGATGTTTTCATTGTCTTTATTGGATTGTATTGGTAATGAACAGGCGAAGCCGGACAAGCTAAATTATAAATTTCATCAACTTCTGCAAGATATTCATTAATTATATCATGCCTTACTAATTCAAACTTATTATTTCCTATTAAATGTCTTATATTGTCCTTTGAGCCGGTAAAAAAGTTATCAAGACAAATTATATCATTTCCTTCTTGTAACAACCTTTCTGATAAATGTGCTCCAATAAAACCCGCACCACCAGTTATTAAAATTCTCTTCATAAAGTTAGTTCCTCTGAATTCTTAAATTGCATTTCATAAAGTTGTTTGTATTGTCCATTTTCTATTGAAAGTAGTTCTTTGTGTGTTCCAAGTTCAACTAGCTCGCCATCGTTTATTACTGCAATTCTGTCTGCATTTTTTATTGTAGAAAGTCTGTGTGCAATTACAAAAACGGTCTTATTTTTAATTAAATTATCCAATGCTTTTTGAACTACTGCTTCTGATTCATTATCTAATGCTGAAGTTGCTTCATCTAAAATAATTATTGGAGTATTTCTTATCATTGCTCTTGCAATTGCAACTCTTTGCCTTTGTCCGCCTGAAAGTGTTAATCCTCTTTCTCCTAAAATTGTTTCTAATCCTTTAGGAAGTGAGGCTATAACATCATCAAGATGTGAGGCAGAAAGTGCTGTATTTAAGTCTTCTTGTGTTGCATTTGGGTTTGCTAGTAAAATATTTTCTCTAATTGTCCCTGTAAATAAAAAATTATCTTGAAAAACAAAAGATATATTTTTTCTAAGTTCATTTAATTTGAAGTTTTTTATATCAATTCCATCGAATTTAATAGATCCTGATGTTACATCATAAAACCTGGGTATTAAATTAACAAATGTTGATTTGCCTCCTCCTGAATTTCCAACTATAGCAAGAGTTTCTCCTTTTTTTACATGCAAATTAATATTTTTTAGTACAGTTTTATTTTCTACATATTCAAAATAAACATTTTTAAAAGTAACTCCGCTCGTTAAATTAGGAATATCAATTGTTGTTTCTTTATCCTTAATTAAGGGGACATAATCAAAAAGTTCAAAGACACGTCCCATAGCGACGAATATATTTTGAATGCTAGTCATTGTATTTCCCAATGTTTTTATTGGCTTATATAAAAGTAATAAAGAAGTTACGAATGACGCAAAAGATCCGGCTGTCATTTGTCCTGAATATATTAGTTTTGTGCCATAGAATAATACAAATGCGATTCCAAATGAAGCAATTAAATACATTATTGGAGACATCCATCCAACTCTTTTGGTAAGAGAAATAGAAACATCAAAACTTTTATTTATTCCATCAGTAAATAATTTTTTTTGTCTTTCTTGTAAATTATATGCTGTAACAACTTTGTTTCCTGAATAAGTTTCATTTATTGTTGTCATAATATCACCTGTTATGACAGTGTTTTTATTAGAAACTGATTTGATTTTTTTTCTTATAAAAAAAACTGGTACAAAAGCAATAGCTAAGACTAAAACACCAACAATTGCAAGTTTCCAAGAACTGTATAGCATAACAATGATTAAAGACATTGCACCAAATAAGCTTATAATAAATGTTTTAATTTGTTCTACGATTCCTCTTGAAGCTGAATCAGGGTCTGTCAAATATCTGTTAATAACTAATCCGGATGAATTTTCATCGAAAAAAGATGTATCCATGAAAACTAATCTAGAGAATAAATCATTTTTTACTGCATTAGTTATTTTTAAGCTAGTCCAATCTGTAAGGTACGAATTTAGATATCTTAATACACCTTGAAAAACAGCAAAAAATATAATAGCAAATGGCATACCGTAAGCCATTGCAATATATGGTATTTCTACTCCAAAAATTATTAAATTTTGTTGTCCTACTACATAGTCCATATAAGGTTTAAGAGCAAAAGATACTACCCCATCTAATAAACCTACTGGTATTGCTATTATAAAACCTAAAATTACTTTTCCGAAAAATGGTTTTATGTATGGGAAAATTCTTTTTAATAGCCAACCATATTTAAACGATGTTAATGCTTCTGATTCTTTTAATTTCATGTTAATCCTTATAATTTGTTTCTAAAACTACTTATAATATTGTATAATGAATAAAAATAAGGTTGTAATTTGAAACATAAATTAATAGAAAATGGAAGAATATAGAAGTTGTCACTCAATTGAAGGTGAACTATTTTTTAATCATTTAAACAAAATTGGATATTGTTGCATGCTAACACCAAGTGGTGGACAGCCTGTTTTGTATGAAAATTATAATGGTGAGATAATTGATTGGAATGAGTTTTTTAAAAAAAGAGATGAGCACATCGAACTTATGAAAAATGGTTCAGCTTTGCCTGCATGTAAAGATTGTTTGTGGATAAAAGAAGCGAAGTGGGATCAAAGAAAAAATGAATTTCGTTATATTTTACTTAATGTTTGGGTAAAGTGTAATTTATTTTGTATATATTGTTCTAATCATAAAGATGAAAATGTTTTAAAAAATACTAGAGAATATAATTTAATACCTGTAATAAAAGATATGATTGAAAAAAAGGTATTAACTCAAAATACAAAAATTGATATTGCTGGTGGAGAAGCTACTCTTGATAAAAATTTCGATGAGTTACTTTCTTTGTTAATAAATAATGGTGTAAAGAATATTAATATAAATACAAATGCTACAATTTTTTCTAAAAGCATTTCTGATGGTGTTAAAAAAGGAGTAGTCTCTATAATTTCATCTGTTGATGCTGGTACTCCTAAAAAATTTGAATATATAAAGAAAAAAAATTTATGGAATCAAGTATGGCAAAATATAGAAGTATACTCGAAAAATATCAATTATAATAACAATAATACTGTAAGAACAAAATTTATTATTATTCCTAATGTAAATAGTTCAAAGATTGAAATTTTAAAATTTATTTTAAAATCAAAAAAAGCAAAAGTCTCTGGAATTATTTTAAACATTGATTTACATTGGCTACGACAGAATTATTATGATAAAGATACAATGTATGAAATTATAAAATTGACAAGATATTTTATAAAAATAGCAAATTTATTAGATATTGATTGGCAAATATGGGCCCATATTGAAGATTTAATAAAAAGATATAACATTATTCAAAAATCTTCAAAAATAGATGTTAATTTTATTTTTAATAAGGATAAAAAAAAGAAATCTATATGTGACAATTTTCTAATAATAATTTTGAAAATTTTATTATTAAAAATGTAACAAAATCTTTATAAATACGCTTAAAATGGCATTTTTAAAGATTTATACCACTTTTCTAGTTAGTGTGTGAAAGGGGTTTTTATGGAAATTGGAGCATTTTCTGAATTTAGAACAAATCCGGTGTATACAAACAATTCTTTTACTAAAACAGATAATAAGAAATCAGAAAAAGAAGATAAAATTATAGAAACAGCAAAGACAGTTGCTCCAATAGCAATATCTTTAGCTGCAATTCCCGTAACAGCTTTAATTGCAACAAAAATCACTACAAGTAAAGTTACGACTTTAAATAATAATTTAGTTCAGGATCTAAAAACTCAGATTAAAAATTTAAGTGATGACCTTGCAAAAATGCAGGCATTAGCAGAGCAAAGAGGAATATTATCTACGCAAAATATACAAAGAATGGTAAACAGTTCCAAAAAAGAAAATGCTAAAATTTGGTCTGTTTTATTAGCTCTAGCCGGACTTGGAACCGCATATAAAGCAGGTGACCTTTCAGACGATGTAAAAAAAGATCTTCCCAAAAAAGTATCTGATAAAGTTAGTGATATAGATTCAAAATCATCACGTGCTATTTCTGCAGCGGAACAAGCGATAGCTTTAAATGGAAATAGTTTAGGACAAAAGTATGTTGAAAATATCAATGGAATACAATTATTAAAAAATTCTAATTCTTTAAATAAAAATGCACAAAAATATGCTCAAGCCGTAGAAGAAATAAAGACTTCAGCTCCTAAGCATTTATATGAAGCACCAATTATAAAACCAATAACAAAAGCTAACCCGACTTTATGGTCTGTAACATCAGAATTTGCACCTGTAAAAGAAGGCGGTCTTGGTTCTGTTCCTGTTGAGATACAAAATAATGTTACTAAACTTGGTATAAATATTCCAACTTTTATTCCGATGTATCAACAAAAAGGTATTGCATCATTCAGACAAGAAAGAAATGAATATATTTATTCTTATAAAGGAAAAGATTTTAAACTTGAAAAAGTAGCCTCTTTCAAGTTAGATGCATATCAAAGTTCTAAGTCTAAAACAGAAGATGTCGAAATTTATTTGTATTCTACTAATGACGAAGCTGGAAGAGAAAAGCAACTTATCTTTGTAAAAAATGATAATTATTTTAACGGTACAATTTATCAGACAAGTGAAAAAACAGAAGAACCGGAAAAATTTGCATTCTTCTCTAAAGCTGTTTATGAATTTGCAAAAGCAAAAGAAGATCCAAAGAGTGTTAAGGGATTAAATATATTTGATAGCAAAGTATTTGATTCTATTCAAGCTCCTGATGGTTTAGTTTTAAATGATTGGCAAGCATCTCCAATTGCTGCTTTAGCTAGATATAAAGCACCAATGGAAAATGCATATGGTGAACTATCAGACGAAGCTGCAAAAAAATTATCAGATATGACTATTATTACTATTGGTCATAATGCTATGTATCAAGGTTCTACAAGAAACAACAACAATGATGCTCAAAGAAAAGAATCAACAACTAATATACTGAACACATTATTTGATAATTATGCATACGATATTGTTTCAAATGCTACTACAAATGCTTCAGAAACAGATCCTACCGATGATGGCTTAGAAAATTTAGATAATGTTCTAATCATGAATCAACAAGATGGCTATTCAAATCATACAAACCTTTTAAATATGGGAATATGCTTGAGTGATTATTTCCACCCTGTTTCTCAAAATTATGCTAATGAAATCATATCAGATGATCATCCTGAATTAGCAGGTGAGTTAAGATGGGCATTAAATCAAAAAGCGAAATCAGGCTCTTTGGTCGGAATTATAAATGGTAATGATTTTAATAATTTGTCTATAGAAGCAAAAAAATCACAAATTTTACAACAAACAGGAGTTGAGCCGTTAACATATAACAAAACGTCTGATATATCAGATGTAATGGCTGCAAGATTGGAGAACAAAATAAACTTTTATAATGATTATATGCTCCCATTCACACATAAAAATGATAAGTCTAATTCTGACGAAAATGTTGAGAAAGTGAGAAAACTTTCAAGTAAATTAGAATTTGTAGAAGGCAACAAAGGTACAGAATTACCTGTCTTATCTGATGAAGAACTTGCAACTACACCTGTTATAACATCTGTAGGCCGTTTGGTTTCACAAAAGGGAATAGGGATAATGTCAGAATCAATAAAATTGCTTCTAGAAAACTGGGAAAAAGATTTCCCAGGTAAAAACAAACCTATTTTTTACTTGGCAGGTCAAGATGGTGAAAATGGAACTCAAAGAAAATACATTGAAGATTTGAAAAACAAGAAATTAAAACCTGAAGATTCAAATAGAGTAGTATTTGCACACGGATTTGCACCAATGAGCGCATTAACTGCATCTTCTGATTTCTTTTTACTTCCAAGTATATTTGAACCTTGCGGATTAACACAAGGTGAATCATTTGCACTTGGTACTCCGGTAATAGGAAGTGCTGTTGGCGGTATTGTTGATACTGTAAATAGAGACGGTAAAACAAATGGTATTCTAACTGATAAAACAAAACCATTAACTGCCGAGGGTTTTTATCAAGCAATGAAGGAAGGATTAAAAATATACTTTGAAAATCCTGAACAATACGAAAAGATGGTTCAAGATTCGTTGAGTGAAGACTTTAGTTGGATTCAAAAAGATAAGCAAGGTCCTATTTTTGAATATCTTGAAAAGTTAGGTATTAATGAGTCAACTTTGCCTGAAATTATGTAATACTTGCCAATAAAAAATACATCAATTATCATAATGTTATGGATAAATCTTATTCAAAACTAGTTGATATTGCTTACAATATGCACGTTTCAGGTAAATTAGATGAAGCGTTAGATGTTTATAATAAACTTTTATCTATAAATCCTGATGATTTAAATGTTAAGAATTTGTATGCACAATTAAATGTTGCAAAGAAAAACTATGATATAGCTTTGCAAATATTTAATGAAATATATGAAAAAACAAAGCTACAAGATATAAAGATAAATATTGCACAGATATATTTAATGAAAAATATGTATAAAAGTGCAATTGATATTTTAATTGATTTCCCTGAAGATAATAAGAGTGTTTTGAATATTCTTTCTGTTTCGTATTTGAATGAAAAGGAATATGACAAAGCAAAAGCTTGTTATAAGAAATTGACTAAACTTATTCCTAATGACTATAGAAATTTTTATAATATTTCTATATGCGAAAAATATTTAAACAATATTGAAGACTCTTTGAAATATGCATTAAAGGCTTTTGGAATAAACTCAACTGATATTGATACAATTTTGCATATTGCATTAATTTATGAAGAAAAAAATGATATAAACAATGCAATAACATATTTCGAAAAAATAAATGAGCTTAAGGTTGACGAAAATATACTTTATCATATTGGAGTTTTATATAAAAAGATAGGTAATTATATAAAAGCAGTATCTTATTTTGATAAAGTTATTCAATTAAATCCTAATAATAAAAATGCTATGTTAAATATTGCATCTACTTATAAGTTTATAGATATGGCCAATGCTCTTGAAATATATCATGATATAAACAAAATATATCCTGATGATTTAACTGTTTATTTTCAAATTTACAGTATTTATTACGAAATGATGGATTTAAAAAAAGCACTTAATGTATCACTTCAATTAATCAGTATAAATGCTAATGAATACATTTATTATATAATGGCAGCAGATTGCTATATAGAATTATTTGAATATAATAAAGCTATTGAATATTATAAAAAGGCTTTGGACTTTGTTCCTAATAATATTCAAGTTCAGGAATATCTTGCGATGGCATATTATTCAAACGGTGATCTGAAGTTAGCTGATAATATTCTTTCTGATATAAATTCAGATTCTCATACTTATACATTTATTCATTTAAAATTGAGAAATTTACAGAAAGTTAAGACCGGATTTTATAAGTGGTGTACGAGCTATAGAACTGTAAATGTTTTAAATAATAAGATTAGAAGTTTTTTCTATAAATTAAATTTAGATAAGAAGTATTCTA
Organism: Candidatus Gastranaerophilales bacterium; assembly: GCA_944323395.1. GTDB lineage: Bacteria > Cyanobacteriota > Vampirovibrionia > Gastranaerophilales > Gastranaerophilaceae > Avigastranaerophilus. The sequence continues at coordinate 55,763 of CALUSI010000002.1, forward strand.
TTACTGAAGAAGAATTTACTTCTCTAGGTATTCAATCTAAAGATAATAATAGTAATTTAATTTTAAATTTTTCGAAGAAAAATGCAGAATTAGACGCTGATATTACAAATAAGAATATTCTTATATATACAATGCATGGTATTGGTGATTTTATAATGTTTTCAAGGTATATAAAAATAATAGAAAATAAAGCAAAAAATATTATTTTATATGTCCCAAAATCTATTGAAAGGATAGTAAAATATAATTTTCCTAATATACAAGTATTTGTTCGCAATGAAAATATATCTGAAGCATTATATGATATTTCCATGCCTGAAATACTTACATTGAGTTATTCCGGGACTGATTTAATGAATATTCCATATTCAAAAGGATATTTATCTGTTTCTGATGTAGAAATTAATGAAAAATCAAAATTAAATATTTTTGATAATAAAAAGAAAAAGGTAGGAATATTTTGGCAAGGAAATCCTACAATTCTATTGAATCGTTCGATAAAGTTAGCTGAACTTATTCCTTTATTTGACATTCCTAATATACAAATATATTCTTTTCAAATATCTAAGATTGATGATGAATCTGAAAAAATAAAAAAAACATTGCCTTTAATTGATTTGTCATTATATATTAAAGATTATACAGATACAGCTATTTTCTTACACAATATCGATATTCTTGTCACTATAGATACATCAATTGCACATTTAGCTGGTGCAATGGGGATTAAAACATTTTTATTACTTCCGTACGATAGTGAGTGGAGATGGTTTACAGATGAAGAGAAAACTCCATGGTATGATAGTATAAAAATATTTAAGCAAAAAGAACCAAACAATTGGAAAGACGTTATACAAAGAGTTAAAAATGAAATTTAATTATCAGCAAATTTCTGATACAGCATATACGTTTCATAAAAAAAATATGTTTGATGAAGCCGAAAAACTGTATAAAAAGTTATTAAGTGTAAAACCTGATGACTTAAATGTTTTAAATTTAATTGGATTATTGTATCTTTCCAAAAAAAATACATCTGAAGCAATAAATTATTTATCAAGGGCATATATTCTAAAAAAATCATCATATATTGCATCTAATTTAGCAAAAGCTTATTATTTAAATTCTGAGATTGAAAAAGCAATTAAAATCTATAAACAAGCATTATCTTATGAAGAAAATGATGATATTTATTATTCAATTGCATTAGCATATAAGAGGCTAAACGATTATGATAATACAATACTAAATTATAAAAAAGCAATTGAATATAATCCTAATAATTATTCAGCCCTATATAATTTATCCCTTGCATATAAGGATATTAATGATATAGATAATGCAATATTTTATGCAGAAAAGTGTATAAGGATAAAAAATGATGATGACGATATTTTTGCGCTTTTATCCGGATACTATGAAGATAAAAAAGATTATGAGTCATCCATAGAAGCATTGATTAGAGCTACATTTATTAATAATAAAAAAAATATATATTTCTATAATCTTGGTGTTTTATTGTCAAAAATCGGGCGTTATAATGATGCAGAAGTTGCATATTTAAAATCTATTGAGTTAAATAATTCTCATATAGAGTCATATATAAATTTGGCATCATTATATAAGGACAAAGACAATAATAAAGCATTAAAATATTTACAAAAAGCTTATGATATTAATCAAACGGATGAAAATCTGTTATTAAGTTTAGCTCAAACTTTCAGATTGCTTTATAAGAATGAAGAAAGTATCGATATATTAGAAAAACTTATTCAAAATAATAAAAATTGCGCTGAAGCATATTCTCAAATTGCTATAAATTATATGGATTTGTGTGAATATAATAAAGCGCTTGAAAATTACGATATTGCAATTTATTTAAATAATAAAAACTTAAACTATAAGCACGGAAAAGCTGTTGCACTCAAGTATTTAGGCTATATAGAAGAATCTAAGCAGATTTTAGAAAGTATGTTAAAAAAGCCTGATATATCACTGCAAAGCCAAATTACCCTTGGAATGCTATATTTAGCAGATAAACAGTTTGAAAAAGGTATGCAATTATACACTTTACGAAGTAAAGAAAGTAAATTCAATGAAATATTCAAAGATAAAATGTGGTCTAAAGATGTTAATTTCCAAGAGAAAAAAGTTCTGATTTATTCAGATTGCGGCTTAGGCGATACAATAATGTATTCAAGGTTTTTACCAATTTTAAACGAAAAAGTTTATAGTTTAACTCTACAAACAGATAAAGAACTTTTGTCGTTGTTACAAAATTCTTTCACGAATATTAATATTATAAAAAAAAGCACATTACCACCTGACTATGATATTGTAATGTCTTTGATGGATACTCAATATGCATTGAATATGGATTTTTCTCAAATTAAGAATACCCAGCCTTATTTAAAAGCGGATAGAAATCTTATAAATAAATATTCTTCATTAGATATCTTAAAAACAAAAAATAAAAAAATAGGTTTATGTTGGCAAGGCAATAAGCGAATATTTAAGAACAGGTCAATTAATTTTGAATATATAAAAAAACTTATTTTAAAAGAAAACTGTACTTTCTATTCATTCCAAATACAAAGTGATATTCAAGACTTTGATAATTTTTATAATTTTAAAGATTATATTAATGATTTTTCAGATACAGCCGCTTTGTTAATGAATATGGATTTAATTATAACAATAGATTCATCCGTTGCACATTTATCAGGAGCTTTAGGAATACAAACATATTTACTTCTGCCAAAGACTGCAGAATGGCGTTGGTTTTATGATGAAGAAAAAACAATTTGGTATAATAGTGTAAGAATTTTTAGACAAAAAGAGCCAAATAATTGGGAAGAAGTTATTGAAAGAGTTTATAAAGAAATATGATTACTGGTGAAGAATATATAGTAGAAATAGAAAAAATGCTCAATCAAGGCTTTTGTCTTGCTCGAATAAATAATATTCCAGTATTTGTATCAGGTGCTTGCCCTAAAGATAAATTACAAATAAAAATTACAAACATAAACAAGAATTATTTAACAGCAGAAATTGTTAAAATAATTGAATCTTCACCATATAGAGTTAAGCCTGAGTGCGCTTTTCATAATATTTGTGGAAGTTGTGATTGGTTACATATTTCTTATGAAGAACAAATAAATCAAAAAAGAATTATAGTAGAGGAAACATTAAAAAAAATAGCAGGAAATAATGTTCAAGTTCAAAATGTAATACCCTCTCCCAAAATAAAAGAATATAGATGTAAAATTCAATTGCCCGTATCTCAAACAAAGGTTTCTGCACGACTTTTAAGTGGATATTATAAAAAAAATACGCACGAACTTATCAATATAAAATATTGTCCGATGCAGCCTCCTATTATAAATGAAATTAATGAATATATTAAAGCAGAAGCACAAAAACTAGAAATAAGTGGATACTCTGAAAAGTTTCATAAAGGGCTTTTAAGACATATTGTTTATAGAATTTCGTCTGATTTAAGCCAAATTCTAATAATATTTGTTATAAATTCTAATAATATTGATAAAAAATTAACTGCATTGTCAAAATCTATAATAGAGAATTTTCCTGTAGTAAGTGGAGTTTGTGCTAATTTAAATGTACAAAAAACAAATGTGATAATGAGTAATAATACTAAAAATATTATAGGAACCGATTATTATATAGAGAAACTGTCAGAAGTTAATTATAAAATTAGTGCAAACAGTTTCTTTCAAGTAAATCCATTATGTGCTGAACTTATATTTAATAAAGTTAAAGAACTAATACTTTCTAAAATTACTACCCCGACAATATTAGATGCATATTCAGGAGTTTCCAGTTTCGGTATTTGGTTATCTTCAATTGCTTCTAAAGTAGTTTGTATTGAAGAAGTTAAATCCGCCTCGGAAGATGCAAGAGAAAATGTAAAATTAAATAAGATTGATAATATTGAAATTATTAATGGTGATGCAGAAGTTGAGTTTGATAAGCTTATAAAAAAAGCTATTAAATTTGATATTTCTATTACAGACCCGCCTCGAAAAGGTTGCAGTTTAAATTCTATAAATAATTTGATTAAAATTACTGCGAAATTTATTATTTATGTAAGTTGTAATGTCTCGACTTTGGCAAGAGATATGAAAATACTCAATGAAAATGGTTTTAAAGTAATTTATATACAACCTGTAGATATGTTTCCTAATACATTTCACGTAGAAACAATTGTTATGTTTGAAAGAATATAAAAAGAAACCTTTAAAAGGCTTCTTTTTTCCCATTTCCAATTTACAGTTGTAGTCATATTAGTCAAGCAATGATTCTAAAATACTTGCATTTCTCATTGCTATAGCATTTTCTTTAACTCTTTGTTTATGAATATAAGTTCTTAAAGCTTCACGTATCAATTCGCTTCTTGTCCGATTTTCGCCTTCAGCAACTTCATCAATCTTGCTTAAAAATTCTTCAGGCATTGAAATTAAAACTCTAGCCATTATATAACCTCTTTAAAAAATATTATTCCTATTTATATAAAAACATTTTCTTAAAAAAAAATGCTATATTTTATATATATTTTTTATTTCTGATTAAGGTTTATTAATATTTTTATGTATTTAATATTAATATAATTTTTTTGTTTAAAATCTATGCATATAATCTTTGTATACCTACTAGATTTATAATTTGTTAAAGAATATATATTTAATATTCACCATTTATAAAAAATAATAATGAAAGATTAAAAAATCATAAAAATAATATAAATAAAACCTTTGCTTTAACGCCATTCATTTATAACCTCAACTACCTTATGTATTTCAAAATCAGACATTACAGGTGATATTGGAATTGATATAATCTGATCATGTATTTTTTCAGTTACTGGATAAGACAAACTATTCCACTCTGAATACGCACTTTGTTTATGTATAGCTATTGGATAATGTATATTTGTCTGAATACCTTTTTTTTCCATATAATTTCTGAATTTGTTCCTATTTCTGACACGTATAGGGAATATATGCCAGACATGAGATAATTCATTGTTTATTTTAGGCAAAATAATTTTAGGATTTTTAATATTATCTCTGTAAAATTTTGAAATTTCTCTACGTTTAGTATTATCTATATCTAAATATTTTAATTTTACATCTAAAATTGCTGACTGAATTTCATCCAACCTTGAATTTATTCCTTTATATATATGATAATATTTATATTCAGAGCCATAATTAGCAATTGCTCTTATTTTGTTTGCTAGTTCTTTATCATTTGTTGTTATACAGCCACCATCGCCAAAAGCGCCAAGATTCTTACTTGGATAAAAAGAAAAACCTGCCGCATCACCTAAATTTCCTGTTCTTTTGTTTGCATAATAAGCCCCATGAGCTTGCGCAGAATCTTCAATTATTTTTAAATTATATTTTTTTGCAATTTCCCATATTTCATTCATTTGAACAGCTTGTCCATATAAATGAACTACCATTATGGCTTTTGTTTTTTTTGATATCTTCTTTTCAATTAAATTGGAGTCAATATTGTAACTGTTTATATCAGGTTCAACTAAAACTGGCTTACACATATTTTCTGATATAGCAAGAATAGAAGCAATATATGTGTTTGCAGGTGCAATGATTTCATCATCCTGTTTGAAACCATATCCTTTTATTATTAGATTTAGTGCATCAAGTCCACTGGCGCAACCAATACAGTATTTAGTACCAATATATTTAGAAAAATTTTTTTCAAAAGTTTTACACTCATTACCTAAAATATAGTAACCAGAATCGAGAATTCGTTTTATTCTATCCTCTATTTCTGGTCTGAATCTTTGATTCACTTTGTATAAATCTAAAAATTTAATCATTATCGTTCTTACATTTATAATTTATATTATTTGAATTAATAATCGAAATAGCGAAATAAAATGTATAACATATATTATCAAAATTTTTTAAGTTGAGCAAATTTTGCATCCAGAGCTTTTTTTCCTTGGTTTCCAAAGTCCACAATAATCATAGAAGAAGAACCAATTTCTTTTATTTCAACAACTTTGCCAACTCCGAATTTAGAGTGAAAAACCCTATCTCCATTTGAAAATTCATTTTTTGATTGAAATGTTTGTTTAGGTTCATTTACTTCAGAAACAGCGGAGATAGCAATTTGTTCTGACTCTTTTCTTTTTTTCTCTAAAAGAAGTCGTTTTATAGGGTTATCTTCAAGAAGTTCTTTCATCTTTGCTTCTTCTTGTTTTTTTCTTTCTTCTGCATTTATTTGATTATTTTTGCTTTTTACAACAAAACTTGTATTGTGTTGAACTCTTTTTTGTGGCGCAATAAAACCTTTGCCAAAGGATGTTGTTGCTTTAATACTTCCATCAGAATTTTCTTCTAAGCGTCTTGATTTTATTGTTTCTACAGCCTTTTTGAAAGTTGTATTTTGATTATATGAATTATTTGAATTTGAATATTCAGATTCCGAATAATCAATTAAATTTTGAGGGATTTCCGATAAAAATCTGCTTGGATTGTAATATTTATAATCACCCCACATTTTTCGTCTCTTTGCACAGCTTAAATAGAGGTTCTTCTTTGCTCTTGTAATACCTACATACATTAGTCTTCTTTCTTCTTCCATTTCATTAGGTGCGTCTAATGAGCGGCTATGAGGAAAGATTCCTTCTTCAAGGCCTGACAGAAATACGGTATCAAATTCAAGCCCTTTTGCACTGTGAAGAGTCATTAGTGTTAGTGCTTTTGTATCATCAACATAAGAATCAATATCACTTACAAGTGAAACTTGTGACAAAAACTCACCTAAGATATCATTGTCTTGGGGCACAAATTCCTTTGCAACACTTAAAAATTCTTGCAAGTTGTCAATTCTGCTTTCAGCTGTTGTTTCATCTTCTGTTTCTTTTATTTCCTGAATATATCCGGATTTTTCAAGAACATAGCCAATAAAAGCAGGTAAATCCATTTTTGTAAATTGATTTTGGAAATCAATAATTAAATTATAGAATGTAGTTAATTTTGTTTTAACAGCAGAAGTAAATTCATCATATTCTTCAAGATCTTGAAGTACTGTCATAAACTTTAATCCTGATTTATCAGCAATTTCAAGTAATTTTTCAACAGTAGCAGGACCAATTGCACGTTTCGGAACATTTATTATTCTACGTAAGCTTTGTGAATCACTTGTATTATATATTAGTTTCAAATAAGCGATTATATCTTTAATTTCTTTTCTGTCGTAGAATTTTAAACCGCCAACAACTTTATATGGTATGTTATTTGCCATACAAGCTTCTTCAATAGCTCTTGATTGTGAGTTTGTTCTATATAAAACAGCCATATCAGAAAGTGATTCAGTCAAAGATAAACGTCTGACTTCTCTAACAAGGTGAAGTGCTTCATCTGCTTCATCATTAGCTTGATACAAGCTTAGATTATGGCCTTTCCCTAAATTAGAATATAAATTTTTGCTAATACGTTGTTTATTATTGCAAATTACAGCATTAGCTGCTTCTAAAATTGTTTCAGCCGAACGATAATTCTGTTCTAATTTAATTAAATGTGTTTTTCTAAAAGTTGATTGAAGATTTAAAATTATTCTATAGTCAGCTCCACGCCAGCTATATATAGATTGGTCGACATCGCCTACAACGCAAAGACTTTTTTCTTCCGGAATATCTTCTTCTTCTTTGTCATTAGTATAAATAGATTTAATTAACTTATATTGACATAAGTTTGTATCTTGAAACTCGTCAACTAAAATATGTTTAAACCTGTTGAAATATTTTTCTCTTACTACTTGAGATTGTTCAAGCAGCTTAACAGCAAGAACAAGCATGTCATCAAAATCAAGTGCATTATTTGCTTGAAGTTGCTTTTGGTATTCCATAAATATTTGTGCATATTTTTCAGTTCTGTAATCTCTTGCTTTTGTAGCATAAGTATATGCGTCATACATTTTGTTTTTTGCATTTGAAATGATTGTTTTCAACAATTTAGGCTGATAGATTTTTTCATCTAAACTGCAATTTTTTATTGCTGTTTTTAGAATGGAATTAGAATCAGTATCATCATAAATAACAAATTTATTATCGTATGATTTGCCGTTTTCATCTTTATATTCAGCAATATCAGTTCTTAAAATTCTTCCTGAAATAGAGTGAAAAGTGCCAATCCACATCTTTTTGGCTTTTTCTTCTCCAATCATTTTAGAAAGTCTTTCTACCATTTCTTTTGCCGCTTTGTTCGTAAAAGTTACGGCCAAAATTTCGTATGGTGAAACACCTGAGTTAACTAAATTTGCAATTCTTGTTGTTAAAACTTTTGTTTTTCCGCAACCTGCACCTGCAAGAACAAGAATTGTTCCTTTGTCTTGAAGTACGGCTTCTTGTTGTTCTCTATTTAATCCCGCTAATAAATCTGTCATAATTTTTGTTTAAAAATCTCTACCCAAAGTACATTATAAAATAAAAAATTTATATTAAACAATTCTTATATTATATAAAGTTGAAAACCTTAATATTGTAAAGATATCTTTTATTTTTTGAAAAATGTGGTATTATATTTCTATACAAATATATAAATTTATATAGACAAATAGGAAAATATATGTCAGAAGAGAATAAGAATGAACAGCAGATAATGGTTCCGCTTGATGATTTAGATAAGGTGGAAGCAAGTGATGCTCATACGTTAGATGCACTAGCAATGGAATTAGCAACAATACAACAGTCTGCAAAAAAAGTTGCTATTATTGGAAGTAGAAATCTTCCAATTACACATCAGCAAATTATTGAAATTTTAGCATATGCATTAGTTATTCAAGGTAATACAGTTATAACAAGTGGTGGGTCAAGTGGTACAAATGCTGCTGCTATAAGAGGCGCAATGAAAGCTAACCCTGATAAATTGAGAGTGATTTTACCTCAAACAATCGGTCAACAACCTTCAGATGTTCAGGATCAGCTAATTGGCGTTCCCAATATTATAGAACATCCAGATAGATCAATGATGACTTTAGCAGATGCAAGTAGAATTTGTAACCGAGAAATTATTGATGAATGCCAACAGCTAATTTGTTTTCTCTCTCATACATCAAATACTTTGCATAAAGCAATTCAACATGCGGAAGATTCTCATAAAGTAGTTACTTCGTTTTATTTAGATTAATAATAGTTGTGTAATAAAAAAGAGAACTCCGTTAAGAGTTCTCTTTTTATTTGACTCTTTTTGCTATGTCTTTTGCTGCTGCTTCACCCATAGAAAAGCAACTTAATTGTGTTCTTACAGCAGCTTGTGCCTCAAAATCCGCACTGATTATACGACCAATAGCGTAAACATTTTCATCTTTCTCAGAAATTAAAGTCTCAATAGGAACACTATAGGTATGATTTGTGTATTCAAGTTTATCGTTAGTTTTTGAGTTGGAATGTATGTCAATAGGGTAATTACAGGTAAATGCTATATTATCAAATTGTTTATTACTTATAATATCTTCTTTTTTTAGAGTATATTTACCTTTAATTCTATAAGACTCTCTAACTCCAAGTGTGTCTGAAATATGTGCTATAAAACAATTTTCAAAACCCGGGAAATATTTTTTACAGAAATTATAAATTCTATAAATCCTTTCTCTGCCTTGTTTTAAGGCTCTTGAATATACAAACGGATCTAAGAGATTTTCATAATTTTCCAATATAATCCTAGGACAATTAAACGCAAGAGAATTAGACATTGATTTGATAGAAAAAACCTGGAAATATGCAGTATCATTGATAGTTAGGTCACCATTCTTGACGGCTTCCTTAAATATCGGTTCTAAAGCCCACTTTCTGTTTTCATCCCATGTATAGGCTGTAGAAAGATGTATTTCCCCTCCTGTATTATCAACTGTTGTAACATTTGTATCTTTATCAAGTTCTATAATCCACTTTGAAAATACTTTCAAATCAATATTTGACAATATAAATCTAAGAGTAGCTGCTTGTTGGTTTTCACTTTCATTTTGTAAATCTAATTTTAAAATTTTAAAAATCTCTGCATTTGAAGTTGCGTCTACAATATAATCCGACTCGACATATATTGATAACATTTTATGCAATAAAGTAACATTATAACTACTCTCCTTTGTTATATTTTGAACTTGAGTCGAGTAAAGAATATTACAATTAACAGAAGATAGCATATCATCCAGTACAATCTTCAATATTTCCGGATTAAACCAGGCATCATTTGAATCAATATAGGTGTAATTCGCATTATATTTGGCTGCAAAAGCTTTTAAATCCGTAAAAAATTCGCAGTTAATACCGTTGGTATCAACTTTCATAGAAGGAACGACTAAGCCCTGAGTTATTGCGCCGCCTAATACATCTGTTTTTTCTACTAAAAGTGTATGTACACCCTTTTTAGCGGCAATGTATGCACAAGCAACACCGGAAGTACCACCACCTACAATTATTAAATCAAATTTCATAATTTTTACCTCTAAAAAAATTTTATTACATATTTTATTTAAAAAAAATTTTTTTATCTATCTTCACATTATGTTGCTAATAGATACATAGCGATAAAATATTTTTTCTAGATTATATGTATCGATAAAATATATACCGATAAACATTGTGCTATTATTTATTGTATAACTTTAAAAATTGAGTTCTTGAAATACGATTTGATGTTTTTGATTCTAAATCTCTATTTAACAGAATAGTAGAAGAATCGAAAGATAAAAGGGGGTCTTTATATGTTATTCCACTTCTTGTATTGATTAATTGAAAGTCATAATCTGAAAGAGGATTTATAATGAGATTTTTATTTTTTGATGCAATTGTTCCCATATCTATATTATCAATAAAAGTTTTTCCAACGAAAAAACCGAGTTCTATTAATGCACTTCTAAAAGGTGTAGATTTCGAGTAAGAAATTAAAATTGAATTATCTTTCATTTTGTTTTTTATAAGTGACAAAAAGTCAATTGTCCAAAGAGTAGGATCTTTTTGAGATGAAAAAGCGTCTAAAAAAACAATATCATATAGATTATTTGTAGTATTAATAGTTTTTCTTGCATCACCATAATAGTAATTAATTTTAAATTCCTTGTCATTATTAACTTCTTGCCCGCTGTTATTATTATCCGATATATAATTATAATATATATTATGTAAGAACTCATTTATTTCCGATGAACAAATGTTTTTATTAGGGATATTTATCAATTTTTTAATAAATTCTATTATATGAGGCGATAAAAATTGAATATAATCTGAATTTTCTAAATAATTTATCAGGCTTTTATAAGTTAAAATATCTTCTTTATTTTTTATTATTTGAAGAATAATTTTAATCTTTAATAAATCATTATTAATATTATCCTCAATTAAAGGAGAAAGTAATACAAATTCCTTATCATATTCCAATGCATCTATTTGAATTGATAAATTTTTTGTTTGATCTAAAAAAGTTTTTGTATTGTAACCAATTCCATAACAAATATCCAACAAATTAATTTTCGAGTTGTTTTCCTTTAATAAAACTAATGTCGGTAAATAAAATTTATCAAATGCTTCTTTAAAGGCACCTGTTTGTGAATGAAAAATATCATTTACATTTTTACTGTATAAGCCTACTGAATTATCATCAGTAAATCTAAATTCTATTTTCTTAAACATATCCATAATTTTATTTTAATATAATTTAAACTTTTAAGCACACGTTATCGATATATAACTACGCGATATAAGCAGTATAATTTTATCGTTATGTATCTTGTCGATATTATTTGCAAATAAAAATTTTTTTATTTTAATTTTTTTTTTATTAAAATTTTAATATTTTTTTTTAAATAAAAAAAAATGTCTACAAATATTTTGGAAGAGGGATAAAGAATACAAAATATGCAAATAATATGTTTATGGAGGGAAAAATGAAAGCTGAAAACATTAATATTATGTTAGTTGAAGACCATAAACTAATAAGAGTGGGAATTAGAACATTATTTGATGAAGCCGAGGGCTATACTGTAATAGGTGAGTCTTCAAGTGGCAAAGAGGCAATAGATAAAGCCTCAAAACTCTTGCCTGACATCGTTTTGCTAGATTTAGGCTTGCCTGATATGAAAGGAACAAGAGTAATAAAAGAAATTGAAGATAAAGAAATAAATTCAAAAATTATAGTATTATCATCACATATTGATGAGGATGAAATTATAAAATCATTATCACTAGGGGCATATGCATATATTATCAAAGACATAAATACTGAAATGCTTCTATATATTGTTAAAAGTGTTTATGAAGGCGCTATGTGGCTTGATCCTAAAATAGTACCAATACTAAGAAACAAGCATGATATTATAGTACCACCCAAACAAACTAATCGTGCAATGTTTAAAAATACACATGCAAACCTTACACAAAGAGAATATGAGGTTTTAAAGCTAGTTGTTGATGGAAAATCAAATAATGATATAGCGAAAGAACTTTGTATTAGTGAACATACTGCGAAGGCGCATGTTTGTAATATTATACAAAAACTTGTAGTTGATGATAGAACTCAAGCTGCAGTTAAAGCTTTAAAAGAAGGAATAGTATAAACCGATTATTTATTTAAGGTTACGAATTATTAAAATTAAATATAAAAATAGCAAAAAATTGATTAAAGTAACTTATAATAAATAAAAAATTTGGAGTAATTATGTCTAATAAAATTCAAGAGCAGAGAAGAATAAGTATAGATGAACTTCCAACAGAAATTCCTAATTTTAGTTCAACATTTGAGTCAAAAGATTCAATAATAAAAAAATGGATTATTAACTGGATTTTATCTGCTATATCTAAAAATCAAATTAAAGAAAACGACATATTACCCCAAAAAAAAGAAATTTCTGAGTATTTAGGCGTAAGTGTTGGTACAGTACAAAATGCAATTAGATATGTTGAGGATGAAGGTTATTTAAAGTCAAAACAAAAGCTAGGCACTATGATTTCTAATTTTTCAAATCCTATTCAAGATAATGTGAAATCAACATCAAAAAGAGAAAAAACAATTTTAGCAATAAAAAAAGCTATTATACAAAAAGAATATAAAATTGGTAAACCTATACCATCGACAAGAAAAATGTCAGAATTTTTAGGGATTTCACAAAATACAACAAGACTTGCTTATGAATATTTATGTTCAATTGGCATATTAGAATCTATGCAAATGAGAGGTAACGATTCAAACTGGTATTTAAAAGAAATTCCAACAATATCAACCAACGATATAAAGCAACTAGACAATCTTTCTGCGGATACCTTGGTCTATAAAATTACTAATGATTTAAAATTATATCTTGCAAAACATTATAGCATAGGTGAAAAAATACCTTCTCAAGAAGAATTGGCAGATAAACTTAAAGTAAGTGTTAAAACAGTACACGATTGTATAAAGCAACTCAACAGAGAGTCAATTCTTATTTCTCGAAGAGGAAGATATGGCACTATTTTAGCTCAGAATCCAATATCTCCTGCATTTGAACCCTTAAAAGAGAAATCAATATTTGTAAAAGCAGAAGACGCTGCATTCTATAGTTATCAAAAGATCGAAAATAAAATAATTAATCTAATTAATAAAGATTATAAAGCTAGTGATAAATTGCCAAGTATAAAAGATTTATCTAAAAAATATGATGTAAGTACTAACACAATTAGAAAGGCTCTTATATCATTAGAACAGCAAGGATTTGTTACTTTTGGAAGAGGAAGATTTGGAGGTACATTTGTAATCGAAAAACCTGATACTTCCGAAAAACAATCATATCAATGGTTATCAATAAACCCTGATTATATATAATCCTAACATTATAAAAACAATTTAATTAATTATTTTTTACAGGTAGAACTCAATAGTATATTGACTTTTTAAAATTAGTAAGATGATTAGCATGAATTTCATTGAAAAAAATGCTAAAATAAATAATGAAAAAGGATTAATATGTCATGTATATATAATGCTAGATTTAAAAGGAGGCGCCCTATGTCAACTACTGCAACACCAATTTCACAAACAACAAACAAAATCACTTCGAAATTTACTGAAGAATTTGAAAAATATTTAAAAATGCAGTCATTAAAAGCTACTTTCAATGGCTGTGATATTGAGACATTTAGTTGGTATAAGAAGATGTTGGGCATAGGTTGTTAAAAATATATTTCGATAAAAAGAAGAACTATTTTAATGATAGTTCTTCTTTTTGTTTTATTATTTGATTTTTGATAAAATATTCCCATGAAAAAATTATTAAAATGTTTTCTTATTTTGTATTTTCTTTTTACAATACAATTATATAGCTACTCTAACGAAGAAATTCTTATAATATTTGATGCGTCAGTAAGTATGCTAGATGATTTTAAAGGGACGCCCAAATATATAACCGCAGTTGATGAAGCAAAGAATGTATTGAATTCAATACCTGCATCAAAAAAAATAGGATTACGAACTATAGGAATAACTATGGATTCTACTATTTTATCTTTATTTACAAATCCTTCTGAATTTTGCAAAGCAACAAAGTTAGTTGTTCCTATAGGAAGTAATAATATTGACTATATAAAAAATAGTTTGGATTCTATTTTTCCACTAGGTACAACACCTTTAACCTTTACTCTTGATATGGCAATAAATTATGATTTTAGGAGTAAAAGCTCTTTAAAACATATTATATTAATTACTGATGGAGCTGAAAGTTGCAATGGTAATCCTTGTAAATATATCAGAGATATTATGAATAATAGAAATGATATAAAAATTGACATAATTGCAATTGGTGTAAATTCTGAAGATTTTAAACAATTAAAATGTATTACCGATTCTACATATGGCAATATAATTAATATTAAAAATCCTTCTGAATTTAGAACTGCCTTCAATAAATTTTTAACTCTTGATTTTAATGAATTATCAAACTCCGAATTAAATAAACAAAAAAGAAAAGATATAATATATAAAAATTATGTTATACAAACTTATGAATAGTGACTTATATTAAAATATTTGATAAACTCATACTATATATGAAAAAGTTAATAACAATAGCTCTAATTTTAGTATCAAGCTTTCTAAAAGCATATTCTTATGAAGCTTTTAAAGGTAAATATACTTATGATGAATATAACCAGAATAATGAATATAAAATGCAATCTTTCAATAATGATGAAGAAGTTCTCTTTATAGTTGACTTTTCAAATAGTATGAATCAAAAATTAGGATTTTCACCTAAAGCTTACTTAGCAATCGATGCACTAAGGTCTATTCTCAAAGAAGTTGGTCCAAGCAAAAAGATTGGTTTACGTATTTTTGGTATTACGGACAAACCTATTATTGAACGAAGCGGGAGTGGGTATTCTTGGAAAAAAGAAAATTTGTGTACCGCTTCATCTTTAGTAATGCCTATTGCAAGGTATAATACAGAAAATATTTCTGACAAGTTAAGTCAACTTAATCCCCAAGGTGTAACACCAATAGGATACTCTTTACGGCAAGCTGTTCAAAATGATTTTTCCACATCAGCAAAGTTTAAGCATATTATCTTAATTACTGATGGAGGTGAAAATTGTGGTGATGATCCTTGCCTCTTTATTAGAAGATTAATGCAATTAAGAGATGATTTTAGAATTGACGTGATTGGCATTACAGTAGATGATAACGCATATTCGCAACTTAATTGTATTGCTAAATATGGGAAAGGTGATTATTATAAAGTAAATACAGCGGAAGACTTTAAATTAAAATTTAAACAAGCTTTTAATTCAAAAACAAAACTATATCTAAAACAGGATCCAATTAAAGTAGCCCCTCCATCTATTAAACAGACTGGTATAAAATATAAGAATTTTGTTCTTGAATTCGATGATTAAAGCAATTTATAAACATTCGTATAATGACTTAATTTCTCATTTTTGATACTATAAAAAAAAGTGCGAGTGAAATATGAAGAAACAATTTTTTATAATAATTTTATTTTTATTTGGACTTATTTCGTATGCTGAACCAAATTTTACCTATTCTACACCTGAAAATTATAACTTACCACAATCTAATTTAAAAAATAGTTCATTGAGAGAGAAAATTCTTTTTATTGTAGATTTTTCAAATAGTATGAATGAACGATTAGGTCATAGAACAAAATTGGATATCGCATTGTCTACAATGAAAGAGACCTTACAACAAATTCCGCAAAATGTAGAAGTTGGTTTAAGAGTTTATGGACATAGAACAGGTTTTACTCCTCGACAGAGCTGCACTGCTTCACAGTTAGTATCACCAATACAATCTAATAATGCATACAATATCTATTCCAGATTAAATTCAATTAACGCTGTAGGTTGGACACCTATAACCTATTCTTTAAAACAAGCTGTCTTTTCTGACTTTAGTGATACAACATCAAAAAAAAGGATTATATTGATTAGTGATGGCGGCGAAAATTGTGATGAAAGTCCTTGTGATTTTATTATTGAATTAATTAAATACAGAGATGATATAAGAATAGATGTAATAGCATTAGCTGTTGGTGATAAGGATTCAAACAATCAACTTAAATGTGTAGCACTTGTTACTTCCGGTAAGTTTTATAATGCAAATACTGCTGCTGAATTAAAAAATAGTATTCAAGATTCATTAAACCTTCAAAAAGAAGTTCAAGGAGTTATTTTAAATCCTTAACATTTCTTTATATTATATAAAAATTAATCAATCTCTATAGTGAAAAAATTTTATATAAAATATAAGAGATGGAGGATATTTGAAGATAGAAAATTTATCATTAAATTCAATTGTTGGTAATGTTACAAAAGCAGCTATTTTTGGAGCAGGAGCTGTGATTAAATCTGCACAAGATAAGATGTTTTAGCTGATATAGCCAACGCAGCTATTCTGGGAGCAGACACAGAAAGTTCTTTTGCGGAAATTAAAGATACAAAAAAATCAGATTACAAATTTATAAATTTTCTCAAAATAATTATAGATATAAAGGAATCATTAAAAAAAAAGAAGCCTAATCGGCTTCTTTTTTTTCTAACATTCTTTATTATTTATACAGTGGCGCTAATTTTGCCTCTTGTTGAGGAATTACACCTTCTTCTATAGGAAGATAGACTCTATAGTCAATCACGGGGAAGCAATTATCTATTGATTCTATTTTCTTTAATTCTGCCTCGTTAATGTTGCCTGATTCAATCATATCAGCAATTAAAGTAAATCTTTCAACATGTTCATTGAATCTATCTGTTGCATAGTCTTTTGCTTGCCACGTTGTTATAAGAAAAGGCCAATCTGAACTTTGCAATAGTAAGTTTTCTCTTGCCAATTGATTTAATGCTCTATGTAATAACTTGTCCTCAGGTATTTTTTCATATTTTGAGACAATATCAATTATTCTCTTTTCACAAGCGTGAATTATAGGCCACATCCATTCTGTTAGGTGATTTAACCAAACATAGAAATGACCGCCTTGTCCCCAAGATGATTCAGGAATTTGAATAGTATCAACAGGTGGATGCTTTTCTAAATACTCACCTGCAGTACATCTTTCAATTTCAGGTACAAAATTATTTAGCTTTCTGATAACTTGTTTTATGAATTCAACACCTTCAAACCACCAGTGACCATATAATTCAGTATCAAATGATACCATTAAAAGACCTTCTTTTCCTGTCGCTTTCTTATGGTCATTTAAAAGATGGAATAATAGAGTAGTATAGTGGTCAGAATTAGAATTAACTTGATTCATAGCTAATACGGGATCATATAGCATTTTATCACCTAAATCAGTATTTGAAGATGTTATTCTCCAGTAATTCATCCCTGATTTATCATCTTTTTTATGGAATTCTCTGTAAACACCATCGCCGGGATATCCATCTGCGGCAGACCATACTTGGAAGCCTGCTCTGTCATTTCTACCCATTACAGCAACTTGTGCATCTGGCAACCAATATGCTGAAAAAGTGTCGTATCCGGTTGCTTCTCTTTGTGGAAGTGGAATATACTCGATATTTCCATAAATACCGACAACTCTTCTGTTTCCAACAGAGTTACCACCTTCAATTACGTGAGATTCAGTAAAGAAATATTCTATATCATTATTCTGTAGAGTTACTTCTATAGCAGGTCTCCATTTCTTTTGACCATCTTTTCCTACAAATTCATAACCTTGTCTATATGCACATTCAGGAAGCCAAGCACCTTTTGCCTTTTTACCGAATAATCTTTTTGTTGTATCTGAACCTACTTTAAACTGTGCATTTAAGTTTGAATCAGTTGCTAATAATGGTGAAAATCCGTGTGTTGCACCTGATGTTGTAATTTCAATACAACCTAAATCTTGATATTTTCTAAATGCTGAAATTAAATCCTTATTGTATTTATTAACAAACGAATCTTTAATATGATTAAACCAATCAAAATAATATTTAGCTAAATATTTTAAATGTTGTGAATGTTCTACTTTAGGGTCAGGATATCTGTCCAAATCTTTTGAAACAGCTTCAATTCTTGAATCAAGATATTTTACAAAACCTTCTTTTAAATGTTCATCATTTAGCTGTTCTGCTAAAATCGGAGTTATTCCGACTGTTAATTTAGCTTTAATACCTTCTTCTTCATATAATTCTGATATTGCATTTAAGAGTGGAACATATGTTTCAGACATACATTCGTACAAATTTTCTTCACCAAACGGCCACATACCAGCCATTCTGTAGTACGGAAGATGTGAATGCAACATAAATACAAATGATCCTACTGTCATAAAAACCTCCGATTTTCTTATTAATTCTATTTATAGCATAAACTTAGCTAAAATATAACCCTAGAGAACTAATCCTCAAGTATTGTTTACAAAAGTTCTAACTTTAAAATTTTTTAGCAAATTTTATATATTTTATAGTTAATAAAGATAAGGGCTAATTTATGAAAATCAATTCAATATCAGGTTTATATTCAATAAATGTGAATGCTAATAAAAAAAATATTGGCTGTAAGTATTCAATACCACAGGACACATTCGTAAAAACTTGTAGTTTTAATGGTAAAAGAAATGATGTTGATAAGCAATCATATACAGAACTCGAAAAATGGTCATCAGAAACCGGTTTTTTAGATAAAATTAGAGAAATTGATGAAAAAAACAGGACAAATTTTAGGTTCAGGTTTTGAAGGGATTACATTTGGTATTCCAGGTACAGATAATTGGGTCCTAAAAAAATATAATAGAGGAAATTTTATAGCAATACCAAACGAAGCCCCAAAATTGGTGAGAGTTGAAGATTTTTCACCGGAATTAAATGTAGGACAAACAATAGCTAGAGTTGAAATACCTGGAGGGAGTAGATATTCTTATATTTATTATGTTTTAAAAAGACAAACAGGTGAGTCAATTGGTGTTCCATTGTCTTATTCCGATGATATTTCAGATATAAATGTAAAAACACATATTTATACATTAAAAACTTTGGCAAATGCACCACAAGAAACTTTTAATAAATGTATTAAAGATATAGCATATGTTACACAACAAGGATATGAATTTGATTGTGGGAATCCATATAATTTTATGTTTGATAAAGAAAAGAATCATATAAATTTTGTAGATATTAACGATAAAAAAAGAAATGAAAATACACAATTTGGCGAAGTTTTATATTCAATCTTAGATGGAAACTTTGCAATTAATTTTAGTAAATCTGACAGTGATGAAACAATTAAAGAAGAGGCAAATAAACTTTCAAATGAAATAATAAGAAAATTCTTTGCTGCAATGATAAAAAGTAATTCAAAATTCAGTTTAGGAGCTTATTTCAACAATTTATTAGAATCGAGTCTGTTAGATGAAACATTAGGCTGTTCAGATAAAGAAGATAAGATAAACAAATTGAGATTAATGAATTTAATATAATCAGATTAGTTGAAAAAGAGCATAAAATCAAGTAAAATTAAAAAGTACTTTGACAATTAAATATGGGGACGTTTTGGATTTGACGGGTGGATTGGTGTAATCAGGCTGCGGGTCTCAGCGCTGTTCTGAGTTATCAACGAGCAAATTAAAATAAACGCTACAAATAACGTAGTAAAAGCTGATTTTTCTAGAGTAAGAGCTCTAGCTGCGTAAGCGCAGTTCAGCCGTTGTGTCAGACCATCTTGCCGTTTGGCATAGCGAAAACATGCAAGATGCAGTTCGGTAATGAAAGTAGCCGAATTAAGACAAACTTTCAAACTGCGTATCAGTCTAAACTGCTCTGATAAATAAAAGGAAAGGATCGTGCCGTAATTTATCGAGATTAACAGACCTACACTCGTAGACGCAGGTTTATATCCCATTCCGGACGAGAGTTCGAATCTCTCCGTCTCCAAATTTAAAAGTAAGAGACCGACTAGTGTCTCTTTTTTTATGTCAAAATCTCGCGTTTATGTCTATTAACAATTAGTTTTAGTCTTTGACAAATTATATTTCATATATTCCAATATAATCTGCACAACAAACACCTAATCTCAATTTTGCTCCATTTTGAAATTCTAAGATAATTTCGTCATAGGCATAGTCTTTTCCATCCACTTTAGGACGATAAAATGAGATTGATGGTCTATCAGTTTTTTCAACAATAATCTTTTTTAACTTTTGTCCAATAATATTTTTTGAATAATATTCACTTACATCAAGCCATTCATCTTTCCCATTATATGAAATTATATTTTTATAAGTGTATTTAAAGTAATTTGTGCATAACTTTCTTCCCAATATAGTATTTCAAATTGTCCACCTTCAAAAAATAAAATTGCAGGTTCATCAAGCATTAATATAACATTTTCTGTTTTTCTATCATCAAAACTTTGTTTTCCAATGGAATTAAGTTTTTTTATTTATTAAATTAAATATCAAGAACAGAATACTAAACTTAGTTCATTTATATTATGATTATCAATCTTTTTGCTTAACATTTATTGAACATCTAAATAACGACAGCATAATGTTCTACTAAATACCACAAACAAGAACAGACAAATTTTCACACGTATAATAATTAAGATATACTCATTCATCTTAAAACCTAAGATTTGTTGAAAAATTGAGATGTGATTTTGTTGGTTGATTTTGATAAGTATATGTCTGTCCTGCACCTAAGTTTAGATTTATACGGTCATCTCTAAATGGTTTCAATGAAATAACGACCTCATTTTTATGCTGTTTATCTGTCATATTGTTTGTAAATATGTTTTTTAATGACATGTGCTCGCTTATTTTTAGTTCTGGAGCAAAAGAAACAGAGCCTGGTCGTTTTTTTCCTCTTATGTCCAGATCATTTTGACTATATGATGAGGTAAAAGAAAATCTATCTTTCTGATATTTTGAATATAAGGATAACGAATCACTTAAATTTCCTGAAGAGGATGTTGTTTTATATGTTGTACCTAAAATAGTATTTTTACTTATATCTTTTTCTAATGATTTTGAAATAGACTTTTTTTGTGGAAGTGGTCTATTAACATCTTGATATAACAATTTGTCATAGTTTCTTTTGGAAGGTGCTTTTTTTAAGTCTATTTGGTTATATTCTATGCTGCCTTTTTTTACTATATCATTATTGACTGCTTCAATTGATTCATCATCAAGCTTTAAAAAAATTGCATTAGAATCTTGAGCTATAGAGCATACATATAAACTCTGTATGAATAATAAAGCTATTATCACAATATATATTTGCATATCTACATTATACTCGATATAATATAATAATCAAAAATAGGGAACATAGAATTGAAAAATAAAAGGATATTGATATTTTTATTTAGTATTGTTTCAATTATACTATTACATTCGTGTGTAGTATATGCCGTAAAAAAAGATTATCCAACTAGACAAAATTATTCGATTCTTTCTGATGAGCTAAAAGTAAAATATTCAGATGTACCTTTGATTTATACACCTTATGTTACAAGCGTAGATTTTCCGCTATCAATTGAAAAAAATGAACAAGGAAAATACGGTGTTTTTGATATAAAAAATAAAAAAATGTTAGTACCTTTTGAATATGATTATTTAGAACAATGTGCTCTTGATTATACATATCACAAACTTTTCTTTTATGCAAAAAATGACAAAGCAGATCAAATAATTGATTATAAAAACAATATTATATACAAATCAAATCAATATAAATTTTATTGTGATCGTATATATGGTATTCTTACTGAAAACTCAGATAAAAAACTTGGAATAGTAACCTTTGAAGGTAATGAAATAACTAAACCCATATATGACAGCATTTCCCAAGTTCAAGATTATTCAAAGAATGGTCGCTTTGCTTATATTGTTAGTAAAGACAAAAAATACGGAGTTTTAAATTATGAGGGTAAAGTTATTATCCCTATTGTATATGACCAAATTTATCACGAAAATGCAAATATTAATATTTTTATAGTAAAGAAAAATAACAAATATGGTGTAAAAAGCATATACAACGATATAATTATTCCAATTGAATATGATAATATTATATCTGATTCACATGTACTAAGTACATATTTCAAATTAATAAAAGGTACAAAGAAAGGCATTGCTAGCATAAATGGTAAGATTGAGTTTCCTCTTTCAGAAGTTGAGGATATAGACAAATTATCTGATGGATACTTTGTTAAAACTATTAAAGAAGATGATGAGTTACCTTCTATAAATAATAAATACTTAATTGATTCAAACGGAAATCTAATATCTAAACAAGGATACTCAGAAATATCTAAATCGCTTTCTAATGAAAATTACTTTCTTATTAAAAAAGAAAATATAAATTGTTATGAAAAATGTAAGAAAAAATATTCTAATAAATTTATAGACGATATTGAATATAAGAAACTTTTAAAAGATATTACTAGTAAACTAAGTAAAGTTGACAATACGAATGATATGTATAAAGTTTTAAAGAGGAATAGTAGAAAAGTAATAAAAATTTTACAATATGAAGGACATAATGAAGAATTTTATGAACTGTATGGTGATTGTTCAGACAAATGTTCAGCTGTCAATAATTTATTATATGGAGTTATTGATAAAAACGGAAAAGAAATAGTAACTCCAAGAAAAAACATAAGCTTTACTTATGCATCGGATAAAGGATTAGTTTCTTTTTCAAAAGGCGATAATTCCGGTATTTTTTACAAAGATTCGTATTTATTAAAACCAAATTATTATCTCATATATCTCGATAAAGGATATTTTATTATACAAAAAAATCCTAGTTTTAGCTTTCATAAAAATGACAACGAATATGTCTATATTTTGACAGAAGATGAACTAATTGAAAGCAAAGAAAATTTACGAAATAAAGAACTGTACAATTATAAAACATTATATTATATAAATGAAAAATGTTTTAGAATATATCCAAAAAATCGAAAATACGCAGATGCAGAAAAAATATTTTGTGAAAGGTAAAATATTTAAGCTTTTGCAGAATGGAGCATATTGTAATATTATTTAAATATAAGTAAATTTTGAGATTTAAAATAAAATGAAATATTATGCAATAATTTTGGCATCAGGAACCGGTTCTAGAATTGGTTTAGATATTCCTAAACAATTTTATAAGTTAAAGAATAAAACTATTCTGGAATACTCAATTGAAATATTTGAGAATCATCCAAATATTGACAATATAATTGTTGTTTCAAATCCTAATTTTATAGATTTAACAAAAGAAATAATAGAAAAAAATGATTATAAAAAAGTGAAAAAGCTTTTACCGGGTGGTAGCACAAGACAGAAAAGTTCTTATATTGGTGTTAGTTCAATTAATGATGCAGATGCGAAAGTTTTAATTCATGATGCAGTCCGGCCATTTGTTTCTAAACAAATAATTGATGATTGTATATTAGCCTTGGATAAATATAATGCAGTTAATGTTGCAATAGAATCATCTGATACTATATTAGAAGTAGATGAAAATAATTTTATAAAAAGTATTCCTAACAGAAAAAGTCTAATGCGATGTCAAACCCCACAATGTTTTAACTTGGCAACAATAAAGCAAGCGCATGAACTTGCAAATAATGATCCAAATTATACAGCAACTGATGATTGTGGGCTTGTTTTAAGGTACAAGTTGGATAAAATATTCATAGTTAAAGGTGATGAAAAAAATATAAAAATAACATATCCATCAGATTTAATTATTGCAGAAAATATATTAGAAAAAAAAGTTAATTAGAATTTTTTCTACAACATCACTAATGACTTTTACTATGTTTTATAGTGATTCATTAGTTTTTGCCTTTATTTTTTCAAATTCACTTTCCGGAAGTAATTCGTTTTTTTATCAAAAGTTTGAATTCCATGATAGCAAGCCAAAATGCGACTAACTCTGTTTGAATATATATCATCCAATTCAATAATTTTTCTGTATATTTTTGACACATATTCTATAAATTGGTTTACCTTTCATATACTTCAAATGAGTAAATAAAGGAGTTACAAGTCAAAATAATTTAATAATGAAATAACATAATAGCCCTTCCCAAATAACTTGTTTATACTCTGTTAATGCTCTAGCTTAGAGTTCATTTACGATTTTAAGATTATCACCTCAAATACCAAAATCGCAGAGGTTATAGTTTAAACAAAATGAACTTGCATTCTGATAAATATTATTAAAATAAATTATTTCGTTGCCGATATAAGTTATCTTATTAAATAAATATAAATAATAAAGCAATAAATAATTTTTTCATAATTTCCATATATAAGAAGAGGAAAAAAGCCTCTTCTATAATTAACCTAAGACACAATCGAAAGAAGGATATCTTTATTGTTTTAGTTTTGTATATCTGTTAATACAACATCATTATCAACACCGTAAGAGTTCATTTGGGGAATTAACAGATTGATATCATAGTTTTGTTCATTAGTTTGAGAAAGATGAAGAACAAGTTCTTCTTCATCTTCATATTTATCAGGAGTCGGGTTAAGATATGAAGATATATCAGAAATAGTTGTACCATCAGAGAAAGTAATGTTTTCAATTTTTTTGTTCTGATTTTCATCAAAGTAATCTTCTAGTGTTATTCAGTATTCAATTCCGTTGAAAGATATTTCTAGATTATTTGAATTATCTTGATTGTGAGCAAATTGAATATTAGAAAAAGTAGTACCGGCTTCAAATTGGATGGTATCATTATTTCCGCCATAGTCTCTTATATAATAACAACCATCACCTACATTATAGATATATGTATCATCGCCACCTAAATCACTTATATCATCATTTCCTGCATTACAAATAATCAAATTATCAAGTTCATTACCTGTTACAGATGTCTTAACGGAAATAAAGCATATTCAGCATTTAAAAAATATTTTCCTGATTTATTTGATAAGTATAATTGTTATAAAAGGCCTTCAACAAGTACAGCTAATGCAAAATATACATTAGAAAAACTTATTCAAGAATGGAGCTTTATAAAAAATAGTAATTAATATAAAAAAGCCCTTTGAAAATTATCAAAAGGCTTTTTATTTTAAATCTGGGGCGGAAGGATTCGAACCTCCGAGATGCCTGGACCAAAACCAGGTGCCTTACCACTTGGCGACGCCCCAATATGGCTTTCAACTCTTATATATTATTAAGAGCATAAGTAAAAGTCAAGAGATTTTATTTTAAATTTTTGAATTTATTATATACTTTTATTTATTTTTATGGGTTAATTAAATCATAAAATATAAAAATAAAGGAATTTCATATGCAAGCAAGACGTGCGGCTAGAGAATTGGCTCTAATATTATTTTCACAATTAGATACTGTTAAAAACTTAGAAAAATGTGATTTTCAAGATATAGTTTTAAAATCAGTAAGAACTCTTACTAATAATTCTGTTGATGAACTTAAATCAGCTACTAATTCAATATTAGAAATGAAAGAATTTATTAGTGAATATGAAGCAAATCATCCTACTAATTTAGAACGTCCAATTGAAGTCTCTGATATTCCTGTTCCAATACCTATGACGTCAGATATTCAAGGCAGATTGGATGAAATTCTTAATGTTGCTGAAAATGCTATGTTGGCTTTAGAAATCGCTGAAATGGCTGCATTAGAAGAAAATTCAGATGTAAAACAATATATTATAAAAATTGCAAACACTTTTAAAGAACATAAAACTGAAATTGATGAACAAATTAAAAAGTTTGCATTTGGCTGGGATATTAACAGACTCGTTAAAATGGATAAAGATATTTTAAGAATTGCTATTTGCGAACTTGTTTATGTTAAAGATGCACCATTGAAAGTTATTATCGATGAAGCTGTTGAATTGGCTAAAAAATATTCTACAGAAGATTCTGCTTCTTTTGTAAACGGTATTTTAGGTAAAGTAGTTATCGAAAATAATTTAAAGTAACAATAAGGTAAGATTATGTTTAATTTCTTCAAAAGAAATGATGAATCTAAAAATGAAAATATAGAGAAAAATGAGGAAAGCTCTAAGTCATTTTGGAATTTTTCTTTTGAAGGATTAAAGAAAACAATATCTAACACAACTCAAAATCTTGTTGATAATATTGTTTCAACTATTGAAGAAGAAGAAGAATTTGATGATTTTATTCTTGATGATATGGAAGAACTTTTAATTAAAGCTGATTTGGGTGTAAATTTAGCTTCTTCTATAACTGATAAATTAAGAAAGCAAACAAAAGTAAAGCCTTCTCAAATTAAACAATTTTTAAAAGATGAATTTTCTACAATCTTGAAAAGTGCAGGTTCTTCAGATCTTAATTTTGATGATAATTCTCTAAATATTTATTTTATAACAGGTGTAAATGGCGCAGGTAAAACAACATTAATTGCAAAACTTGCAAATAATTTCAGATTATCAGGAAAGAAGGTACTTTTAGCTGCCGGCGATACATTCAGAGCTGCAGCAGAAGAACAACTTGATATCTGGGCACAAAGAGCAAAGGTTGATATAGTAAGAAAAGATGGAATTGATTCAGCAGCTGTTGTTTATGATGCAATAAAAAAAGCTCAAAGTGAAAATTATAATGTTCTCTTAATTGATACTGCAGGCAGATTGCATAATAAAAAGAATTTAATGGAAGAATTAAATAAGGTAAAATCTGTTATAGATAAACTTGCTCCAAATTGTTTAAAAGAAAGTATGTTGGTTTTGGATGCTAATACAGGACAAAATGGACTTTCTCAAGCAAAATTATTTTCAGAAGCTGTTAATCTAACATCTGTGGCACTCACAAAGTTGGACGGAAGTGCAAAAGGCGGAATAATTATTGCAATTGCAAAAGAGTTTAATTTACCTGTAAAACTTATTGGGGTTGGGGAAAAACTTGAAGATTTAAAATTATTTAATCCTGAAGATTTCCTTAATGCGCTTTTTGAGAAGAAATAGTTTAACTTATAAAATCTAAAATTGCATTGATAAATGTTAAAGGATGAACAGGACATCCCGGAATATATAAGTCTATATGATATTTCTCTAAAAATTCTCTATTTAGTTTTGTTGAATTTTGGAAAATACCGCCTGAAATAGCACAAGCACCGCATAATATTACTATTTTAGGATTTGGTGTTGATTTATAACAATCTTCTAATGCATAAGCCATATTCTCAGATATTGGACCCGTTATAACAATGCCATCTGCATGTCTAGGAGAAGCAACAAAATCTATTCCAAATCTGCCCATATCAAAATTTACATTTGAACAAGCATTTAATTCCATTTCGCATCCATTGCATCCGCCCGCAGATACTTGCCTTAGTTTTAATGATCTTCCAAATATTTTTTTTATTTCTTTTTCTACTTCAAATGCTGTCTTATTATATTCTTCCGGAGATAATCCTTCTTCTATAATCAATTTATCTCTATTGGTAGTTCCAAGTTTGTAATAGTTAGAAAACTTTATAGAATTACATTCCTTTGTACAAGCTCCGCAAAAAGTACATTTACCCATATCTATTTTTAATGGATTATTTGAAATAGCTCCTGTTGGACAAATATTTTCGTCTACATTTTCATTTGACGTTATTATTGGAAAACCTCTGAATTGTTCTCTCATTTCTGCATTTCTAATATCTTTTATGAATTGTTGACCTTGATATATTCTTAATTTTAATGTATCTAACATAAACTATTCCTTATAAATCATTTCCGCAATATGAAAGATTAAAACTTTTGTTGCATAGAGGAAAATCGGAAATTCCGTTATTTCTCACTGCAATAGCTAATGCAAACCAGTTGTTAAAAGAGGCATCTTTTATTTTATATCTTGATAATTTACCATTCTCATCTGTTATGGCAATATGTACGACCTCTCCACGCCAGCCTTCGGTGATTGATACAACAAAACTTGACGGTAACATATTTGATCTTTTAACTATCAATTCTTCATTAGAATAATTTTCTAATAGTTTTAAAAATTTCTTAATTATATAAATTGATTGTTTTATTTCTTTATATCTTAAACGAGTACGAGAATATACGTCACCATCCGCTTTTGTGCTTCTGTTATCAATGTCTTTATACCATTTATCTGGAAAGTCAAAACGAGTATCTATATTAACACCGGAAGCTCTTGCCGCCATTCCTGTAAGTCCTAAACTAACAGCGTTTTCATAACTTACAGTTCCAGTCTTTTCAAGTCTTGATGCAACTGTAGGCGACGATAACATCGTTTTTATTGTTCTTTCAACATCTATTGAAACTTTATCCAAAACATTAATAATTTTTTCTGAAAGTGTTTTGTCAATGTCAAAATTAACACCGCCTGTTGTTATTAATCCTCTTCCAAATCTGCTTCCTGAAATTTCAAGCATTGTATTTATAACTAATGTTCTTGTTGCTCCAAAAATAGAAGCCCCCATCATATATGCTATATCACCTGCTATTGCACCTAAATCTCCAATGTGAATTGCACATCTTTCCATTTCTAAAGCTATTAATCTTATTAATTGTGCTTTATTTGTTATCTCTGCACCAGATAAGGCTTCTATTGCATTTGAATATGCAAGGTTATATGCAATTACGCTGTCTCCGCATATAGATTCTGCAAGCTGATTTGATGGGCTGTTTATCATTAATTCTTCAATTCCTTTATGCTGCCATCCCAGTTGAATTTCCAAATCATATATTTTTTCACCGTGACACATAAATCTGAAATGTCCCGGTTCTATTACTCCTGCATGTATTGGTCCAACTGCAACTTGATGAACTTCATCACCTTCCATTTCAAAAAATTTATACTCTTTTTTATGATTTCTGAGTGTTTTTAGCCAAGGATGGTTTTTTGGTTCAATATCGAATTCTTCATAAAATTCTCTTTCAAACTTATGAAAAGCAGGTATAATCTGGGTTAATGATTCATATTCTTTTTCTTCTTTTTCAAATGTTGCTGAAGAAATATATATTTTACCCTCATTATCATCTGCCAAAACTGCAAATAATCTTACTTTATCATTTTCTTTTTTGCCGAAAAATCCGATAACTCGTTTTGATAAATTAATTATTTCTTCTCTTAATTCATTTATATTTAAAATTGGAATTTCATTTATGTTAATTCTTCTTTTGTTTTCTGTAATTAACCAGTTCATAATTATACTCACATTCCGAATATTGTTAGTTGTACAAGTTCAGTTAGATTCCAAGGAATGTATAGCCCCAAAATAAATGCTGTTATAAGCAATAATATCTGCGGTATATACATTGTGATAGGAAGTTTTATAGTGTTTGAAGTTTTATCTTTTTGATTTTCACCATAACACATTCCAAATACTGCTTTTGCTAATCCAAATAAAATTATTGTAAGAAGCAAAACAAAAATTAGTGCAAGGATATAATGTTCTTTTAAAAACATAGATTTTATTATAAGAAATTCCGAAATAAACAAAACAGACGGCGGAAAAGCTGTTATTCCAAGTAAACATAATATCCATAACCAACCTGTTTTCTTATCGGTAGTAATTATATTTGTTATTTTCTTTATCTTTTTAGTGCCATATAGTTTTAATATGTTACCTGATGTTAGGAAAAAAGATGCCTTAATTAAAGAATGGCCTATTAAGTGGATAATTGCTGCAAATATTCCTAAGCCGCCAAGTGCTGTACCGATTATTAAAATTCCCATATTTTCAATAGACGAATATGCAAGCATTCTTTTGTAGTTGTTTATATGGTATATAAAAACAGCTGCAACAAATAATGATAAAAACCCCATAATATACATTACTAATCTTGCATAGCTTGAGCAATTTGCAATTACTAAAATATTAAATACTTTTAATATTACATAAAATGCGGAGTTTAATAGTGTTGCTGATAATAAAGCAGAAGCTGGCGCTGGTGCCTCTGAATGTGCATCTGGAAGCCAAAAGTGAACAGGTGCTAATCCCATTTTTGTTCCAAAGCCGAATAATATGAATACAAAAGAAAGTTTCAACCAGAATTTATTAAATGTATTTGCATTTAGTATTAAATCATAGAAGTTAAGTGAGCTTAATTCGCCTGTTGAAATTGTCAAAAGTATTATTCCAACAAACGCCAAAGCGATTCCGATAGAGCATATAAAAACATATTTCCACGCAGCTTCAATTGATGTTTTAGTTTTTGTAAAATATATCAAATAAGCACTTGCTAATGTTGTTGCTTCAACTAATACCCAAGATAATCCGAGGTTATTGCTTATTATTACACCTGTCATTGCCTGTACAAATATTAATAACATATATGTATAGTGCCTTTTCATTTTTACAGGTACTTCTTCCATATTCATATATGGTTTATTGTATATAGAAACGGCTAGAAATATTATTGATAATACGAACAAGAAAATAATGTTTGAATTATCTATGCTGAAGTATTTCCCGGTAAACCTTTCACTTTCGTTGAACATATAATATGAACATACTAAAAAGTGTATTATTGAATATATTTGCAGCATTAAATTATTTAACTTTTCTTGTTTAAATAAGAAAAGTAATAAGCATTCAACTAAAGGGAGAATTAAAAGTAAACTAATCAACATATTCACAGTCCCTCAAATCAGATAAATGTGCTATTTCTAAGTCATCAAATTTCGTATTTATATGTTTTACAAGCAAGCCTAATATAAATACCGCAATAAATACATCTAGAAGAACTCCTAAATTTACTATCATTGGCATTTCTTTTGCTACTGATAATGATAGAAGGAATATTCCGTTTTCCATTGTTATAAAATCTATTACATTTGAAATAACTTTATGTTTTATTGTAATAAAGAATAAACTTATTATAATGACTGCAATTGAAACCCCAAAATATAAAGGGTTAATTAATTTCATTGCAGGTAGGTTTAAGTTAGAAATTAAAAAACCGCCAAATAAAATTACTGTTGAGATAAAAAGACTGTAAAAATGATGAATATTTGCTTCAGTATCTCTATATTCTTTTGTTCTTTTTATTAGTCCGCCTAAAAATCTTGGAATTATAATTGACTTTATTAGAAGAGTTTCAAACGCTATGAATAGAAAATTTAGTATTGAAAATTCATTCATATCTAAAAAGCAAATTAGAAATAATAAAATTCCTTGTAAAACCAAAACATTAATATGAGCTGCAAGTCTACTTGTTGCCGCTATATATAACATTGTAAAACCAAATAAAATTATAAATGCATTTTCCATAGATTAACCACCATATATTCTAATAGTTACAAGAGCAAGAATTACCAGAGCTACCGCTGTCATTGAAAATACGAATTCAAATATATGTGTCATTCTAAATCTTGCTATTCCTGATTCAATAGTTCCGATTAATATTGCTATAAATGATAATAATGCTATGTATAAAATATAAGATATAAAATAAGGCAAAGAAAACGGAATTAATAATGCATATATTAATGAAGAAATCATAACCATTTTTATGCCTGAAGCCCAAGTTAATAATGCTAAATCACAACCTGAGTTATCTAAAACCATAACTTCATGAATCATTGTTAATTCTAAATGAGTATTTGGGTCATCAACAGGAACTCTTGAACATTCAATTAACATCATAATTAATAAAGCAATAACTGCAAGAATTACAATGCAAAGTCCAAGTATATCTTTATTAAGCCAAAAAACGTTAAGGCTTTGGAAACTATAGACTCCGCTTAACGTACAAATTGAGGCTATGATTATGAAAAAAGCAGGTTCTACTATAGTTGTGAAGCAAGCTTCTCTTGAAGCTCCCATTCCTTCAAAACTGCTGCCAGTATCCATAGCACTTATTAATGAGAAAAATTTCCCAAAACCTAATACATATGCAAAAATAACAAAACCAAATTCTATATTTATAATAGAATACCCACCTGCCATCGGTACGAATATACCTGCAAATATAGCTGATGCTATTGTTACTATTGGTGTTATTCTAAATATAAAAGATGTGGTTTCACTATATATTGGTTCTTTTTTTATTAGTCTAATAAAATCATATAAAGGTTGAAGAAGAACAATTCCTTTTCTTCCTGCCCAAAATGCCTTTGTTTTCTTTATTATACCGAGCATAATAAATGGCATTATTAATAATGATATTATGTTTATAAAAATAATTAAAAAACTCATCCGATAAATACGACTCCCGCTAAAATTAAAATTAAAAAGATTAAACCGTATAAAATATAATGTTGTATATTGCCGTCTTGTAAACGTTCAAATTTTGATAAAAATTTCTCATCAAATTTTAATATAGGATTTATAATATAAGCTTCTTCAACATCTTCAACTTGCGACATATAATGTGCATTTTTAGGAAATAATCCTTTGGGTTTTTTTACATCAAATATTTTCTTAAATAATGGTGTCAAAATTGATGTAAAAGGGCTTACATATGATGATGCCGTATATTGAATATGGTTATTTCCTTTATCATATCCGCATCCCCAAGTGATATATTTTGCAGTATTTTTAGTAAGAAAATTTTTTATCATAACTAGACAGAATACAAATAAGAAGAATAAAATTGTAATAATTGAAACAAAAGTAAGCATCATAATTATTTGCATATATCCAAATGTTAAACCTGAATTAATATAGCTAAAGGAAGTAATCGGTATTATTATTGATATTAAAGGTGCTGATATACCAATAATCAAGGTCAAACAAGCTAATATTCCTTTTGGAATCAACATAGATATAGGTACATCAGAACTTACATTCTCGGATTTTTCACTTCGTGGATTTCCCAAAAAGGAAATTGAATATAATTTAGACATTGTCAGTATAACAAGAGTACCAACTAATGCTAACGATGCAATTGTTAATACGACAGGAATGAATAATGTAGAACTTTTTATTTGAAGCATATACATTAAACCTGCATATATCAAAAACTCACTAATAAAGCCGTTTAAAGGAGGAAAAGCGCATATTGCAATTGCCGCTACCAATAAAAATATTCCTGTATATGGCATTTTCTTTATTAATCCGCCCAGTTGTTCGATATTTTTTGTATGTGTTTTTAAGTATATACTTCCTGCACACATAAATAGGAGACTCTTAAATACTGAGTGGTTTAGTATATGCATAAAGCAAGCTGTTGTTCCAATAAGAGTTACAAAGTTTTCATTATATATCATTCCGAAAATTACTATGCTTATTGCTATTCCAATCAAACCTATATTTTCTATGGAAGAATATGCCAGTAGTTTTTTTATGTCTTTTTGATTAATTGCATATATAATTCCATAAATTGCAGTAATTACTGAAATAAATAAAACAATATATCCAATTAATAATGTTGGCTGATTTATTATTTGTAAAACACGTAAAATTCCATATATACCTGTTTTAATCATAACAGCAGACATAACTGCGGAAACATGACTCGGTGCAGCCGGATGTGCATCAGGAAGCCAGTTGTGCATAGGTAGAAATCCTGCTTTTGTTCCAAAACCTATAAATGCAAGAAGGAATACAGTATCCTTTAGATAAGGATATTCAAAAAACATTTTATGAAAATCTGCAAAATCATAACTTCCTGCATAAATAGACATAAGTACAAATGCTGCAATTATGAATATTACGGAAATGTGCATATACACCAAGTATTTTATTCCGGCTTTTAGTACATCTCTTTTCTCATTCTCAAAAATAACCAGGAAAAATGATGCTAAAGACATTAGTTCCCACACAATAAGAAATGCAAATGCATTTTGAATAGTAACAACCATAAGCATTGCAGCAGTTAATAATGGAAAGAAAAGACAATGTGATGAGATTTGTTTCCTTTTATTTATATATGGTTTCATGTATCCATTAGCATATATTGAGGCCATAGCTGTAATAACAGAAATAATTATTATAAAAAATTTAGATAAACCATCTGCTTCAAAAACTATTTGTCCGAATGGTTCAAGTTCTATGCTCGTAATTCTAAATAAGTTAATTGACGCAATAATCATTAAAGAGGCAATACAAGAAAATATTGAAACAACTTTTAATTTTATTTCTTCCTTAAAAAAAAGCGAAAAAATGCCTCCGGTTATAAGTAATAATATTCCAATAAAAAATAGAACCATATCCCCTCAATTAAAGTTATTATGTTTTGACTATAAAATAATTATCCTGCTTTAAAATTTTTATACAAGAGGTAATTATTAAAAAGCACAAATACATATTATAGTTGTTAATATACCGATTATAATTAATGCCAAAGTTGCCATTACAACTTGTTTGTCTTTTTTCTTTTCAATACAACTTGATGTACCCATAACATGACTTGAAGCCCCTATTGAAAGACCAATTGCTACATCACTTTTTATATGAAACCATTTTAATATCTTATGTCCGAATAATGCTCCGTATATGCCTGTAACAACAACGATGCAAGCTGTAAGTTCAGGAATACCTCCTATCGCTTTTGATATTTCAACAGCTATAGGTGTTGTTACTGATTTTGGTATTAAAGAGGTGATAATATTCCAGTCGGAATGCATTAATTTTCCGAGAATGAATGTTGTTGTTATAGCAGTTAAAGTTGCTACTATAAATCCAAAATATACAGCTCTTTTGTTCTTTTTTAGAAGTGATAGATTTTCAACCAGGGGAAATGCTAATGAAATTGTAGCCGGTCCCAATAAAAGAGTATATATACAAGCTGATTCATTATAACTTTGGTAATCTATATGAAATATTTTTAAAATAATAATTAAAATTATTCCGGACAGCATTAAAGGCGGAATCTTTTTTAAATATTTAAATTTTCTTGATTTTTTTGATAATTCATAAATAATGAATGTTGTAATAAAACCCCATAAGTTAACCATTGTGAATTTTCCTTATTTTATGGAGTCTGACAAATTTTATAACGTTTTCAACGAATATTGCTGTTACTATTAATGTTATAGTTGTTGTTAAAATAACATTCATTGCAATAGGTATTAGATTTTTTTGCAAGATACTGTAGTAAGATATAATTCCTACAAATAATGGTACGAATAATAACGGCATATATTTTAATAGTAAATTACAGATATCTTTTACCCATTCTTTTTTGATAATATTAAGTTTCAAAAGAAAAGCAAAAAGTATAATTCCTAAAATCGGAGACGGAATTATTATATGTGCATATTTAACAATACAGTTGCAAACAAATTGTATTGCACATAAAATAAACAATCCTATAAAATATTTTATGATTCGGCTAAACATAAGAAAATGCTACCATAAAATTATTAAATTGTTTATAAAAAATAATTATGCTAAAATTGGTTTTGGACTAAATGGTTTTTAAGATTAAATGAGAAAAAATTGGAAAATTTTACCTAACTTATATAATTCGATAATTTCACATAAGTATCCTTTAGCACTTATTCAGTATATAACGGAACGTTGTAATGCTCGTTGTCCACACTGTTTTGTAGATTTTAAAACTTCAGAAAAAGAACTAACGATAGACAAAATTGAAAAAATCGCTTCAACAACAGGACCTTGTCTTAGAAATATTTCTTTAACAGGTGGAGAACCTTTTCTAAGAGATGATATCTTTGAAATATCTGATATTTGGAATTCTAATTCTACTGTAAAGTCTATAGTTATAACAACAAATGGAAGTTTACCGGATAAAATAGAAGTATTTTGTAAGAAGGCAAGTAGAAAAAATTTACCGATTTCTTTTTTTATATCATATGATTTTATTGGTGAAAAACATTCGGAATATAGAAAAATAAAAGATTTGCATCTTAAAGTGATTGAGTCTTGCAAAATAATACAAAGTTATAAAAATAAATATAATAATACATTGCAATTAACTCTTTCACAAGCTAATTGTAATAGTGCATTTGAAACTTACAAATTTATTAGAGATGAACTTAAAATTCAAAATATAAATTGTACTATGTTAAGAGGTGAAAATGCAGATAATCTTGTTGATTCTGATAGAAAAAACATAGCCGCAATGTACAAAAAAATTCAACTGCAACGAGAAAAAGATTTTGATGATAATATACTTGCAGGTTATAACGGTAATTCTTTGACTTCTGTAATAATAAATGCCAAAAATAAAATGTTATGGAAATATGTTCTTCGTACATTTGAAGAAAAAAAATATATTTCTCCTTGTTTAGCAGGAAAATTATTTGGTGTCATATATCATGATGGTAGTGTTTTTCCTTGTGAACTTTTAAATAAAAAGTTTGGAGATTTAAAAGATTATGACTATGACTTCTTAAAATGTTGGGAATCTGTAAATGCAAAAGAAGTATATAAATATATAAAGGATACAAAGTGTTTTTGTACACATGAGTGTTCTTGGTTAATAAACATATTATCATCACCAAGGTTTTATTGTGAGCTTTCTTGTCATATTATTAAAAATTTAATGAGGACTAATGGAAAATAAAGTAACAATAATTATTCCTTCAAGAAATATTGATTATCTTCTTGAAAATTGTATCAGTCAAATAAGAAACCAATATAAAAATATCAAAATTGTTCTTGTTTTAGACTCTATAGACAATAATTTAAAACAATTTGACCAAAATATAAAAATAATAAAATCAGAAAATACAAATATGTCTGCAAAAAGAAATTTGGGAGTGGATAATGTTGATACAAAATATATAGCTTTTATTGATTCTGATGCGTATCCGAATGAAAACTGGCTTGAATATGCAATAAATTTTCTTGAAAAAAATAATGAATATTGTGCGGTGACAGGAAGTCAATATAATCCTCCAACAGACTCCTTTGAACAACAATGTTTGAGAATAGTTAGATTTAGTCCTTTATTTACTCATAAAGAATGGTGCATAATTACAGATAAAAACACTGTCGAACAAGATTGTACTAAAGTAATGACTTCAAATGTAATAATGAAGAGAAAAATATATTGTGAAATAAAAGGAATGAATGAAAACATTTATCTGGCAGAAGACAATGAATTTTCTGATAGAATTATTGACAAAGGTTTTAAAATCAGGTTTATACCAAAAGTAAGTGTTTTTCACCGCGAATGTAAATTTTATCCATTTATGAGGAAAATTTATTGCATGAGCTATTACTACACTAATTCATTTATAAAAGGGAAAAAAATAAAATCCTTAAAAGAAACAATATTCCAATTTTTACCTTTACTAGGGATAATTAGTTTTGTATTATTATGGATAATAATCGGATATTTAAAAATCAATCCTTATCCTCTTCTGATTTTTCCTCTTTTTATAATATGTCTTTTGATAAAGGAGGCATATAGAGAATCTGGAAAACTAAGTGAAAAAAGAATAGAAGGTTTTTTGATAATATTTCTTTCATACCTTTCATTTTGTACTGTTTGGGTATATGGTACTTTTCTCGGGATTATAAATTTTCCAATAAAGAAAATACAAAAATCATACAAACATTATTAAAAGAGAAGAGCAGAAATGTAATAGAATATGCTCTTCTCTAATTAATTATTTTACTGTAAAAGTAGCTGTAACAGTTGCAACAACTTTCTTTTCAATAGAAGAAGTATCATTGTATCCATAATCAGAAACATCTGTAGAATCAATTGGTACAATTTGGAATACACCCATTTTGGCACTGTTAATTGCACCAATTTTCCCGTTGGTAGCCTGAACCATGCTATTTGCTCGATCCTGTGCGTTTTTAGTTGCTTCCCCAACCATTTTTACTTTTATATCATCAAGATTTGAAACGAAATATTTTATGTTTCCGGTAGTTAAATTAATATCTTGATTAACTAAAACATCTATTTTTTTTGATAGATTTGTTAAAGTTTCAGTGTCATTTGCTTTAATTGTAACATTTTGGAATACTGTATAGTTTTCAATTTCGTTTGTGGTATTTCCGTTTGGAGTTCTTTTGTGATTTTCATAACTTCCAATAGAAGCGAAATTAATATTTTTTTCATCAATACCGTTTGAGAGGAGAAACTTTCTGATTTTTACAGCATCTGAATTGATTTTAGAATACCCTTCTTTTAATGTTGGAGCAATTGCCCTATAGTCAATATTCCAAGAGGAAGAATCAGACGTAACATTTTGGCTTGCGCTGCCTGTTACTCTTATTGTTTGGTTTTGTAATTTCTGAAATTCTATGATTCCCTTGGATAAAATATATGTTGAACAAATACTTCCAAGAGCAATTAGAACACCCAATAAAACAACTTGATAATCTTTAATTTGCATATTAAACTCCTTTTTTACCAAAAGTATACAAGTGAATATATAAATGTAAATATGCCCAAAGCATAATGAGACAGCTTTGGGCATATTTAAGTTATTTATTCTTCAACAGATTCTTCTTGATTTTCGTCACCTTCAAAAGAAGCTGTGTCTTCTTCATCTAGACCATATTCTTCTTCTTCACGAATTTCTTCAGCAATTTCATCTATTTCATCATCAGATGTATCTTCTTCATATTCTTCTTGATGTTGAGGATGTGGAGCATATTCCATTTTTGCAGCTTGAGATTCGCTCTTGATATCAATTTTCCAGCCTGTTAATTTATGTGCTAATCTTACATTTTGACCGTCACGACCGATTGCTAAACTTAATTGATCATCAGGAACAATAACGAAAGCTTCTTTTGAATATTCATCATCAGCTAAGATATCAACAGAAACAATTCTTGCAGGTGATAATGCATTTACAATGTATTCAACAGGATTTTCGCTGTATCTTACAATATCAATTTTTTCATTTTTTAATTCACCGATAATAGTTTGGATTCTGCTGCCTCTAGGTCCGATACAAGCTCCAACGCAATCAACATCAGGATCGTTACTTGCAACGGCAATTTTTGTTCTGTAGCCTGCTTCACGTGAAATTGATTTGATTTCTACAATTCCATCTTCAATTTCAGGAACTTCAAGTTCAAATAATTCTCTTACGATTTCTGCGTGAGCGTGTGAGACAATAACTTGTGGAAGTCTTGATGTTTCTTTTACGTTAAGTACAAAAACTCTTATTCTGTTGCCGGGTTTATAATATTCACCGGGGATTTGTTCTTTATAAGGCATTATAGCATCTGTTTTTCCGATGTTTACAATAACATTTCTGTTTTCAACACGTTGAATAATACCTGTAGTTAAAGTACCTTTTTTCTCCATAAATTCGTCAAGAACAAGTTTTCTTTCTGCTTCACGAATTCTTTGTGTAATAACTTGTTTTGCACTTTGAGCAGCAATACGACCAAAGTTTTCAGGAGTAACTTCAATTTTTACTTCATCTTCAAGTTCTACTTCATCATCAATTTCTTTTGCATCTTCAAGTGAAATTTCCAAATCAGGATCTTCAACATTTTCAACAACTAATTTTGTTCTGAATACACCAATTTCACCTGTTTGTTCATCTAATATTGCTTCTACGTTTGGAACATCTTTTTGTTTTAAATGTTTTTTGTAAGCAGTAACCATTGCATCACATAAAGAAGAAATAATAACTTCTTTAGAAATACCTTTTTCTCTTTCTAACTCTTCACAAGCTTCAAATAATGCTGTTCCGATTTTAATCATCTTACTCTCTCCTATATTTCACTTGAATATAATCTTGCAGATATTATATTTTCTTTTTTTATTAATACATCTTTTTTATCTTTGTAAGTATATACAGTTAATCCTTCATTAGAATCAAAATCAACAATTTTTGCCACAAATTGCTTTTCTTCTGATTCATCAATAGGTTGTTTTAACTTTAGGTTTATATCCTTTCCTTTAAATATCAGGTATTCTTTTTCTGATTTTATTTTTCTTTCGACTCCCGGAGAACTAACTTCTAAGTAATACTTAAAAGGAATAAGCTCTTCTAAAAAGTCAGATAAACTTCTTGAAACATTTTCACAATCATCAAGATTAACTTCTCTTTCGAAAGAATAAATAAATATTCTCAGAAACCATCTGTGATTTTCTTTAACAAGTTCAACTTCAACAGGAACAAGACCAAATCTCATAAGAGTATTGTCTATTAATGGTTCAAGTTTTTCCATCAGTTCTCTTTTATTAACGTACTCAAATGGTGCACTATCATTTGTTTGAGATTTATTGTGTTTATCTCGCTTCAAACCTACCTTCCTTTCCGTTAAAACCTTTAAGTAAATAAAAAAGAAACGGATTTCCGTTTCTCTAATCAACATATATATAATAACACAATTTAATAATTTTAAAAGTAAAGATTTATTAATACAAAGTTAAAATATGTAAATATTACGTATAAAAAAATTTTAAATAATATACACAGGATAAAATGGGAGAAAAAGGATGCAACTAGAGAGAATTGTAAGTTTTAATGAGTCAACAAATTACAACAAAAGTAACAACTATAATCAAAATGCAAAAGAAGAAAAAGATGTTTCCATCTTTAATTTAATAGATTCGAGTACCAGCGAGCAATTCCAAGATATTGACATTGACAAAATTCTAAGTTATGAAGAAACGGATTTACCGGAAAGTTTAATAATCAAAATTAAAGAAAAAATTGAATCAGAAAAGACCGAAGAAGACGAAGATGATAAGGATATTTTATCTCTAAGTGAAGAAGAAATACAAAATATGTCAACAGAAGAACTTATAGAGTTGTTTCGTGGTGATTTGTCGGAGTTAATAGATCCAGAAAATAGTTCATTATTTTCAAATATGAATAACTTAAGCCAGAATGAAATTTTATTCAATCTTGTTAGCAAAATGACAGATGAACAATTAGATGATTTTATGAAAACATATAAAGAAAAGTATCCAAGTACAAATAACAATGGGACAATTGATTTATTTAGTTTCGAAGCATTAGAAAGTGGAGTTATGTGGGGTAGCTACGCTGTAGCTGCAGGAAAGATTTCCCAAAAGGAACTTGATAGCGTAATGTCAAAATTAAAAGAATATTTTCCACGACTAGTTCCTGAAGCATCTTTTGGTGCAGGAGAAAACGGATATTTACAATGGCTATAATCAAATAAAGAAGAAGGAGAAAATCCTTCTTCTTTTTTAATTATATAGTTCCCTTACTTTTTGTCTACCTGTTTTTTG
This sequence comes from Candidatus Gastranaerophilales bacterium, assembly GCA_944323395.1. Taxonomy (GTDB): domain Bacteria; phylum Cyanobacteriota; class Vampirovibrionia; order Gastranaerophilales; family Gastranaerophilaceae; genus Avigastranaerophilus. The sequence continues at coordinate 97,291 of CALUSI010000002.1, forward strand.
CTTTCCTCGTTGAATATAATCAAAGTTATTTAATTTTTCTCTTATGTAAGCATCTATTTCATCTTTTGATAAATTTTCAGCTTCAAATTTTTGATATTCTTTATATCCGATTTTCATTAATTTTTGTTCAAATTCCGCATCAAATTCATTTGGAATTGAAACTCTTGCACTACCATTTGCAGATTTATTTTGAGTAGCAATACCGTCATATTGGGTAGCTAAATCTTTTAATGGCTTTCTTACAGATTCACCACCTTTTCTATAGGGGATTCTATATGTAGAACAAAATGATATTTTCATAATATCTCCTTTAATATTCAAAATATACAAAAAGTATAAATAAATTTTTTGCTAATATTCTTACCAATATCCAGTCTAAATAGTGTATAATTATTTATAGAGGTAATATTATGAAATCAGTTAAAGAAGTTGCAACAGAATCAAAAATATTAGATAAATTGAAAAATTATCCCAAATGTACAGAAATGGTTCAATATTTGTTTTCTGATATTGAATTACAGGAAATGCAGGATTATGCAAATAATGTTTCAATAAAAAGACTCGGGTATAATGACCACGGTCCTGTTCATATGCGACAAGTCGCAATAAATGCAATAAAAATGCTAATTATTTTGCAAGAAGCAGGTATAAAAACTTCATTAGAAACAGAAGAAATAGGAACTTTTGAAGATAGTATGTGTGCTGTTGTAATTGCTGCATTAATGCACGATTTAGGAATGATGATAGGTAGACAAGATCATGAAGAAATGTCTGTTATGCTTGCAACTCCTATTATTGATAAAACATTAAATAAAATATTCCCCAATGATGTACATAAAAGAGTCGTAATAAAATCTTTAGCCCTGGAGGCAATAATAGGTCATATGTCTTCAAGAAAGATACATTCACTTGAAGCTGGAATTATTCTTATTGCAGATGGCTGTGATATGACTAAAGGCAGAGCAAGAATACCTTTGGCTATTCATAATACGCCTAAAGTCGGTGATATTCATAAATATAGTGCAAATGCTATTACAAGAGTTGGTATAAGACACGGAGAAAATAAACCTATACAAATAGATATAGAAATGTCTTCTGAAGTCGGATTTTTCCAAATAGAAGAAGTTTTATTAACGAAAGTAGAATCAAGTCCTGCAAAACAATACATTGAATTATATGCCGGAGTTACGGGTCAAGATAAAAAATGTTATTTATAATGTTTTTTCATCAAAATTAATTAAACTTTCCATTATATTGCAAAGTTCTAAAAACCGTTGTTTGTTGTGAATATAATTGTATCCAAGAACAACTTCAAGAGATGTAGCATTTGAATGCATAGCTCTATCAATTCTTCTTGCTGATGATGTAGGAATATTTCTTGCCCTTCTTGCAAGTTCAATTTCTTCTTCCGACAAATATTGTGTGATTTTTTCTAAAAGTTCTGTTTGAAATGCAGCATTAACATAATGAACAGTATATCTATGAAGTCGTTTTAAATTAGAGGTCATCATAATTGTTCTTTCTCTTATAAATACTTCATATACAGCGTCACCAATGTGTGCATAATTTTTAATGTTTAATTCTTTCAAAATAGGACTTTCTTTGCAAATAATATATAAATTTTATAATAAAATAAAAGAATCGTAAAATTCTTGCTTTTATTTAGCAGTTATGTTTTGTATCTGGAGTTGAGGGAAATAAAATTTTACGTGTGAAATCTAAACAGTTCGGGAATAATTCTTCTATTCTTTTTTGGAAGTTTTTATTTGTTAATTTGCCTCTGGTAACATATGAAACCATTTGGGCAAAAAGTTCCTTTCTTGCTGTAACATCATTAAAACAGACAGAGTCATAGGAATTATCATAAACACCAAAATAATATTTAAAGTCATTATCTTTCAGTAGTTCTTTAAATGTTTGTCCTTGCGGTTTTCCCTCTTTTTCATCTATCTCAAACATATGCATTAAATCTGCAGTAATTGCGTTATCAAATTCTTTACTAAATGATGGCATATCTATGAACCTGGAAAAATTTTCTCCATTGATAATGCTTACGAAATCTTGTTTTTGTAAATTTAATAATCTGCCTTGGTTATAATCAAATGCATGGGCCATTTCATGAGCCAAAGATTCGTAAGTATTTTGTTCAACACCATTAATTGTAATTGCTTGATTATTTGCTTTTTCAGCAAAAATAATTTCTTTTGTTTTTGGTGATAATTCGTATTCTATTGCTCCAAATTTATCTAAACGTGGTTTACCGTCTTCTAAGATTGTTTTTTTTGAATGTCTATATTCTGCGTGTGATGATTCTGGGAACAAAAACATATCATCATAAATTTTAATAGATATTTCACTATCTATCATATTTTGTAATAGAATATTCTCAATCTGAGATAATTCTCTGATAAAAGATGTAATATACTCGTTTGAAACTCCGTCTTTACTTTTTGTCAGTAAAAAAGTTCTTTTAAGAAGTGATGATACCAGTTCAAATTTCTTCTCATCAGAGTCTTTTAAACTATTCAAAATTTCCTGAGCTTCCACAGATAATTTATCAATAATCGGCTTTTTCTTTACAGGAGTAGTTAATACATCAATATTGGTTAATTCTCGACCATAATACATTCTCATTGCATAAACAAATCGAGGATCAAGTTCTATATTGGAAACATTACCATTTGGAAGTATCATTCTGGAAATTTCTAAAGAACCATTTCTCTTAATAGTAATTGCACGTATTCTAAAAGTTTGTCCATTACTTAATTTAATATTTTGTCTTTCAATATAACTTGTTCCATCTTCTAATCTAATAGGATTTAATAATATTTCTTTACCCTCTATTTTATGTGGCAATTTATAAGGATTAGATTGTTCGCCATCACGTTGAATATCGAAAAATTTAGGATTTATTCCTTTTATTTCCTGCCAATAAATTGGATTAATCGGAATACTTGATCCGAAAACTGGTTTGTTATTTGTTAAAACTCCTATTTTTTCATTAGAGAGTTTTTTCTTTTCATGTGGAGAAATATTGCGTCTAATAATATTCAACTGAATAAAATCCATTATATATACACCTAAATAACTTACTAAAAAATTTTTTCTCTAAACTTACAAAAAATCATAAAAACAGTTTTTGCTATGATTAATAAAAATATAGTATTATTTATAATTATGAAGATACTTTTAGTAACAGATTTATATCCATTAGAAAATGAAAAAATAACAAAAGCTTTGTATTATTTTGTACAAGAATTGCAAAAACAAGGTCATTGTGTAGAAGTAATAAGAGCAAATTTTATAATAAATACTCTCGTTCGTGGTCGTAAAATAAAAAAAGAAAATATTTATTATGAGGATGGAACAAAAATATATAATTTAAATTTTCATACACCTTTTTTGTTTGATGTATATAAAAAACTTCCTAAGGATTTTTCTTTAAAGAAATATGATGTAATTATTTCTCATATGCCTTGTGGAGCCTTAATGGCTGATAAACTTTTGAAAAAGGATAGTATTAAGTACATATGTGCTGTACATTTTTCAGATGTTGTAGTGCTTAAAAGCTTTTTATATCTTCTATTTAGAAATAAACTTAAAAATGTATATAAAAAAGCAGATAAAATTGCAGCAAGAAGTTATGTTCTTCAAAAGAAAATAGAGGAAATTATACCTGAAACTCAGAATAAGACTTTTGTTGCATATTCAGGAATTGATACTGATTATATATCTGACTCAATTAAAGCTACATTTAATAGGGACGAAGTGCAAATTTCAACAGTTGCTTCTTTAATAAAAAGAAAAAATATAGATGTAATAATAAATTCAATTGTCAATATAAATCATAAAATTCATTTAAAAATAATTGGTGATGGACCAGAACGCAAAAGGCTTGAGAAGCTTACTCAAAAACTTAATATTTCAGACAAAGTTACTTTTTTAGGCGGTATTGCAAGAGAAAAAGTAATTAGTAAATTAAAAGAGTCTGATATTTTTATTTTGCTTAGTAGAAATGAAACCTTTGGTATAAGCTATCTTGAAGCTATGGCAACCGGAAATATTGTTATAGCAAAAAAAGAAGATGGTATTGATGGTATTATTCAAAATAGCCAAAATGGGTTTTTAATTAATTCGGAAGTGGGCGAATTAAAGTCTTGCATTGAAAATATAATAAAAATGAGTGATGAAGAAATCGAAATAATAAGACAAAAAAGTTTAGATACAATAAAAAGACTAACTATAAAAGAGTCTGCTGAAAATTATATTAATAATATTGTGAACAATGATAATATATAATTTCATATAAAATCATGTTTGGTTTATAATAAATTTCGCTGTGCGATTAAGAAGATATGGAAAATATGAAACAGGAAACATTAACTGTTATAAATAAAATGCTCAGTAAAAAATCTACGGATTTATTTATACAAGAAAGTAAAACAACTGAGTTAAAAAAAACATTAAATATATTTGATTTATTGATTTTAGGTGTTAGTGCTGTAGTAGGAACAGGAATTTTTACAATTATAGGTAGTGCTATAGTAGGTAGTTATGATGCTCCTGGTGCAGGTACAGCGGTAATATTTTCCATGTTAATAGCAGCTTTAGCAAGTTTATTTTCTGCATTGGCATATTCTGAAATTGCGGCAATGATACCGGTTGCAGGAAGTGCATATACTTTTACCTATGCAACAATGGGTGAATTTATGGCTTGGATGGTTGGTTGGGTTTTAATGCTTGAATATGCAATTGGTAATATTACAGTAGCTACTGCTTGGACTGGATATCTCGCACAACTTTTAAAAGGATTCAGGCATATTCTTCCTGATTTTGTAGTTAATTTCCCTTTATGGCTAAGAAATGATTTTCGTTCAATGTATGCAATTTGTGATAAATATGGTTGGGATGTACACGATAAGATGCCTTTTATAAATCTTCCGTTTGGAATAGAAATACCTGTTGCAATAAATATTCCGGCTATTTTTATAGTACTTCTTTTGACAATCTTATTGATAAAAGGAGTCAAAGAATCAACAAGAGTTGCCGGTATAATGGTATTTGTTAATTTATCAATAATAATATCATTTGTAATTGTTGGTGCGAAATATGTAGCACCTGATAACTGGATGCCTTTTGCTCCTAATGGTATAGAAGGTATTTTAGCCGGTACTTTCATAATTTTCTTTGCTTATATTGGTTTTGACGCAATATCAACGGCAGCTGAAGAAACAAAAAATCCGCAAAGAGATTTACCTATTGCTATTATTGGAACACTTATTTTATGTACAATTTTGTATGTCTCTGTAGCTTTGGTTTTAACAGGAATTGTCCCGTTGGGCAATATTGACACTCAAGCGCCATTAGCACACGCAATGAGAGTAATAGGAAAAAATTGGTATGCAGGTGCAATCTCAGTTGGTGCCTTATGTGCCTTAACTTCCGTTTTATTAGTATACCAACTTGGAACAACAAGAATATTCTATGCGATTGCCAGAGATAACTTTTTACCTCAAAATATTATGAAAATTCATCCTAAGTTTAAAACACCGCATATTATAACTTGGATTTCAGGTCTGATTGTAATTATCGGTTCTTTATTTATGGATTTAAATATATCAGCTGAACTATGTAATTATGGCACATTTGCATCATTCGTAATTATCTGTATTGAAGTATTAATTCTGAGAAAAACAGAACCAAACAGACATAGACCTTTTAAAGTTCCGTTTTGTCCTTTATTCCCAATTTTAGGCATAATAATGTGCAGCTGTTTTATGATATATAAAAGCATTTCAGGCGGAGATTCGTCAAAATATTTCTTATTATGGGTAATTATGGGGCTTGCCATATATATATTCTACGGATATAAAAATAAACGTATTAAAGAATAGGTTAATAAACCTGTATTCAGAATAAAGATTAAACTTTTGTATTTATTCTTTTTTATGTTTGAAATAAAATAATAAAGATAATAAGGATATTAAGATGAAACACACAAAGTATTCTGCGGTAATAGTAGGTAGTGGTATAGCAGGACTTTATGCCGCAATAAAACTGCATAAAGAAGCAAAGCTTGAAAATGGTCTTTTGATTGTTACAAAATCGCAGTTAATTGAATCAAATTCAAAATATGCACAGGGCGGAATGGTTTGTGTAATGCCGGAAAACAAATTAGATTCTTGTACTCTGCATATAGAAGACACTATAAAAGCAGGGGCAGGTTTAACTGATGCAAAAGTTGCAGCATTTATTTCCGAAAAAAGTGCTGAAGTTGTAAAAGAATTGCAGAATCTAGGTGTAGATTTTGATAGAGATGAAAATAATAAATTAAAATTTACAAAAGAAGCTGCACACAGTGTGAATAGAATTCTTCACGCAGGTGGTGATGCTACTGGTTTTTGTATAGAAAATGCTTTAGTAAAATATCTAATGTCTCAAAAAGATATCGATATATATGAACAAACATTGGCTGTTGAATTATTAAAAGACTCAAAAAACATAAACAGAGGACTAATAACATATAATTATAGTGAAAATGAATATGAAATAATTGAAACACCGGTGGTAATACTTGCAACAGGCGGAATTGGGCAATTATATAAATATACAACAAATCCTGATATAACGACAGGTGATGGAATTGCATTGGCATATAGAGCCGGAGCTATAGTAAAAGATATGGAATTTGTACAATTCCATCCTACAGCATTTGCTCTTGGAGAAAATGGAACAATGTTTTTAATCTCAGAAGCTGTCAGAGGTGAAGGCGCTAAGCTTGTTGATAAAGACGGTCATACATTTATGGAAAAGTATGATAAACGATTAGAATTGGCTCCTCGTGATGTTGTAACAAGGGCTATATTTAATGAAATGAAAGAAACAAATGCTTCTAATGTTTACATTAATGCAACACATATTAGTGAAGAAAAATTTGAGAAGCGCTTCCCTACAATTTTTGGAACTTGCAGGGAATATAATATAAATCCTTCAAAAGATTATATACCTGTTTCTCCGTCCGCACATTACTTTATGGGCGGAATAAAAACAAAGGTAAACGGAAAAACGTCTATAGACGGACTTTACGCTATAGGTGAAGCATCTTGTACGGGTTTGCATGGTGCAAATCGTTTAGCATCAAATTCAATATTGGAATGCGCTGTTACCGCTTTTGAACTTGTTAATTTCTTAAAATCCAAAAATCTTGAAGAAAATTATATTCAAGATGAACAAATAAATAAAATAATCAGCTTCTATGAAGACAATATTCAGATAAATAATAATGAAGAAACTGAAGAATTATTTAAAGAAATAAAAGAATTAATGTGGAAAAATGTTGGGATTATTAGAAATGAAGAAAAATTAATGATAGCAAAAGCCAAAATAGACCAATTAAAAGAAAAATTTAGTTATACATTTAAGTGTCCGAACAGAAGTTCATATGAAATAAGAAATATGCTAACAATTGCAGAACTTATAATAGAATTTGCACTAAAGAGAAAAGAATCAAGAGGTGCTCATTATAGAGAGGATTATCCTCAAAAGGATTTAATTGCAGAATCTCATCAATTATCAAGAAATACAACAATGAAAGGTTAAACAAATATGTCATCTGTATTATTACACGATTTTATAGTCGAAGAACATGTTAAAAATGCACTAAAAGAAGATATCGGTTTTGGGGATATAACAACAGATTATTTGGTTCCTAAAAATGAACGAATAATTGCAAAATTAAATACAAGAGAAGATGGCATATTATGTGGTATTGATATAGTTGAAACAGTATTTAAGACACTTTCAAACGAAGTAAAAATACAAAAGTTTTTCAAAGACGGAGATAAAATAAAAAAAGGAGATACACTTGCTGTGATAGAAGGTCCTGCAAGAGCTGTTTTAATTGGCGAAAGAACAGCCTTAAATTATATTCAAAGATTAAGCGGTATAGCAACAGAAACAAATAAATATCAAATAGCAATAGGAGATAATAAAGCAAGGATTACAGACACAAGAAAGACAACACCAGGATTCAGAATGTTTGAGAAATATGCTGTATATACAGGCGGAGCAAGACTTCACCGTTTTAATCTTTCTGATTGTGTAATGATTAAAGATAATCATATTCAATATGCAGGCTCAATAACAAATGCAGTGAATAAAATCAGAGAACACCTTTCTCATACTCATAAAATTGAAATTGAATGTGATACCATTGAACAAGTAAAAGAAGCTATTAATGCAAAAGCAGATATAATTATGCTCGACAATATGAACTGTGATTTGATGAAACAATGTGTAGAGCTTATTGGTGATAAAGCTTTAATAGAAGCAAGCGGAAATGTTACAATTGATACTATTGGAGATATTGCAAAAACAGGAGTAGACGTTATATCTTCAAGTGCTATTGTTGCAAAGGCAAAAACATTAGATATTGCTTTAGATATGTAAAACATAATATTTGCACTAATATTGTTTTTGTAGCACAATAATATGAAGAGGGGTTAAAATATTGAACATTGTTGTGTTTATAAAACAGGTTCCTGATACAAATGATGTAAAATGGACTCAGAATAATAATATAGATAGAACAAAAATGGATTCTATTATAAACCCTGTTGATAAACAGGCAATAGAGGCTGCACTTAGATTAAAAGAAGCATATAGTGCAAATATAACTGCAATAACAATGGGACCCGTTAAAGCAATAGATGTATTAAAAGAAGCAATAGCTCTTGGAGTAGATGATGCTGCAATATTGTCCGATTCAAAATTTTCAGGTTCAGATACTTGTGCTACATCAAGGGTATTAGCAGCCGCAGTAAAAGAAAAATTTCCGGATACTGATTTAATATTATTCGGTCAAAGTGCAATAGACGGAGAAACTTCTCAAACCGGACCTTCAACTGCTGTAAGGTTAGATTATCCGTTTGTTTGTCATGTTAATGAAATTGTTGAAATCAATAATAATAAAATAATAATTAATACAGAAACAGAAACATATAAAGAAGTACTTGAAATTCAAATGCCGGCTGTTTTATGCATAAATAATTATGTTTTCAAACCAAGAATTCCAAAAATTAAAGGATATATAAAATCTCAGGATTATAATTATAAATCGTACAACATATATGAATTAAATATTTCGGAAACACAAACCGGAGTAAAAGGTTCACCAACATATGTTTCTTGTGTATATAAAACTGCTGATAACAGAAATTGCAGAATTATATATACAAAAGACGATGAGAATTTTGCAGATAATATAATTAAGGAAATAAAAGAAATAATGGGGCGTTAATGGAACCAAACGGCATATTAATATATGGTGAATTAACACAAAACTACAGTATAAGACCTGTAGTTAAACAGCTGTTAAGTAAAGCCGTTGAATTAAAAGAAAAAATTTGGAATCAAAGAATAATTGTTTGTATTATAGGACCAAGAATGAATTATGAAAAAATAATATATGAACTTGGGAAATATGGTGCAGATGAAGTTGTAATTATAAGTGATAACAGAATTACAGAATATAACCGTAATTACTTCCCCCAATTTTTTACAGAAATTGCAAAAAAATACCCGCCAAGAATAATACTAATCGGGGCAACAGTGCAAGGTAAAGAAATTGCCTCATATACAGCGACAAAATTAGATACGGGTTTAACTGCGGATTGTACAAATTTAGATATCGGTGAAAATAACTTATTGTTATCAACAAGACCGACTTTTGGCGGTCAGCTTACGGCAGATATATTATGCAGAACATTTCCTCAAATGGCGACAATTCAAGAAAATGTATTTAAAGAAAAAGAAATAGAACATACTGCGACTGCTATTTTCTCTTGGTTTGATATTAATGAAGAAGAAAATAAAATAAAAATTATAAAATCAACAAAAAAAGAAACTAAAAGCAAAGATTTAGCAAGTGCCAAAATTATAGTTGCAGGCGGAAAAGGAGCATGCAAAGATAATGGTTTTGCATTGATTTATCAGTTAGCACAAAAAATGAAAGCTGCAGTAGCAGGCTCAAGAGAAGCTTTTGAACTTGGATATATAACAAAATCGCAACAAATAGGACAAACAGGTAAAACAGTTGCGCCAGAACTATATATTGCAGTTGGGATATCGGGCGCGAATCAGCACTTAACGGCTATAAAAAATAGTGGTAAAATAATAGCTGTTAATAAGGATGTAAATGCACCAATATTTAAGCAAGCCGATATTGGTATTGTTGGAGATTTATTTGAAGTGCTGCCCGAATTAATTAAGAATTTTGAAACAGTTAATAAAGAGGAAAATGATGAGTAACGAAGCAGTTGAAAAAGAGAATATTTTAAAGCCATTCTCAACAGTACAATTATTAAACTTTTGCTTAGGTTTCTTCGGTTTACAATTCGCTTGGCAAATGAGAATTATATTGTCAGGTCCAGTTACTGAAGGTCTAGGTGCTTCACCATTAATTTTTGGTTTGATATGGTTAGCGGGTCCTGTTACAGGAATGCTTGTTCAACCGATTATTGGTGAATTGAGTGATAAAACACATACAATTTTTGGTAAAAGAAGACCATATTTATTTGCAGGTGCAATATTTGCAAGTTTAGCGCTATGGGCATTTCCTAATTCTGCTGAGATATGGGAAAAGCTTGCAGGATTTTGTAATATTCCTGAAATAGCTTTTGGCGGTCTAATTATTGCCGCTATAATGATATGGATTATTGATGCATGTGTAAATGCAGCACAAGGTCCATATAGAGCACTAGTACCTGATTTAGTACCTCAAGAACAACACGCATTGGCGAATTCTTATTTGAGTTTTGCAATTGGATTGGGTTCTGTTGTTGCAGCTGGTACTGCTCCATTTTTAAAGTATGTATGTAACTATCAAATGAGTATTAATGCCCAGTTTGTAATGGCTGCTTTAGCATTCTCTTTAGCTATGCTATGGACTTGTATAACAACTAAAGAACATAAATACAAAAAAAATGAATATATTGAAAAATCAGTAGAAAAGAGTGAAAAAGTAAAAGGTCCTTCATTTATTCAAAAAATTGTAGAATTTTTCAGTTCATCTCCTGAAGTAGCAAAAATATGTACTTTACAACTTTTTACGTGGATTGGAATTATGAGTTTAAACATTTTCTTTACTCAATATGCTATTCACACAGTTTTTGGCGTTCCTGATTTAACGACAGTTACAGAAGAAGTAAAAAATTCATATATGGGAACAATAAATAAAGCAACTAATTTCTCTTCTATATGTTTTGCAATACAAAATTTAATTTGCTTCTTAGTCTCAATTCCAATTGGTTTGTTATCTACAAAATTTGGCAATAAAAGAGTACATTTTATTTCTTTGATTACATTAGCGTTAACATTTGTTGGAATGGGATTATATAAAGAACCGGGATTTGTTCTTGTATGTATGGCAATTGCAGGTATTGGCTGGGCAAGTATTTTAGCACTTCCATTTGCAATGTTGTCTGAGTTTATAAAGAAAGGTTCAGAAGGTTCTGTAATGGGTATTTTTAATATATTTATTGCAGGTCCGCAAGTATTAGTATGCACATTATTAGCCTGGTTTGTAAGCCAATGTGCATATACTATTCCTTCCGGAATAAATTATCATTGGGAATATGCTTTCCTAATAGGAGCAATAACTTTATTAATTGCTGCTGTTATTACAAATTTGATTAACGAAAAGAAATAAATAAAATGAAAAAATAGCGGTTTAAAACCCGCTATTTTTTTTATTTAAAATTTAGTCTATAATAAAAAAAGTACAAAATTACAAAGAGGATTTAAAATGAAGTTTGAAACACTTGCCGTACGTGGATTTATTGATTTACAAAAACAAAATCATGCAGTATCAACACCAATATATGCAAATACTGCATATAGTTTTGATAGTGTTCAGCATGCTGTCGATTTGTTTGATTTAAAAGTTCCAGGGGATATTTATACAAGATTATCAAATCCATCTTGGGATATTGTAGAAAAAAGAATAGCAGCACTAGAAGGCGGTGTTGGAGCTTTATTAACTTCATCCGGTCAATCTGCCGTATTAATTACAATGTTAAATTTTGCCGGTGCAGGTGACGAAATAATAACATCTGATAAAATATACGGTGGTACTTATAACTTATTTGCAAAAACATTTAAGCAAATGGGGATAAATGTTAAATTTATAAATTCTGATGATTTGCAAGACTATGAAAAAGCAATTACAGATAAAACAAAGTGTATTTATATAGAAACACTTGGAAACCCGAGCATAAAAGTTGCAGATATTGAAGCCTTAGCTAACATTGCTCATAAACATGGTATTCCATTAGTTGTAGATAATACTGTTCCTACTCCTTATTTATGTAAACCAATAGATTTTGGAGCAGATATTGTTGTTCATTCTACTACAAAATATTTATCCGGACACGGTAATGCAATGGGGGGAGTAATTGTAGATTCCGGAAAATTTGATTGGGCACAAAATGATAAATTCAAGATGTTCACTACACCCGATGAAAGCTATCACGGTGTAATTTATAACAAAGTATTTGGTGAGGCTGCTTTCATTGTCAAGGCAAGAACACATTTGATAAGAGATTTAGGCTGCTGTCAAAGTCCTTTTAATGCATATTTAACTCAACTAGGATTAGAAACTCTTCACGTAAGAATGGACAGACACTGTGAAAATGCACTAAAACTTGCAGAGCATTTAGAAAAACATCCTTACATAAATTTTGTTAATTACCCGCTATTAAAAAGCAGTAAAGATTATGATTTGGCACAGAAGTATTTGAAAAATGGTGCTTCTTCATTAATCGGGTTTGGTGTTAATGGTGACGGCACAAAATTTATTGAAGCGCTAAAATTATTTATTCACGCAACAAACTTAGGTGATGTTCGTTCTATTATAACTTATCCGGCAGGAAGTACACACAGACAACTTTCTGAAGAACAAAAAATAAAAGCAGGTATTACAAATGACTTTATGCGGGCTTCAATTGGTCTTGAAAATATTGATGACATAATTGAAGATATTGAAAATGCAATAAAAATTGCCCGTTCATAAAGGAATAAAAATGCAAATAGACAAAAATAATGTAGGACTTGTAGAAACTAAATTTTTTACAATTGATGAAAAAATCAAGTTTGAAAGTGGTGTTGAGTTCGGCCCAATTACAGTTGCATATGAAACATATGGTAAATTAAACGAAGATGGTACAAATGTAATACTAGTAATTCATGCATTAACAGGTGATGCTCACGCTGCCGGATATCATAATGAAAACGATAAAAAGCCCGGCTGGTGGGATAGTATGATTGGACCTGATAAGGCTTTCGATACAAATAAGTATTTCGTTGTCTGCACAAATATATTAGGCGGATGCAGCGGTACTACAGGGCCTTCAAGCATTAACCCTGAAACAGGAAAACCTTACGGGTTAAGTTTTCCTGTGTTTACGATTGAAGATACTGTTCATGTAAAAAAGAAATTACTTGATTTTCTTGGTGTCAAAAAACTTTATGCTGTAGCCGGTGGCTCAATGGGGGGAATGCAGGCGATGCAGTTTGCAATTTCTTATCCTGATTATGTAACATCAACTATATTGATAGCTACAACTTCAAGATTGTCTCCTCAAGCTATAGCATTTAATGCAGTTGGTAGAAACTCTATAATTTCAGACCCCAATTGGAATAATGGTGATTATTACGATAAAGAAAATAAACCTGATAGAGGACTCTCTAATGCAAGGATGGTAGGTCATATAACTTATCTTTGTGAAGAAGCTATGTATAATAAATTCGGCAGAAAACTTCAAAATAAAAATCATTATGATTTTAATTTTGATATTGATTTTCAGGTTGAAAGTTATTTGCAGCACCAAGGGCAAATTTTTGTAGATAGATTTGATGCTAATAGTTATCTTTATATAACAAAAGCAGTTGATTATTTTGATCCTGCAGATAAATACGGTTCATTAAAAGAAGCATTTAAAAATACAGATGCAAAGTTCTTGGTTATTTCTTTTGATTCTGATTGGCTATTCCCTTCTTCCCAATCAAAAGAAGTTGTAAATACTTTAATGCAATTGGGAAAAGATGTTTCTTATTGTGAAATCAAGTCACCTTGCGGGCATGATGCTTTCTTACTTGAGTATGAAGTTCAATCAAAAATAATAAAAAGTTTTTTAAATACACATTTACAAGGAGATACAAATGAATAACCATTATGATACATCGAAAGGACTTCATTTGAATTATTCTCTAATTGAAAAAATGATTGAAGAAGGTTCAAGAGTACTTGATTTGGGTTGCGGTAATGGTCAATTACTTAAATTATTAAAAGAGAAAAAAAATATAAAAGGAAATGGTATTGAAATTTCTCAGACAGAAGTTATTCAATGTTTAGAAAAAGGTTTATCTGTAATTCAAGGTGATATTGATGAAGGATTAAAACAAATTCCTGATAAATATTATGATTATGTTATATTAAATCAGACTCTGCAATCGACACAGAATCCGCATTATGTTATGGAAGAAATGCTACGTGTAGGGAAAAAATGTATTGTAAGTTTTCCGAATTTTGCTTATTGGCGTGTAAGGTTTAATTTCTTTTTTACGGGGAATATGCCAAAATCAAAAGTTTTGCCTTTTGAATGGTATAATACGCCTAATATACATTTATTAACTATAAAAGATTTCTTTGAATATTCAAAAAATAATAAAATAAATATAAAAGAGTGTATTTATACAACCAGAGCAAAAATAAGAAAAGATTTCAGATACAGTAAATTTGCCAATATGTTTGCAGAGGAAGCTATTTTTGTTATTACTAAGGATTAAATATATTATTTAGTAATCTTATTCCGTACTTTATATAGTTTTTTAGAATACAGAGTTTAATTTCTTTATCAAAGAGCTTCTTTAGTATAAATGATGGTCTAAGATGATATTTTAATATTATTTTTTTTCTAATAGCTTCAAGTTCTTCTTTTGAAAGAAAATCGGTTCCTGTTGTTATGTTTTTAAATGAGTCTTTTCCAAGAATATTTTTTTTATCTCCAGTCTTTTCAAAAACCATATTATATAATTCACTGCCTTTGAAAGGTGTTGCTATAGAAATCTCAATAAAGTCTGTATCAAGTGCAAAGATTAATTTCTCTGTATCAGAAATATGTTTAGTATTTTCCCAAGGAAAACCAATTAGATAAAATCCCAAAATTTTTAACCCGTACTTTTTTATTAATTTAACAGTTGCAATATTTTGTGCAATGGTTGTACCTTTTTTCATTCTTTTTAAAGATTCTTCGTTTCCTGATTCGATTCCCAATGCTATTAAAGTGCAACCTGCTACTTTCATCTTTGATAGCATTTCTTCATCAAGAGTATTAACCTTGGAATTCGCTACCCAATTGATTTTTCCGGATAAATCAGAATTAATAATATAATCACAGAGTTCCATTACCCATTTTTTATTAATTGTAAATGTGTCTGATTTAAAGAAAAATTCTTTTATATTATATTTAAAATAGCATTCTTTTAGTTCTTCAAGAACCGATTTTGGACTTCTAAACCTGACTTCTTTTCCTGATATTATTGGTGAAACGCAATATATGCAAGAAGATGGGCAACCTCTTGATGTTGAAATTGTTGCAATTGGGTTATTTGTTGCAGGATTTATATATAGTTCATTTCTCATTATTGCTCTGTCTGGAAAAGGAATACTATCTAAATTTTGGCAAAATTCGGTTAATTTATTTGTTTTCCAATCGCCATTTTGTTTATATGAAATACCTTGAATATTATCAAGTAAAGAAAAATCATTAAAATGGGCATTCAATAATGGTAAAATAATAAATTCACTTTCGCCGCCTATAAGATAATCGACATCATTTAAGTCTAATTCTTTATATAAATCTTGCTCAGGATTAAAAAATAGAGCTCCTTTTAGTATTATAATTGTATCTTTTCTAATTGATTTTATTTTTTTTACTATATCTAAATCGTATAATATACTTCCATTTGTCGTGCTAATAAAAACAACATCAGGATTTTCATTTTTAATGTCATTGAAAAAAGTTTCTATTGTCAAATTTTCAGCAGGATAATCTTTAAGAAAAATATTATAATTTTCTTGCTTCAGAATGGCAGATATATAGCCTAAATCATTACAAGCTCTTATTGAATTTGAAACAGAGGCATTAATGTTTATTTGACATCTGTCTTCACTTCTTTGATAAATTTCCCCGGGAGGATATATGAGCATTATTTTTTTCATTATTTTATTATATACCATTATTAATTGTTTAACATATTTTTTGCAATATGTTAGAATTTTTATGGAGAAAAAATATGAATAACAAATATTTAAGATACTTTTTGGGCTTTTTACTTTTGGTATTAATTTTAATTGCTTTTTATTTTTCAGGAAGAATACTATTTTTAGTTTCAGCATTTTTCATAATAATCACAATGATGGAATATAGAAAAATGATGAAAAATAAAGATATTTATCCTCATAAATTTTTACCGGAAATAGTAGGAATATTATGTGCGTATGTTTTCTCTTTTACAAAAGGGATTGAAGAACATTCAATAATAACTCCTATTTTAATTGGGGGTGTTGTTTTTTCTTTTGTTCTTACTGTTTTACGTAATAAAAAGCCATATATTATGACTTCATTATCAACTATTGCCGCAATTTTACTTATTTTTTGCGGATTATATATAATCAAATTAACATATTATTTTAATGAAAATTCAGCTTGGTATGTGATTTGTGTATATTTTGCAGCAGTCTTAATGGGAGATTATGCTGCATCAATTCTTGGACCTAAATTTAATAAATATAAGCTTTCTTCAGAAATAAGCCCTGATAAAACAATAGCAGGTTCATTTTTTAATTTGATTTTTACTTGTCTGCCTTGTTTTTTACTAGTAAAGTTTATTGATTTATCAATTATAAAATGCTTATTTTTAGGAATTATAATATCTATATTTTCTCAATTAGGTGATTTAACAATATCGAGTTTTAAAAGAGATTTAGATATAAAACACAGCAGTAATTTATTTATGGGTTATGGCGGTATTTTAGACAGGATGGATTCTTTTTTATTTTCAGCCCCTGCTGTATATTATTATTTGTTTTTAGTTAGTGTTGTATAAAGGTTATTTATGTTGAATTTAATATGTATATTTGTAGGTGGCGGTATTGGTTCTGTTTTAAGGTTTTTATCCAATATATTCTTTAAAAAGCTTACATACTTAAATGCATACGGAATATTTTGTTCAACAATATTGGTTAATATTATAGGCAGTTTTATATTAGGGCTTGCTTATACTGTTTTTATTAATAAAGCGGATATACCTGATTATATTAAATTCGCGGTAAGTGTTGGTTTCTGCGGCGGCCTTACAACATTTTCAACATTCTCTTTAGAAACATATAACCTAATAAAACAAGGCGAATTATTTCAGGCTTTTATGTATATTCTTTTAAGTGTTATTACTTGTTTGTTTTCTGTTTGGCTAGGGGTTCAGGCAGGTAATCATTTAACCAAAATTATTTAGATTTTTCTTCTCTAAGTTTTTTCACAAAACGGCCTAAACGCTCCATTGCTTTTTTCAGATTATCTAAAGAATAAGCATAAGAAATTCTCAAATATCCTTCTCCGCTATCTCCGAAAGCATTACCGGGTATAGCTGCAACTTTTTCTTCCTGTAATAATCTTGTTGCAAATTCTTCACTTGTCATTCCAAATTCTTTTATACAAGGGAATACATAGAAGGCTCCAAATGGTTCAAAACAAGGTAAATTCATTTCTTTGAACGCATTTAACAAAAATCTTCTTCTTTGATTGTAAGATTGCCGCATCATTGCAACATCATTATCACCGTTTTTTAAAGCTTCAACTGCTGCATATTGGCTTGTTGTAGGTGCACACATAATTGCATATTGATGAATTTTTGTCATTTGCTTTATTATTTCTTTAGGAGCACAGGCGTAACCAAGTCTCCAACCTGTCATAGCATAAGCTTTTGAAAATCCGTTAATAAGAATTGTTCTTTCTTTCATTTGTGGAAGTGATGCTATAGATACATGTTTATCTTTATATGAAAGTTCAGAATATATTTCATCGGACATAACATAAATATCTTTTTCAATGATGACTTTTGCAATTTTTTCCAAATCGTCTTTATCCATAATTGAACCTGTCGGATTATTCGGAAAAGGCAATATCAGTATTTTTGTTTTTTCTGTTATTGCATTTAAAAGTTCATCACTTGTCAGTCTGAATTCATTTTCTGCTTTAAGATTTATAATAACCGGTTTTGCATTTGCAAGTAAGGCACAAGGTTCATAAGAAACATAAGACGGTTGAGGAATAATAACTTCGTCGCCATCATTTACTAAAGCTCTAATACCTATATCAATAGCTTCAGAACCGCCAACAGTAACAATTATTTCGTTATCTGGATTATATAAAATATTTTGAGTTCTTTTTATATAATTTGAAATTTCTTGTCTTAATGCTTTTAACCCTGAGTTAGAAGTGTAGAAAGTTCTGCCTTTTTCAAGGGCATAAATACCTTCATCACGAATATGCCAAGGTGTGTCAAAATCAGGTTCACCAACGCCTAAAGAAATAACATCTTGCATTTCGCTAACAAGGTCAAAAAACTTTCTTATTCCTGATGGTTTAATTGCTATAACTTTTTTTGAGAGTTCTTTTGTCATGGTGTAACAATCTCTCTTTCATCATCGTGTTTTTTAGATATTATTGTGCCGTGATATTTGTATTTTTTTAATACAAAGTGAGTCGCAGTACTTAAAACACTATCTAAAGTAGAAAGTTTATCAGAAACAAAGTTTGCAATTTCTCTTAGTGATTTTTCTTCTAAGATAATAAGTAAATCATAACCGCCTGAAATAAGGTAAGCAGCACGAACTTCAGGATAATTGTAGATGCGTTCTGCAATGCTGTCAAAACCTTGTCCTCTTTGAGGAGTAACTCTAACTTCAATCAAAGCGGTAACTTTTTCAATAGAAGTTTTTTCCCAATCAATTAAAGTATGATAACCGCAAATAACACCTTCTTTTTCAAGCGCTTCAAGTTCTTGAAGTACGCTGGCTTCGTCTACGCCTAATAATACAGAAAGTTCTTTAAGTCCTATTTTGCTGTTTTTTTCAATTAAAGTAAGCAGTTCTTCTCTCATAGTGTTCTCCGGTTATAACTTCAATAATTTTATCATAAATCTATCTAAAGAAATTCCAAAAATATCTTTTTATGGTTTTTCCTGCGGTAAGTTTTTCAAACCCGATTTTTTTAGCACTTACAACAGGAGATTTTTCAGGCTGAATGGTTCTTAAATAATTAACTGCTTTAGGACCAAACAATATAGCATATTCAGGTTTGTAACCTTCAGGAATTTCCATATATTCACATAATTCAGGAAAAACTTTCATGCAAGTATCTGCAAAACCACACCAGCAAGTGCCTACGCCTAAACTTTGAGCATAAAGTTCAAAATAGCTAAGAGCAATAACTGCATCTTCTTTTGAGCAAGGTGCATTAACAGCGTTAGAAACAACTAACATATGAGGAGCACCTCTAAAAATAACATCATCACCCTTTAAGAAGAATTTTAAATATCCTGAAAATTTTTCAATAATAATTTTTATAGGTTTTTTAGTTAAAGCTGAAATGATTTTATTGTTAACATAAGTTCTGAATTCATTCATAACTTCAACATCGTCAATAAAAGAGAAATGAAGCTTGTGTACATTACAACCTGTAGGTACCCAAGATAACATGTCTTTAAGTTTATTCATTATTTCAGGGTTAAGATTTTCATTTTTATATTGCCTGTCACTTCTGCGAGATTTAATTAAATTCAAAATCATATCAGGATTTTGAGCATAAATTTTTTCAGAATCATCAGGATTTTTGCCCAAAATAGAAATAGCCCCGACAGGACAAATAGCTAAACAATGCTGACATTTAATACATCTTTGAGGTGCAGAAGCTTTTGGTGTATTATTTTCATCCATTTCTAGAACTGCAGCAATACAATCTTTAACACAAAGCCCGCAATGAATACATTTAGATTCATCAACTTTAAACATAATATCTTGCATAATGACTCCTTTAACTAACCATAATATTTTAGCATAAGAAAAAACAGAACTTAAGAACAAAGAGGATAAAAATAAAAAATAAAAAGAAAAATAAAAATAGTGCTTGACTTAATTTTTTTAGCAGGTAATATAATAATTGCTGAGGGCGTTTAGCTCAGTTGGTAGAGCGCCTCCCTTACAAGGAGGATGTCAGGAGTTCAAGTCTCTTAACGCCCACCATTTAAACACAAGGACTTCATCACGGGTCCTTTTTTATTTTGCAATTTTTTAGGTGAATTTATTTTATTATGTTTTAATTACGATATAATGTAATTGATGTTTTTTGAAATTAAAATTATGCTGTAAACTTAAAAATAATCTCTGTGAATAAGAATAAAAATGTAAAAAAGATAATATATTATCATAATAATGTAATACTAAAATATTCCACTATTTAAAAATATTTTAGAAAATAAACATTTCTTCTTCTTGAAAATACTATTTAAAATATTTTTGTATTTACATTATTGTGAAAGTTTTTTCTTTTTTTACAAAACATAATTATCTGTTTATAGATTCGTAATATTCTTTCTTATATTCACAAATTTTGTTATCTAGGTATGTAAAAATAGTAAAAATTGCAAGTAATGTTTTTCTTGCATTGTTTTTTAAGTTATAGAAGAAAGAATAGTAATTAATATTTTTATCTTTTAAGTGTGGAAAGAGATTATCTCTTTTTTTTCTATCCAAATATTGTCTTTTTGAAAAATTATGCAGATATTTAAATTCTTGTTGTATATTTTTGTCTAAATATTGATAATTTTCTTCTTTTAAGACTAATACAATTGAGGAATAACAACCTGCTAATTGTTTTTTATAATTAGTATCATAAAATGGATAGTTATGAACTGCTTCTCGAAATGCTTTATATATTTCCAATTCTACTTTTCTTTTTTGTTTATCATCCATTTTATTTATATTCTTATAATTAAACTAATCCTAAATACTTTTCAAAGAACTTACTAAGTTTTTCTACAATTGTTTGTTGTTTAGCTTGTCTATTGTTTGCACCTGCACCAAACAAAGGAACTGGTGGAAGAATTTTCCCGATAGCTGTTCCGAATGTTCTAAGTTCTCCATCTCTAAAACAATTGTCAATGAACCTTTTAGTTTCTTCTTTTTTAAGGTTTTCTTCCTCAATAATTTTTGTTAAGTCTGCTTCTTTTTGCTCTATAACAAACTTATTCCAGTCTTCATCAACATTTGTATCTGCATTTACTGTTGCAATAAAGCTCTCAATTAACTCTTTTTTACTTCTAAGTTGGATACTTGAATTGATAGCTTTGTTGATATCAACAAGTATTTCTTTATTCTCACAATTCGAATCGTGATACTTTGCAACTAAAATGAGAATATAGTCAATATTGACTTCTACTTGTTTAACCAATTCCATTTCAAACACTATATCATCGTTGATATTTTCTTTTTCAGCATTAATATTTCCTCTCCATTTGGCATACAAATCAAGATATCTGCTTTGATGGTCTTGTAGGTCTCTCTCTGATAGTAATGAATCACCAGCAAATTCATCAAACGATGTTAAAATATTTCTCATTTTAAGGATTGCACCAAACAAACTAATGAAGGCTTTCTCATTGTTTTCTCCCATAATTTGAGAACCTAATGAGAAGTTTTCTTGCAATTCTGCAACTAATTCAGTATAACCTTTATGGTGTTTACCATTGTCATCATTATAACCATTATAGTATTCGTCATAAGTTCTCAATAACACAATACTACCAGCATTTTTATCCCCAAATAAGGCAATCGCTTCTTCGGTACATTTTTGAAGGTCTCTAAAACATACGATATTACCATAAGTCTTGATTGAGTTAAGAATTCTGTTAGTTCTTGAAAATGCTTGAATTAATCCGTGATATTTTAAATTCTTATCAACCCAAAGAGTGTTCAAAGTTGTAGCGTCAAATCCTGTTAAGAACATATTGGCTACAATCAAAAGGTCAATTTCGCGGTTCTTCATTCTTAATGAAACATCTTTATAGTAGTTTTGGAACTTTTCAGAAGATGTGTCATAATGCGTTTTAAACATCTTATTGTAATCATCAATTGCAAGGTCTAAGAAATCTCTTGAGCTTGCATCCAAGTTACTTGTGTCTTCTGAATTTTCTTCTGTTAATATGCCGTCATCGCTATCTTCATTTGCTCCAAAACTGTATATCAAAGCTACTTTTAACTTTTTACCAACATCAGCATTCATTTGTTTCTGAAACTCTTCATAATATGCTTTTGCCATGTCAATTGAAGCTACTGCAAAGATAGAATTAAACCCTGTTAATCTTACTCTGTCTTTAATTTCTTGAACTTTGTTTCTGAGCTTATCAGAAGCTACTTCTTTAATATTTGTTAGCTTATTAAATTCATAAGCTCTTGCGTCTCGTCTGGTCTTCTGGTCAAAGTGTTCTAAGATATATTTTGTAACCTCTGTTATACGTTGAGGAGCCAACATCGCTCTTTCCTTATCAATAGCAGAAACATCTTTATCTTTGACATCTTCCTTCATCTTCATAGTATTAACATAGTCAATTCTAAACGGCAGTACGTTACCGTCATTTATTGCATCAACTATTGTATATGTATGCAATGCCAAAACTTTTTTGCCCTTTTCATTAGGTTCCCCACCAAAAATCTGAGGTGTTGTTTTCTGTATTAATTTGCCTGATTTATCTTTTATATTCCCAGAAGCAGCATTCTTAGCAGTGATTGGAGTCCCAGTAAATCCGAATAAATGGTACTTCTTAAATGCGTGTATTATTTGCGAATGCATATCCCCAAATTGTGAACGATGGCATTCATCAAATACTATTACAATTCTTTTATTAAAGACTTCATGACCTTTATTCTGAGAAATAAATATACTTAGCTTTTGGATTGTTGTAATGATAATTTTACAGTTACTGTCTTCAAGTTGTCTTTTTAATATAGCAGTCGAAGTGTTACTGTTAGCAGCACCTTTTTCAAATCTGTCGTATTCTTTCATAGTTTGATAATCAAGGTCTTTTCTATCAACTACGAATAATACTTTATTAATATACGGCAAGTTACATGCCAGTTGTGCAGTCTTAAATGATGTCAGGGTCTTTCCAGAACCTGTTGTATGCCAAATATATCCACCGCCTTCAATAGTTCCGTATTTCTTGTAGTTATTAGCAACTTCAATTCTGTTTAGAATTCTCTCACATGCAACAATTTGATAAGGTCTCATTACAAGTAACAAATCTTCTGATGTGAATACACAATACTTGGTTAAGATGTTTAAAACTGTATGCTTTGCGAAGAAAGTCTTAGTAAAATCCACAAGGTCTGGAATTATTCTGTTGTTAGCATCAGCCCAGAAAGAAGTAAATTCAAAGCTATTGCTTGTCTTTTTACTTTTGTTACGTTGAGATGTTAATTGTTCTTTAATATGACTGTTTCTTGTTGTATTAGAGTAATACTTCGTATGTGTTCCGTTTGAAATAACAAATATCTGAATATATTCATACAATCCACATCCAGCCCAGAAACTGTCTCTTTGATATCGGTTAATCTGGTTAAACGCTTCCTTGATTGCTACCCCTCTGCGTTTCAATTCTATATGTATTAGAGGTAAACCATTGACTAACACTGTAACATCGTATCTTGTTTCATGTTTTCCGTCTTTTTCTACATATTGGTTAATAACTTGCAGCTTGTTATTATGAATATTTTTCTTATCTAACAAGTAAACATTAGTTAAATGCCCATCATCAAATCTAAAGTCCTTCTTATAGTCTACTTGTATTTTTCTTGTTTTTTCAACAATCCCGTCATTTTCACTTGCAATGTATTCGTTATATAATCTTTTCCATTCATTATCTGTGAAGGTGTAATTATTCAATGCTTCAAGTTGTTTTCTTAAGTTAGCAATAAGTTCATCTTCACTATTAATTGAAATATAATCATAACCTAGTGATATTAATAATTTTATGAACTCATTTTCAAGCTCAGCTTCACTTTGATAAGCTGTTTCTTTTCTTTCTTCTGGAATATATTCTGCAACTACGGTGCTTTGGTTAGTGCTGGCAACTATGTTATACATACTCATTAGGCTGTTTTCTCCTTGAATGTTAATAGTTTATCACGATAATATTCGTATTGTTTTTGACGTGCTTCGATTTCAGCTGGCAGACCTTCTGTTATATCATTACACAACTGGTCAAATCTATCCAGTATATCAACAATGCGTTTCTGTTCTTCAAGTGATGGCACAGGTATGTTCAAAGATATTAATCCTTGTTGAGTTAAGTGTGGAACTGTTGAGCCAGTCTTAACGCTTTCTACAAAATCCGTAAAATATTTTGAAGTAAAAAAATGATACAAGTATTTAGGCAATACTTCTTTATCAAAAACATGTATTCTGAATACACCACTATTTAAAGTTGTTGGTTTAGATGGCTCTTCTGCTAATATTGCAACCTTTCCTAAGGTTCCATCTTTTGTTATCAATATGTCATTTTTATGAACTTGGATATTAACATCCATATCATATCTGTCTTTAGTCACATATACGCAACTATTAAAGTTAATACCACCAGCCATATCGAAATCTGTGCCTGTAATAAGATAATAATTTCCTATTTGTAAATATTCCGCCCGTGTAAGTCGTTGCCAGCCTACCCTAGCTTTTACTAATGCAATATCAGTAATATGTTTAATTGGTGCATTTATAATATTATCAAAACAATATTGCTTATAATACTCATACTGTTTTTTGCGAGCTGTTAGCTCTGCTGTTAGCTCTGCTGTTAGCTCTGTAAAACTGTCTAAGATGCGTACAATCTCCTCTTGCACTGGCATGGGTGGAACTGGAATAGTTATATCAATAATTTGGTCTTTTCGCAAATTAGTTTGGTCAACACCGTTGTCATATCTTAATAATTGTTTATTTCTGTTAAGTATATAGTAAAGATATTTAGGGTTAGCTTGATTTCTATCTTTAATAGTTAGAGATGCAATACGTTGATTAAGAGTATATTTATCATTTGCATTCACTATAAAGCATTTAGCTAATGCCTTTCCATTCGGAAGGTCTGACATAACCATTAGGATATTATCTTTGTATAATGGCACAATCTGCTTATCTGAATATTTACACACAGAACCTTCTGTAGAAATAAATTTTGAGTTTACTACTATATATTTTCCATTCTCAACTATATCTTTTTCATGTCCCTTCCCATTAAGAAAGTTTACTATATTACCTAACTTCTTGTTTTCTACCCCATTAGGACATAATTCTTGTATTAAATCTTCTAACTTACTCATTACTCAACTCACTTTCAGAAACTTCTTGTCCATTGCTAAAGAATGTATATTTAGGTTTTTGCTTATATAATTGAACAAAAGCACCGAGTTTATAGTTATATATATAATCAGTTGTAAAATCTTCTAATTTAATAATATCAAGGCACTTGCCAGTCTCAACATGCTTTTTGTAGTGTCCTTTTCTAGGTTTAAATTCTACAACTAGTAAATTAGATTGATTATTTCCTCTTTTGTGGATTATTAAATCAGGTTTTGTTCCGTTTATACACCTTTGAGTTTCTTTTATATGTTTACCGTTCTTATTATATTCACAGTCTAGATTATATTCTCTAAATCGAGCATACTCATCTTCCGTATTAATCATATACTGCATGTAGTAATATATTCTAGCAACACAAGCCTGCTCCATACTACGTTCAATCAAAGTTTTATCATTTGTATAGCATTCATTTACAGCGGATTTCAATAATTTTACAAGAAGAGCTCTCATCTCAAGCAACCTCTATTTCTGAGATAATCTTGTCAATCTCTGCTCTTAAGATGTTCTCTCTTTCTACAATCCTTGCGATTTCTTTATTGAGTTCAACAATGTCTATAACTTCCCTTGTGTCTTCCTGTTCAACATACGTACCAACAGATAAGTTATATTCCTGTTCAGCTATTTCAGAATTAGGAACAAGTTTAGAGACATAATCGATATCAACTCTATCGGTGAAGTACTTTAGAATGTTATCAATATTTTTTTCTGTTAATTTATTGTTGTTAGTAACTTTCTGACATTGTTTAGTAGCATCAATAAACAGAGTTGAGTTATCAGTTTTATTCTTTTTTAGCACCATAATACAAGTTGCTATTGATGTACCATAAAAGAGGTTATCAGGTAGCTGAATAACACAATCTACAAAGTTATTCTCAATCAAGTATTTACGGATTTTTTGTTCTGCTCCACCTCTATACATAATTCCCGGAAAACATACTATTGCAGCCGTACCGTTGCTTGCTAACCAACTTAAAGAATGCATTATAAATGCCATATCAGCTTTTGACTTTGGAGCAAGTACTCCAGCTGGAGAAAATCTTGGGTCATTTATAAGTGTTCCGTTATCATCTCCTTCCCATTTAATTGAGTAAGGTGGATTAGAAACAATCGCTTCGAATGGCTCATTATCCCAGTGCTGTGGACTTATTAAAGTATCACCATGAGCGATATCAAATCTATCAAATTCAATATCGTGGAGAAACATGTTAATTCTACAAAGGTTATAAGTAGAAATATTGATTTCTTGACCAAAGAAACCGTTTCTTACATTTTCTTTTCCTAAGATTTTAGCGAATTTCAACAACAATGAGCCTGAACCACATGCTGGGTCATACACTTTGTTTACCTCTGTTTTACCAACCAATGTTATCTTAGTAAGTAGCTCTGAAACCTCTTGAGGAGTATAGTATTCACCACCAGATTTACCAGCGTTACTTGCATACATACCCATAAGGAATTCATAAGCATCACCAAATGCGTCAATGGTATTGTCTTTGTAATTACCTAGTTTCATATCTGCAATACCATTTAGAAGTTTTACAAGTCTCTTGTTTCTCTCAGCTACTGTTGCACCAAGTTTATTACTATTTACATCTAAATCATCAAATAAACCTCTAAAATCTGGCTCACTATCTGTTCCTATTGCAGAACTTTCAATATTTTTAAAGATAGTATCTAATGTTACGTTAAGGTTATCATCGGCATCAGCATTTTTGAGGATGTTCCAAAATAACTCACTTGGCTTAATAAAGAAACCTTTATTTTTTACAAGAAAGTCTTTTTGTGTTACTGAAACTTCATCTGGTAACTCTGCATAGTTGAAAGATGTATCACCTGTTTCATGCTGTATAGCGTTAACATAATTGGTAATATATTCAGACATGTATCTATAAAACATGATTCCAAGCACATACTGCTTAAAATCCCAGCCATCAACGCTACCACGCAAATCGTTCGCGATGTTCCATATTGAACGATGCAATTCAGCTCGTTCCTGTTCTTTTCTCATATCTGCCATTATAACCTACTTTCCTACTTAGTAATAATAGCAAAAAATTTGGCGTTGGGCTAATACGTTATTATTATGTTAATGTTATAATTTGTTGGCTAAAGAGGTAGATAAAATGAGTATATTAGGTATTAATGAAAACGGGGTTGAGCAAACATATAATTTAGATGAGTTTTTAGGTAAGAGGGTTGTTTTATATTTCTATCCTAAGGATAATACTGCGGGTTGCACTCAAGAAGCTTGCGATTTTAGAGACAGTTTTAACAGGCTAATTAATTATGCTGTTGTTATTGGCGTTAGTCCTGACAGCATTAAGAGTCATTTAAAGTTTAGAGAAAAACAAAGTTTGAATTTTATTCTGTTATCTGACCCTGAGCATATCTTAGCTGAAAAATTTGCCGTTTGGAAAGAAAAATCTATGTATGGCAAAAAATATATGGGCATTGAACGCTCTACTTTTATTTTGGACGAAAATGGCAACATTCAAAAAGAATGGCGTAAAGTAAAAGTTAAAGGTCATGTTGATGAGGTTTTGAGTTTCTTAAAAGAGAATAACTAATATATTTTAGGAAAATTCAATACTTCAAGTTCAACGGGGGTATTATCTGTATTTAGTTTAGTTAACGGAATATTTTTATTTGTTCCGTGGTAGTCGCTTCCGCCTGTTGTGTACAGGTTATATTTTTCAGCGCAGTCTGTAAGGAATTTTATTTCTTCCTTATTATAGCGAGAGTAATAACATTCCAGACCTTGAATATTATATTTAAGCATTTTTTCAAGTTTGGGAATAAAAGCATCAAAAGCAAGATGTTTTTCACCTTCTCCACCCAAAGGGTGAGCCCAAACTGCTATTCCGCCAGCTTGTTGTATTGTTTTTATTGCTTCTTTACCGTCAAATCTTGTATTGCCTGTTTTACATCCGTTTAAATATTTTTCCATTGCGGCAATGTTATTCTCGGCAAGCCCTCTTTTTACCAAAATATTTGCCAAGTGTGTTTTTACTATGCTCTTTCTTGAATACAGCCAATCCAGTTCTTCTTTTGTAAATTCAAAATCCCAAGTATCTTTTAGGTAGTGAATTCGGGTTTCAAGTTTCTTACGTCTTAAAATTTTACCTTTTTCAATCAGTTCTTTTAGTTTGGGGTTTTCAATATCTATGCCGTAGCCTAAAATATGGCATTTTATATCTTCTAAAAGACAGGTTAGCTCTATGCCTTTTATAAATCCTTTTTCAAATTTTTCAGACATTAGTTTACAGCCTTCCACTGTGTCGTGGTCTGTTAGTGCAAAAATTCCTATTTCGGCTTTTTTTATTTTCTCTGCTAATTCGTCTACTGTGTCGCTACCGTCTGAACAGTTGCTATGTATATGTAAATCAAACTTTGTCATTTCCTTTTGCCTTATTATTTAGTTTGAATAAGTCCAACCTTCATCATTATGATAAACCATTAATTTACTCATTCCGCCATCAATTACGATGTTTTCACCTGTTATGAATTTTGATTTGTTTGAACATAAGAACAAAACAGCGTTTGCAATATCAACAGGCTCGCCTACGCAATTAGACGGGTGCTGTGTAATATCTGAGGGCGAAAAATTATAGCCTATTGTATCAATCCACCCCGGAGAAATTGAGTTAACTCTTGCTTTTCCCTTCAAGGTTACTGCCATTGCATGAGTTAATGAAATTATTCCGCCTTTTGCTGCTGAATAGCTTTCCCAATCTGCTTGCGATTGAAATGCCCTTGTTGATGAAATATTTATAATTACTGCATTATCGTTTAGGTTATTTAAAAATAGCTTCACCAGGGCAAATGGCGCAAACAGGCTTAGTTTCTGCACGTATAGAAAATCATCTAAATCGCAAGAAAGAAGTCCGCCTTTTGATAATCCTGCGTTGTTTATAATAAAATCAACTTTTTTGTATTTTTCTATGACTTTTTGAGTGAAATCAATTATTACATCTTTTTCTGTTATATCGCCTTTATAGAAAAAATCGCAGGGGATATCGGGCTCTTTTTTATCTATAATTACTACTTTTGCATTCGCTTTATTAAATTCTTTACAGATGGATTTTCCTATCCCTGAAGCTCCGCCTGTTACTATAATTACTTTGTTTTCAAACTCTTTCATATCAAAATTTTAGCATAAAATATTTTTTCAATCCTGCCTTAGAATTGCAGGAAAAACTTTTATTCTTTATAATCGTTATAATAAGTATGAAAGGTGTTGTATGAAAAATCTTTTTACTTTCTTTGTTTTATTATTTTTCACAGGTTGCGCTTTTGCAGTTAATTCTTATGATAGTTACGGGCGCAAGACAGGTTCTTATAAAGAAACATCATCAGGTTATAATTCTTACGATAAATATGGCTCTAAAACAGGGTCTTACAAAAAAACTTCATCCGGGTATAACGCTTACGACGAATATGGCAGAAAAACAGGCAGTTTTAAAAAAACATCGACCGGTTATAATTCTTATGATAAGTATGGACGTAAAACAGGTAGTTACAAAACAAATTCAAACGGTGTAACAACGAAGTACAATGAATATGGGCATAAAATAGGCTCTTTTAAAAAAGATTCTTCAGGCAGAATTACTGAATACGACAAATATGGAAGAAAAGTCGGCAGCTATAAATAGTTATTCAATTTAACTATTTGAAAAGAATAACATAAGCCTATTGTTTGAAACAAAAAGTTTCCCAAAAAGATTGACTTACTGGTTTTAAATTCTTTAAATAATCATTTATTACACAACAGTCTTCATTAAAAATAGGATCTTTCAATCTTTTTACAAAATCATTATATTTTTTATGCGAAGAATTAGATATATCTAATTTCATCATCAACTCATCTGAATTAATTTGTCTATGATAATTAATAAAAAATGCAATAGCATTTCTTTTTTTCGCAAATTTTACAAAATCCTTCATCTCTTTATAATTTATAGAAGTTACAACAAAATTTAACCTAAGTGATTTTATTACTCCATCCTTTTTAAGTTGTGACAAATAATCTACATTTTTAATTAACTCTTTAAAATTGCCATGTTCAACTAATTTTTCGTAAGTTTTTTTTGTTGTGCTATGCATTGAAATTATAACAGTGTCAAGATTCTGTTTAATTCCAAGCTTTTCAATATTCTGAGGTGAAAACAATAATCCGTTGGAAATTATATTTAATTTAATTTTAGGATTAATTTTTATTATTTTCTTTACTATTTCTATAGAATGATTACTAGCAAACAACTCACCAGCAGAATTAAGCTCCACAATTTCTGCTTTTTCTATTATTGGAGTAAATATCCTATCAAAATTTTCTTCTATTTTTTTCTCTTTTCGCCTATTATATTCTTCTTCTTCTTTGTTCTTTTCAGTTCTGCAAAAGATGCAACGGACATTACACCTTCTATCGTAACTGAATTCGACCTTTTGGGGATATTCAACAGAATAATTAGGTTCAAAACTTTGTAAACAAGGATCACATATCTCTAAGTTACAAAATTTATAATTATTTTCAATAAATTGTTTTCTGAATTCTTTTGCTTTTTCTCCATTCCAGATTTCATCAAATGATTGTTTAAATATATTTCCAAACGAATAAAAATTAGTCCAATAACAACAACAACAATATACCTCTCCGGTATTTTGAATTTGAATAGATTGAAATGGATGAATACAATACTTGGACATATAACAATTTTATAATAAAATTTCACTTTTACAAATAAAGTTAAATAAAAAACTTCTATGAAATGATTAGAAAAAATTTTAATAGAAAAAGAAAAACCTAGTTGACTATAAACCAATAAATAAGTATATTCTATTAAAGAACAAAAATAAAAATTAGAAAAAAACATGAAAAAAAGCTACTATTGTAAAAGATTGAATGAAACAATTGATTTTGATGCACAAAAAATATTCTTTTGTTGTGCAACAAGAACAGGACCTTCAATAAATGCAAAAGAAAATGTTTCTTCCGTAAAAAAAATTATAACAGCAAGAGAGCACATAATAAAACAGCTTGATAGAGGTGAGGTTCCAATAGAATGCGTTGGTTGTTATGATTTAGTAGAACAACAAAAATCGAAATATTCTGGTCTTAACTTTTATAAAAGAATACCAAAACCTAACACAATAATAGTAAAACACTTTAAACAATGTAATAGTAGCTGTATATATTGTGCAGAACAATATATCTCTAAACGAAAAATTGTTTTAAAGCCTCAAAAAAGCGATTATTATGATTTACTTCCCATAATAAAAATGTTATATACAAAAAATTTAATCGATAAGAAAAATTTAACAGTCTTATTCCAAGGTGGAGATATTTCTGTATTGGAAGAATTTGAAGATCTTGTAAACGTATTTGTCGATAACAGTGTAAAAAAAATAGAAATAGCAACAAATGGAATTATATACCTACCAATTATTGAAAAAATATGCAAAAAGACTTTTGTTGATATGGATATTTCTATCGACTGCGGTTGCCGAGAATCTTATAAAAAAATTAAAACTGTTGATAAGTTTGATGATTTAGTAAAGAATCTTAAAAGATATTCAAAATTACCTATTCAACTCAGATTAAAATATATTCTTGTAAGAAATTGCAATGATAATATTGAAGAAGTAAGTAAATATATTGAATTAATGAAAGAAATAGGTATAAAAATTTCTGAATTAACTATAGACCAATGTGATCCGGAATTTTTAGAAAAAAAGATTTTTAAAATTCCTCCACATTATTACGAATTATATGATTTTTGGGAAAAGAAATGTAAAGACTATAATATATATCCTAGCCTTTGGTCATATTTAAAAGAAATTTTAGATAGAGGGGAATTTTTTAGGTAAATTCAAGTGAAAGAAGCATATTGTGAACACATATATTCGAGTATAGTATTCGGATTTAACGGATATAAATATTGTAATTCTGTCTGGGATGGCCCTGATTTTATTCCATTCGAAGAAGATGATGCTTGGAATAAAAATGAAAAAAGGCGTTTAGATCTTATTAACAATCTGAAAAAAGGAGTTGTTCCAACCAATTGTATGGGATGTCCTGACTTGCATTATACTGAAAAACAATACGAAGATAATGATTTAAAAAGAAATATAATAAATAAAATCACAATTTTTAATCATAATCATTGTAATTGTAAATGTTTTTATTGTTCTGTGAATTCAGTATATAGTGGAGATGAAGTTCGTAAAAGCCTTTTTTATGATGTTTTGCCTTTATTAAGACATTTAGAAGTAGATAACAGAATTACCAATAATACTTTTATTGCCTTTAACGGAGGTGAGCCTACTATGTTAGAAGAATTTAATGATATTGCTAATATTGCATTAAAACATCATTGTAAGACAGAAATATTATCAAATGGAATAGTTTATAATGAAATGATTTCTAAACTATTAATAGACCGTGATGATAGCATTTTGTATATTTCGTTAGATTGCGGTACAAATGATACTTTTAAAAAAATGAAAATTGTAGATAAATTTAATGATGTTGTTTTGAATATAAAGAGATATATTGAAGATTTAAAAAATGCAGGAAAAGAACCTTTCCAGATAAGAATAAAATACATTATCTTCCCCAATGTTAATGATAATAAAAAAGAAATTGATGCATTCTTTAAAGTATGTCAGGAATGTGGAGTACGAACTGTTGCCAGAGCAGTAAACCATAATGATAGAAAAATAAATTCAAGCAACAAGAATATGTATTTAGAAGCATCGGTTGTAAAAAGTTACAATTACTTTAAAGAACAAGCAGAAAATTATTGTATGAATTTAATATTGGAACTTTGGGCAGAAGCAATCATTGAAAATAAATTCTACACTTGTAGAAAAATATCACCTATAACTAGATTAAAATCTGAATTCCATTTTAGGTTTGGAAAAAAATATTGAATGTTTTAATAAAAAAAGACATTACTTAATTTTTCTATATGTTTATATTTCTTTTTTATGTAATGTCTTTTAAACAAGTCAAATAATTTTTTGTTAGCTTGATAAGTAACTGTAGAGTAGCTTGTTTTTATTATTTCTTCAATGATTTCATCATCGACAAAGTTTTCTATTATTATATCAAAATCAAATCCAAGACGAAGAAACAACATAAGTTTTTCTTTTAATTCAGAATCTATATCTCTTGATATTTTAACAAAAATTTTTCTTGTTGGTGAAAATTTTTCATCTTGTATAAGCTTATTAATTTTTTCAATGATTTCATATAATGAAACTTCGTTAATATCAATGTATAAGTTTGAATAATATTGATTTCCATTTATAACTTTATTCTTTTTATCTAAGTATAAATCAATATATTTATCTTTATTTTTGTTATAAAACAATTTTTGTTCTTTATAAATCTGTTGTGTTCTATTCATAAATGCAAGGAATGATGTAATTTTTATATTATATTTTCTACCTAACATTTTGGTATATTCAAGCATTTTGATTGTTCTATTTATATATTTTTTATTTATACATTGTTCTGATGATGATACACTATGTTCAGCATCAAACTGTAATTCAACAAACCCAATATGCTTACAAATACACAGTAATTTTTCTATTTCTTTTGCTCTATCATTGTAATTAGTATATAAAATAAATTTAGGAATCACAAAATTTTTTTCTTTTGCATTACTAAGATAAATTTTCATATTTCTAAGAACTAAATCAAAAAACTTAGTACCCTTAACCTTTTCAAAAGTCTTTTTTGTTCCAGCATCTATACTCGCAACAATAGCTGCACTATCGACTCTTTGTAATGCATTGCACAAACTTTTTGAAAGTCTAATTCCAGAAGTTGGTACGTAAATTTCAGGTACATTATTTTTAGAAAATAATTCAACCAACCAATCAAATTCTTTCATTAATGTTGGTTCTCCGCCAACGAATCTTAATGAACCATCAAATTTTAATAATTTTTTTACTAATAATTCATTAATTATAGGTTTTATATCTATATCTTGCTCTTTATTATGACATTCGGGAATTCTACCTATTGGGCAATATACACATCTTGAATTACATTTAAGAATATGACCTGTTGTTATATGATTTATATAATCATTGTTATCCCAATCTTTTTCTTGTAACTCAAAGCATCCATTACATTGGTACGGGAATATACCTTTCTTTGCGTTTTCTCTTAATTTCCTCTTTTCATCAAATATATAATCCCAATTAATTAATGTATTATTCAGATCCGAATATAAATACAAGCGATGTTGAAAATCTAAATGATCTGTATTACAGCAATGTCCAACACACAACTTCATATATTCTGGATCTAAATGAAAATAAATACCATGCTCTAATAATCTGCAACTTTTATATCTCATATCAAAGATGGTACCACGTATAAAGTAAATCCACAAATTATTTATGATATAATATATCGTGTATAGCTAATAGGATTTAAGAGAAAATGTATAGGTGTAGATATTTGGCTCATGGGCTTTACATTCATTATGATTGTTTTAGACACTGTCATCTTTCTATACATTCTCCAAATGAAAGAAATAATAACTATATAATTCCATACACTGGTCCTAAAGATAAAGTTGATTGGAATAAGATTTTTGAAATAAAAAATAAACTAGTTAAAAATATGAGAGCTGGAGATATACCTCCATTTTGTAAAGGCTGTCATTGGATAGAAGAGTTTGATGAAAATTCTTCAAAACAATTTCAATCTGACCTTGATAACTATATAGATATGATATGGATTGGACATTCTAACAAATGTAATGCAAATTGTATATATTGTTTTTCGTATCAAGAAATATTAGAGCATAGAACAATAAAGGGTTATGATATATTTCCTCTTTTTAAAGAATTGTTAGACAAAAAAATATACAATTTAGAAAAAGAACCAAATGCACACATATCATTCGCAATGGGAGAACCAACCATTCTCAAAAGTTTTGATGATATTATAAACTTATTTGCAAAATATGGGAACAAACGTTTTGCACTGTATACAAACGGAATAAAAACAAGTAAAATGGTTCTAAATGTTCTAAAAAAAGAAAATATTGATATTCGAATAGTTATTTCATTAGATGCCGGCTCTCGAGATATATTCAAGAAAATAAAGAAAGTTGATAAATTCAAAGATACTTGTAAAACAATAAGAAAATACGCAAAAGCAGCCGTGCAATCACGCCCTAACGCCCTGGGTATCAAATATATTATCATTCCGAATATAAATGATACAAAGGAAGAAATTGATAAATGGTATAATTTATGTACTAAGGAACTTGGGGTAAAATATTTAATTGCAGATATTGAAGAAAAATGGTTTGTAAGGCAATCAGGTGAAGTTCCCGAGTATGTGAAAGATTTACTAAGATATATAAGAAATAGATGTGAACAAGATAATATTGCATTTGAATTTTATGATCGGGCTTTAGTCTTGAATTTATAGGTTATATAATGAGTAAGAAATATTTTTGTGATGAATTAAATAATGTTTTATCTTGTTTTCATGATCGTATAATGTCTTGTTGTTCAGGACAGATTGGACCTGTATATTATGAAGCGTATCGCGGACAAAAAATATATTGGGACGAATTTAAGAAAGTAAAGCAAACTGCTTTTGAACTCTTAACTGATGAAAATATAGATAAATCTCCTTGTAATGGTTGTTTCTTTCTTCGGGAAAGAAAACCTGAAGATAAAGTTTCTCATACTTTTTCTACTTTGAATATAAGTCATTGGACGCAATGTAATTGTGGTTGTATATATTGTGCCAGAATGTTGGATTCAAAAGGAAAAATAACATATAAACCTGCAAAGAGTGAATATTATGATTTCTTGCCACTATTGAAACAATTGTATAAAAACGAATTACTTGATAGAAAAAATTTGATGGCAAGTATTCAAGGTGGAGATATCTCTGTTCTGAAAGAGTTTGAACCAATAGTAAAAGAATTTTTAAAACAAGGTGTTGGAAGTTTCTACATTTTGTCAAATAACATAAAATATCAACCAATTATAAAAAAATTGTTAGATAAAAATATATGTACGTTTACCACTGCTTTAGATTGCGCTACACCCGAAATTTATTACAAACTTAAAAGA
This sequence comes from Candidatus Gastranaerophilales bacterium, assembly GCA_944323395.1. Lineage (GTDB taxonomy): Bacteria > Cyanobacteriota > Vampirovibrionia > Gastranaerophilales > Gastranaerophilaceae > Avigastranaerophilus. Next base: position 133,929 of record CALUSI010000002.1, read on the forward strand.
GTCGATAAATTTAAGAATTCTGTAGAAAATTTGAAAAAATACTTAAAAAGTAAGCATCCTGAAGGCGTAGTAGTTAAATATATTCTTATTGAACATATTAATGATAATATTGAAGAAATAACTAAATTTATAAATTTGATGTCTGCAATTGAAGTACAAAACATTGAATTTATGATTGATAATAAATATGTAATGTTTACAAATTTAGATGAAAAACCTTTACCAAAACATTATGGTGCTTTATATCTTTGTTTTAAAAATTTATGTCAAGAAAAAGGTATAAACTTAAGACTTTGGTCAAAAACTGAAAATATAATTAATACATATGCTTTGAGACATATTAGTTAGATATATTTTTTCTTATTTAAAAAGGTTGTTTTTCGAGTTTCTGATAAACATATTCAATATTAGGGAAAAGCATATATTGAATGTTACTTGTTTTCGCTTTTAAAATCCAGAATTCAGACAAATTATATAAATGATTTAATAATGCTTTTTCATAATTCATTTCATTCAGAAGCTGATTGTATACATTTAATGCAACTTGAGTTGCTCCATTTTTTATTGACTGTTTTATAAATTCTTCCAATTCTTTTTCCGAATCGTTTATGCCTGGAACAATTACATATTTAGTACAAAGACGTTTTGTATAATTTTTCTTTCTTGATTTTGAATATTTTTTAAAATTGTGCCAAACTTTGTCAAAAGATTTTACTCCTTTAACTTTTTCATGACACTTTTTAGTACCCGCATCAATAGATATAATTAAACTAACAGCATTTTCTTTAATACCTAGCTCTATAGCTTTCGAATATTTAATATTATTTGTATGTATAATAATATTTTTAAATCCATTATCAATAAAAAAATACACTAAATCATCAAACTTAGGATACAATGTTGGCTCACCACCTGCAAAATCAATTACAGCATCATCAGCTAAGACATTATTTAAAATCATATCTTTTATAATAGAAAGCATATCATATGGTTCTTCATATTCTTCATAGTATTGAAAATAATTCAAAGCTTTTGGCGAAATAGTTTCAGCATGACCAAGACAATATACACAATTAGAATTACATATCTGCCAAGGAGATAATAATACATAACGAATTTTCTTATCATCGTAAAAATCAATATTTTTTATTTGCTGGCAATTTTTACACTCAAGTCTTTCACACCCACTCTGTATTGCGGATATATCTTTAGAACGCTCTTCAAAAAACTTATTCCAATCTATTTTCGTACCATCAAAAACTTCACTTGATATTTTAGGCCAACCTTTACCATTATAAGCATTTGTAAGGGTACAATATGTAACTCCAATTCTTTTATAATTAAAACAAATTGAAGTATTTAAATTATTGCAATTTCTCATGTATTGGATATTACCATATATTTTATTTAATATTCAATAATAAAAATTTGAATTTATAATATAACCGGAAAATAAAATAATATAATTAAATTTAAAAAAAATGGTGGGCCCGGTAGGATTCGAACCTACGACCAAGGGATTATGAGTCCCCTGCGCTACCGCTGCGCCACAAGCCCTAGAACAAAATAAGAATATCATTAACATTCTTTTGAGTCAAGTATTAAGTCCATTCATTTATATCTTTTTTAGAAAAATCCCATTTCATAATGTTGTTTCTTTGAATAACATTACAATATTTACAAAACGGAATAGGTTCAAGAAAATATTTCAATATATTTTCTTTTGAATTTTTATTATATAAATTTATCCCATCTTTTTTTGTAATTTGAATATTTTCTTTAAAATATTGATTAAAATGTCTTGCTGCAGGAACAATTGGACATTTATACAGAATACCGTTCTCTAATGTTGGACAATATTTAGCATGATAACAACTATTATGAGAATCAAATTTAACCATTTGACCATTTAAGTCAAATTTGATTTTGTAAAATCCATCTTTGATTTTATTATTGTTTTCATAAAATAAAGTAACATTGTGTTTTAACGCTTCTTCTTCAAGCTCTTGATAATTAAGTCCAATATTATACTTAGTAATAACAAGTTTTATATCAAATTTATTAAGCATAATCCAAAAAGAACGACTCATTTCTTTTAAACAAATTCCATTTGTAAATATAAAAATTGTTGAGTCAGAAAGAATTTTTCTTGAAATTTTTAGAATTTCTATCAAATTAGGATGTAATAATGGTTCACCACCCATTATTCCGAAAGATAATATTGTATTAAATGTTTGCTTTATTTTTTTTAAATCATTTTTATAAATTTTTATATCGACAAATTCAGTTTCCGCAATTGGCGCACAATGATCACAATACTTGCAGTTTAGATTACAATGATGAACTATTTCATATAGGAAATAATTTAGAATTAACTTATTATTATATATTTCGACTTGCAATGTTTAGTCCCTATACTTTGAAAGTAATGAAGCACCAATAACACCAGAAAAGTCACCCAATTGTGCTTTTGCAAATTTAATATTGCATGATGGTGTCGGTAATGATTTTATTTTTGCGATTTGTGTTGATTTTTCATAAAAATAACCAACGGCATCCATTAATCCGCCACCAAGTATTATCATTTCAGGGTTGTAAAAATTTATTACCGAAGCAAGTCCAGAGGCGAGATATTCAGAAGCTTCATTTATTATTTGTGTTACAAGTTCATCTTTGTTTTCTAAAGATTTTCTAATCATACTTGTTTTTATAGGCTTACCTTCTACTATGTAATTTTGAATATCCGATTTACGTCCCTTTTTTAGCGCACCGATAATTCTTTTTTCAATAGCAAGTCTTGACGCATATGCTTCTAAACATCCACATCCGCCGCAACCACAAGGACGGCCTCCAATATCTACTATTATATGACCTATTTCTCCTGCAGTACCGGTTGCTCCATATCTTATTTCCCCGTTTTGGACAATGCCCGATCCGATTCCTGTTCCTACAAAAATGCAGACAAAATCTTTTTTATCTTTGCCTGCACCAAAATACATCTCTCCTATTGTTGCTATTTCTACATCGTTACCGATTAAAACTTTCTTATTAAATTCTTGTTCTAAAATCTCTTTTAAATTAAGGTTTGCACAATCTAAATTCGGAGCATTTATAACAATTCCTTTATTCCTGTCTATTTGCCCTGCTACCCCAATTCCTATATCTTCAATGTCAGTTATTTCTTTTTTGCCTTCAATTAATACTTCTTTAATTGATTTTATTATTTTATGTACAATTTTATCGGGACCTTTATCTTTTTTTGTTTTCTTTTTTATTGATGAGATTATTTCTCCGTTATCCTTATTAACAAGTGCCGTAAGTATTTTAGTTCCGCCTAGGTCTATTCCAATTGAGTATTTGCCCATAAAATTTTTACCTTTCTTATAAATAAATTATATCATTTTTTCAGCCTTTTATAAAATTAATTTATTTTTATGGGTTTAAAACTTGCCATGAATCGGGTATAATATCATAGTGATAGTTTATGGAGGCAGATAAATGCGCATTACAGTTAAAGGGCGTAACATTGAAATCACAGATGCAATTCGTGCATATGCAGAAGAAAAAATTGGAAAGGTTATGAATCATTATGATCAAATTCAATCCATTGATGTTGTTCTTAATGTCATAAAGAATCCTTCGGTTGCCCAAAGTCACACTGCAGAAGTTCTATGTAAATTTGTGTCGGGTTCTGTTCAAGCAGAAGAAAGTGCAGAATCAATGTATGCAAGTATTGACTTGGTTGCTGATAAAATCAGCAGGCAAGTTAAAAAATTCAAAGAAAAACAAATTACGTCTTCTAAAAATGCTTCGATTAGAACAGACGCTGTACAGGAGGAAGAAGAAAAAGTCGCTGAATAAAAAATTTAATTATAAAAAGAAAGAGTCCAAAATTTGGACTCTTTCTTTATTTTATAAGTTTTTTTCTCGTATAGTTTATTAATCCGCCTTCATTTATTAGATTTTGTATTTCGTCAGTAAATTTATTGCAAGTATATTCTTTTCCAGTTGTGATATTTCTTACAACTCCTGTTGCTAAATTGTATTCAATTATATCATCTTTCGATGTTTCATCTGATAAATAAGGGTGTTCTAAAATTGCAAGTCCAATATTTATTGCATTTCTATAAAAAATTCTTGCAAAACTTTTTGCAATAACAAGAGCAATACCAGATGCTTTTATAGCAATGGGCGCGTGTTCTCTTGAACTTCCGCAACCAAAATTTTCACCAGCTACAATGATATCTGAATCTTTTACTTCTTTTGCAAATGAAATATCAATGTCTTCCATACAGTGTTTTGCCAATTCTTCATGAGAAGCCGTATTCAAGTATCTTGCAGGTATAATAACATCTGTATCAATGTTATCACTGTATTTCCATACTCTGCCTTGTTTCATTTTTTCTTTACATCCTTTTTAATCTGTATTATACTATGATTATACATTTACATGTGGGAAATGTTAATAGCAGTTACAAAAAGGAGAGGTAAATGATGGAAACTATCGGACAAACAGCAGGTCAAATTTGGAATTATTTAAATGAAAACGGTGAAACATCTGTTGCTAAAATGAAAAAAGAATTAGATTTAAAAGGTAACTTTGCAGAATTGGGCTTAGGCTGGTTAGCTCGTGAAGGAAAAGTTGAAATGTCTAAAAAAGGTACAACTACCAACGTTAGATTGGTTTAGTTTAATTTTTTAATAAAAGGACTCCGAATGTTATATCGGAGTTTTTTTTGTGAGATAATATTCTTGTTGTATAAAATATAGGTGATTAAGATGCAGACTAAAACAGAGATAAAAGAAGAATTTATAAAACAAGCTGAACTTTTAGCAAGGGGGGCTGAGGTTCTTCCCGGTGGTGTTATGGAACTTGCTATGAAACTTCAAAAATCAAAAGAAGAAAATAAACCATTAAGAATAAAGCTTGGAATGGATCCATCAAGACCTGATTTGCATCTTGGTCATACTGTTGTTATGAGAAAAATTAAGCAATTTCAAGATTTGGGACATAAAATTATTTTGATTGTTGGTGGTGGTACAGGTATGATTGGTGATCCATCCGGAAAATCTGATACAAGACCTAGTTTGACAAAAGAACAAGTTGAACAAAACGCGCAAACTTATTTCGAGCAAATTTCTAAAGTCGTTGATGTAGAAAAAGCTGAAATTAGAAATAATGCTGATTGGTTATTTGACTTAAATTTTGTTGATATGCTTAAATTAGCTTCAAAAGTTACTGTTGCTCAAATCATGACAAGAGATGATTTTGCAAAAAGATATGCTGAAAATAGACCAATCTCTGTTCATGAATTTTTCTATCCGTTAATGCAAGCATATGATTCTGTTGTAGTTGATGCTGATATTGAATTGGGTGGTACTGATCAAAGATTTAATAATTTACTTGGACGAGAAATTCAAAGTGCATATGGCAAAGAAAATCCTCAAATGGTTATGCTATTGCCTCTATTAGAAGGAACAGACGGTATTGTTAAAATGTCAAAGTCTTTCCCTGAACATTGTATTAGTTTAACTGATTCACCTAAAGATATGTATGGTAAGTTAATGTCAATTTCTGATAATCTTATCGTCAAATATTTTGCTCTTCTTACTGAAATTTCTAATGAGGACTTGAAAGAAATTGAAGAAAACTTAAAATCAGTAAATCCTCGAGATATAAAAATGAAACTGGCATATACAATTACTGAAATGTATAATGGTAAACAAGCAGCAGATGAAGCTCAAGAAAATTTTGTTAAGGTTGTACAAAATAAAGAAATTCCTGATGATATTCCTGAAGTTAAAATTGATAATGATATTACTTTGATTGATTTCGTTTCAAACTTTGATAAATCTTTAAGTCGAGGCGAAATTAAAAGGCTTGCTTCATCAGGTGCTTTAAAAATTAATTCTGAAAAACAGACAAATCCTAATCTTATAATATCAAAATCTATGTTGCCTGTTATTGTACAATATGGTAAAAGAAAATACATAAAAGGTGTTTAGATGCGTTTAATAAAAAAAGTATTTTCACAAATAAAAGAAGATATTCAAACAATTTATGAAAAAGACCCAGCAGCAGAAAATATTCTTGAAGTATTACTCTGTTATCCTGGGCTGCATGCTTTAATATTACATAGAATCGCACATAAACTTAATTACTGGAAAATACCTTTGATTCCAAGAATGATATCAAATGTATCCAGATTTTTTACAGGAATTGAAATTCACCCTCAGGCGAGAATAGGTCGTAGGTTTTTTATTGACCATGGAATGGGCGTTGTAATTGGTGCAACTACTATTATTGGAGATGATGTTCTTTTGTATCAGGGGGTAACTCTTGGCGGTACGGGTAATGAACATGGTAAACGTCATCCTACCCTTGGAAATAATATTGTTGTTGGTTCAGGAGCTAAAGTTCTTGGTAATATTGAAATAGGTTCTAATTCAAGAATTGGTGCCGGTAGTGTTGTAGTTGATTCTGTTCCTGAAAATTCCACTGTTGTAGGTATTCCTGGTAGAATTGTAAGACAAAAATTATTGATACAAGGTCAGTTAATGCATAATAGAATCCCTGATCCTATAACTTGTCAGTTGAATAGGTTAAAATATGAAGTTCAAGATTTAAAAGAACAAATAGATGAATTGAAAAAAGGCAGATAATAAATCTGCCTTTTTGTTATTTTGTTTCGTGTGTATATTTCTTTGTTTATTACATCTTTTTGTTTCCGTTGAATAACCAGTTGCCGAGGTTTACAAAAGGACTTGCAATCAATGCCAAACCTGATACAATGATATTTCCGCTTCCTTCTTCTTCGTCTATATCACACATTGCGGCAAGTAAGTCTTCTTGACTTGTTGAATCACAATTACCCCAAGTTAATACCTTTTGATGATCAACACCTGCTTGGTCTCTTGCATTTTCTCTTATGAATTCTTCTAAATCACCGCCAATTTCAGATTCAATAAGTTGTCTTGCTATTGCCCTTAATTGTGTATCATCTCCATCATCTCCAACTAATTGAGCATATCTTGTTTGACTTGACATTTCAGAAAGAAGTTCTTCATAAGCTGCTAATGCTTTATCTTCTTTTCCATTTGCTAAATATGAACCAATATTGGATATTTTTGTTTCAATTGCTGCATCTCTACCTGAATATGCTATTTCATAAGATTCTCTTGTATCTGCATAATCATATTTTCTATCTAAATATTCTGTATCATATAAACTTGATGCGGTGACGCCGCCACTTGTAGTTAAAGATGAAGCTGATGCACTGCCGCCTAAAAAACTACCATTTTGAAAAGATACTGTCATAACTAACCTCCACTATAAAAACATTAACCTAAACTACCCACATTTATATAAAAACATTTTAGGATTAGCAATTTACTAAATAATGGATTTTGTTAACATTTCTTAATGTTTTAAAAAAGACTGCGAATTATTATGCCTCCGACTGCGCCCGCCATTATTGTGAGAAGAGGGTTTTTCTTGAAAAAGGAGAAAGGTATAAGAAGAATTATAAATAGTATTAATGCGTGATAGTCTATAGTTATTGCAGAAAGTTCATTTTTGTTTGTTATTGTATCAATCAAAAGTTTAATTCCAATAGAAGCTAAAAGTGCACAAGCGGCAGGTCTTAATCCTTCAAAAACTGAACATACACATTTCTCATCTTGAAATTTTGTGAATAATCTTGTTATTATTATTGTCAGAAAAAATGGTACTAGCACAATAGCTATAGTTGATATAGTTGCTCCTATGAACTTTGCGGTTGTGAATCCGGTATATGTTGCCATATTTATTCCTATTGGTCCTGGGGTTATATTAGAAACCGCAATCATATTTGTTAATTCATCAACGGTGAACCAATTATATTTTGCTTGCATATAGTATAAAAACGGTAAAGCAGCATAGCCTCCCCCTAGTGCAAATATACCGATTTTGGTAAATTCATAGAATAATAGAAAATAAAGTTTAAGCATTTTGTTTATCCCTTATTTTCCCATATATTAGTGCAATAAATGCTGAAAATATTATTATTATTGTTGGTGAAATTGGTAACATTAACAAGCATATTAATATTATTGAAAATAATGTATATGTGAATTTTGAATTTACACTTTTAGCCCACAAATCTTTTATCGTCAGTAAAATAAGAATTACAACAGATACTCTTATTCCCCAAAAGGCATCTTGTACTATTTTATATTCAATAATTCCCGATAAAATGTTTGCTAGTGCGATTATAATTATGAAAGAAGGTGCAACTATTCCTGCAATTGCCATTAAAGCACCCCAGAATTTTCTTGTTTTGTATCCGGCACAAGTTGCTATATTCCCTGCTATTATACCTGGAATACATTGGCTCATTGCATAAAAATCAACTAATTCTTCTTCCGTAAGCCAATTTCTTTCTTCAACTATATATTTTTTTAGTAAAGGGACTATTACGTATCCACCGCCAAGTAGTTGAAGTCCGATTAGAAAAAATATTTTGAAAATTTCAAATAATGATGCCTTTTTCATAATTTAATTATTGCACAAAAGTTTTTTAGGTTAAATTCCCTAAAAAAGTTTAAAAACAGCCCAAATTGGGAATACTACAATTGTAGGAGTTAATATGAAAAAGGTACTTTTACTAGATTCACATAATCACCCTATAAATATCTGCAGTTGGAAAAGGGCATTAATTTTGTTGATAAAAGGTAAGGCAGAAAATGCCCGAATGCTTAATGATATTGATAGTATGATTAAAGTTGATAATATATTAATTCCTTGTGTAATAAAATTAACATATGAATTGGCAGTTCCATATAAAGAACTGCCATTTTGTCGTGAAAATATATTAGTAAGAGATAATTTTGTTTGTCAGTATTGCGGTAAGAAATTTCCGGCTGAAGAGTTGACTTTAGACCATGTATTCCCTAAATCAAGATTTGGACCGGATATTTGGGAAAATATAGTTGCTTGCTGTAAAGAGTGTAATCAGAAAAAAGCGGATAGAACTCCTAAAGAAGCAAGAATGAAACTTTTAAGACGGCCATATAGACCTAAAGATTATCTTATGTTTGAAATGCAAAAATATCCTCAAAGTCTCATAAAATATTGGCTGGAATATTTTGAAGCTTCTTAGTTATTATTTGTAGGCAGAATTAAATCATCATATATTATTGCTGAATATATTCCTAAGTCTTTCATTTCATCTATTGTGTTATTATCTGCAGGATAATATATAAAATTTGTACGCAGTTGATAGTCATTAAAATCTATTGTTTTTCCTGTTTCAATAGCCATATTTAATCTAAACATAGAACGATGATAAGATAGTATATTATCCAGGTCTTCTTTTTTATACATTTGTTTATATCGAGCATTTGCACCTGATATACTATCTGCAAATCCAAGCCAAGAATCAATTACTATCTTATCTTTTTCTTTGGGATTTTCTTTATCCAATGTTGTAACAACAAAAGCGTGATCTAATGGTTCTATTTCTCGGTATTTAATTTCACCTGTCTTTTTGTCTGTATATTGAATTTCCAAACCTAAATATACTTTTTGAGAATTATAAAAACCATTTGTGGCAAGTGCCGCAAGAACTGTTGCCGCACATTCTTCGCAATTACCGACTTTTAAAAGATTCATACTGTTTAATAATAATCCGTATGGAGTTTTCTTTTGCAGAGGAGTTTGTTCTACTCCATATTTATCAGGTTCTTTAGTTATTTTTCTCAATGCAGTTAGTTTTCTGTCGATTTTTTTGAAAATTTTTCTTGCTTTTATGTTTACGGGTTTTCCGTTTATTAATTTTGCAGAAGAATAAAATTCATCAATATAAGATGGACTTAATATTGGGAATTCGCTCCTTGCTCTTCTTTGTATATCATCGGCTTTTCTTATATTTTTATTTCTGGAATGAAAATTTATACTTTTGGTGGAATTTACAGATTTGATTTTCATATTGTTTTAAAACTAATAAAGATTTTTTTTGCTGCAGATAAAAATATAATTACCTTTATGTACTTTACATAAGTGGAATATAAATATTATTATATTTTTTTAATATACATAAAAAAGGATTATATATGAAAAAAAGAATATTATTTGTTACTACTAATTTCTCAAAAATAAATGAAAATATAAAAACAGGTGTATGGTTTGAAGAATTTGCTGTTCCTTTTTTGGTCTTTAAAAAAACAGGCTATGAACTTGTTGTTGCAAGTCCTTTAGGCGGAAATAGTCCAATAGATGTGAATAGTCTTTCTTGTTCAAATCCAATGGAATGGGACGAAGCTGCAAAGTTTTTGAAAAATACTGTAGAATTATCGAAAGTTGATTATAAAATGTTTGATGCTATTTATTTGCCTGGCGGTCACGCACCAATGTTTGATTTGGCAAATAACGAGTTGTTGAAAAAAATAATAGAATATTTTTATGAAAATGATAAAGTAATAAGTGCTGTGTGTCATGGAGTTGCCGGGTTAGTCCTTGCAAAAGATAAAAATGGATATTCTATAGTAAGAAATAAAAATGTTACTTCTTTTACAAATAAAGAAGAGAAGATTGTAAAAATGATTGAATTTATGCCATTTCTACTTGAATCTCGATTGAAATTTCTCGGATGTATTTTTATAGAAGAAAAACCTTGGAGTGAACACGTCGAAATATGCGGTAATTTAATAACCGGACAAAATCAAAATTCAGCATTATTGCTTGCAGAAAGTGTTATTTCAGTATTATAAGAGTTTATAATATTCCTTTTGTTGAGGGTATTATATCTTTATTCTTTTCATCAATTGAAACTGCAATTTTTAAAGCTCTTGCGAAAGACTTGAAAATTGCTTCTATAATATGATGTGTGTCATAACCGTCAAGCATCTTTATGTGAATTGTCATTAATGCTGATTGTGCAAAACTAGAAAAGAAATGAGGAAGAATAACAGTTTCAAAATCGGATGTTTTTTCATCTCTAATTACAGCATCAACCTTTGAGAATATTCTGCCTGATAAGTCTACAACACTTAATACCAGTGCTTCATCCATTGGCAGGATTTTCTCCCCATATCTTGTTATGCCTTTCTTATCACCTAAAGCTTCAGATAGAGCACTTCCCAGTGTTATGGCAACATCTTCAACTACATGGTGATTATCTTTATCGTGAGATATAACATCTATAACCAAGTCAAAAGATGCATGGTGTGCAAGTTGTTCAAGCATATGGTCGAAAAACTTAATGCCTGTATTTATTTTATGTTGACCTTTTCCGTCGATATTTAGTTCAACTTTAATTTCAGTCTCAGCTGTTTTTCTTACTTTAGCACACTGCCTCATTTTTTTTCTCCAATATTGTGTTTATATCTGTTATAGAATTTATTGTATTATCTGCACCTTTATTCTTTAGTAAATCTATTAGTTCCTGTGATTTATCTTGGGGTGGTAATACTCCAATTGCTTTATATCCTGCCGATTTTGCAGCTAAAATATCATCAGTTGTATCGCCAAAATAAGTATAATTATCCCCAATAGTCATATCTTTTATAACTTTTAGCCCGTATGGATTTGGTTTTCCCATTCCTTGCGGGATATCGTCAGTTGTTATAATAGGATAAAAATAATTTGTTGCATTGAATTTTTCAAGTGCAAATATTGCTTCTGCTTTCAATCTTCCTGTAAATATTGATAAATTATAATTTTTTGAAAGATCACTTAATAATTCTGTATTAAATAATGCAGTTTCCTTATTTATTAGACCCTGACCATCTTTCCAATATATTTCTTGAAAAACATTTACTATATCATCGTAAGATGTTGTAAAACCTGATTTTTCAAGTAAATATTTTGTTAAATCCCAATCATTATTTAATCCGCCAAGATTTTTGGCATCTTGAATTTCTTTTTGGGAAATAGCTTTACCAGTAAAATGTTCATATGTTTTTTCTATTGCTGCCCTATATGAATTTCTTGCATCAATAAGTACTCCATCCATATCAAAGACTAATGAAGGTTTTATTTTTAAAGCTTCTTTTATTCTTGTTATACCTTCTCTTGTTGGAATTGTTATTCTTATATGATTTTCAAGTAATGAACCTTTTTTGAAAAGTTTTACTGAAATATTCGCATTTTTCAGTTTATTGTATACAAAGTCTGCTTTATTTTTGAAATCAACCAATAAAAAATTTGCATATGAGTCATATACTATAGCATTTAATGATTCAAGAAAAGTTTTTAATTCCAATTTTGATGCGTTAATCTCTGCTCTTATTTTCTCAAAATATTCTATATCTTCTAATGCGGTAATTCCTGCTAACATAGCAAATGAATTCACACTAAAAGGGCTTACAACTTTTTTTAAATTTATAATATTCTCATTATTACTAATTATATAGCCCAAACGCATGCCTGCGAGTGCAAAATCTTTAGAAAAGGAACGTATAATGAATACATTGTTGTATTTTTCTATATATTTTTTATAAGATTTACCTGCATAATTTGCATAAGTTTCGTCTATTAATACAACTTTGTCTTTAGAGTTTTCTAATATAATAGTTAAATCAGTTTCCTCAATTAAATTTCCTGTTGGATTGTTTGGCGAAGCTAAATATATTATTTTGATGTTTTCTTTTTGTTCTTTTAATTCAGTTATAAAATCATCTAAAGGAAATTTCCATTTTTCTTTAAACGGAACTCTTATAATGTTTCCGGCTTGAATTTGTGCATAAATAACAGGCATTTCAAATGAAACATCTAACGTTAATAGGGATTCTCCTGATTCTAAATAGGTTTGAATAATAGCTTGAATAGCTTCATCTGCTCCATTCGTAACCTTAATGTTATCTATTTTAACATTATTAAAATCTGCTATCTTTTGAGAAAGTTCGCCATAAAAAGGATAGAAACTTATATTTTTATAGTTACATTTTGACAATTTTTCTATAACTTTTGGTGACGGACCATAATTATTTTCGTTACTGTCAATTTTAATATCCCAATCTTTTTCATACATTGGAACAATGTAACCGTTCATTTCTTCTATCGATTTTTTAGGTCTTAACATAAATCACCACCTATTTTACATAGAAATCAGCATTAACGTATATTCTGATTTTTACTTTCCCTGATTCAATTGGTGTTGATATTGCACTTTCTGAACTTACAGAATCCATTGCCATATTAGACTTGGCATAAAATCTGCCATTTGAAGCAATATTTTCAGTATTACAAGATACATTTAAATATTTTAAGCCTGAAACACTTGTACCTATTGATTTAGCTAATACATCCGCTGTATCTTTTAAATCTTTTATTAATAAGGGATATTGCTCTTTACAAATAGATTTGTTATCTTCAATTGAAAACATTAAATTATCAGTTTTGTTTGCACCGTTTGCAATTGCTGTATCAATAAACTTTGCAACTTTATTAATGTCTTTTGTTTGAACATTTACAGAGTTAACAGCAACGTAATTTTTAATTGTTCTTTTACCGGATGAGGTAGTTGTATAAACAGGATTTACAGAAAAATTTGAAGTTTTGATTATATCTGCCTCATTATTAGATATAAGTTTTAATGCTTCAATTATTTTAGCTGAAGTTGTATTATTATCTATAACAGCTTTCTCTGCTGTGTCTGCTGTATTTTCTACAGAAAACGTAATTAATGCAAGATTTGGTTCAACTTCTTTTGTAATTGAATTGTTTAAAGAAATATAACCTTGCATTTTTTGTGAATTATCAGTCACAGCTGCTATGGAAAACTGACTTGTAGTAAAAGCCAAACTTAATATTATAAAAGACAAAACAAAGTTTTTTTTCATAAAACTAACTCCTAAGTTCTTCAGTTTCTTTTGCTTCTTCATTATTTTCTTCATTATTTTCGGGCTTTGTAATTTCTTGTTCTTTATCAGAAACAATTTTTTTCTCAAGTTCTTTTTTGATTTCTTTATTAATAGATTCAATTTCACTCATCATTTTCGTTTCTGATTGTTTAGCTCTTTTCATTAAATCTTTAATTTGTTCAGGAGATAAACCCTGATAAGAACCAAATCCAATTAAAGCCTTTTTGTTATTTAGTGCGTATAAAGAAAGTGCTATAATTGCCCATAACATTATGCCTTGATATATATTCATTAGCGCAACGGTATTTGAGTCCTCAAAAATATGATTCCATAAATGCATGCATACCCAACCCGGAGATATTATAAAACCTGCTATTAGTCCTAAAACAATAAAAATTGCTGCAAGTACTCCTCGTATACCATTTATTGTAATAACTTTAAAATTTTTATTCATTTATTTTTCCTTCGGATAAAACTTGAAAATCCCTTTCAGTTAGTATTATAACACCTAAAGTTGAAGCTTTGTCAAATTTTGAACCAGGGTTTTCTCCAGCTAATACATATGATGTTTTTTTGCTTACACTTGATGAAGTTTTTCCTCCAAGTTTTTTTATTTGTTCTTCAAAAAAGTTTCTTGGTTTTGATAATGTGCCTGTTATAACGAATGTTTTTCCTTCAAAAATATTTGAAATTTTTTCAAAAGCACTGCCCTGCGGTTTTACACCATATTCTTCAAGCTTTTCCAGTACAATTTTGTTATTTTCATCGTTAAAAAATTCTACGATACTTTTTGCTACTTTATCTCCTATTCCGTCAATTTGGATTAAGTTTTCTATCTTAGCATTCTTTATATCTTCAAGAGTCGGAAATTCATTTGCAATTAAGTCGGCGGTTTCTTTCCCTATAAGTTTAATGCTTAATGCAGTTAGAAATTTTGTCATAGTTGGAGTTTTAGAGTTCTGTATTGCACTGTATAAATTATCTGCTGATTTTTCTTTGATTAAATCAAGTGTCATAAAATCATCTATTGTTAGTTTATATAAATCAGCGAAATCTTTAATTAGTCCTTTTTCCCATAACTTATCAACTATGGATGAACCAATTCCGTCTATATCCATTGCTTCTTTTGATGCCCAATATTCTATCTTACCTTTTATTTGAGATGGACATCCAAGTGTATTTGGACAATATAATACAACTTCTCCTTCCGGTTTTATTAATTTTGTTCCGCAAGCAGGGCAATATTCAGGGGCTTTATATATTCCAAAATCATCGTTTTCTCTTTTTCTGATTACTTTTGGAATGATTTCTGCTGCTTTTTTTATCAGTACTTCATTTCCTATATTAATCTGTAAACGTTCAATCTCATCAAAATTATGAAGACTTGCACGTTTTACAATTGTACCTGCCAATTGAACCGGTTGAAGTAATGCAACAGGAGTAACTGCGCCTGTTTTTCCTACGCTTAATTCAATCCCTTCTAATTTTGTCCAAACTTCTTCCGGAGGAAATTTAAATGCTGTTGCCCATTTTGGTGCTCTTGCTGTATAACCAAGTTCATTTTGTTTTGAAATATCGTTGATTTTTATAACCATTCCATCTGTTGCATAGTCAAGATTAAATCTTTCTGTTTCCCATTTTTCACATTGTTCAATTACCGGATTTATTCCTTTTACAAGTTTATGGTTCTTGTTTACTTCAAATCCAAGCTCTGAAAGTAAATCTAATGCTTGTTTATGTGTTTTAAACAGATTTTTATCTTCTGAAATTGCTGTATATGCAAAAAAATGTAAATCTCTTTTGGCTGTGATTTTTGAATCTAATTGTCTTAGTGAACCAGCTGCAGCATTTCTTGGATTTGCAAATTCTTTTTGCCCGTTTTCTATATTTTCTTCATTTAATCTTTCAAATGAAGAAACAGGCATGTATACTTCTCCTCTTACTTCAATATTTATAGGTTTAGTTAGTTTTTGAGGGATAGATTTTATTACTTTTATATTGTCTGTAATATTTTCTCCAACAATCCCGTTTCCTCTTGTTGCACCTATTTTTAATATTCCGTTTTCATATGATAATGCACAAGATAAACCGTCTATCTTTAATTCAACAACTAATTCTAAATCTGGTTCATTTTCGTATTCTTTTTTTACTCTGTCGTACCACTTTCTTAAATCTTCATAATTGTTGGAATTGTCTAAACTGTATAACCTGTATCTATGTTGTATTTCATTAAAGCCTTTTGCAGTTTTATCTCCGACTTTTTGTGTTGGGCTGTCTTCTGTTATTAATTCCGGAAATTCTTCTTCCAGTCGTTTTAATTCTCTATATAGCTCATCATATTCAAAATCAGTAATTTTAGGGGCGTCAAAAACATAATATGCCTCATTGTTTTCTCTTATTATTGCTTTTAATTCTTCTATTCTTGATTTCACATCATCAAAAGTCATAAAACCTCAAATATTTATAAAATTTAATATAATAGCTATTATTAATTATTTCATTTTATAATAAAAATGATATGACAATTGTAAATTTTATTGAAAATTATAGGAAGAAAAAAAGAATATTATTTACTACGCCGTCTCATGGACAGGGTGATTTTGTTAATCCTGCTTCATTAAAATTATTGGGACACAAGTTTTTTACTTGCGATTATTCAGAAATAGAGGGATTTGATAATTTAGCAAATCCTATTGGGATTATAAGAACATCACAAGTTGAAGCTGCAAGGATTTATGGTGCAAAGTCTACTTTCTTTCTTACAAATGGTTCAACATCAGGTATTGTTGCTTCTATGTTTGCATTATTGAATAGGTGTGATAAGGTTCTAATTGCAAGAAACTGTCATCAGTCAGTATACAATGGTTTGGTTTTGACCGGTGCAGTCCCATTATGGTTAATGCCTCAATATAATAAAGAGTGGGGAATATATGAAACAATTAGTTTAGACTTGTTGGAAGAAACACTTGCCAGAAACAAAGATATTAAAGCTTTTATAATGACTAATCCGTCTTATGAAGGTGTAATGTCAGATGTTTACCGTATTTCAAGTGTATGTAAAAAGTATAATGTTAAACTTATTGTTGATGAAGCGCATGGTGCATTATGGAATTATCATAAAGCTTTAGGTACTCCGGCGTTAATGCAGGGCGCCGATATTGTTGTGCAATCTTTACACAAGACTGCAGGGGCTTTAAATCCTGCTGCTTTATTGCATATTGGATTAGATTCAGATATTGAACCAAAGAATATTCAAAAGGCTTTAAACCTTATTACAACAACATCTCCATCTTATCCTTTACTTGTGAATATAGAGTCTACAATAAATTATTTAAGCTCGCAAAATGGTCAGACAAAGCTCCAAGAGCTTGTTAAAAATGTAAATAGAACTATTAGGTTCTTGAAATCTATTCCTAACTTAGAAGTATATTCATATAATAATGATGTAACAAAAATTTTGGTTAAAGTTACAAATATGTCAGGGTTTGAACTTTCCGATATATTATTTGATGAATATAATATAGAAGATGAACTTGCAAATGAAAAATCTGTAATGTTTCTTACCGGTCTTGGTACTACAAAGTCAAAACTGAAAAAGCTGGAAAAAGCATTATTTGATTTATGTGCGAAGAATATAAAAATCACGCCAACTGAAGAAAGAGAAAATCCTATAATAAATATAGAACCAAGAGTAAGATATACTCCGGCTCTTTTATGGGGAAAACCATCAAGAGAGGTTGATTTGAAATATTCACTTGCAAGAGTTTCTATGGAATTAATTGCCGATTATCCTCCAGGAATTCCTATTTTGCTTCCAGGTGAGGTTATAAAGAAAGAACATATTGAGTATCTTAAAGACAGACAAAAAATAAAAGTTTTAATGTAGAGTTTAAAAATGTTTTTTGATTTTTTGAAAAGAAAGAAATATTTAGATTGTGATTGTATGAAACACTCTATACATTTCTTTTATGATGAAATACGAGCTTGTTGTATAAACATTCCGGGACCTGTCTTTTATGAAAATTACCAAGGTGGGAATGTGGATTGGGACTTTGTATATAGAAAAAGAAAAGCACTTGTTAAACAGATTAATTCTCCTTTTTCAGATAAGGAATATCCATACTGCTGTGAGGGTTGCTGTGAGAAAGATTCTAAGTTTTCATCCAAGAAAGTTCCAAAATTTGAAAATAAAATAGATACAATGTACTTTCATAATCATATGTCTTGTAATGCAAAATGTACTTATTGTGCATATGGACATATTGAAAGAGGTTATAAATACAGAGTTTTACCATTGGTTAAATCATTAATTGACAAAGAAATATTATCCAGAAATGCCCATATATATATGAGTGGCGGTGAAATTACTATTTCACCTGAGTTTGAAGAGCTTTTATCTTTGCTTTTACATTATATATACAGTAAAGTTGAAATTCTTACCTCAGGAATAAGATATTGTAAATCTATCGAAGAAGCATTTATACATGATAAATGTAAATTAGTTATTTCTTTAGATAGCGCAAATCCTGAAACATATAAGAATATTAAACAAGTAGATTGTTTTGATAAAGTTGTCCAAAATATAAATGATTATATAAAAGCATCAGAAAATGCAAAATCAAATATTACTATGAAATATATAATTGTTGATGGTGTTAACGATAATAATGAAGAAATAACAAATTTTGTAAAACTTGTAAGTGAACTTGGTATAAAAGATATTAGACTTGATTTTGATTATGAAAAATATAAATATACAAGAAATATAAAAGTTCCTGATTATTATTTTGATTTGTATAAAAATTTTAATGAAGTTTCAAAACAATTTTGTTTGAATGTTCAAAAATGTGATCAGATAGAAGCTATATTGGAAAAAAGTCATTAATTATGATAAATATAATTACTGTTTTCTTTTTAATAATAAGAATAGTTTCTAATCCGATTGCGAATTTATTCCAGAAAAAACTTACAAATCAACTTTCTTCTTTTACTATAAATTTTTATACATATTTGATTTTAAGTATTTTTTGCCTTCCTTTTATTTTTTCATATGTGAAATTAGAATATATTAATTCAAATTTTATTAGTTTGGTTCTATTAGCAGGTTTTATGTGTGCTTTAGGAACTGTTTGTACTATAAAAGCTGTAAACATTGGAGAATTATCTGTGTTAGGGCCAATAAATGCCTATAAGAGTGTTATAGGTTTAGTTGCTGCATTTATATTTTTAAAGGAAACACCTTCTTTTATTGCTATAATAGGTATGAGCCTTATAATAATTGGCAGTAAATATATTTTTGAAACAGACGAAAATGGATTTTCAATCAATTTAATAAAAAGAAAGGATATTCAGTTAAGATTTCTTTCATTAATTTTGACTGGAACAGAAGCAGCAATCCTAAAAAAGATTATATTAATTTCTTCTGTAGAAATGTGTTTTATTTTTTGGTGTTTTATGGGACTATTTTGGACTGGTATTTTTGTTGTAATTGCAAAGAAAAACATACAATTGAAGTCATATAAAGTATTTTTTATTCTTTTATTAATAGCTTCTTGTTTAGGTCTGATGCAATTTTCTACAAACTTTGTTTTTGAAAGAATGAATGTTGGTTATGCTCTTGCATTATTCCAATTATCATCAATTATAACAGTGTTCTTAGGATATAAATTCTGTAAAGAAAAAAATATTTTAAGAAAATTGTTTGCAACATTAATAATGGTACTTGGTTCAGTTTTAATTATTTTTTCATAAAAAACGAGCCTATTGGCTCGTTTCAAGTGAAAAATTTTTCTACGCAACTTCTTCTTTTAAAATATTTTTCTTATTTTTTTCTTCATTTTCATCTTTTAAGAATAAATTATTTTGGCTTAAAGAATAATCTTCATTTGATACAAACATTTCTTCCAAAAAATTAGCAAATGCGCCTGAATAACTCATATCGTCAGCACCTAAAGCATATCTGGCATTTTGGACTGCTTCATCTTTTTTAAATCCTTGTCTGATAAATTTTTCAACTTCAGCGTTAAAATCCATTTGTGAAACTTCTTTTTCTTTTTCTTTGGAATTTTCAATACCGGAACCACTGCTTACACCTAAAGCTCCAACAGAAGTACCTTGTTGTACTGAAATTTCATAATTTATGTCACCCAAAATTTGGTTCATAAAAATTTCTTCACTTTCAAGAGCACCGTTTCCATTTGCATCTGCAATTTTTATTTCACCACCCATTCCGTCTGAGATAGTATATACAGCAATTGATCCTGTTCCTACGCTGTTATCGAAATTTCCTGCCTTATAATCAGAAATATATGTTGTTTTTTGGTAAGATACATTTACTTTTAAACCCATTGCTTCACAAGCTGATTTAAATTCACCTGCTTGTAATACACTTTTATTATCATTGTATAAATCTGCTATCATACTTTGTAGTTGGTAATCTTGTTCACAATCAAAACTGTCTATTATCTGTTGTTTTAAGTCATCTGATAATGCATTACCATAATCAGCAAAGTTTGCTTCTTTACCTTCACGAATGCTTGTTGTTTTAATGCCTGCTTGGTGAAGTCTTTCTTCAAAGTCTTTATAACTTATTCCTTGTCCGTTGACTGCTGTCATAATAATTCCCCTCTTAATAAATTCCCATAATTATATAAAGTTTTTTTTTACACAAAAATTGCTAGTAAAAATAAAAATTACATGATTCAAATAAAATATTGCCAAAAATCAATAAATATGAGATATTATGTACAATGAAATATGTAAATAAACAGAAACTTTTACTTATTTTTCCTCCTCAATGGACGCCTATTAGTCCTCATTTTGCTTTACCATCATTGATTGGACAATTAAAATCTAATGGTTTTGATGCAGAGGCAATGGATTTAAATATTGATTTTTTTAATGAAATTCTTGCTAAAGAAAACATAGAAAATTCAATTAAAACTACAAAAAAGCAGTTTGAGTGTCTCAAAAAAAATCTATTGGCTGTATTTTCTCCGAAAAAAAAAGAGTACGATTATACAAAAGAAGAACAAATGTTTTTGTATAAATACAATAGAATTAAAAATTACTTACAGAAAAATAGTAATTATTTCAATTTCATACCAGTGCTTATTGATGAAGCAAAGAATAATATAAAAAGTGAAAATTTCTACAATCCCAAATTGTTGGTTCAATCTATAAATATTATAGATAAGGCATTAGAAATAATTTCTTTACCATATACACCTACAAAAATAGAGTTTGAAGGTATTTCAAATCCGTTTTTCAAATTTAATTATGAAACAATAAAATATTTTGTTTTGGATGATAAATCAAATATTTTTAAACGATATTATGAAAAAAGACTTGATGAAATAATAAAAAAGAATGCAGACTTTATTGCAATTTCACTAAATTCTTCAAGCCAGATTGTACCCGGATTAACATTAACATATCTTTTAAAACAAAGTACAAAAGCACATATCAATATTGGCGGAAATTTTTTTGGAAGAATTGCAGATGAGCTAAAAAATCATAAAGAGTTTTTTAGTATATTTGCAGACAGTGTTTCTATTGAAGAAGGAGAAGGTCCAATAATTGAAGTAGCAAAATTTGTGACTGGTGAGAAAAAAATTCAAGAAGTTCCGAATTTAATGTATAAGTTTCAGGGAAAAATATGCGAAAATGAGAAGATGAAGCCGATAAAATTAAATGAAATGGCTAATATTGATTTGGATGATTATGATTTTAGTAAATATTTTTCTCCGGAAATAGTTCTTCCGTATCAGTCTTCGAGAGGTTGTTATTGGGGCAAATGCAGTTTTTGTGATCAGGATTTTGGACAAGATTTTAATGTAAAAAGTACAGATAAAGTAATCTCAGAGTTCAGGGAAGTAAAAGAAAAGTATAATATAGAAAAATTTGAATTCATAGATGAATCGGTTTCTCCGACATATCTTGATGAACTTTCTAAAAAATTAAAAGAACAAAAAGATATTTTTCCTGAATTCTTTTTTGATGCCAGACTTGAAACGGCATTTACTAAAGAAATTTTAAATAATGGATTTAAAGCAGGTTTAAGAATGGTATTATGGGGGCTTGAATCAGGTTCTAAGAAAGTTTTGGAATTAATCAACAAAGGAATTGATTTAGATAAAAGGTTTGATATATTGAAAGATGCAAAAGATGTTGGAATTTGGAATTTCGCTTTCATATTTTTTGGTTTTCCGACTGAAACAATGGATGATGCGATGTTAACTGTAAAAATGCTTATTGATAATAAAGATATAATTCATTCTTATGGAAGAAGTGTTTTCACAATGGGGCGTCATGCTAAATTGGCACAGGATCCTCAAAAGTATGGTATTACAAAAATTTATCCTGCAGAAGATGAATTTTCTCCAAATATAAATTTTGAGAGCGTTGGTTCTAACAAGAAACAACTAAAGGAAATTCTAAATTATTGTATAGTTGAATGTTCTAAAGCTTATCAAAATCCTTTGTGGATGTACTTAAGGTACCGAGAATGGTTATTTTTATATATTTCCAAGTATGGTTCTGATTGGGTGAAAAATTACAAATTATCTTTATAAGGAGGAAAAATGGGAATATTCCAAAAACTTGCTGAGAAGTTGGGTTTGATTCAAGAAAACAGAACTGAAAAAATAAATGAAGAACGAGAAAACCAGAAAAATATTATGGTAACAAACCTTCTTAATATTGGATTTTCTGAAGATGATGTAAAGGAAGTCATTGAAATAATAGTAAAAGCAGAAAAAGAAATTCAAGAGCAAAAAGATTTATTAATAGGCACAAATATAAATGTTGATGATGTAAATCTGGCTATGAAACCTTGCTTTGATGAAATAAGAAGGCTTCAGCAAAAAATGGCTAGAGATATTAGAGTTAAAATTGCAGAAATAAAACAACGCAAAGGGATATAGTTATAGATATTAGGTTTTTATCTCTATAAAATTAACAAATCTTAATAAAATGTTATTTTTGTGGCATTTTTTTTATTTTTTTTATTTCTATAATTATAGTAAGATAAGGACTTGGGTATGAAAATTCAGTATACTACGCCAATTAATAACAGATACTCATCGAAAATTAAATATACTAAAAATACAGAAAAGAATAACAAATCATTAGAAATACCTATGATTAGTAATTCTCTGGCAGAAGCTATTGGTAGAAGTCAGATTGTATCTTTTAGTGGTGAAAATCGAATCAAAGGAACTGTTTTTGAACATTCTTGCTCTGAATTTTTGGGAGATAAAGAAAATATTTATTATAATAAACAGGATGGCAGTTTCCGTCATACTGTAGTTGGTCGTGATGGTCAATTAAAAAGACAAGAAGAATTTTATCCACAAGAAAGAAAAGAGATTACAACAAAGGTAATAAATGGAATAAAAACAACTACAACAATAAGCCCTTACATGCATAAAATCGAAAGATATAATGAAGATGGAGAACAAATATTTTATGAAAAAATAGATTCCTCTTCCAAAGAAACCATTATAACTGATTTTGAAGTGGGAAGAAGAATAATTTCAAAAGAAAAAAACGGAATAAAATCAGTTCAGGTTATTGATTTAAAAACAAATTCAACTGTAACAACAGGAGATTTGGTATTACAAAGAGTATATGACGAAAAAACAGATAGTTATATCACCGAAAATATAATAACAGGTCAAATACTGAAAAGAGAAAAATTCAGACCAAATAACAAATATGATTCAATTATTGAATATTCTCCTCGGACGGGTAAAGTTATAAGAGAGTATATGTATGACGCAAAAACTGGCGGTTATTTTGACTGTACATATTATGAGTCAGGAGCAAGGAAAAGACTTGTGAAATTGTCCAGAGATGGACGAAAGGAGAATACTTATGATTTCTTAAAGGATGGGAAAACAATTTTAAGACACATTCTCTTAGAAATGGATAAAAAAGGGAACTTACAGTGTGAGACCGTATACATACCAGGAACAGACTTAATTGATACACAAACATTTTATGAAGAAGAAAGTTGCACAAAGTATTTTTTCAAAAGGACACCAAACATTCCACACTCTGCAGAACATTACCAAGATGGGAAATTAGTTGAAGAGATTAAATTTCAAAAAGATGGTGAATCCTATGAATACTCAAAAGAATATAAACAAAATGGATCTGTCATAGAAAATTTCTTCAACAGAAACGGAGATAAAATACATTCAAAGTTTTATACATCTGATAATTTCTTATACCAATATGCAGAATACAACCCTAAAACAGATGAACTGATTAGGACAGTGGATTTTGACAGACTTTCAGGAAATATAAAAGAAACAATATATGATGAATTAACAGGCTACGCTAAAAAGATTATTATTTCAACTTCAAACGGTAAAACAAGAGAAGTTAGAGAATTTTATAAAGATTCAAAACAAATAAAAATCAAAATAGAATACAATTTTGACGGTTCATATTTTTATACAAGATATGATGAAACAGGCTCTGTAATAAAAAGAGAAGAATATAATGCAGACGGAACAAAAAAAGAATATCATAATTCAAATGGAAGAGACTGGTATAGAAATTATTATAATTCAGAACCTCAAAAGCAAAAAAGAAAAGAAACAGCAATATCAGAAGAAGATGTTATTGAACATATTTTAAGTGTCACTTCAAGTTCTGTTAAAGATATTCATGAAATAACACAAAGAGAATGGGAAAAAATGGCAGAAATATTGGGTATAGAAAATCCTAATGATTTAATTAGCTTGAATAAAGAAACCTATAGAAAACTTTCAAAAAGATTTCACCCTGACTTATTACAAGGTGAAGAGAAAAAAGAATATGGAGAAAAAATATTTAAAATAATTCAAAATTTATATACTAATGCGGGCAGAGGAACACACATATAAAAAATAGCTTATAAAATCTTTCTGCTTTTTGGTTGAATAATATATCACATAGAAAATGGAAGCAGATGGAATTATTTAAATCTAAGAAAATGGTTATAAAAAATTTTTAAAAAAAGTAAGAAATCAAAATTAGTGTATACTAAATACAATAAAATAAAAAAGTTTTATAAAGACATATAAAAAGCACGATTCCGTAATTCAATCAAATTAAGTATCTTAGCTACATTTATTATTGCATTATTTTTTTTGTCGTAATAGAATTTTTCCAGAAAATCAGATAAGAGGATTTTGATAATGTTAAAAGATTTATTTGAGGATAAGAAGTGTTTTAAATTAGTTTGCGGAGCTGGTAATGAGGATGCAGACGAAGTTGAAAAACTTGTGACTGTATATTCAAAGGCGGGATGTCCTTTTTTTGATGTATGTGCAAAACCTGAAATAGTTGATGCTGCAAAACGAGGTTTAGAAAGAGCAGGTATTAAAGAAAATCGATATTTGTGTGTTAGTGTTGGAATAGACGGTGATCCTCATATTACAAAAGCAGTAATAAATAAAGAAAATTGTATACAATGCGGAAAGTGTAAGGAAATATGTCCTCATGATGCTGTAAGTTATGTTAATGGTGAATACAACGTTAAGAGAGAAAGATGTTTGGGCTGTAATCAATGTTTAAAAGTATGCCCGACTTCAGCTATATCAATGGAAACACAACTTCAGGATTATAAAGAGGTTCTTCCTAAATTAATTTCTAAAGGATTAGATTGTATTGAATTCCATGCTATTTCAGAAGATGAATCAGATGTGGATGAAAAATGGAATCAAATAAATGAACTTTTCGATGGAATGTTATGTATCTCGATTGACCGTTCTGAGCTTGGAGATAGAAAGTTAAAAGAAAGAGTAAAACGATTACTTTCTATAAGAGAACCATATTCAACAATAATTCAAGCAGATGGCATTGCAATGAGCGGAAATGACGATGAATATGGAACCACTCTTCAAGCAGTTGCAACGGCTCAATTATTTCAAAATGAGAAAATGCCTGCATACATTATGATGTCAGGAGGAACCAATACAAGGTCAACAGAGCTTGCAAAGAAATGTGGTGTTAATCCTCATTGTGTTGCAATTGGCTCTTATGCAAGGAAAATCATTAAAAAATATTTAGAAATGCCAAATTTATTTGATGATGAAAAAGCTATGAATGAAGCTGTAAAAATAGCAAAATCATTGGTGGATGTTTCTTTGGAGAATATGAATAATGATTAGTTTAAAGACAAATAAATGGCAAATTGATAATATAGATACTGTATTATTTGATAAAGATGGTACATTTATTGACTTGCACTACTTCTGGGGCAAAATGACAGAAATGCGTGCAAGTAAAATAATAAAAACATTTGGAATGTCAAATTCCTCTTTTGCGAGACTGTGTCTCTACTTGGGTTATAATATTGAAACATCAAAAATGTTAAAAGATGGTATTACTGCATTGTATTCCCGACCTATTGTTATAGAGAAATTTAATGAAAAGTTGAAAGAAGAAAATATAATTACCACAGATAAAAGAATTGAAGAAATCTTTGATTATGTAAGTTCTGAGTTTTATAAGAATATCTCAAAATATACAAAACCAATTGAACCGGCTGTTGATTTTATAAAAAAATTAAAAGCGAATGGAATTAAAATAGGAATAGTAACTTCTGATGCCAAAGAATCAACTTTGTTAACCATAAAAAATTTTAAATGGGATAATTTATTTGATGTTGTGATTGGTCGGGAATCTTCAAAAAGTACAAAAGAAAGCGGAATCCCCACAAAAATGGCATTAGAAATATTAACTGCCAATCCAAAAACTTCAATAATGATTGGTGATGCTCCAATGGATTATATTTCTGCAAAAAATGCAGGAATTGAAAAGACAATTCTTGTTGCTACAGGTCAAATAGATGAAGCAGAACTGAAAAAAACGTCTGATTATACAATAGAATCACTAAGTGATGTAGATATCTTTTAACATATAGTATTTGGCATCTTGATTTTTTTATATTGTGGTGCAAAAATAGTTGATATAGTAAAGAGGTATTTATGTATAGCCGTAACTCAAATCAAAATAAAGATTGGTGGCACCTGTTTCTTGAAACAGGCGTTTTGAGTTGGCGTTAATTTGAATAACTTAAAAAGATTGTATTTAGCCTGTTTCTTTGTAAACAGGCTATTTTTTGTATTCAGATTAATGTAAAGGTGAAAATAATGAAAGTAGAAAACATAGGATTAGGATTAAATATTGCAAGAAAATTTATATCATTACAAGAAGGCGGTGCAGGTCTTTCTCATATGCGATTTATTCAAGACAGTGTAACCGGACTTTTGCCGAAAGCAATTTTTGCACGTTCAAAAGCAGATCTTGCAGAAAACTGTTTTTTGGAATTGGCTGAATCGGCACTTGTTTATTATGGGCCCGGAATAATAGGAGAAGGTATTTTTAGAAAATTGTATAGCAAGAATCTTCCAGATAAATTAAAAGAAAAAATAGCAACTCCTGCCGTTGAATTATTGAAAGAAAACTCGATTGATAATAAGAAGATAATTCCAATAAAAGCGGCAATAGCTTTAAGCAGTTTATCTATCCCAATTGTTGAATATTCATTAAATTATATAAAGAATCTGTTAACTTTAAAGATGTTTAAACAAGGAGACTTTAATGATATTGCTAAGCTTGATAAAAATAAATCTATAAATACAGAAAAGAATAAAGAAGTGGAAAAAAGTGCAAAAAAACATATTTTCGGTGCTGCAGCCGCTTTTGGTGTTTGTTTGGGATTAAGTGCATTATTGTATAAAAAAGGAGAGAACTCTAAAACGCTTCAGAATTTTTCGGAATTTATTCTTGCACCCGGAAACAAGTTAAAAAATCAAAAGTTAAAAGATTTTGCAAATAAATATATGAGTGTAGATTTCGCAGATAATAATGGTAAACTTACAATGAGCAAAGGTCAACTGGCTTCCTGCGTAACAATAGGGGCTCTTGGCTATTTTGGTGCGGCAAAAGATAGGGGTAAACAAAACTTTTTAGAAGTTCTTTTCAGAATGCCAATTGTAGGATTTTATATTATTTGCGGAAATGAACTCTTAGAAAAAGGTTTTAAAAAAATGTTGGTTAAATCAGGTAAATGTAAAGAAACAATAGGTAAAAATTTAGAAGTGCCTACTTTAAAGGATTTAACTTCATTAGCAAAGAAAATCCAAGCAGAAAAAGGTGGTAATTATAGTGACATATATAAAAAATTACTAAAACAAAAAACATTAATATCAGGAGTCCCCTTCCTTTTTGGAATAGGTGTAATGGGATTTTTTGTTGCAGCGGTTTCAAGATATTTTACTCAATACAGATATGATAAAGAAAAAGCAATTAAAAATTTAAAAAATCAAACTATAAACTTTTATAAGGATAATAATACTCCAAACGTCTTTAGTAATTTTGTATAGAATGTATAAATATTCTATATTTATATTAAATTTTGAAAAGTATTTTGTAAAATTGATTTGTGCTAGTATAATAAAAAAATGGTTATTATAAATTTAATTGTAATTTTATTTTTATTATTGGCAAACGGTTTTTTTGTTGCTTCAGAGTTTGCTTTGGTTAGTGTAAGACAAACCAGAATAAGTCAATTGGCAAATGAGGGGCATTCTACAGCAAAGATTACAGTAAATGCGTTGAAAGAACTGGATAGATATATTGCTGCGACTCAACTTGGTATAACTATTGCGAGTATAGGTCTTGGTTGGGTTGGTGAAGCTACACTCGCAAAAATCATTCAACCATTGTTCAATTTTTTACCGCATGTTTCAAATACGGTTGCTTCACATACAATCGCAGTAGCAATCGCATTTGTATTAATAACATTTATGCATGTTGTTTTGGGTGAATTGATGCCAAAATCTATAGCTCTTCAATATCCCGAAGAAACAGCTTTAACTGTTACAAGACCATTGGTTTTTACTTCTAAATTATTTACGCCGTTTATATTTCTTTTGAACGGTTTTGGAAATTGGTGTTTGAAATTGTTAAATATACCGCCTGCTCATCCTACACATGCCGTTCATACAGAAGAAGAAATTGACATGATTATTGATGCAAGTTACAAAGGTGGCGTTTTAAATGAAACAGAAAATTTTATCTTGAAGAATACATTGAAGTTCTCTGATTTAACAGCAAAACAAATTATGATACCAAGGTGTGATGTTGTTGCTTTACCAGTAGATATAGAGCTGATAAAAATGCAGGAAATAATACTTGAAAATCAATATACAAGATATCCGGTATATGAGGACAATATTGATAATGTTCTTGGTATTTTGCATGTAAAAGATTTATATTCAGCAAAAATGAAAAATGAAGAAATATCTTTAAAAAATATTTTAAGAAAGCCGTTTTTAGTTCCTGAAACTATGACAATGGATGTATTGTTACAGAATTTTAAAAGTAATAAGACAGAAATTGCCATTGTTATAGATGAATTTGGAGGAATGTCAGGTATAGTTTCTTTAGAAGATGTTCTTGAAGAAATTTTTGGTGATGTTCAAGATGAATTTGATGAAGAAGAAAATAATATAAAAAAAGTTTCGGATAATAAATATATTATGAACGGCTTATTGAGAATAGATGAGTTTTTTGAGTATTTTTCAATAAAACATGAAGAAGATGATGAAGTTGAGACAATTGCAGGTCTGGTACAAAAGCTACTATGCCGAATGGCAAAAGTAAATGATGAAGTAAAAATTGAAAATTTGAAGATAAAAGTATTAGAACTAAAAGGAAGAAGAATAAAGAAACTTTTAGTTGAAAACCTAAATGAAGATAAAGATAATAATTTAAATTAGTTATATTCTTTTCTATCAAATTATTTTTTTTTAGTTTCCAGAATTTTATTGAGTAAAACAGTTTAAACTACTTTTTAAATTGAGGGACAGCTATTTCTCTTCTAATAAAACTATTTTCTGAACCCAGAGTTAATTTTTTAATTATCTCTAAATCATTTTTAGATATTTTTACAGGAATTTCGTCATATCCCAATTTTATAAAAGAAGAGATAATTGCTTTTGAAGAATCGGGAACTATGACACTAAATTCAATTTTATTTAAATTATGATAATTTAAATCTTTATTCTTATTTTTATTTTCAGAAGTTTTAATTGATATTTCAGGAATATTTATTTTTGAATCTAATAGTCCGATTTTAAAAATACTATTACAAATACTTTCTTCATCATTATCTTGAAGTAAACCTACTTTTTTCTTTAATTCTTCAGTTGAAACAGTGACATATGAATAATCAGCAGATGGTTCAAAGTCAATTATTCTTGAACATAAAAGAGCGTTTAAAGACTGTTTCTCATAATCAATATTTCGTATTTTAACAAGAGATTTAGCCTTCAGAGCCTCTGCTAACTTTTCAAATTGCGCTTCACCTTTTTCTGGGACATAAAAAAAAAGAGAGCTAGTTTTGGGATAAGAAGAATACACAGCATCAGGAATTGTATCAAAAAGTGCAGAAATCAATTTTGTGTTTGCTCTTTTATTACCAATAGTTTTAACTTCATAAAAACCTTTAAAACTTATATTATTCATTATGATTTATTCTTTCATTATCATTATGTATTGATATTAAAATCTCTAAAAATAAAATTTGCGCATAAACATAATTAAATACTGGAATTATGAAGAAATTTATAATATAATCATTATATAGTTTGTTCAGAAGGTGAAAAATGGCAAAAGAATTAGATACAGTTCCAATAGAGGTTATTATTTTAACTGCAGACCATGAAATTAAAGGTACTGTACATGTTTCAAAATATACTAAAACTAATAGAGAACTTACCGATTTATTAAATGATAAAGAAAAAAGATTTTTAGCTGTTACAAATGCTGAAATAATGGCAAGAAATTCAAATGTACCACCAAGAAGATATAATTTTTTAGAAATTCATATCGATTGTATTATGATGGTTCATCCTTCAAGCCAAGTTGTGTTTAGAGAAACTGGCAAAGCTCAAGAAGATATTGCTCGTTTTAGAGAATTAAGAAACAAATTAAATCAAACAAAACCTTTCTGATATGAATAATTATAAAAATATTTTGTTAATAAATTTTGGCGGAATTGGTGATGAAATCCTTTTTATGCCTGTAGTTCAAAGTTTAAAGAAAAAGTTTCCTTCCGCAAAAATTACATTATGTTTAGAAGGTCGTAGTAAGGCTTTTGTAAAGCTTACTAATCTTTTAGATTCTTATTTTTGCATTGATATTAAAACAAAAAATAAATATATTGAAATGCTGAAGCTATATTTTAAAGCTTTGTTTGGTGGGTTTGATTTGGTGATTTCTTCTGGTGGAAATGCTTTAATTGCACCTCTATTATTTTTTACGGGGATAAAGACCAGAGTCGGTTATAAAACATCGAAACTTTCTGAAAAATTTTTAACTCACGCGGTTATATTAAATAAGCAACAATACGCATCTATGATGTATTTTGATTTAGTTAAGCCAATTACGAATTTGGAGTTTGAACTCCCTTTAATTGAGGTTGAAAATTTTGAAAAAAATAAAAATTCTGTGCTTATACACCCCGGAGTTAGTAAAATTAGTGTTCAAAAAAATATAATAAAAACAATTTCTCCTAAAATGTGGGCTCAAGTAATTATAGAATTATTGAAAAAAGGAAAAAATGTTTATTTGGCAGGTGGGCCTGATGATTCTGAATGCATTGAAGAAATAAGAAATGAATTAAAAAATGTTGATTTAACAAATTTTTCCGATATGTTTGGGAAAACTAAAAATATTTTTGAATTAGTTGAATTAATAAAAAAATCTGAAATTTTAATATGTTCTGATTCCGCCCCAATGCATATAGGAGTTGCAACAAACACAAAAACATTTGCAATATTTGGTCCTACGGATGATGAAACATTACTGCCAAAATCTGATAATTTTATTGCAATTAAAAACAATGCAAATTGTAGACCTTGTTTATGGAATAAGAGACAAACTACTTGTGAAAAACTTGATTGTCTTGATTTTAATCTGGAATATATTGTTTCAATTATCTGCGGTTAATATTCTAAGAGATAGCTTTAGAGTATTCTTGTTTTATTTTTGCAATTTTTCTTTTTAACTGTCTGTTTTTATATTCCAGTCTGTTTATTTTACTTCTTTTCTCACTATTGCTCAAAGATGTTGACCTTTTTATTTTTTTTATTTGATATTCATTATTCTTTATTTGTCTGTTTAATGAATTTATTTTATATTTAAGTGAGCTTGCTGAAGTATAGCTTAATAAGTAAGTTGATTGATTATATTCATT
The DNA here is from genome assembly GCA_944323395.1 of Candidatus Gastranaerophilales bacterium. GTDB lineage: Bacteria > Cyanobacteriota > Vampirovibrionia > Gastranaerophilales > Gastranaerophilaceae > Avigastranaerophilus. Next base: position 166,033 of record CALUSI010000002.1, read on the forward strand.
TGCAAATGTGACTGTTCCAATATTTAATATTATTAAACCAATTGCAATTATAATTATTTTTTTCATTTTATTTCTCCCATTTTTTACAATAATGATTTAATAATTATTTCAGTAAGGTCAATTCTCTTCATCAGTAAATCAGATATATTTTTTATGCTTGCTTAAAAATTTTATATAGATTTTTATGTTTAGTTTATAATTAATACTATAAAGATTCGTTAGGAGAATGGTGAAGTGATAAAAGATAGATACTATCCGCAAGAAATTGAAAAAAAGTGGCAAAAACATTGGGATGAAACAAAATTAAATAAAGTTTATAATGATAAAAATAAAGAAAAATATTATGTTTTATCAATGCTTCCATATCCATCAGGTAAATTGCATATGGGACACGTTAGAAATTATACAATTTCTGATGTTATAGCACGTTATAAAAGAATGAACGGATTTAATGTTTTACATCCTATGGGGTGGGATAGTTTTGGTCTTCCTGCAGAAAATGCAGCTATTCAACATGGTGCAAATCCAAAAAAATGGACTTTAGATAATATTGCATATATGAAACAACAGTTAAAGTCCTTAGGTCTTATGGTAGATTGGGATAGAGAAGTTACAACTTGTCTTCCTGAATATTATAAATGGACTCAATATTTCTTTATTCAAATGTTCAAGAAAGGATTAGCATATAAAAAAGAAGCTGCTGTTAATTGGTGTAATAATTGTGCAACTGTTCTTGCTAATGAACAAGTTATTGATGGTAAATGCTGGAGATGTGACGGTGAAGTTGAAAAGAAGTATTTATCTCAATGGTTTTTAAAAATTACTGATTATGCACAAGAGCTTCTTGATGATATAAAATTGCTTGATGGTTGGCCAGATAGCGTTAAAACAATGCAAAAAAATTGGATTGACCGCTCAACAGGTGCTATTTTAAGATTCAAGGTTAAAGAAATTGAAGGACTTGAAGTTCCAGTATATACAACAAGACCTGATACCGCATATGGTATTACATATCTTGTTGTTGCTCCTGAATATAAAGATATTGAGAAATTAACTACTCCTGAAAATAAAGAAGCAGTTGAAGCATACAGACAAAATGCTAGAAAAATGTCTGAAATAGAAAGACTTTCTACAGAAAGAATTAAAACAGGCGTTCCATTAGGAACTCATTTAATTAATCCTTTAAATGGTGAAGAATTCCCTATTTGGACTGCAGATTATGCTTTAGCTGAGTATGGTACAGGTGCAGTAATGGCTGTTCCTGCTCATGATGAAAGGGACTTTGCTTTTGCTAAAAAATATAATCTTCCAATTAAGATAGTAATTCAAAATCCAGAAAACCCTTTATCAGAATTAAATGAAGCTTATACTGAAAAAGGCGTTTTGGTTAATTCACTAGACTGTAACGGACTTGACAATGAAACTGCAAAGCAAATTATTATTGATAAAGCTGTTAAAGGTGGTTTTGGTGAGGCTAAGGTTCAATATAGACTTCGTGACTGGTTGATTTCAAGACAAAGATATTGGGGAACTCCAATACCGATTGTATATTGTCCAAAATGTGGTACAGTTCCTGTTGATGAAAAAGATTTACCTGTTTTATTACCTGAAGATGTTGATTTCAGTGTAAAAGGTATGTCTCCTGTTAAAACATCAGAATCATTTAAATATACAACTTGTCCTATTTGTGGTGGCAAAGCTGAACGTGAAACTGATACTATGGATACTTTTATGTGTTCAAATTGGTATTTCTACCGCTACACGGATGCAAGAAATGATAAAGCGCCTTTTGACAAAGATATTCTTCATTATTGGGCTCCAATTGACCAATATGTTGGTGGTATTGAACACGCTATTTTACACTTGTTATATTCAAGATTCTTTACTAAAGCATTAAGAGATTTAGGTATTATAAATATTGATGAACCTTTTAAAAATCTTTTAACTCAGGGAATGGTGTTGAAAGATGGTTCAAAAATGTCAAAATCAAAAGGAAATACTGTTGATCCTGATGAAATATTCCAAAACTATGGTGCGGATACTGCCAGATTATTTATTCTGTCTGATTCTCCGCCAAATAGAGATTTTGACTGGTCAGATGCAGGTGTTGAAGGATGTTATAAGTTCTTAAACAGAGTTTGGAAAATATATTCTTCTTACCAGCAAAATATTATTTTGGATTATAAATTGCCGGATGTATCTTCTTTAACTAAAGAAAATAATGACTTGGTAAGAGAAGTTCATATGACAATTAAGAAAATTTCTCAAGATATTTCAAATGAATTCCAGTTTAATACTGTTATATCAAAATACAGAGAATTTGCTAATGTATTATATGATTATATTAATAATAGAAAAGAATTTTCTGATGAAGATAAAATGGTATTCAGCTATGCGGTTCTTACATATTTAAAATTATTAGCACCTGTAATTCCGCATATGGCAGAGGAAATTTATGAAGGACTTGGTGGTAAAGATTCAATTCATAAAGTTGAATGGCCTACTTATGATGAGTCTTTAGCGAAAACAAGCAGCATTACTTTAGTTGTTCAAATTAACGGTAAAGTTAAAGATAAAATTGAAGTTGATGCTGAAACAACAAAAGATGAACTTGAAAAAATTGCTCTTAACAGTTCTAAAATAAAAGAGTTAACCACTGGTAAGCAAATTGTTAAAGTTATTGTAGTTCCATCTAAATTGGTTAATATTGTTGTTAAATAATTCTTTTTAAAAAAAGACCGTATTTATAATACGGTCTTTTTGTGTTTTAATTTTTATTTTTCATAATATTTATTTTATCTATCATTGGTGTAAATACCGATAATATTAAAGCCCCAAGCAATCCGCTGACAAATCCGTCTATTTGGAATCCGGGTGAAAGTTTTCCTACTAATAAAAATAACAGTGCATTTACAACTAAACTAAACAAGCCAAGTGTTATGAAGTTTAATGGTAGTGATACAAATTCAAGAATCGGTCTTATAAATGTATTTACCAACCCTAGAATTAAAACTACAAATAGTGCACTAACAAATCCTGTTATTGTTATCCCCGGTATAATCCAAGCAATAAACATAATTAATAAAGCAAATAAAATCCATTTCACTATCATATTCATAAGAAATCTCCTTTTTATGAATAGTAGCATTTTATTTTAAAGTTAATATGCACCTTTTAGTTAGACTTTAGTTCTTTTATATTTTGTGCAAGAATATAACCTCTATCTATTAGTTCTAGATTCAGATTATTTTCTTTTATTTTTTCAATTGCATATTTTACTAAATCATATATTTTTTGAGGAATATTTTCTTTGTTTTTGTTATACCACATCATTTCAACATCAAATGCAAGATGTTTTACATTTGACTCTATTGACATATTAATCCAAGCATTAATTTCATCTTCTGTATCATTAAAATCCGGTATTAATATAAATTTTGTTTTAACTCTGTCTGTTTCAGGCTGCACAGATGCATATTTTTTTATGTTTTCCCATACTTGATTATAAAAATCATATCTTTTTACTTTAATAAATGTTTCTCTTGTTCCTGAGTCTACAGATACAACGATATTTATTTTGCCTTCTTTTATTCCTTGTTCTACAACATTTGAATATTTTGTCGCATTCGTTAATACTCTTATACTTGATAAATCATTTTCTATAAACAATCTTAATAAATCATCAAATTCAGGTGCAACACAAGGTTCTCCACCGGCAATTGTTATGTGTCCGCCTTTTCTTAAATAACCTTTATTCGCCATATCTTTTATTGCAGGATAAACATTATACTGTTTTTGATGTGGTTTATCGGGATCATTTAACCAACAATACACACAATGTTCATTACATATTGTCCAATTATTAAAATTTATAAAAGAAATGTAGTCTTCATTATCCCATTCTTTTTCCTGCAAATATATGCAGTTTTTACATTCGGGAATAATATTACCTTTTTTCATTTGGTTTCTGTATTTTCTTTTTATATTAAAGAAATTTTTCCAATTTATTAATCCTCCATTGTAATTTTCAATTATTTTTTTATATCCCTTTTCTGTTGGAGGAATTCTACAGCAAAAATTAATACTATCTGTAAAAAAATCTAATCCGTGTTCTATTAAATCACAGCTTACATATTTCTTTTTTTTATTAAATAAAATATTAAAAATCCTATTTAGCATAATATAGTTTCTTTTATTTCATCTATTGGTGTATTTAAGTAAAAATTTCTAAAAGCATTTATATTTAATATATTTTCCTTTAAATCAAAAAATAATTCATGCTGTTTTATTTTAGATAATTCAACAGGATGTAAATAAGAAATTTTGAATGTGGTTTCATCAATTTTATTCAAATCAATCATTTCTGATTCTTCCAAAAGTGTTAATGCGCATTCAACTGTTTCTTCATTCACACATAATGCTTTTGCTGCACGATTTGTGTCTATTTTTCCGTTAAGATTTGAAAGAGAATATTTCAACATTCCTGAAAATTTTGATATAAAACTCTCCGTTCCTAATTCTGTTATGTTGAAATTCATTAAATGTATTAATTTTGCATTTGTATCATTTATAATTTTTATAAAATTATCTTTACTTATCGGAACATCAAAAAACATTAATTGTTCAATATTTGATGGAATATTATCTATGGTAAACAGTTTATTTTTGATTTCATCAGGTAATTTAAGTTGCGCTATTAATGTCGGATTTTCAATGTATATTGCTGTTGATTTCTTTGTTGATAAAATGAAATCTATAACTTGCACTAATATATTTTTTTTATTTCTGTGATCTAATATTTTTATTTCTGATAAATTTTCTTTTTTATTTAATAATTCAGAATGAATATCTTCTATCATTAACTGAACATTCGTTATATTGTTGAATGTATTTAATTTTAGAGAGAATAAAATATCCAGTTCTGAATTAATTGGTAAATTGAAATCTGGGTAATTCCACTTTACACAATCAAAACATTCTGAATTATTTTTTGATATGTACATTTTTAAATGATTATTATTTTGTCCCATCATTTTAAAATTGTTCAATGTTGCATTTTTTAGTACAAATAATGGTGAAGGATTAGCAGATCCAAAAGGTTGGAGTTTATCAATTAAATTTACCGTATCAACTGTAATATCAGAAACATCTAATTCCATATCTGCTTCAATAACAATTTCTTTAAAATTAATATTTTGTGAATGTTCTTCAATAGTTTTATTTAATTCGTTTTTAAATGTTTCAAAAGAAATTTTATTTTCATCAAAAGAAAAACCTGCAGCCATTTTATGTCCGCCAAAGCCTTCAAATTTCTCTTTATGTTCTGATAGAATTGAGTGTACATTTAAGTCTTTTATACTTCTGCAAGAACATCTTATTATATTGGGGAAATTTGCATCTTTCGTCATTAGAAAAACAGGTTTGTTAAATTCTTCAACAAGTTTTGAAGCAACAATGCCAATAATTCCTATGTGCCAATTATCGTCAAATAATACAATGCTTTTTTTATTTTCGTTTAAATTATTTTGATACATTTGCTTTGCACTGCAGAATGTTTCGTCACAAAGCTGCTGTCTGAGAATATTCAAATCATTTAGTACCTTTACCGCTTCATCAAGTTCTTCATCGTCTTGAGAAATAAGTACTTTTATTGCAGTCATTGGAGATTCAAGTCTTCCTGCTGCATTTATTCGCGGTACAATTCCAAACGCTATATTATCAGAGGTAATTATATTAATATTTTCAATGGATGATGCTTTTAAAAGTTTCTGAATACCTTTATGTTTACCATTTCTTATGAGTTCAAGTCCCATCTCGACTATGCTTCTGTTTTCACCAATAAGTTCAACAACATCACCAATTGTTCCGACAGCAGCAAGGGGAAGAATTTCGTGTACAAAATTTTCTTTATTATATTCTTCTAAAAGTCTGCAAGCTAACTTAAAGGCTACTCCAACACCAGCCAGATAGTTTAAACTTTGAATTTCATCAATATCAAGTGAAGAATCAATCGAATTTGGAGCTTTAGGATTTAGTATAGCATATGAATCAGGTAATATTTCTGGTGCTTCGTGGTGGTCTGTAATTATAATATCCGTATTAAATCCTTTTGCAAAATTTACTTCACTAATGTTTGAAATACCACAGTCTACTGTAATAATAAGTTTTGATTTTCTTTTTGCAATAATTTTTACTAATGCTTTTGTATTTAAGCCGTGGCTTTCTGTGCTTCTATCCGGAAGATAAAAATCAACATTTGCTCCAATTTCTTTTAGAGTCATATATAAAAGCGCTGTAGAAGTTACGCCATCTGCATCAAAATCACCATATACAGTTATATGCTCATTTCTTTCAATAGCTGTTTTTATTCTGTTTACAGCCTTTTCCATATCAAGAAATACATCAGGTGATGAAAGTTTAACCTTAAGCGGATTGAGGAATTTTTTTATTTTTTCTACAGTATCAATCCCACGATTTACAAGCAAAGTTGCAAGGACTTTATTGCCATTGCAACTTTTAATAATATCATCAGATACTACATTATCTTTGGTTTTCCACACTTTGCGGACGGACATTAATATATTTCTCTCTAATCTTTAAAATCGTCTTTTTCTTCGTTAAAGAATTCTTCTTGTTCAAGTTCTCTTTTTAATTCTTCAACATCTTTATCTTCTTTTATTTTATCTATGACTATTTTAGCCATTTCTTTTGCAATAATTTTTTGAGTGTCAGCAGGAGTATTTTGAAGCATATTAATGGCAGCTCTTACAGTTCTATCTATATCGTACCATCTTGAATTTGCCCTTGTATCCATGCCTTCTTCTACAGCCTCAATAATTTCATTGACATCTGTATACTCACTAAATGCTAAATTATGTTCAACAATAATTTTTATAAGATTTAATGCGACTTTTATTTGTGTCTCATCATCAGAGGCTTCAAGTGTTTTCATTGAACGTGATAAAATAGGATCTTTATCATACCATCTTCTTCTTTTGTTGCTGTATTCTTCACGCATATATACCTCTCTTTACTAGCCGTTTTTAAATTTTACACCATATTCAACATTTGGATACTTCCATAATATGTTATTTTTTTCGCATGCTATTTTACAAGCACCGCATTCAAGACAATTTTCATATCTGATTGTCATTGTACATTTTTCTTCGTTCCATTCATATACATTTGCCGGACATATATATGTACAACATCGATTTTTACATCTCATGCATATATCATTATCTACTGATAAATGACTTTCATTATCTTTATTATATTTTAAACTTGCTAATTTTTCATTAATATTCATTTTTTTAAACATTTCTCCAATGCAAAAAGTCCTAATGGTACTGATTTTGTTATGCATCCTGATTTTAATATTTTAGATACAAACTTTCTATACTTTGCTCTTTTGGGTTTTTCATCAGCCATAGATAAAATTTCAAAAAATTCACATGCTAATTCCGGATATAATGATGTAATTGTCTTTATATTTTTCTTTAAGAAAGGAATAGTGTTTTTATGAGTTTTTAAATCTTTAACAATTATGCTCTCTTGTAATTTTTTGTAATATAAAGATAATGTAGAAGCCGAGAAGTCGCCTTTTTCCAGTGCGTAGATAGCTGTTTCTGCAGCAAGTTTTCCGCTTAGCATTGCTAAATTTGTACCTTCAAAATGTATATTATTAACAAAACCAGCAGCATCTCCTATTATCATTACCCTGTTATCATACACTTTGGGAATATTATCTATGCTTCCTTCGGGGATAAGATGAGCTGAATATTCAACGAATTCTGCATCTTTTAGATAAGGAGCTATAGATGGATGTTCTTTTAAATCATCTAATAATTCATAGGGTTTTATTTTATTCTTTTTTAATTCGTCTAATGAAATTCCAATACCGATTGAAATTGAGTCTTTATTTGTGTACATAAAACCCATTGCAAACATATTCTTTAAAGGACCGCCGAGTATCTTTGCAGCAATACCTGTTTCTGGATCAATATTAAATTTATCTTCCAATCTTTGTTTGGGTAGTTTATATACTTCTTTTACGCTAAGAGTTACATTTGAGTCATTATAATTTTTTCTTAGTCCTATCTGCTTTGCTAATAATGAGTTTACACCATCTGCAATAATTACAATATCAGAATAGAATTTTTCGTATGGAGTTTGAATGCCTACAATTTTTCCGTTTTCTATTAATAACTCTTTTACAAGTGTTTTGGGAGCATAATAAGCTCCTTCTTTTTGTGCTTGTTCAATGCACCATTTATCCCATTTGGAACGTAAAACAGTAAATGCTTTATATGAACCTTTTGAAGAGTAGCGATAGTTAAATTCTGTTGAATCATAATCTGTTAACATAAAAATTTTATGTTCTGTAATAGATCGTTCTATAGGCGCAGATTCCCAAAATTTAGGAAAGATTTCGGCGGTTTGTTTTGCATATATACAACCGCCAAACATATTTTTTTCGCCTGTATTGTTTGCTCTGTCAACAACCAGAACTTTTTTCCCCGCTCTTGCCAGTGTTATCGCTGCACTTGCTCCAGCAGGACCTGCTCCTACTATTATAACTTCTACTTTGTTATTATCTACCATATGTTTCCTATATTTATAATGTATTATACAATTAATTTTTAGCTTGTAGCAAACTATAAAATATATTGTAAAATAATTTGATAATTATAAATTAGTACTTTAACATGTAGTTATGATTAAAAAATTTATTTTAACAATATTTTCTATAATAATTTCAACCAATATTGTAAATGCAAAAATAGATGTTGTATATCCGACTTCAAAAGAACTGAAAGTTACTTCTTCTTCTGTTTATTTCTCAGGAAATACCGATTATGGTTCTAAATTCTATATAAATGATGAAGCTGTTAAATTGTGGAATAATAATTTTTTTGTTCACGTTGTTCCTCTTAATTTTGGTGAAAATAAAATTAAACTTACATCAGTGAAAAATGGAAAAAAAGAAGAGCTTATATATACAATTGACAGAAATAAATATGTAAAACGTCAACAAAGTGTTCCTCTATATGAACAAAAAAATCAAGGTGATGTAATTTATACAAAAGTAATAAAAACAAATGCTACTGTTAGAGAGAACCCTACTAAATTCTCAAACAGAGTTGTTGATTTACCATTGAACGTTATATTGTATCTTGAAGGTAAAAAAGGAGAATATTACAAAATTGAAGAAAAAGGACCTACCCAATATTGGATTCATGAATCTAATATAAAAGAACCTGTAAAAATATCTAATAAAATTAAAGCTAAGTTTTTAAATCAAAAGTTCTATTCTGATGATAAATACGAGTATTGTAAGATTTATTTGTCTCATCCGGTTCTTTTTCAAACAAAACAAAATGAAAATACAATTGAATTGACATTATTTGGTGTTGAAACAAAAGATGCAGAAGGAAATGTTCTTCCTAATTATAAATATAAATTTGTATTTAATGATTCTGTTATAGCTTATGATTGTTATTATGAAGATAATAATTTTATATTTAGAAAAACCAAATTGCCATTGAATGTTGATGTCAATTATCCGTTAAAAGATATTAAAATATTTGTTGATGCAGGTCACGGCGGTAGCGAAAAAGGTGCTGTTGGCCCAACCAGAGTTAATGAAAAAGATATTAATCTTTCTATTGTAAATTATCTTGTTCAATATTTAAAATCAGCGGGGGCAGATGTTATTACATCCAGAACTGACGATTGTAAAGTTGGTTTATACGATAGAGTTGATATAGCGAAGAAAAATGATGCCTTAATTTCTATAAGTATACATAACAATTCTTTGGCTCTTGGGAGAAATCCATATTTAAATAACGGAACCGAAGTTCATTACTATAATAAAAATGCCAAATTACTCGCTGAAATTATAAATAAAAATTTAGCTCTTGATTTGAATTTAAAGGATAATGGTATACATAAATCAAGTTTTGTTATGACACGCCAAAGTCTTCCTATTTCTGTTCTTGTAGAAGTTGCTTATATGATTAATCCCGAGGAATATATACTTCTTCAAAACCCTCAATTTCAGAAAAATGTTGCGAAATCTATCAAAAAGAGTATCGAAAAATACATAATTATGATAAAAAAATAAATTTTGTGTTATAATTTCAACGCTAAAGCCGAAAAATGGAGATACAACTATGATTACATGCGAACGACAAATTAAGTCTGAATATTTGAAGACTGTAATTGAACAAACAGAAGCAAAAAACATTTACGAAAAAGAATTTATTCAAGCTTTAAAAGAAGTTCTTTTATCTTTAGAACCTGTAATAATTAAAAATGAAAAAGAATACAAAGCTTCTGCATTGTTAGAAAGATTAGTTGAACCCGAAAGAGTTATTTCTTTCAGAGTGCCTTGGGTTGATGATAAAGGTCAAGTTCAAGTAAATAGAGGCTTTAGAGTTCAATTTAACGGTGCAATAGGACCTTATAAAGGCGGATTAAGATTTCATCCTTCAGTAAATCAAAGTATTATGAAGTTTTTAGCTTTCGAACAAATTTTTAAAAATGCTTTAACAGGCTTACCAATTGGAGGAGGCAAAGGCGGAAGTGACTTTGATCCTAAAGGCAAATCAGATATGGAAATAATGAAATTTTGCCAAAGCTTTATGAATGAACTTCAAAAACATATTGGTCAAGATGTTGATGTTCCGGCCGGTGACATCGGTGTCGGCGGAAGGGAAATCGGTTATCTCTTCGGACAATACAGAAAAATAAGAAATACATATGAAGCAGGTGTTTTAACTGGTAAAGGACTTGAATATGGCGGTTCTTTAGCAAGAAAAGAAGCAACAGGATATGGTTTGATGTATTTTATGCGCGAAATGCTAAAAGCTAATAACATACAAGTTGCAGGGAAAACGGCAATTATTTCAGGCTCAGGCAATGTTGCAATTTATGCTTGTGAAAAAGCTGAAGAAATGGGTATAAAAGTTCTTGCTATGAGTGATTCTTCAGGCTGTATATATGACAAAAACGGTATTAAACTTGATGCCATAAAAGAAATAAAAGAAGTTAAAAGAGACAGAATTAAAGAATATTTAAATTATGTTCCATCTGCACAATATTTTGAAAATGGTATAAATATACCTGCTATTTATAGTATAAAGGCTGATATAATACTTCCTTGTGCAACTCAAAATGATATTGATTTAGAAACAGCTAAAATTCTTGTTGAAAATGGGGCTATTGCTATTGGTGAAGGTGCAAATATGCCTTGTACTAATGAAGCAGTAGAATACTTTATTGAAAATAAAGTCCTTGTAGCTCCCGGTAAAGCAGCTAATGCTGGTGGTGTTGCTACTTCTGCTCTTGAAATGAGTCAAAATTCATCAAGATGTTCTTGGTCTTTTGAAGAGGTTGACAAAAAATTAGAAAATATTATGGTTAACATCTTTAAGCAATGCAGTGAATCTGCTAAAGAATATGATTTTGAAAACAACTATGTTGTTGGTGCAAATATTGCTGCATTCAAGAAAATTTCAGGCGCAATGATTGCTCAGGGTATAATTTAAAATAGAAAAGTCAATAAGAAAAACTCCCCATTTGGGGAGTTTTTTATTTTTAATCTTCAATTTCGTCTTCAATTTCTTCTATATATTGAGCAACTTTGTCGAATTCTTCATCATTTTCAATTGTCTCAAAAGTATATTCTTCGCCGTCTTTTTTAAGGCGCATAACTAAAACTTCACTTTCTTCATCTTCAGTTTCAGCATCTTTTGGAAGAAGAAGAGCATATTCTATATCATCAACAGTAACAATATCTAATAATTCAAAAGTTACTTTGTTTCCATCTTCATCAAATGTTTCAATAAATTGTTCTTCTTTGTTTGTCATTATTTTCTCTCTTTCTATTTTAGATTATTTATAAATTTTTTCTTGGGCTGTCTAAGTATTGTTGTAATATAATACAAGCACTTTTTAAATCGACAAGTTTCTTATCTTTTGTATATTTTCTTCCTGTTTGTGCAAGAATATATTCTGCTTGTTTACTTGTAAGCCTTTCATCTTCAAAAATTATTTCGTATTCATCTTTAAAATTATTTGCAAATTCAATGCAGTCTTGCGCTTGTTTTCCTATTGTATTGTTCATATTTTTAGGTAGGCCGGCTACTATTTTTTTTACATTATTTTCTTTGCATATTTTTTTTATTTTTTCTATTGCAAGATTTTCCGGTTCTCTTTGTATTGTTTCAACAGGATGTGCAATAAGTCCCATAATATCACTTATTGAAATTCCTATTCTTTTCTTTCCTATATCTAAACCTATAATTTTATTCATCTATCCAATGTCTTTTTAATAAATTTATTATTTCTTCTATCTTTTTTATATCATAGTTTTTGTCTGTTGAGTTTCTTTTCCTGAATATGTTAGTCGTAAAGAAAGATTCCTTTATATTTTCTTTTAGCCCTACATAATAGTTGAATATGCTTCTTTGAATTATAACTAATTTAAATAGCGTAAATAAGTCTTTATTTTTTAATATTGTATAAAAATTATCTGCTTCTTTTAAAAGTGAATTATTTCTTAAAAGATATATGAGATTATAAAATCTATTTTGCCAAATACTTACTTCTTTTTCATCAAAAATTTTATCTATGCTATCTTTTATTTTTTCATTTATATTTTCGATACTAGGTTCATCTTCATTATATATATCTTCTACAAATATTTTTATTATTTCATTTTCACTTGGAGTGATAAACCATCTTAATGTGTATTCTTTTGTTAGCAAATTTAACATATCATTTTTAGAAATAAGTTGTTGCTTGCAATTCATTTCTATATATGTTTTTAAATCGGTGTCTAATCTATCTAAATCACTTGTAAAGGTGTTCCAACAAATAAATTCATATGGAAATTTGTGTTTAGTTTTGATTGTTATATCGATAGCTTCTTCAATTTTACTTTTCACATATTCTGGCTTTACTTTGTATTTTCCTTCTGATTTATAAAATTTACCAATAACTTTAATTAGTTCTTCTTGTGAAATATTAAAGAATCCAAAACAGTCAATTATGCCTGCTTTATCATTTGTTACAACAGCAATAAGAATATATTTCCCTTTTTGATTTTGTCTTGAAATAAGTAGTGCCTGATTTCCGTTTCCATCAGGAATTGTTGTGAAAAATTCTGAAGGGGTCGTGTCTTTTACAATATTTTTAAAATAATTATTCGCTTTCTCTTCTGTTGCTCCAGCTAATTTTAATTTCTTTAATCCTGTTTTACAAGCATTTATAATCTCTTGATTAGAGGACGTCTCTATCAAATAATTAAAAGGTTTTATAGCTAGTGATGATTTAGAATCAGATAATATATTAATCACTTCTAAAATAAAACTATCATCATAATTGGAATATAGTACCGGATATATTATATTTGAAAGTACATCACCTTCATAGTCAAGTTTTAAAGAGTCAATCAAAAGATTCCTGTCTTTAGCTGAAACTGCTGAAACAAAATCCAGAAAATCAAGCATTGCTTCAGGGTTAAAAACGGCACTTTCCAGAAGTTTTTTGGTTTCTTTATCTAAAACTTCTTCAGGATTTTCAAAGTAAGAGGGTATTTCATTATAATTACATTCGCTTCCTACAAGCCTCAGTAATTGTACCAGTTTGTATTTTGATTCGTCTGAAAATATATTGGATTTTAATTGTTCAATAACTTTATCATTTATTAATTCTTTAGGAAGAATATTTTTTAATATATAGCCCGAAAATACATATTCATTTTCTTCCATTTTAATATATTCTTTAATAAAAATATCAAATAGAGTTTCTTTGTCTTCAATATTTTTTAATTCATCTATGAAATTAGAAAGAGTATCTTCGTTATAAGTAGCAAATGATTTTATTTCTGAAATAACAGAAAGGACCTTTGCACGTATTTGTAGTTTTGAAAGTTGATACATTATTTTATTTTGCTCCAAAAAATATCCAATATTTTTTGTGCTTCACCAGATGGTAATTTATCCTCTAATATTAGGTATTGAACAGCAATCATAGTGCATTCTGAGCAAATATTAACCCCCGGACCTTGAACCATTTTTGCTACTTGAGTATTAGGACGGCCACAAAAACTGCATATAACAGGCTCTTGTATTTTTTGAAAATCTTCTTTTTTTGTCTCTTTTGTTTTGTGTCTGGCATTCTTTAATGAAACTATTTTTTCTGAATCGCGCATGATTATCTCTTAATAAACTACTCCTCCAAATATTGTATACTATTTTAGAAATATTGCAAAATTTTCATTTTACGTTTATAGTGTAAAAAGCTATAGGGGATTTTTATGAAAAAGATATTATTGTTATTTACGATATTATTTGTATCTGTGATAACTACAGCTTGTATAAATAATCTTGCAATACAAGAATTAAATAATAAAGCAGAGTCATATATGGATAAAGGCGATACAGAAACAGCTATATGTCGTCTAAAATCAAGTTTAGATTTAGATAACGAAATATATCAGACTCATTATAATTTGGCTGTAGCTTATAATAGTGTAGGCAATTATGAAGGTGCAATCGAAGAACTTAATAAAGTTATTGAGTTAAAGCCTGATTTCGTTGATACATATTATACATTGGCTGTTGCAAAAGAGGCTTTGGCTTATGAAATCATAGAAAAACAAGCTGATGAAAATGGTATAGTGCCTGAATTGTCTCTTGATGATATTGCAAAGTTTAATGATAAAGCGTCTGATACTGTTGAAACCTATAATTTATATCTGGTAAAAAAACCTGATGCTCCTGAAACAGAACAGATTAATGCGAAAATTCAAGAATTAAATTCAAAAATAAAAGAATATACAGCGATTTATGACAGTAAAAATCTTGAAAACGTTAAGAAACTTCAAGATGAAGTTACTCCAATAGATGAAAAAAAAGATGAAGTAACAGAGTAGTAATGTTTCAGTCTCCCGGTGATATCGCTTTAACTATAGGATTTATTGATATTCACTGGTATGGTATTATAATGTCAATTTCAATACTTTTGGCATTATTTGTTATTATTTTTATAAAAAAACATTATTATAAAGAAATACTTACTGATACTATTTGTGATTTATCTTTTGTTTTGATAATAAGTGGGATTTTATGTGCAAGACTATATTACGTTTTGTTAGATTACAAATATTTTGTAAAGCATCCTGCTGAAATACTGGCTATTTGGAATGGTGGCATATCCATTCAAGGTGCTGTTATTGGAGGTATTTTAGTTGGGTTGATTTATGCAAAACTGAATAATATAAATTTTCTTAAATATGCTGATTTATTTTCTTTTGGTATAGTTACAGGTCAAATATTTGGTCGATGGGGGAATTTTTTTAATTCAGAAGCTTTTGGATTACCAACAGATTTACCTTGGAAGCTATATATTCCTTATAATGCAAGACCTATAGAATATAAATCCTATGAATATTTTCACCCTGCTTTTTTATATGAATCTATATTAAGCATTTTTATATTTATTGTTCTATATTTAATTCTTTCAAAAATAAAAAATAGAAAAGATGGTTTAATTTTTTTTATTTATATAATTTTGTATTCTTTAGCAAGAATACTCGTTGAATCTGTTAGAGTAGATAGTGTTTTATCTTTTAATAATATTCATATTGCTCAGATAGTTGCATTGCTATTTATATTTGCTGCTGTTATTTCTATTATAATATTGTATAAAAATAAGAAGTCATAAATTTTGTAATAAATTTGATTTGATTTATAATATTTATATGAAAAGAAAATATATTTGGCTAATAGAAATTATAGTTTGGCTTTTAATTATTTCTGGCGGATTGTTTTTGTTTATTTATAAAACAGCTGTAAAAGATAATGTTCAGAACTCATATTATATTTTCTTTGATGATGTAGATGGTTTAGTAGAGGGCTCTCCTGTTCGTTTAATGGGGATAAATATCGGTTATGTTAAAGATGTAAAAATATTTGATAATAAGGTATTTGTATCTCTTTTAGTTACTAAAAAAGATGTGCAAATTCCTAAATGTGCAACTGCATCAACTCAATTCTATGGGTTGGGTGGTTCTACTTCATTAGAACTTAATCCTTCTACAGCATCTGAATTTGATAACAAAGAAGAAATTATACCTTCTGCATCATATAGAGTTCAAGATTTTTGGGATGGACAAAAGCTTGCATCAAATGTAATGATTGATATTTATGGCGGTATTGGTCGTACAATTCAAGCATCGGGTTTATTGAATAACAAAGAATTTCTCAAGCAGAGTTCTTTAGTGGGAAATATTTCTCGTCAAACAAGTGATATTAATACTGCTCAATCAGTTATTATTTACAAATTAACAAAAAGAACATTTGATTATATTAATAATAAAAGCAGTCAAAATAAAGATGAATTTAATAATAATCAAAGTAATTTAAATGAAGAAAGTATGAAGGAAATAAATAATGAATAAGTTTTCTAATGTCTATGTTGTAAATCATCCTTTATGTTGTCATAACCTTAGTATAATTAGAAATAAAGATACTAATGCTGAAGTATTTAGAAATGCAATAAGAAGAATAACTTATCTTTTGTTTTATAAAGCAACTGAGGATTTAGAACTTGAAGATATTATTGTTGAAACTCCTTTAGAAGCTTGTAAATCAAAAATTTTAAGTAAGAAAAAGGAAATTATAATTGCCCCAATACTCAGAGCAGGTTTGATTTTTTCTGATATTGCAAATGAAATTATGCCATATGCAACAGTCCGTCATATTGGTATGTATAGAGATGAAGATACATTAACTCCGGTCTGGTATTATAATAAAATTCCTGTTGAGTTTGAACAGCCGGAAGATAAAATTATTTTAATACTTGACCCGATGCTTGCTACAGGAAATTCTGCAATAGATGCTATTAAACTTTTTGCAAACAAAAAGGTACCTCACAGTAATATTCGTTTTGTTAGTTTGATTAGTGCGCCTGAAGGTTTAAGTAAAGTTCAAAGCGCATATCCTGATGTCAAAATTATTACTGCAAGTATTGACAACTGTTTGAATGAACATGGTTATATCCGCCCAGGTCTTGGAGATGCGGGTGATAGAATATTTAATACGGTAGAAAATTAATGTTTTATTTTGATGATTTCTACGGAAAAAAAGTATTAAAATCTTCCTTATTGGCAGATGTAGATTGTTTTTTTACAACACGTGATTTTGTATTAACTTCTGCTTCAAGGACTGATTTGGAGTTTGATGCAAATGGAAATAGAAAATTTCTTATAGAAAAATTTGGTTTAAAAAATATATATACAGCTAAACAGACACATAGTTCAAATGTTAAGATAATAAAATCAGAAAAATATTTTTATGATGATACAGATGCTTTAATTTCAGATGTCAATAATTCATTACTTTTGCTAAATTTTGCAGATTGTGTTCCAATCATTTTATATTCAAAAAAAGATAATATTGGAGCTGTTGTTCATGCAGGATGGAGAGGAACTGCTTTAAAAATTTTAAAAAAGACGGCATTAAAAATGAGCACTGAACTCAATGTAAAATTAGATAATATTACTGCTTTAATTGGTCCATCTATTGGAAAATGTTGTTTTGAAACAGATGAAGATGTTTTTAACAAAATTGTAGAAGATAAAAGTCTAAAAAAATATTATGAAGAAAAAGGTCATAAATATTATATTGATTTAAAATTGTTGAATTATAGTCAGCTGGAAGAAATTGGTATAAAAAATATAGACATTTGTAGCTATTGCACATGCTGTATGTCTGATATATTTTTTTCATATAGAAAAGAAAATGGAATTACAGCAAGGCATTCTGCTGTTTTAAGGATAAAGGGGATATAAAATGTCAGTAATAGAAAAATTAGCAATAATATCAGATACAATTACAAAAGTAATGAACTTTGTATTGTCAGATGAAATAGTAAAACCCGATTTTGATGAGTATCTGACAACTTTATCTGCAAAAAATGCAGATGCTGGAAGAATTCAAGTTCTTCTTATTCCATATATTTTTGAAAGGCGATTAACAGAAGCAAGAAAAACTATAATTGAGTTATTTGAAGAGAAAAATACAGATTTAACAAGTGCAGAAAAAGAAATTTTAGAAAATCTTTCACATTCTTTTGCATCTGTTTTTGAAATTAGAAGAGTACTTAGTAATGGTTTTGAATTATATAATCTAGTTAATGAAAAAATGTACAAAGTATTGTCTTTGGTAAAAATGAATAATTTTAGAGGAATTACTCCCGGACAATTTGCACTCTGCAGAATTTTTCCAATGAATGATGAATTTTATCTTTTAGAAATATCAAATGTTCTTTCCAGTATTAATAAAGAAGAAGTTTATAAATATGCCATAGCAAAAATAATTGAAAAACCTGAAGATGCTTATGAACAAAATCCAAAAAAACAAGAGCAAATAGAGTCTTTAGTAAAAACATTTGGACAGAAATTTGTAAAATGTTTTGAATCTGATGAAATTATAACAACTAATCTTTATGCTGATAATTTGATAAATATGTTTAATTTATACTGTGATACTGATGAACTACTTACAAAAGAGCAAATTTCAGAAAATATAAAACAAGTTGAAAATAACAGATACTTTACAGTATCAGATTTTAAAAACTCATATTCTGATTTTATGGAAAAATCTTTAGAAGGTTTTTCATCTCATTCTTCTACATATGATATTGGTATTATTTATGACAAAGAACTTGGATTATTTGTTATACCTTTTTATCAAACATTTTGTAAAATTTTTGAGGCAGATGATTATAAATCAGTTCAAGGATATAAAGATTGTATAAAAAACTTTATGGAAAATGATAAAGTACCTGCAAACATTATTAGAAGAGTTGCTGCTAAATATGGAAATTTTGTAGATAGAATAAACCAAATTTTAGAAACTTCTTATACAATTGATTCTTTACTGAGTTATTATAAACCTGATTCAATTGATAAAAAAATATATTCTTCAGCTAGTGTTTTATATGCTTCAAAAATATT
Organism: Candidatus Gastranaerophilales bacterium; assembly: GCA_944323395.1. Lineage (GTDB taxonomy): Bacteria > Cyanobacteriota > Vampirovibrionia > Gastranaerophilales > Gastranaerophilaceae > Avigastranaerophilus. The sequence continues at coordinate 185,063 of CALUSI010000002.1, forward strand.
TGAACAAATGATGAATGTTGTATCCCATAAAGAAGAAATCAAACCAAAAGAAGGCATTGATTATTCAAACGTGGGTAGAAATGATAAATGCCCTTGCGGAAGCGGTAAAAAATATAAAAATTGTTGTATGCAAAAATAGTATTTTTGTATGACAAATAAATTTTTGTTAAATGTTTGTATAAACATACACTGGCATGTTTATAGTTGTCGAGTAGAGAGTTTTTAATGAATTTAGTTGATATATATACAAAGCCGATTATTAATTCATCAGAAAAGAATATAAGAAATTCTTTTAAAGAAAATGATAAAAGAGAATATAATGATCCATTAAGAAAATGGCCGTTGAAAGGTCTTGCATATTCAAATGAATTAGGTGCAGTAGTTAGTGGTATTTCTCCTAAATTAGGTACTGCATTGTGGGTTCCTGCTTTAATGTATTTTGGTGCCGACATTTATGACAAATATAAGAATGACGAAACACAATATGCTCCAAGTAAAAGAAGAGGATTAAAGGAAGCAATTTTCCAAGCAATGGCAAGTGTTGTTCTTCCTACTGCCGCTGTAAAAACCGGTCAAAAGATTTTTTCTTCATTGGGTCTTGCTTCTAAATCCGGTCTTTCTATAAAGAATAAACAAACTGTTATAGAAAAATCATTATCATATATGCAATCCAAAAGTTTACATACTTTTGAAGATAATCCTACACCATATGTTGATGGTTTTAAAGACGCAATATCAACAATGGCAAGTGACTTGCATGGTGATTTCAGGGCATTGCCAAGAGCTAAGAAAATATTAAAAGTTGTTAATCCATTAAAAAATTTTGATTCTATTGCATTTGCAAATCCTCAAAAGTTGAGTGAATTTTCTGAAAAACAAGCATTGAGTGTTTTGGAAATGCGAGAAAAGTTAATGAACAATGAAAAGCCTAAACAATTGTCAAATAAACTGTTTAAGAAATTTTTAGATATACAAAATGAATATAAAAAAATATATCCTCAGGATAGATATTTAGGTAAGGCTGCAAAAAGTATATTAAAAGAATATCATCATACTCAAATATTTAAGAACAAGATGATTAAAACAGCCGGTGGTTTTATAGCATTAGCACTTCTTCTAAAGCCAATTGATAATTTTGTTGAGCATATTGTCATTAAAAAGACTGTAGAACCTGGGCTTGATTATTTCTCAAAAAGTTTAAATAAAGAATAATTATTTGTTTTTATAGAAATTACAATATTTTTGTAATTTACAAATACCACAGTTAGGTTTTGTAGGTTTACATACATTTTGACCAAGTGTTACAAATAGTGTATTAATATCTGACCAAAGTTCTTTGGGTAAATTTTCTTTTAAAGCAAACTCTGTATCTTCAGGTTCTTTAGTAGAAACAATTCCAAGTCTATTTGAAATTCTGTGTACGTGAACATCAACACATATGCTTGGCAAATTATAGCCTTTAGACTGAACCAGATTTGCAGTTTTTCTTCCAACACCTTTAAATTTTATGAGCTCTTCTATGTCTGTTGGTACTGTCGAATTATAGTTATAATAAAGTTCACTGGCAATATCTAAAATTTGTTTTGCTTTATTTTTATAAAAACCAACAGGATATATTGCTTTTTCTAAGTCTTCTAGTTTGACATTTAGAAAGTCTTTTGGTGTTTTACCTAATTCAAGCATCCTCATTGTTGCTGGATATGTCGTTCTGTCATTAGTTCTTAAAGATAATATACAAGCAATTAAAACAATAAATGGATCGTGAACATCTTCCATAAACTGAACAAATTGAGTGTATGGCAGATTCATTTCTTTTATGTTTTTTAATATTTTTTCAAAATTTCTAATCATAAATTTATTTTATCAGAAGATATTGATTTATACATTATTTTACGTTACCGTTTGCTATATGGAGATATATTATAAATGAGCCGAAAGTTTATAGGAACAATATTTGGCGTAGTTGCATCTACAAGCTATGGAACAAATCCATTATTTGCACTGCCCTTGTATGCAGCAGGAATTAGTGTAAATTCTGTTTTATTTTATAGATATTCAATTGCTTTAATTATATATTTTATTTTATTAAAATTTCTAAAAAAAGTCTCTTTAAAAATATATTTGAAAGACCTTTTACCTCTAATAGTTCTTGCAATTGTATTTGCAGGTTCATCAATAACCTTATTCACCGCTTTTAAATATATTGATTCAGGTGTTGCTTGTACAATATTGTTTATTTATCCGATTTTTGTAGCATTAATTATGTCTTTATTTTTCAAGGAAAAAATAACGAAAACAACTATTTCTGCCCTGTTTCTAACTTCTATAGGTATTATTCTTTTGTATAACGGAAAATTAGACCAGAAATTAAATACTACCGGAATTATGTATATATTAACTTCAGCGTTATTTTATGCGCTCTATATAGTTTCTGTAAAGAAAATAAAAGGAGTAAGAACAATTCCATCAGAGAAAATGACATTTTATGTTATTTTGTTTAGTCTTCCGATTTTTATATATAATTTGAATTTCTGTACACATTTGCAAGTTATAAAGTCACCTATGTTGTGGTTAAACGTAATAGGATTAGCGATATTTCCTACAATTATTTCAATAGAAGCAACTAATGTTGCAATAAAATTAATTGGATCAACATATACAGCAATACTTGGAGCATTAGAACCTTTAACTGCAATATTTTTTGGAGTGCTTTTATTTCATGAAGTTCTTACGACTAGAATAATTGTAGGTATAGTATTAATTTTAACAGGGGTTATTTTAATTATTCTTAGAAAGAAAAAATGATTTTACAACATTATAAATTTGGTATAATATAAAACTAAATATTATACTGTGAATAAGGAATAGCAAATGTTTGAAAACTTTTATTCTGAAAGAATTAAAAATACTCCTTCGTCTTTTATAAGAGAAATTTTAAAAGTCACACAGAGTCCAGAGATAATATCTTTTGCAGGTGGTCTTCCAAATCCTATTTCTTTTCCACAGGAAGAATTAAAAATTTCAATGAACAGAATTGCAGATAAATATGGTTCTAAGATATATCAATATTCAACTACACTAGGATTAGACAGTTTAAGGCAATATATAGTAGATAGATATAAAAAACTTTGGGGAATGAATATTACAATTGATAATGTAATTATTACCACAGGATCACAGCAAGCTCTTGATTTAATAGGAAAAGTTTTTGTTAATGAAGGTGACAATGTTATGGTTGAAAAACCTTCTTATCTTGGATTATTACAATCATTTTGCTTATTTAAAGCAAATTTTGTCACAACAAAATTAAATGAAGATGGCTTAGACATTGAAGACTTAAAAAATACTCTTAAATTACATAAACCCAAAGTAGCTTATTTAATTCCTAATTTTCAGAATCCTACAGGTTTGACTTATACTAAAGAAAACAGAGAAAAAGTTTTTGAATGTATAAAAGATGAGGATATGATTTTAATTCAGGATGACCCTTATGGAGAATTGAGATTTGAAGATAATGAAAGAATACCTTATATAGGTATGAATCAATCTGATAAAAATATTTATTTGGGTTCATTTTCTAAAATTGTAACTCCTGGCATGAGGTTAGGTTATATTATCGCACATAAAGAAATTATAAAAGAATTAGAAACAGCGAAACAAGCATCTGATTTGCACTCAAATATATTTGGACAATATTTGATTTCTGATTATCTTTATAACAATGATTTAGATAAACACATTGAAAAAATTAAAGCTTTGTACAAATCTCAAGCAAAAGCAATGACCGGTGCAATGGAAGAATATTTCCCCAAAACAGTTAAATTTACTTATCCTAAAGGTGGTATGTTTACTTGGGTAACTTTAGAAGAAGGAAAAGATGTTCTTACTCTATTTGATAAAGCAATAAATAAAAAAGTTGCATTTGTTCCGGGACATCCTTTCTATGTAAATCCTGACAAAGTAAATACTTTAAGACTAAATTACACAAATGCGGATTCTTTGACTATAAAAGAAGGTATAATGCGTTTATCTGAAGCACTAAAAGAAATATAAAATTAAAAAATGCTAATTTTAAAAGGCTTTTTAATTTATTTTTCGTAATTTAGTAATAAAATGATTCTGGGAGGATATAAGTATCATGAAGGATTTAAAAATCAAAATAACTGGTACTTCTGGGCAAGGTATTATTAGTTCAGGCGATATTTTATCATATGCAACAGCAAGAAAAGGTTATTATGTAACGACATATAGAGCTTTTCCATCTGAAATAAGAGGTGACGGAAAATGCTATTATACATTAAGAATAAGTGAACACAAAGCTTTAACGGCAACCGGTAGTACAGATATTCTTGTTAGTCTTGATGAAGATACAATATATGAATGTATAAAAACAATGGCTACAAACGGAATCTTGATATATGACAGCGATTTAGTTCAAGACCTAAAGATTGAAAGACAAGATATAATTGCATATCCAATTCCCTTAGCATCAATAGCTAAATCAATCAACAGTGAACGTTCAAGAAATATGGTTGCATTAGGTGTAGTTGTTTCTATTTTGAAAAATCTACATTTAGAAGAGCAAATTTTAAAAGATATTGAATTGCGTTATAGATTAAAAACACAAGAAATAATAGATTTAAATAAAAAAGCCTTAAATGCAGGTGTTAAATATGTAGAAGAAAGTCTTATAAGAAAAGATTCTTATGATAAAGCAGAAATGAAATCAACAGGCGCTAAACTTATAATGTCTGGGAATGAAGCCATTGGTTTAGCTGCTTTAACTGCTGGTTGCAGATTCTTTTCAGGATATCCTATTACACCAGCAACTGAAATAATGGAGTGGCTTGCAAAAGAATTACCTAAATTTGGCGGTAAGATGATTCAATGTGAAGATGAAATAGCAGCAATAAATTATGCACTTGGTGCTTCATATGCCGGAGTTAAATCAATGACTGCAACTTCAGGACCGGGATTCTCTTTAATGCAAGAGGCATTAGGTTTGGCGTCAATGGCAGAACTTCCAGTTGTAATAGCAGATGTACAAAGATGTGGTCCAAGTACAGGTGTTCCAACAAAAACTGAACAGAGCGATTTATTTGCTGCAATGTATGGGACTCATGGTGACTGTCCTAAAATAGTTCTTGCCCCAATGGATGTTGCAGATTGTTTTTATCAAACTATTAATGCCTTTAATTTTGCAGAACAATATCAAGTACCAGTAATTGTTCTTTCAGATGCTTCACTTGGACCAAGAAGAGAATGTGTTGATTTAATAGATATAGAAAACATAAAAATTGTGAATAGACAAAAACCCAACTTAAAAGAGGGTGATGTATACAATAGATATCAAGATACAGAAACAGGTATTTCCCCAATAACCTGTCCGGGGGATAAATTTGGAGAACACGTTATAACAGGTCTTGAACATACAGAAGCAAATGCACCGACTCCAGATCCAAATGTTCATAGGCAAATGACAGAAAAAAGATTTAGAAAATTAGAAACTGCAGCCGGTCAATTTTCAAAAGCAAAGACTTATGGTGATGATGAAGCTACAATTGGTATTATAAGTTGGGGTTCAACATCAGGTCCTGTTTTTGAAGCAATAGACAAAGCAGCTGAAAAAGGTATAAAAGTTCAGGCCTTATATCCGAGAACTTTGTATCCTCTTCCTACAGATTGGATAAAAGGATTTATAAAAAATAAAGAAGTTGTGATTGTCGTTGAGGCTAATTATAATGCTCAGTTTAAATCTACAATTGTAGAAAGGTGTGCACATATAAATAAGGGTATGGAAGTATTAGAGTTTCTTAAGTATGATGGAAATCCTTTTACTCCTGAAGAAATTTTTGAAGAAATAGAAAAAGTTGCAAAACTTCAAGAAGAAAAAAATCAACTTTCTACAAATAAACATACCCATTTTTAATAAGAGGAAAAAATATGGAAGCAAATGATTATAAAGGAAGAGTAAAACCGTCTTGGTGTCCCGGGTGTGGTAACCATGCTGTTTTAATGGCTTTAAGAAAGGCAATGGCTGAATTAAACTATCAAACACATGAAACTGCAATTGTTTCAGGTATTGGATGTTCAAGTAGATTTCCGTTTTTTATGTCTACATATGGCTTCCACACTATACACGGAAGGGCATTACCTGTTGCAATAGGTCTTAAGCAAGCAAAACCTGAAATCAACGTAATTGCAGTTGGTGGTGACGGAGATGGATTAAGTATTGGCGGTAACCATTTTATTCATGCCGGAAGAAAAAATCCCAATATTACATATATTATGATGGATAATGAAATATATGCATTAACAAAAGGTCAGTGTTCACCTACGTCGAGACAAGGTACAATTACAAAATGTAATCCTTATGCTTGGACTGCTGATAGATTAAATCCAGTTTTGATGGCGTTGTCTTTTAATGCATCATATGTTGCAAGAGGTCATTCTGGAAATGTTAAACAAGTAGAAGAACTTATTCTTGGCGGATTAAAACATAAAGGTTTTTCATTCATACATATAGTTTCACCTTGTGTTCAATACAATAAAGTTTCTTCTTTTGAGAAAATAAAAGAATTGGTAAGAGACTTACCTTCAGATCATAATGTTGAAGATAGAGCGAATGCTATGAAATATGCATTTGCGCCAGAAGGTCTGTATACAGGGCTATTTTATAAAACGGAAAGACCAACTTATGAAGAAAGATATCAAGAAGTTATAAAAATTGCGCAGCAAAATATTTCAGAAAGTTATTCGCTTAAAGATGTAATGAAACAATTTCAATGAGGAAGTATTATGAATAGAACAAAAAGAATAATTATATCAATATTAGCTTTGATTGGTTTAGCACTTTCTATAGAGCTTTGCATTGTATATTATAATGCAAATTTTGCAATTGATGCAGCACCTAGTATCTGTGCAATAAGTGATAAGATGGATTGTGATGGTGTAGCCAAAACATCATATTCACAGTTTTTTGGTATTCCCTTGTCTTTATGGGGAGTTTTCTTATATTTATTCTTTTTATTTATGACATATGTTGATAAATTGCAGAATAAAAAAGGCTTTGGTATATTAAAAGTATTTAAGAACCCAACATCATATATTTTCTGTATAGCACTAATATCGTTTATAATTTCAATGATATTAGGTTGTATTTCTGTATTTAAAATTGATTCAATATGTGTATTTTGTTTTATGACATATTTTATTGACTTATTAATAACAATTTCAGCCAAAACAAAAGACAAAACAGTTTTAAATGAAATAAAAACAAGTTTTAATGATTTCGTTTTTGCACTAAAAGATGGTAGAAACATTTTTTGGTTAGTATTAGTTCTTTTATTATTTGTGTCAACCTTAGTATATACAAGTGTTTCAAATATATTAACACCTCAAATTGCAAAAATGAAACAATTCGAACAATATTTTAAACAATATGATTCTGACGTTGAGAAAAACATAATGGGACCTAAAGATGCAAATATTGTAATTAACGAATATATGGATTTTAATTGTGGAGGATGTTTTTTCTCTCAATTATATTTACATAGACTGGTTTCTGAATTTGAAAATGTAAAAGTTGTACAGCACATAATTCCATTGGAAAAAGAATGTAATCATAATATGCGTTTTGAAGGTCATAAAGGTTCTTGCTTAAAGGCAAGATATGCCTTAGCTGCTGCAAACCAAAATATGTATTGGCAAATGGCAGATGTACTATTTAGTGAAGCCCCTGAGACAGAAAAAGAAATTATTGAAGAAGCGAGACTCTTAGATTTAGATATAAAAAAGCTTAAAGAAGATGCAAATAGTGAACAAATAAAAAAAGAAATTCAAGAAATGATAAAATATGCAGACTCTCAAGATATTACAGGTACCCCAACTTTTGTAATCGGAGTAAATAAGAAAATAGGCATTAATTCATATGGTGAATTTAAAAAATATATTATAGAACAAGGTGGTAAAGAAAAAGTTAATCATGACTAAAGATGTATTGGTCCACGCTTGCTGCGCTGTTTGTAGTGCATATCCGATAGAGAAATTACGAGAGTTAGGTTATAATCCTATATTGTACTTTTTTAATCCAAATATTTTTCCTCAAGAAGAATTTGACAGAAGGCTAAATGAATTAATCAAATATACTAAGAAAAAAGATGTTGAATTAATTATTGAAAACCAAAATTCTGAAGATTGGTATAATGCAATATCAGGACTTGAAAATGAACCTGAACGTGGCAAAAGATGTACAAGATGCTTTGAATACAGGTTATTATATACGGTTTTAAAAGCATTCAAGTTAGAATATCAATATTTTACAACAACACTTACTGTTAGTCCTCATAAAAATTCAAAAGTTATTTTTGAAATTGCAAACGAACTTGCTAAAAAATATGAACTTACTTTTTTAGATATTGATTTTAAAAAAGAAAACGGTTTTCTAAAGACCATGCAAATTGCGAAACAAGAAGACTTCTATCGTCAAACATATTGCGGTTGCGAGTTTAGTATGTTTCACAATTAGAAATCAATTTATCTTTTTCTGTTCTTTTTAATTTTTTTATTCTGCATTCTTCTTTTAGTGCATCTTGCTTTTTATCGAATTCTTTAATATAAACCAGTTTTAATGGCTTATTTGCCCTTGTATATTTAGCACCTTTACCTTCACAATGAAGTTTGTATCTTTTTCTTATGTCAGTAGTATATCCGCAATACAATTTATTATTCACGGTTAATATAATGTAAACAAAATGTTTTTTGTTTTTTTCAGGCATTTAAAGAAACTTCATCCAATATTTTCAATATATTATTATAGTTTAGCTCTGTTATGAGACTATGTCTATATTCGGCACCTTTTCTAATATTTCTGATATAAGAAGGGTAGAATTTTCTAAAAAACTTTATTCCTGTTTCTTCACCTCTGAAAGAAATTTGAAAATCTAAATGTTTCCTGAGCATTTTTATTCTTTCTTTTAAATCAGGCTCCGGAATTAGGATTCCTTCATTTAAGAATTTTTCAATTCTATATATTAGAGATAAATCACCCATAGAAGCTCTACCGACGGCAATTCCATCAGCCTTTGAAATTTCAAGACATTTTTTTGCAGTTTCTGGGCTAATAACATCACCGTTTGCAAAATAAGGGATATCAATTTCACCTTTTAATTTTGCTAATTCTTTCCAATCTGCATTTCCAGAATACATCTGAGCTCTTGTTCTGGCATGAACAGTAATTGCACTGGCTCCTGCCTCTTGCATTAATTGGGCAAACTCAACAAAATTTTTACTATCTTGGCTCCACCCCAATCTAAATTTACAAGTAACAGGAATATTAACCGCTTCTTTTACTGCTACAACTATATCCTTTGCTAACTGCGGATTTTTCATTAAAGAACAGCCGTCATTCCCGTTTACTATTTTTTTTATGGGACACCCCATATTTATATCTATTATTGTTGCTTTATTTTCTAGTATTTTTGCTGATTTTGCCATTAAATCAGGCTTATGACCTTCTATTTGAAAAGCGACGGGAGCTTCTTTTTCATTTGTGAAAGTTATATTACAATCGGGTCTTTGTACTAATGCCTCTGAACTTATCATTTCTGTTGTTAGAAGGCAATTTTTAGAATATTCTCTAATTAATTGTCTTAGTACAAAATCAGTAATACCAGCCAAAGGAGAAAGAGAAACACAGCTGTTTATTGTAACATTTCCTATTTCTATTTTTTTCGAAACAGTAGTTAAATCCATTATTGAATCTCTTTTATTCTTGTTAGAGCATAGTTTTTATAATCATTATCTTCATCTGTCATATCAATATACTTTTGATAATTTTCTTTTGCCGATTGATAATTGTTTAACGCATCATAATCTACACCCAATGAATAATATGCGATTATCATATCAGGTGCGTATTTTAAAGTTGATTTATAGTCTGCAATTGCTTTTTGATAATTATTCAAAGCATCAAATGACATGGCTCTATAATAATATACCGTTGCATTTGTCGGTGTTAATTTTAAAACTTTATCAAATAAACTGATTGCTTCATTATATTTTTTTTCATCATACATTTGAATAGCTTGTGCAAGAATACCTTCAGTTTGTTTTGCCGAAATATAGTCTGAAAGTTCTTTAGCTTTTGTATTAGATGGATTTTTTGTCAGAGCAATTTGTATATATTGGTTTGCTTGTTCAAAATTGTTTTGATTTGCATATATTGAAGCAATATAGAATGGAAGATCACTATTATTTGAATCTAAATTCATTGCTTTTTTATAGAATTCTATAGCTTTGTCATTATTTTTTAAAGATTGATAAGATGCTGCAATCCCTATTAACGAATCAACAGTTGCAGGAGTTATTTTCATATATTCAGATATAGCACCTTGATAATCTCCGCTTTGAAATGCAGAGGACGCTATTGTATATTTATTTGATGCAAATTCTTTTGCGATTATATCAAATTGTTTTTTTACGAGTTCATTATCAGGAGCAATTGCTCTTGCTTTTTGAATAATTGAATATGCATCAGCATAATTTTTCTTTTGTCTGTATGCTTGCGATAAGTTTATATAAGCATCAATTTTTGAATTATCAAGTTTTATAGTTTGTAAGTAATAAACAATAGCATCATCAATTTTATTTGCCTTATGAAGTTCATAGGCAAATTCGTAGTATGAATTTGCATCCATTGGACTATTTTGTACATTTTTATATAAGAATGCAAGAACATCTTCAACAGGCATAGTATCTTTTAATAAATCAAATAATTCTGCTTTTGCTGTTAAATTTTTTGGATCCATGTTTAATACATTTTTATACTGTGCAATTGCATCTTCATTTCTTCTCAACTCTTTTAAGCATTGAGCTTTATAAAGCATTACATTCGTGTTATGTGGCTGCGCTTGAAGAATTGAATTATAGGTATTTAAAGCTAAATCATACTTTTTTTGTTCTTGATATAAAGTTCCAATATTTATTTTTGTATTAATATTGGAAGGATTTAGCGCTTCAGCTTTTTGATATTCTGCCAAAGCTTCAGCATATCTTTTTTGTTTTTGATATACAACACCAAGATTAGCGTGTGCTTCAGCATCTTTAGGTGATTCATCAACTTTCTTTTGCCATATTCTTTCTAAAGAAATCAGAATATCATCTCTTTCCGCAGATGAATCAAGCACATAACTATATTCTTTTAAAGATTCTGAAAAATTATTCAATTGTTCGTATGTTCTAGCCAGTTTTAAATGAATATCTGTATTATTAGTCTCAATAGCAAGTGCATTTTTATAGAATATAATAGCTTTTTCAGGTCTATTAAAAATTTTATATATGTCACCTATTGCACAATTTGCTTCTACTTTATAATTTGGACTATTTAATAATTGATAATAATCATAAGCAGCAGCAGCAAACTCTCCTTTTGTCCTTTGGGTTTTTGCTAAGTTTAGTCTTTCATTATCAGATATTTGTTTTTTTTCAATAATAGATAGATTTTTTTCAGTTCCAGCAATTACTTGAGCTGAAGCAAAAGAGCTGTCTGAAAAGTATTTGGTAAAAAATAAAGCAGACTTTAAATCAGATATGGCTTTATCTGTTGCTTTTACAGTGTTATTGTAATATTCAGCTCTCATATTGTATGCATTTGATAAGCCAATTATAGAAGAAGCATCATGTGAATTTGTACGTATCGCTTTTTTAAACTCATTAATCGCGCTTGAATACTGTGAATTATCCAAATATTTTAAACCTTGAACATAATTAGGATTTTCTTGATAATTGTCATCATAAACTGTTTGCGCGTACAACGAATTCTGTATAAGAAAAAAACATATAAAAAGCCACAAAACTTTTTTCATAACGACTAGTCTCCTTAATGTTATATATATTCTATAACAACAATAAGAATATGGGTATAGTAAAAGAGAATAATTATTTTATATTAGAGGTGAAATTAAATGATTAATAAAAAGGGAAAATTATTATTATAAGTATAAAATGGTAAGAAATATGAAGTAATAAAAAAAATTAAAAAAAAATGTTATAATTTGAGAAAAAGGAAATTAATAGACAAAGAATAGGAGTAAATGATGAGTGCAGGGTCTTCTGTAATAAGCACTACAAAGTTGGATGAAATTATCCAATCATTCGGTGGTAAAAAGTCTAATTTAATTGCAATTTTGCAAAAAGTTCAAGAAGTATATCGTTATTTACCAGAAGATGCAATGATTTATATTGGTAAAAAGATAGAAGGATTGTCACCCGCAACAGTTTTTGGGGTGGCAACTTTTTATGCACAATTTTCATTGGAGCCAAAAGGTAAATATGAAATTAAAGTTTGTGATGGAACAGCATGCCATGTTAGAGGTTCAATGCCGGTTTTAAATGCTATTAGAGCGAAACTTAATATGAAAGACAAACAACTTACGAGTGAAAATGGTTTATTCTCTCTAGAAACAGTAAGTTGTTTAGGTGCTTGTGGGTTAGCTCCTGTAGTTGTTATCAATGATAAAGTATATCCTCAAATGACTTCAGATGCTATCACTATAATATTAGATACCTTAATAAAGGAAGATAAATAATGGAAAAAACAAAATTGAACATTAATATGCAAAATGAACAAGATAAAGCAAAAGATTTAATTAAATCTCAAGGTTTAAGAGTGTTAGTTTGTGCCGGCACAGGTTGTGTTGCTAATGGTTCTTTGAAGGTAATTGAAAAATTCAAAGAATTAGGTGCAAATGTATCAATTTTAACTCAATATGACAAAATGACAGTTGTTCCGACAGGTTGTCATGGATTTTGTGAACAAGGAGTTCTAGTTGTTATTCCTGATATGAAAATCACTTATGTAAAAGTAAAAGAAAGTGATGTAGAGGAAATTTTTGAAAGTCATATTAAAAATAACAAGCCTGTTGAAAGGCTAATGTATGTTGATCCTAAAACACATCAACGTGTTCCTGACGACGAACATATTAATTTTTATGCAAAACAAACAAGAACAGCACTTGCAAATTGCGGTAATATAAATGCTGAAAGCATAGATGAAGCTATCGCCGTAAGAGGATATGAAGCATTAGCAAAAGTTATTGAAGAAAATAATCCTGATAAGGTCATAGAAACAATTGAGGAATCAGGTTTAAGAGGTAGAGGTGGCGGAGGTTTCCCCACCGGAAGAAAATGGAAATTTACGGCTGCAAACAGAGGCGGTAAATCATATATTGTTTGTAACGGAGATGAAGGTGACCCGGGCGCATTTATGGATAGAAGTGTTATGGAAGGTGACCCTCATAAACTTCTTGAAGGTATGGCTATAGCAGCATTTGCTATTGGCGCTGATGAAGGTTATATCTATGTAAGAGCTGAATATCCTTTAGCAATTAAACGTTTAAGAAAAGCAATAAAAGATGCAGAAGAAAGAAACTTCTTAGGCAAAAATATTATGGGAAGTAACTTCTCTTTAGATATTCATATTAAAGAAGGGGCAGGTGCTTTTGTTTGCGGTGAAGAAACAGCATTAATTGCTTCTATTGAAGGTGAAAGAGGAATGCCAAGACCAAAACCGCCATTCCCGGCAAATAAGGGTTTATTTGGCAGACCAACTTTGATAAACAACGTAGAAACACTAGCAAATGTACCTGTTATTATATTAAAAGGTGCTGATTGGTTTTCACAAATGGGAACAGCAACTTCAAAAGGAACAAAAACATTTGCATTAACAGGTGATGTAAATAATACAGGTTTGATAGAAGTTCCAATGGGTACAACTTTAAGAGAAATCATTTTTGATATCGGTGGTGGTATGAGAGATGGTAAAAAATTTAAAGCTGTTCAAATCGGTGGTCCATCAGGAGGCTGCTTAACAGAAGAACATCTTGATATTCCGATGGACTATGATAACTTAATCAGAGCAGGTGCAATGGTTGGTTCAGGCGGACTTGTTGTAATGAGTGATAAAACTTGTATTGTTGAAGTTGCAAGATTCTTTATGAATTTTACTCAACATGAAAGTTGCGGAAAATGTGTACCTTGCAGAGAAGGTACAAAAAATCTATTGAAAATACTTGAAAAGATTGTTGCCGGCAAAGGTGAAATGAAAGATTTGGATGAGTTAGAAGAATTGGCTCATGTAGTAAAAGACGGTTCATTATGCGGACTTGGTAAAACAGCTCCAAATCCTGTACTTTCAACATTAAAATATTTTAAAGATGAATATATTGCTCACATAAAAGACAAAAAATGTCCTGCCGGAGTTTGTACAGCAATGAAGAAAGTTGTAATAAATGAAGACTTATGTCGTGGTTGTACAAAATGTGCAAGAGTTTGTCCTGTTGGTGCTATTGAAGGAACTGTAAAAAATCCGCACCATATAAATCAGGAAAAATGTATTAAGTGTGAAGCTTGTTTGACGAATTGTCCGTTCAGAGCAATAGTCTTAGAGTAATAGAATAAGGATAGAATTATGACAGATAATAAAACATTATTTATAGACGGAATGGAAGTTGAATTTTCTGATGAACCTAATTTGTTAGAAGTAATAAGAAAAGCAGGCTTAAATGTTCCAACATTTTGTTACCGTCCTGATTTAACTTCGTTTGGTGCTTGCCGTATGTGTGTTGTTGAAATTGAAGGACGAGGTATTCAATCATCTTGCACAATGCCTCCTGAAGCAGGTTTGAAAGTTCATTTAAATACTGATCGCGTAAGGAAAATTAGAAAAACAGTTTTAGAATTATTATTGGCAAATCATAAATGTGAATGTTTGACTTGTGATAAATCAGGTAATTGTGAACTTCAAAAGTATGCAATGGAATATGGTATTACAGATATTAGATTTCCCAAACTTGAAAAAGAAGATTATTTGCCTGTTGATGATTATAATCCTTCTATTGTTAGAGATCCTTCAAAATGTATATTGTGCGGTGCTTGTGTAAGAGCTTGTTCTGAATTTCAAGGTCACAGTGTACTCGGATTTGTAAACAGAGGCTCTAATACAAGAATAGAACCTATGAACGGTAGATTTTTAAGCCAGGTAGATTGTGTATTCTGCGGACAATGTCAAGCAGTTTGTCCTACAGGTGCTTTAACAATAAAATCAAGTATAGATGCTGTTTGGGAAAAAATAAATGATTCAACAAAAAAAGTTGTAGTTCAAATAGCACCATCTGTTAGAGTTGCATTAGGTGAAGAATTTAACTTAGAGCCCGGTGAAAATACAATTGGCAAAATATATGCTGCAGCAAGAAGATTAGGGTTTAACTTGATTTTTGATACTAATTTTTCTGCTGATTTAACAATAATGGAAGAAGCTAACGAATTTGTTCAAAGATTAACAAAAGGTGAAAAGTTGCCTTTATTTACATCTTGCTGTCCTGCTTGGGTAAGATATTTGGAAACTCAACATCCTGAATTACTTTCTCATTTATCAACTTGTAAGTCTCCACAAGGCATGTTGTCTCTTGTATTAAAGGAATTTTTGCCAAAATATTATGAAGGTTATAAAAAAGAAGATATTGTTGTAGTTTCAATTATGCCTTGTACTGCGAAAAAATATGAAGCAATAAGAGAACAATTAATAAATCAAACTGATTTTGTTCTTACTACAAAAGAATTTGCAAAAATGATAAAAGCAGCAGGTATTGATTTTAGAAAGTTAAAAGAAGAAGAAGCAAATTCTCCATTTGGACAATATACCGGTGCTGCAACTATTTTTGGAGCGTCAGGCGGTGTTGCGGAAGCTGCAGTAAGAACAGCATATAACATGGTAACTGGTGAAGAACTTTCAAATGTGGATATTAAAACCTTAAGAGGTGTCGATGCTAAATCAAGAACAAAAGATTTAGTTGTTGATATAAAAGGTACATCTGTTAAAGTTAGAGTTGTATCTACATTAAAAGAAGCTGAAAAATCCTTAAAAGAAATTAAATCAGGAACATCTGATTTTCATATTCTGGAAGTAATGGCTTGTCCTGGCGGTTGTGTAAACGGTGGTGGCCAACCAATCAGCTGTTCTGATTCTTCTATTAAAGAAAAAAGGGCAGAAGGCTTATATGAAGAAGATAGAAACTTGGAATTCAGACGTTCACATCAAAATCCTGACATTATAAAACTTTATAATGAATGTTTAGGAGGTAAACCAGGTAGTGAAATTGCACATCATCTGTTGCATACTACATACTCTGATAAATTCAAAGGTTCTTATAAGGATATTTAAGTATAGATATTACTTAGATTAAAAGAAGTCATTAACATTTTAGTTAATGATTTCTTTTATTTGGGTAGTATATAAATATGCTAAATTTAAAGAATGAGTATCTTAATAATGTTAAGCTTTGTCAAGTGCTTGAGTATGGAAAATCCAGAATATTTTCTGGACCAATTCTTTTATATATCATTATAAATATTTTACTTTTATATCTAGTTTATTTGTTTAATCTTTTACCATCTTATATTCTAAAACTAGTTATATTTTTTACTGTAATTGTTTATATTTTATTTTTTGTAATACGTATAATAATTATTTTAACAAGCAAATCATTATTACCGGCAATTAATGATACTCCTAATCTTGAATATGATTCAATTTCAGACGGTATTGGAGTAGATATTATAAAAATAATACTTGGTAAAAATCTTATAAGACTTGTGGATACAAAGTATTCAGATAGTGATTATAACAAGCAAGATGGAACTTTACTTTTTTTTATACAGCTATTAAGAAATGAATTAATTCAAAAATTGGGATATATTATTCCCTACATTAGACTTGTTGATATATCTATTGCAAATAAGAATGAATGCCAAATATTAGTAAGGAATAATATTAAAGTAGCTTTTAATGTATACCCAAATTTAATTTGTATTGACCAAATTCCTTCTGATTTTAGTAAAGAATGTATTACAGAAAATTATATTAT
This sequence comes from Candidatus Gastranaerophilales bacterium, assembly GCA_944323395.1. Taxonomy (GTDB): domain Bacteria; phylum Cyanobacteriota; class Vampirovibrionia; order Gastranaerophilales; family Gastranaerophilaceae; genus Avigastranaerophilus. Next base: position 201,985 of record CALUSI010000002.1, read on the forward strand.
TTTTGATAAACCTGTATATTGGGTAAAAGAAGCAGACATTCCTTATAATTTTGAAGGAAATAAATTTAACTCAATAAGAATAATATATGATGTATTAAAGTCTATATGTATAAAAAATGCTGATGAAATTTTGCGAATATCAGATTTATATAAATTATTGCAAAAATCTGAAAAAGTATATAAAAATGATTTTAAATTTATTGATAAAAAGAGTATCAATAGAAAATTTATAATGACTATGTCTAATCTTATAAAGGAAAATATCTCTGTTAAAGATTTTATAAAATTTGTTCTTCTTTATAATGAATATTATTTAGAGCAAGAAGCAGATAAAATAAGTGAGAAAATCAGGTTAGATATTAGTTATAGAACACAAATCACTAATAGATATGCAAAAGAAAATTATATATTAGGTTATGAATTATCAAATGAAACATATAAAGATATTATAGAGTGTAAATCATATAATCAAGAAAAAACAATAATAAATAAACTATTAAACAAAATTGATAAAAGAGCTAATAACTTGATTATCTGCAATAAAGAAGTCAGATTGAAATTATATAAAATAATAAACGAAGTTTTTATAAATACAGAATTGATAGCATATAATGAAATACTAAAAAATATAGAAATAAAGACTATAGATATTATATAAATATATTGACAAAGAAAATCTATTGAGTTAACCTTGAGAAAAACAAGGGATACTATGTTATATTTTAACAAACAAATGATGATGAATATGATGATGCAAATGCAAGGCTTAGAGTCAGGCAGTCATTATTTGTTGCGAATGTGAACCTCGTTAAAATAATTTAGAAGCTGCCTTATAAATAGGCAGCTTTTTTAGTTTAGAGTAAATAAGTATAGAGGTCACAATGATTAAGGTAAATAACTATAATAATTTAAAAAATAACAATAACTCAAATAAAAGACAGAAAAATATATCTTTTAAAAGTACAGCAGCATTAAGTGGTGCAGCTAAGATTGCAGATATTTTTCTAAAATCTCAAGAAAATTTATCTTCAACCAGATTTATTCAAGATACAGCAACAAATTGGGCACCTAAAGCTATCTTTGCCAGAAGTAAAGCTGATTTTGCTGAAATGTCTTTTTTAGAATTTCTTGAATCGGGAATATTTTATTTTGCATCTCCTATTTTAGGGGAAAAATTATTTAGGAATAAAATATTTAAAAATATACTGCCAACATCATTAAAAGATAAAGTAAATGAACAAATTCCAAAAACAGTTGAACAAATTGCATCAAATTCAGCAATTAGTGACGAAGTAAAAAAACGTGCAATTTCAACAAAAGCAGGTATTGTTTTAGCTTGTGCTGCAATTCCAATTGCTGAATATACATTGAGTTTTGCAAAAAATCTTTTCACCTTAAAGACATTCAAAAAAAGTAATTTTAATAATATAGCTAATTTAGATAAAACACATAAAGAAACAGAAGATAAAGAACAACAAAAAAGAGTTGAAGAAAATTCTAAAAAACAGCTAAAAAAGGCTTTAATATTATCCGGAGTCGGTGTTGCTTCAGGGGTTGCATTAGCATTAAACGGACATAAATCAGATCTGTTGCAGAATGTAAGTAAAACTATACTTGAACCTGGTAAAACAGCTGCAAAAATGGTAAGTAAGGCCGGAATAAAATCAGAAAAAGTTTCAAATGTATTAAGCAAGTTCAGTTTGGATTTTGCAAATAATAACGGTAAACTGGCACTTAGTAAAGGGCAATTGGCTCTTACAGCAATATTAGGTTTATTTGGATATTCTAAGGCGGCTGAAGATAGAGGAAAGCTTGACGTTGCTGAAGTTTGGACAAGAGTACCTTTGGTTGTTTTCTATACAATTTTTGGCGGTGAATTATTTGAAAAAGCTTTTACAAAAATATTAAAGAAGAATAATAAATTTTCAGATATATTATCTAAAACTACGGAAAACGGATTGAATCTTCCAACAAGAGCAGAACTGCCAAAATTAGCCGAAAAGATAGCTAAAGCAAGAAATACAAATCCTGCTAAAGAACTTTCAAGATTAACAAAAGAAACAGCTTTTGTAAGTGCAGTACCATATGCTTTTAGTCTGCTTTTTATGGGGCTAACACTTTCTGCAATTACAAGATTATGGACTCAATACAGATATAATCATCAACAAAAAAATGAAGCAAAAGATAAAATGAATTTTATTATATATGCAAAACAGCAGGCTCCTGAAATATTCAAAGATATTGAACTAAATAATCAAACTTAGTTTATAATAAAAATATGAAAGCATTAGTTTATAATACTTTATACCAAAATAGAATTGCATTAACAGAAAGAAATCTGCCAAAAATTGAAAATTCAAAAGATGCAATTGTAAGAGTGACATTGTCATCTATATGTACAAGTGACCTTCATATAATGCATGGTTTTGTTCCAAGAGCAAATAACGACATTGTTTTAGGACATGAATTTGTTGGAGAAGTCGTAGATATTGGCTCTGAAGTAAAAGATATAAAAAAAGGTGATAGAGTTAGTGCTAATTGTATAACTTTTTGCGGTGAATGTTATTTTTGTAAGCACGGGTTTATTAATAATTGTAAGATTGGCGGATGGGAGCTTGGATGTAGAATTGACGGTTGTCAGGCTGAATATGTCAGAGTTCCGTTTGCTGATACAGGTTTAACCAAAATTCCTGATAACGTTACATTTAAAAATGCATTATTTGTCGGAGATATATTATCCAGCGGTTATTTTGGTGCAGAAATGTGTCAGATAAAGGATGGTGATATTGTAGCTGTTATTGGTTCAGGACCCGTAGGCTTATGTGCAATGCTTTCAGCAAAATTAATGGGTGCTTTGTCTGTTATTGCAATTGATATAAATGATAATAGGTTAAAAGTTGCTGAAAAAGAAGGTTTAGCTGATATTACCCTGAATCCTAAAAAAATTAATATTGAAGAAGAAATAAGAAGATTAACCAATAATATTGGCGTAGATTCAGTTATTGAAGCAGCAGGGACAAAAGATACTTTTGAAATGGCTTGGAAAATTGCACGTCCAAATGCAATCGTCGGTATTGTTGCAATGTATGATAGAAATATGATTTTACCTTTACCTGATATGTATGGAAAAAATCTTACATTTAAAACAGGCGGAGTTGATGCAATTCATTGTAAGGAGCTACTTAAACTTATTTCTGAACAAAAAATTTCTACTGATTTTCTTATTACACATGAGTTTGATTTAAAAGAAATTGAAACAGCATATTCGCTGTTTCAATTTCATCAAAATGAATGTTTAAAAATTATGATTGTTCACTAGTTTACATGAGATTTATATATCTCATCTGTTACCATATAATTAACATCAACATTTTTTATTTTCATTCTGTCTTTTGTAGAAAGAAAACCTCTTTCATTTGCAGTTTTATCCGCCTCTTTTATATTATGGTTTCTAATCATATTTCCAACAATAAGAGCTCCTGCTGATGCAAGAACACCAATATTTGCTGCTTTATTTTGTCTTATAAGTTTTTGTGTAATAGGTGCACCACTTGATACTTTACCAACAACCAAAGTTTTTGCTATAAATGAAGCAAATGTGCCTATTAAAGCTGCTGCTGAAAAAGCTGCTTCTGCTGCCTTGTATTTACCATCTTCAACTTCTCTACCTAAAGATAATTTTAGAGCATCATTTGCTTGGTTTTGACTAACCCACTTGTAATACTCTTCTTTTCTTGCTCTTTTGGCTTCTTTTTGTTCAATATTTCTTGCTGAAAATGAAATATTATTGATTGAGTTAACAGGCATGCTTTCTCTCCTATATCCTTACATTTGCATAAAAAACAAATTTGTATTTTTTTGCCATCTTAAATGAAAAATTTCAATTTAGTATAATTGAATTATTTTCTGTATTGCATTATTAGCAAGGTTATATATTTCATCAAGTTGTGATTTTTCAAACGGTGCACCTTCTGCTGTAGTTTGAAATTCAATAATTTTACCTGATTTAGTCATTACAACATTACTGTCAACCTGGGCGTGCGAATCTTCTGAATAATCTAAATCTAGCTTTATTTCTCCATCAATTATTCCGACTGAAACAGCAGCTATTGGTTCAATAATTGGATTTTCTTTTAATATACCTTGTTCTATAAGTTTATTTATAGCGATATTCATTGCTACAAAACCACCACAAATAGATGCACATCTTGTTCCACCATCAGCTTGAATTACATCAGCATCAATTGTAATTGTTCTATCACCTAATCTTTCTAAATCAACACAAGAACGAAGGCTTCTTCCGATTAGTCTTTGTATTTCTTGTGTTCTACCTGAAATTTTGCTTCTTTCTCTTTGACATCTTGTATGTGTTGCAGATGGTAATAATGAATATTCAGCAGTCACCCAGCCTCTGGGGTCTGTTTTATCCATCCATCTGGGTTTACCTTCTTCAACAGAAGCCGTAACAATAACTTTTGTATCATCAAATTCTATTAATACAGAGCCTAAAGCATGTTTTGTATAATCTTTTGATATTTTAATTGTTCTTAGTTCGTTATTTTTTCTATTATTTAATCTTTCACTCATATATAGCCCTTTTTTATAAAATACCTTTGTGTTAAATTTATTTTATCATATTTGTTCAAAGGTGTATTTATTATGCAAGAAAAATTTTATTTAACAACAGCTATTGATTATGTTAATGGTGCTCCACACATAGGACACGCTTATGAAAAAATATTATCTGATGTAATAATCAGACATAAAAGACAAATTGTTGATAATGCCTATATGCTTACAGGTACAGATGAACATGGTGTTAAAATTCAAAAAACTGCAGCGACAAAAGGTATAACACCAAAAGAATTATGTGACGAAAACTTTTCAAAGTTTGAACAAGCTTGGAAAGAATTGGAAATAAGTTATGATCAAATTATCAGAACAACTGATGAACAGCACAGAAAAGTAGTTGGACAAATATTTAAAAAACTTTTAGAAAATGGAGACATATATAAACATTCATATACAGGTTTATATTGTAGTGGTTGTGAAGCTTTTTTAAATCCAAAAGATTTAACAGAAGACGGTTTGTGCCCTGATCACTTAAAAAAACCGGAAGAAGTTACAGAAGAAAATTACTTTTTTAAATTAACAAAATATAAAGATAAAATTGCAGAATATATTAAATCTCACACTGATTTTATACAACCTGCAATTAGAGTTAATGAAATATTAAATCAATTAGAAAATATCGAAGATATATCAGTTTCAAGAACAAAATCTTCTGTCCAATGGGGAATCGGTGTTCCTGGTGACGTAACACAGACTATATATGTTTGGATAGACGCTCTATCTAATTACATTACGGCTATAGGTTTTGACATTGAAAATCCTTCTGATATATTTAAAACATTATGGCCTGCAGACGTCCACGTTATTGGTAAAGACATTATAAAATTCCATTCAATATATTGGATTGCTATTTTAATGGCACTTGATTTACCTTTACCGAAATCAATATTTGCACATGGCTGGATTACTATCGATCAATCAAAAATGAGTAAATCATTAGGAAATGTTATAGCTCCTCATGATGTTTTAGTTTCATTTAATTTAGAAAAGCCTGATGCATTCAGATATTATATGGCATCTGCTGCTTTAACAGGAAAAGATGGCAATTACTCTGATGAAGATTTTAAAGAAAAAGTTAATGCAGATTTAGCTAATAATATTGGAAATCTTTTAAACAGATCGCTAAATATGCTTGTAAAATATTTCGATGGTGAAATTAATCCAGAATTTGTATCAGATAAAAACGATAAAATTGCTGTTTTAGCTTCAAATACAAAATGTCAAATTATAGAATGTTTTAATAAATTTGAAGTGGCAGAAGCAGCAAATTTGATTGTTTCGTTTGCAGATAGCGTAAACAAGTATGTAACCGAAAATGCACCTTGGACACTTGCAAAAGACGGTAAAATGCTTGATTGTGGTAAAGTTCTATATAATGTTCTTGAAGCAATGCGTCATATTGCAATTTTGTTGTATCCATATTGTCCTAATATTTCACAAGATATATTGATTCAACTAAATGAAAAAGTTGATTTTAAGTATGATAATCTTATATGGGGCGGTTTAAAACCAGCAAAAATTACTGAAAAAGAAAGGATTAAACCTGTATTTTTACGTTTAGATTCTGAGTTTGCAACAGATAAGAAAAAAGGGAAATAAGCATTGATTTATGTTGAAATAAAACAAGCCTATACACCCGTAAAATCAATGTTTGAAAAAGCGTTGAAAATATTTAATATCGAATCGCTTAAAAATTCAATAATTCAAAATGAGACAAAATTGCAACAGAGTGATGTTTGGTCAAATCCCGAAATTTCGTCTAAAATATCTCAAGAAATAAAAGAAGATAAGGATAATCTTTATAAAATTGAGAGATGGAAGACTTTGGTTAGCGATATTGATACACTATTTGAATTGTATGAGGAAACTAAGGAAGATTCTGTTCTCGTTGAAGTCGATAAGACAATAAAAATATTAAAGTCAGAATTAGAAACCTGGGAAATAGAATCAACTTTAAGCGGAGAATATGATAAATCAGATGCGATTATAACTATCAATGCAGGTGCCGGAGGAACAGATGCTCAAGACTGGGCTCAAATGCTTTTGAGAATGTATATGCGTTGGGCAGAAAATAAACATTGGAAAGTTGAAATGATAGAACATTCTGATGGTGAAGAAGCAGGAATAAAATCTGCTACTATTAAAGTTATCGGTAAATATGCTTATGGTCTTGCGAAGGCTGAAAAAGGTGTGCATAGATTAGTCAGAATTTCACCATTTAATGCAAACGGAAAAAGACAAACAAGCTTTGCAAGTTTAGAAGTATCACCAGTAATTGAAGATTTCAGTAAAAAAATTGTTATTCCACAGGAAGATATAGTTGTGGATACAATGCGTTCAGGTGGAGCAGGCGGACAAAACGTAAATAAGGTTGAAACTGCGGTAAGAATTTTACACAAGCCTACAGGCATTGTTGTAAGGTGTCAGCAGCAACGCTCACAGCTTCAAAATAAAGAGACTGCAATGCAAATACTTGCTTCAAAATTGTTAGCAATAAAGCAAGCTGAGCATGAAGAAAAACTAATGAAATTAAAAGGTCAGAATGTTGATATAAACTTTGGCTCGCAAATTCGTTCGTATGTTTTTCATCCATATAAAATGGTTAAAGACCACAGAACCAACTATGAAGTTGGTAATGTTGATTCAGTTATGGATGGAGCAATTGACGGGTTTATTGAAGCATTTTTAAAACAAGGTATAAAAATAGAATAAAATTTTTATGTTTTTGTTATCATGGACATAATGTAATAAAACATTTATTTTTTATATTATTAAACACTAGATTAAATAGAGAGGTAGCGTATGGAACAATTTTATGCTTTGGTTCAAAGCCACGCCGTAGCAATATCTGCTGTGGTTTTAGTGCTTGCCTATGTATTTATTGCGCTTGAAAAAATACCAAAAGTTACAATTGCTCTTTTGGGTGCAGCAGTTGTTGTTTTTTCAGGATTGGTAAGTCAAGAAAAAATAGCTGAAACAGGATTAAATGAATTTTATTTTATTAATTTTGTAGATTTTAATGTAATATTTTTATTAGTTTCAATGATGATTATAGTAAATATTACAACCAGATGTGGTGTATTTAAGTGGATTGCTATTGAACTTTTGAAAATGACAAAAGGAAAGCCATTAATGGTTCTTATTACTTTGGCCTTTTTAACAGCAATTCTATCAGCATTTTTAGATAATGTTACAACAGTTATTCTTATTATGCCTATAACTTTCGTTGTAGCAAAACAGTTAGATATAAATCCTGTGCCATTATTAATAACTGAAATCTTCGCTTCAAATATTGGTGGTACGGCAACTTTAATTGGTGATCCTCCAAATATTATTATTGGCAGTGCTGCAGGTTTTTCTTTCATGGATTTCATAAAAGAATTAACTGTAATTTGTCTTATAATTATGGCTGCTGTTGTTGCCTTCTTATACTTATGTTTTAGAAAACAATTAGTTACTACTGAAGAAAAAATGGCAAGTATTCAACAAATTGATAACACTAAAACTATAACAGATTATCCTCTTTTAAAAAGAAGTATGCTTGTTTTAGGTTTAGTTATACTTGGCTTTTTGACTCACGACATAACACACATTGCAACTTGTATAATAGCATTTATTGGTGCAAGCATATTACTTCTGTTTGAAAATCCTGAAGAAACCTTCAAGGAAGTTGAATGGAATACTATTTTCTTCTTTATTGGTTTATTCATAATCATTGGTGGTTTTGAAGCAGCCGGCGGAATTAAATTAATGGCTGATTGGTTATTAAAAGTTACTGCAGGATCTCAACAAATTGCATCATATGTAATTTTATGGGCGTCAGGTATTTTATCCGGTATTATAGATAATATTCCTTATACCGCAACAATGGCTCCAATGATTCATGAAATTGAACTTGAAAAAGGAAGAGAATTTGTTTTACCTATGTGGTGGTGTCTTGCTCTTGGAGCTTGTTTAGGCGGCAACTTAACTATAATTGGTGCAGCAGCAAATGTTATAGTTTCTGAAAACTCAGCTAAACATGGACACGTAATTAAATTCTTAGAATTTATGAAATATGGTGTTATTGTCGTATTTATTTCTTTAGCACTGTCTTCAATTTACATTTGGGTAAGACATTTTATATAATTAAAATAATATAATAAAGAAGAAGCAGTTATAAAACTGCTTCTTTCTTTATTTATTAATTAAAATAATCTTTTAATTTCCTATATTTGGAATTACAGATTTAACATTTCCCTCTGCTTTAAAGTCTTTTGGATTCATCGTTATAGTAATCCTGTCTGCTTCTATAGTTCTTCCCTTTGTTTCAATTTTCGAACGTCCGACAAAAACTGCTTCATTCAGCTTCTTTGTCGTTTTATCCGCATATACATTTACTTTGGGACCTGTTGCCAAATAGTCTTCATATTTTATTTTTGTAGAACCAGATGCACTAACAACATTTGCTTTTTTATCATATGACTGATAATCAGACCATACTTCAATTCTTTTATTATCTTCTGTTGTAATATCGGTATAAACATTACCTCTTGCTACTGCTTCTTCAAGAATATTATCATAAGTAAGCTTATTGGCATTTATTTTACTTTTACCTTGCTTTAATATTGCAGACCCAACTAAATCTATTTTTTTTACATCGTTTTTTTCATTTAGATTTACAAATGCATCTGATGAAAATGTTTCAATATCTTTGTATAGAATATTTACATTTCCAAAGGCTTTCATCGTATTAGTTGCTTTGTTATATTCTTGTCTGTCTGCTGTTACAATAACTACTGGCCTGTCCTTATCTGTAATAGATGATATTGTGTTACCTTTTGCAGATAAAACTTTATTTAATAAAGACATCTCTAAGATTTGAGCTTTTATTTCATGTTTTTTACCATCTTTTAATTGATAAGAATATGCGTTTTCTTTAAACTCAACCTTATTTACTTTGTTATTTTTTGGATCAACTTCAACTACTGCTCTAGGACTTAAAACATTTACATCACCTGTTTTAACTTTTACATTACCTTCCAAATAAATCTTTTTATCACTATCTTTAAATTCTTGCTTATCAGACTCAACTGTTAAAGAAGCTGCATAACTAATTCCAGATGTTATTAATGTTAATATTAAAAATGAATTTATTATTTTTCTTTTCATATCTTACCTATCTTTACATGTAAAATTGTGTCTGTGTTCTTCCAACAATGTGAAAATCAGAATAGTTACCGTTAAGGACAGCTTTGTTTCCAATAATAACAGCTTCTCCAGGTTTTTCAATTCTAACGTTACCTTCAGCAATTATATCTTCATTCTTGCCTGAATATGTTAATCTCGTTGTTCCGATATTAGTTCCATCCATATATACTAAAAGAACATTATCATATAATATGATTTGTTTCTTTGTTGCATTATATGTGCCTTTATCAGCTTTAAAACTTGCTTTTACTTTATTTCCATCATAGAAGTTTCCTATTAAATTTTCTAAAAGCACAACATTATCAGAATCAGTGTACATGCCAGTATCTGCATATAATTCCCATAACTTTTGTCCGTCTTTTGTTTCAGTAACTAATAGACTTTCTATATTAGCTTCTTTATTCTTGTACGTTTGGTCTATAATTTTATTTTTAAAAGTTTTTGTTATCATTCCTGCATATATAAAAGACCATAAACATCCGATAAATATAACTAAGAACAAAGCTATATATGCAATATTTTTCTTACTTTTAAACATATCCTTTACCGTCATATCTTAATAATTATCGTATAAGTAAAAATAAAATGCAATTGTATAAGAATTTATTTTGTTAGATAATTTAATTATGGATTTTGATATATATGAGGAAGTATATAAATGTTCAAAGTGTGGGCTTTGTCAATCAGTATGCCCAATATATCTTGCTACAAAAAATGAGATGTATTTATCAAGGGGTAGATATATAGTTTTAAATAATGCTTATAACTACAATAAAAAATTAAGTTCAAAATTTATTAAGAACCTAGATTTATGTTTAAATTGTAATTTATGTAAAAATTTTTGTCCAAGTAATATTGATGCAAAAGAAATTTTTACTTTACTAAAATTTCAAAACAAATATAAATATGGTTTTTTATCCTTTTCAATAATATTCTTTCTAATTTTATTAACTTACAAAATACGTAGAAAAAATATCTTTGTAAAAAGAGAAAGAATTCAAGCTAAAAATCTAAAAAAAGAAAATATTATTTATTTCCAAGGGTGTATAAATAAATATGTTAATCCATCTGATAAAAATGCAACTTTAAATATTTTGGGAAAATTAGGTTATAGAGTAGTTAAAACTTCATCATTATGTTGCGGCTTACCTTATTTAAGTGATGGTGACTTGAAGTCGTTTCAACACAACTCAAATAAAATTATAGATTCTGTCTCTTCTGATATAAAATATATTGTTTGTTCTTGTGATTCTTGTTATGAAACATTAGAAAAAATCCCAGAACTAAAAGAAAAGATAATTAGACTTGATGATATTTTAAAACTAAATAATATTGAATTAGCTTCTAACACTTCTTATGTATATCATAAACCGTTAATAAGAAATGATGAATGCTATCTTCCTTCTGAAATCAAAATATTAAATAAAAAAGGTAACTGTTCTTTGATGGAAAATTTTCTTTTATTAAAACATAGAAAACTAGCCGATAAGCTTTTTAAAGATGTATTTTATAAACAACAAGATATTGAAAACAAGACAATAATTACATCATGCTTATTATCAAAATTTGGTCTTGAATATTTGATAAAAAAAATGAAAACAAACACTAAAGTTTATTCATATTCCGAGTATATTTATTGCGACAGTATCCGAAAAGACAATATTTACAACTAAAGTGAACATTATTTTTGTATTTTATTTGATTTATAAAAAAATTTGTTGACTAATAACATTTAATTGATATTATATTTACATAAGGTTGAGCCACGTTAGCTCAGTTGGTAGAGCAAGGGACTGAAAATCCCTGTGTCCTTGGTTCGATTCCGAGACGTGGCACCATTTAACAGGCTAAATGCCTGTTTTTTTTATTGTCTCGAAATCAAAAAGAATAAAAATAAAGAGACATACATTGTAAAAATAATGTACATCTCTTCTTCAGGGGGAATTCTCTCTTAATAACCTTTAAGGTCTTTTAATGTTTGTATATTTCTTGTATTAATATAATAAAATATTATTGCATTCTACTATTCATTTTGTAATTCTAAATCTAATGGTTTTATAGTAATTGTTCCGTCACCTTCCCATTTAAAACTAGGACCAAATGGATTAGATATATTTAGTTCCGGTTGAGTTGAAATATTTTCTTCTTCACGTTCGTTTCCTTTATTATAATTATCAACTTCATCTTGAGTTATAATTCCATCACCATTCTCATCAATTTGGTCTTTTATATCTTGTGTTCTGTAATTATATTTATCTAATTCTTCTTGTGTTATTTTTCCGTCACCATTTGCATCAATTTCACCGGTTAGGTCTTTATCTTCTTTCTTATTAAATAATGATTTGAAAAATTCAAGAATTTCATTTTTAGAAACTTGTCCATCTCCATCTGCGTCCATATCCGGTAAATAGTCTTCAGTTGAAACAAGAATGTCATCAACTTCAGACATTTTGTTCTCAGTAAATGAAAAATCAATTAATTGTTCTTCTAACGTATTTTTTACGTTACGTTCCTGTTGTTTTTTTATTTCTAAAATGCTTTTGTTAATAAAAGCAGGTTTACAAAAGTTAATAATAAAGGTTGTTGTACTAAGACGCGTTTTCTTCGTAGAGTACAATAAAAGAAAATACAAGTTTTTTGTTTATAAATCTACATATATTTCATCTAAATTATGAAGTACACCGCCTAATGCTGTTGGATGAATGTTTTTTATTTTTTTCCTTATTGCAATTATGGTTAAAGGTGAATATAAATATATAATTGGTCTTTGATCATATATTATTTGTTGGTATTTATCATATATAGCTTTTCGTTTAGAGAAATCAAGTTCTAAAGCACCTTTTTCAATAATTTCATCGAGTTCTTTTTCCCAAGGTAATAAAATATCATTTTTATCGCTATTAAAACGCATATTGAACAAATGAAGATGTCCTTTTGAATACCAAACATTCTTACCGCTATGGGGTTCTAATGGACTTCCTGTTAATCCCATAAGAATTACATCCCAGTCAGACGTTGACATTATCTTACTTACAAGTGAGTTAAATTCAATAGGCTTAAAATTGACTTTTATTCCTAAATCTCTTAAATCTTCTTTAACCATAACTCCGCAGGCTTCACGTTCTGTCTGTCCTGCATTTGTATATAAATTAAATTCAACTTCATTACCGTCTTTATCATGTAAATAGCCTTTGTTATCCCAATAAAAACCTGATTCTTTTAAAAGTAATTTAGCGTATTCAATATCTCGTTCATGACCTGAGGCAATATTTTCATTTAAGAAAATTGAAGATAAAGATTCCGCTGTAAATAATGGCTGGGCTACACCATTTGCAACATTATACACCATTGCATTTCTATCAATTGCATAATCTATTGCAGTTCTAAAATTCAAATCGTTAAACCATTTTTGCTTTATTGGATCAACATAAGGTTTTCCGTCTTTATTTTTCCTTGTATTTAAATTAAACGCAATAAACATAGTTCCCGTATTAGGACCAAGATTATATATTTTAAAATCTGACTTCCTTTCTTTTTCTTTAAATCTAGGCAAGTCTTTCCCTCTAACAGAAATAACATCAAGCTCGCCTGATTCAAATTTTAATAACTCATTATTAAGATCACCTACAATTAAAATCACATATTTATCAATATATGGAAGCTTATTATGATTTTCATCCATAGAATAATAATTAGGATTTCTTCTAAAAACAACTCTTTGTGCAGGAACATACTCTTCCAACATGAAAGCTCCTGAAGAAACAATATCTTTAGGATTAGTAGTCGTACCTAAAAATGAATCAAAATATCTTTTACCTTTTTTTACAACATCTTTAAATATATGAGCAGGAGCAACAGAAGTACCAACAAATCTTTGAAATGGTGCAAAAGGTTTTTTTATTTTAAATTCAACAGTATATTTATCAATTTTCCTTACCTTCGGATATTCTCCATCAATAAGCACAGAATCTCTTAGTGAAGTATTTCCAAAACCACCCAAAATAATTTCATTCCAAGTAAATACAACATCATCTGCGGTTATTTCTTTACCATCTGTCCATTTTGCTCCTCTACGTAATTTAATGGTATATGTTTTTAAATCATTCGAAACAATCATTTCCTTTGCCAAATTTGGGATAACATCACCGGTATCAGGATCCGTTGTAAACAAAGAATCATACAATAAATCCCCGATTTGTGAAGAAGTAGCATCTTTTGATACCCAAGGATTAAAGGTTTTTGGCCCTTCACCTATTGTTGAGGAAACTATTTGTCCACCATATATACCAACAGGAGATCTAGACATCTTATAATCTATGCCATTATAAAATACTGTGTTATATGGCTTGTATATCTTTGTTTCATCAATATTTTCATTACTATTATTAAATTGAGAACTAATATCCTGACCACCATTGTCAACTCTAAAACAAGAGACCATGATAAATAGAACAAATACTAAAATAAGAATTATTTTTCTGAAATTTTTCATAACTAAAGATTAACACAACATGCCCAAAATAATAAACTAAACATAAGTAGAATATATAGTGCTAATATAAAAAATTAATTAAACAGACTCACCATATAAACACCAAGTCTGAGCTTTTGTAATTTTAACATTAACAAAATCACCAATATTTTTTGTATCATCAACAAAATGTACAATTTTGTTATTTCCTGCTCTTGAGTTTAGAACAATAACTCCATCTTTTTCGGTTTTACCTTCAACTAAAACATTAAGTACTTTGCCAACAAACTTTTTGTTTGACTTCAAACAAACTTCGCGATTTTTTTCATTAAGTCTTTCTAATCTTTCATACTTAATGTCTTCTGGTATAAATTTATCAATCATTTTTCCGGCTTTAGTAAATACTCTCGGAGAATATGCCGCAGTATTTGAATAATCAAGTTCTAATTCATCAATAGCATCTAAAGTATCTTGAAACTCTTGTTCTGTTTCACCTGGGAAACCGGCAATAAAATCACTGGTAATAGCAACATCAGGAAATCTTTTTCTTATTTTTGCAGCTATTTCATAATATTGTTCTTTTGAATAATGCCTATTCATTTCCGCAAGTATATGAGAATTTCCTGATTGCATAGGAATATGAAAATATTTACAAACTTTATCACACTCATCAACTGCGTTAATCAAGTCATCAGTAATATCTGAAGGATATGAAGTAACAAAACGAATGCGAAATTCTCCATCTAATTTATTTAAATCACGCAAAAGATTAGCTAGAGTAATGTTTTTATCCTTTAAATCTTTTCCGTAACTGTCAACATTTTGTCCTAAAAGGGTAATTTCTTTAAACCCTTCTTTTATTATATTTTTAGCCTCTTGTATTATTTCTTCAGGATGTCTGCTTCTTTCTCTGCCTCTTGTAAAAGGTACTACACAATATGTACAGAAATTATTGCAGCCTTCAATTATTGGTATCCACGCATTAACAGAATCTTGTTTTCTTAATATTTTAAAATCATTTTGATTACAAACAACAGGATTATTTGTAATAGCGCAAACTTTTTCATTTTCTTCTATTTTTTTTATTAATTCTGGCAATTGGTAAATATTATGTGTTCCAAAAACCAAGTCAACATAAGGCGCCCTAACCCTAACCTTTTCTTTATCTTGTTGTGCAACACAACCGCAAATAGCAATCTTTAATTCAGGACGAGATTTTTTCCATTTCCCCCAAACTCCTAATTTACTATATGCTTTATCAGCTGACAATTGACGAATACTGCATGTATTTATGATTAATAAATCAGCTTCTTTTTCAACATCCGTTTCAACATAGTCAAAATGAGAAAGAATTCCCGCTATTCTTTCACTGTCTGACTTATTCATCTGGCAACCCAGAGTTTCTATATATAATTTCTTCATAGAAACAATTATACATAAAAAAGAGTTAGTCTTTAATTTTTTTATACAATTTTAAATTTGCAGGTTGTTCCCCATCTAACTCCATATCTTTTATTAACTCATAATTCTTTCCGATACCGTAATTATTCAAAAGCTGATTAGATAATTCAATAAGTTTTGTACTATACTTTTTATCAGAGAAAAGACCTAAAGGGGATAATAAAATAATATAATCTGTATCTTGATTTAAGTATGTTATATCTGAATCAAAAACAATTTCAGGAAGTACATTATTTCTGGCAAAATCGCTTTTGGGTGAAATACTCCTAAATTGATAATATCCGGATGATTTATTTAATCCGTATTGTACAACTTTTATATCTTTATTTTTTGAATATTGAAATTCAAAATACTTTAATAACTTTGAAATTTTTTCAAAATTTGGATTCTTAACAGGATAATATTGATTTGTAGGCAATATTTTTTCCAGAAAACGAGGTTTTTCAAATGAATAAAATGTAAGAAAATTTACAAAATTAAAAATTATAAAAAGAACAATTACTATATTTCTTATAATACTGTTGGGAATAATCTTTAAAATAAATGATAACCCCAAAATATAAAATATTACAGTACAAAATGCAATATATAAATAATGATTAATCCATAATAACTGATTATTCATAACAACAAGAAATAAAAAAACATATATTCCTAAATTAAATATAATAAACCTTGCTTTTGAATTTTTTATATTAAAAATAATACCCAAAACAGAAAAGATAATGCAAAAATTTCCCAAACTTTGATATGTCAAAAAAGGAATTTGGTTATAATTTAAAGAATACACAGCTCGCTCAGCTATTTCTTTACTAAATATTGAACATACATAATCTCTTTGAAAAATACAAGCCAAGACTGTAACTATCATTGAAATTATTAATATATTCAATATAGTCATTAAATTCTTTTTCAAAAAAGATTTAATATTATCAAAATTAATAATTGAATTAATTACATTTTCAATAAATATAGACAAAAGAAAACTTAAAATTACAACGGAATACCACCTTCTTACCAAAAAAGATAAATATAATAAAATTGCCAATAGAATAATAACTTTAAATGAAATCTTATTATCAAATTTATATAAAAAATACAAATGAAAAGAAAATAAAATAAAAACAATACCGCAGATATCAGGTATTCCGAATAAAACAGACACCCATATCATAGGAAAAAGGAAAATAGATGAATATAATAAAAACATATATAATTTACTACTAACTAAAGATTCATATATAAAGTACTTTTTTACCAAGTTCAAAATCAAATACATAGCTGGAAGCATAAACATAATCTCAACAGCCAAAATATAACCAAATCTGCTTTCTCTAAAAATAAAAAAGAAAGGTAATAAGAATACATTTAGAAATGGATTTCTGTTTAAGGAATATATTGAATAAAAAAATTCTTTAAAAAATTCTTGTGGATTATTTAAAAGCAAATTACCGAAATCATAATAAAAGAGATTTTGATCAAACAAATCACAAGCATATATCGGACTTTCATTTTTTAAGTATAGGAATGTAAAAACGAGGCAAAAAATTACTAATAAAGAAAAAAAGATATAATTTACAGACTTCGACATAAAAATACCTGTTTACGTTTAACCATAGCATTAGATTATTATAGTATAATACTATAAAGTGTTTTTATTTTTCGGATTATATTTTAATAACTTTTTTCTTTTCAACATATCAATAATCAAGAAATTAAATCTTTTAGAGTTTTCCGATTCAAAAGTTTTGCAACGTTCAATCTTATCCAATTCCCATAACGGAAGATGATCAACTCCAGCAAATTCTGCAATGTGTTCCTTATTAACATAAAAATCTATATAATCAACTGCATATTTTTCAGGATCAATTTTTTTTGCAGAAGCAGAATAACACTCATAATCAAAACTTTTATATTTTATATTTTTGCAATCTATACCAAAATATTCACGCATAATTTTTTGAAATAATTTTAATGACCTGCCTGAACGGGTATAATCAAAAAATAAATATGTCTTTCCTGAAGCTTCTATCTTTTCTTTTGAAATTCCTTGATTATCAAGAAAGTCAATATACTTTGGGAATAGAGGAACAAACTTTTTATAATAATCATTTTGAGAACAGAAACTAAGACCAGATATAGGTATATATTTTGTCTCTACTCCCATAAATTCGAGAACACGTCCAATACCTGCAGGTGAAGTCCCTATACTAACAAAAACATAATTACCATCACCAAATCTTTCATCCAAATGTTTTTTTACAGCAAGTCCCATTTTAACTGATTGCTTTGCCGCATCTTGTACATGCAGGCTTGTAGCCATTAAAACTGTCCTTTCGGCCTTGGAAAGGAAATTATATGAATCTATATCAAATTTTCTTGTACGAGATAATATTTTTTTTGCCTGCAAATTGCGTTTTGCAGAAAGACTCATCTCAAAACTATCATTTGGCGAATTTGGAATACAAATATTCGGATTTATCTGAGAAGACAGGTTTTTTCTCAAACACTTTGCAGAAGAAATGGCAGATATTAATTGTGTTACATTCATAACTATATAATTCACATAAATATTTTTTTTGCTGAAAAAATAAGTACATGTTATACTTCATAAAAATAGTAAAATTTATAAAAATTAAATTTTAAGATAGGAGATAATATGACAACATTTGTAAAAGCGAGTCACTTACTCGTCAAAACAGAAGAAGAAGCATTAAAAATTAAAGAAGAAATTGATAATGGGAAAGATTTTGCACAAGTAGCCAAAGAAGTTTCGTTATGTCCCTCTGGTCAAAATGGCGGAGACTTGGGATATTTTACAAAAGGTCAGATGGTTAAAGAATTTGAAGAAGCGGCTTTTTCTATGAATGTAGGCGATGTTTCAAACCCAATTAAAACTCAATTCGGTTATCACTTAATATACTTAACAGATAAAAAAGACTAATGGATATAAAATTAATAGAATATTTAAAAAATTTCCTGTCAAAAAATGATATCGACGGATTAGTTGTTAACTCGACAAATGAATTTCTTGTTGAGTATAATTTATTAGAATTGAATTCAAGATATCATCTTACAGAATTTACAGGTTCAACCGGCGATGTTTTATTTACACAAGATAAGATATATTTATTTGTCGATACAAGATATCATGAACAAGCAGACAATCAAGTTAATCACGAATATATAGAGGTCGTAAAAATGCCTCTTTCACAGTCATTTTTAAATGCATTAACTGAAGTAGTTCCAGCATACTTCAAATTAGGTATTATTTCTACAAAAACATCAAAAAAATTCTTTGATAATTTAACTAAAAAACTGCAACAAAAAAATTCAACAATAAAACTGTTAAACAATGATCCTGTAATGGAATATAAAAAAGACTCAATAAAAGAAACAAACTACAATATTTTCAAAATTGATACAGAAATTGCAGGTATAACTCCGGATGAGAAATATACAAAAATAAAAGAATATTTAGGTAGTAATTTTAATATTTTAGTAACCTCACTTGAAGATATTGCTTATCTAACAAATTTACGTTCATATGATTTTGAATACAGTGCAATATTCCCTGCAAAAGCAATAATAAATGAAAATAAAACAATAATATATACAAACTGTTCTCTTCCTTATATTGGGGAATATTTTGAAATAAAAACTTTATCAGAATTTGAAACAACTCTAAAAAGTTTAGATAGATCCGAATTATTCATAGATGAAGAACAATTGACAATATATGACTATAAATTGATAAACCAATCAAATAAAATATTGCCAAGCTATTTCAAATTATATAAAACAGTAAAAAATGATAATGAAATTGCCCATTTGAAGCACTGTTTTGAAAGGGCAGATAAAGCACTAAAAATAGTATATGATATGTTAAATTCAGAAACAATATATTCTGAATATGACTATTATGAAGCACTTATAAAATCAATGAAAGAAAATGGAGCATTATCATTAAGTTTTAAACCAATAGTAGCAGCTGGTTCAAACACTTCAATCATTCACTATTCAACACCTTCGAAAGAAAAGATGGTTAACGATGGCGACTTATTACTAATAGACTATGGCGGATACTATGAAGGTGGTCTTGCGACAGATACAACAAGAACTTTTATAAAAGGTACGCCAAATTCTGAACAAAAAGCAGCTTATACTGCAGTTCTTAAAGCCTTTTTAAACGCTTGTTATAATAAATACAATAAAAAGTCCGCTTATTATAATATAGATAAAATAGCAAGAGAAACTATTGAAAAATCAATATCTGAAGATTTTGCATTTGCACACGGAACCGGGCATGGTGTAGGTATTGGAGTACATGAAATTCCTCCACGAGTTTCATCATCTGATGCTGCAAAAACAAAGATAATAGAAAATACAGTATTTTCAATAGAACCTGGAGTTTATAAAGAAGGTTGGGGCGGTATAAGATTAGAAAATACAGTATATGCAAAATATGAAGAAGATAAAATCACAATGAATTCTCTTTCACATTTTCCGTTTGAAATAAAACTTGTTGATTTTTCTTCAATGAACGATTATGAAAAATACTACTATATGAAATGGCAGGCAAATGCATGTCTTCTATAAATGCCATTCCTAAAAATAAAATAAAAGAAATTGTAAAACTTCATCAAAAAAAATATAGAGATGAATTAGGTCTTTTTATAGTTGAAGGCATTAAAGCAGTTGAAGAATTGATAAAAAATAATATTGATATTAAAGAAATATATTCATTAAAAGCTTTTGAAACAGAAAAATATACTGTAAAAACTATTGATGAATCAATAATGAAAAAAATTTCTACAACAAGTTCGACTTGTGAAATTCTTGCAGTTGCAAAGAAAAAAGAATACAAAATAAACGATTTTATAAAAAAAAATAAATTAATACTTTTAGATTCAATAAGTGATCCAGGCAATTTAGGAACAATAATAAGAAGTGCCTCTGCATTTGGAATAGATGGAATAATATTATACAAAGATTGTGTTGATATGTATTCATCAAAGGTAATACGTTCAGCAGCAGGCAATTTTTTTAAAATACCAATCATAGCAATAAAAGATACAGAAGAACTCAAAAGCAATTTTAAAAATTTCGACAAAATTGCAACAGCATTATATAAAAAAAATACAAATTCTATTGAAGAATGCAAAAATATAAAAAAATATATTATTATGTTTGGTTCTGAAGCTAATGGCTTATCTAACGAACTTATAAAGCTTGCGAATAAAAATATAATACTAAAAATGAATAATAATGTAGAATCATTAAACTTATCAGTTAGTGCATCTATTATAATGTATGAATTTTTTACTGAATAGAAATTCTGAAAATAGAACAAATATAAATTTCAATTTTAATTTTTGTAAATAATGAGAAAAAAAGCTAAAGTTACGATGTTAAAATGTCGATAACCAAAAAGTTAGTTTTTGGAGAAGAAAATATGCTTAGCTGTGAATCATTAAAAACTCAAGATATCAACATTGAGATAAAAAAACTTATTGACGACATAGACAATATAAGTTCAAATATTGACTTATATAAAGTTATTGTTGATGAACAATTATTAGTTGCTTCGTGATAATTAAAATTATTAATAATCAAAATATAAAAAGAAATTAATAATGTAAATTTTAATAGTTTATATAAAAACAAAAAGTGGAATTAAATATAAAAGATATTGCATAATAGTCGTGCATGCTTTTAATGTTTATTTCGAGGAAATATGGAAACAAAAATTACATTATTTGACGATAGTACAGTAAAAAGACTTAGAATACTATTAAGAAGTTTTGATAAGTTTAATAGTAATATAGATATTTATGAAGCTTGCATTATGAAAAAAATCAAAGCACTAAAAGATGAATAATATTTTATAGAAAAACACTCTTTTATCATTTTTTTGCTATAGTTTATAAATGTATAGATATTAAGAAAGCAGAATTATGTTAAAAGAATATTTTTTAGAAAAAGTTAACGCTTCAATTAGAGAGCTGGTTAAGAATAAAAGTCTTGGACAAATGGGACAAGATGATGAATTTTCTTTGCAATCAGAAGTTCCAAAAAATATTCAATTTGGTGATTTTGCAGTTAATGTCTCATCACTTTCAAGGTATGCAAAACTTCCACCTGTAGAAATAGCAGAATTAATATCAGAAAATATAGAGAAAACAAATTTTGATATAAATGTAACAGCAGGTTTTATCAACTTTAAGCTACATAGCAATATGCTTAATGATATTCTTGCCGAAGTTTTGGAAAAGAAACTCGATTTTGCAAAAAATAATATCGGAAACAATTCAAAAGTAATATTAGAATATGTAAGTGCAAATCCTACAGGTCCGTTTCATATAGGGCACGGAAGATGGGCTGCAATGGGCAGTACACTTGCAAATGTAATGAAATACTCAGGATATGATGTATATCAGGAATTTTATATAAATGATGCAGGAAGTCAAATTCAAAAACTTGGAAAATCCTTATACATCAGAATTTTAAAAGAATTAAATATAAATATAGACTTTCCGACAGATGAAGAAGAAGCAAAAAATTTCTATACCGGTGAATATCTTATACCTGTAGCTAAAGAATTTTTAAAAGAAGAAAAAGAAAAAGCAGAAGAAATTAAAAACAAATATAATGGTGAATTCGATACTGAATTATTAAAGTATATTTGTAAATATGCAAGATTAAAAATGTTAAGTATGCAAAAAGCATTACTTGAAAATTTCCATACACATTTTGACAATTATTTCAGTGAATTAACACTGCATGAATCAGGAAAAGTAGAAGAATGCATAAAGAAACTGAATGATTTAGGTGTGTTATATGAAAGAGACGGAGCACTATGGTTTGCTTCATCAAAATATGGTGATGATCAAGACAGAGTAATAAAGAAATCAGATGGAGCATATACATACCTAACAGCTGATATAGCATATCATTACAACAAATTACAAAGAGGCTTTGATACTCTTTTAAATATATGGGGAGCAGATCACCATGGTTATATTCCAAGAATGCGTGCTTCTATAGAGGTATTAGGATACAATCCGAACTCATTGGAAGTTCTTTTAGGTCAGCTTGTTAACTTAGTTATGAATGGTGAACAAGTAAGAATGGGTAAAAGAACTAAAATGATAACTCTCGATGAATTAATAGACGAAGTAGGCGTTGATGCAACAAGATACTGGATGATTATGAGAAGTATAGATACTACCCTTGATTTTGATGTAGAACTTGCAAAATCAAAAACAGATGAAAACCCTGTATTTTATGTTCAATATGCACACGCAAGAGCTTGTTCAATATTAAGACACGCTGTTCAGGAAAAATTCGATATAATTAACAAAACAAAAGAAAATGCAACGATTACTGATTTAGAAAACAAAATCAATGAATTAAACTCAAAAGACTTTGAAATTTTATGGCAAAGTGGAGATGAAAAAGTAATTGAAACAACAAAAAAATTAATTTTGAAACTGGAAGAATATAAAACAGTAGTACAAACAGCGGCAAGAAATAGAACACCATATCTTCTAACAAAATATTTACAAGAACTTGCAGCTAGCTTCCATCAGTTTTATTCATATACGAAAGTGCTTGTAGATGATGAAAAATTGATGATAGCAAGACTTTCGATTGTAAAAGCTGTAACAATAATTTTAAAATCCGCAATGAAGTTAATTGCAGTTGATGCTCCTGAAAAAATGTAAAAAAATAACTTATAAACAGGAGCATAATATAACGCATTTGAATATTTGTTGTATAATATAAGAAAAAAACGATATAGCTTAAAAGAGCCAGTAGATTAGCGGAGGAAGTCTTTTATGACAGTAAAGGATTGGTTCGAACAACGAAAAGAAATGCAAATAGCAAGAAGGAACCAGGATGCACAAATAGATGACAGCATAGGTAAACTTTGGGTCAAATGTTATAATTGTAATGCGCAATTACTAAGAAAAGAAGTAGAAGAGAACCTGGATGTTTGTCCAAAATGCGGTTATCACTTCAGAATAAATGCAAGAACACGTATAAATCAAATATTTGATGAAGGTACATTTGAAGAATTATTCGGCAATATAACAACAGCAGATCCATTAGAATTTTCAGATACCGAAGCTTATAAAAAAAGAATTACACAGGCAAAAGCCAAAACAAATATGAATGAAGCTGTAATATCAGGTGTCGGAAAAATAGACGGGCATGAAGTTGCTGCAGCAGTTATGGATTTTGAATTTATGGGTGGCTCGATGGGAAGTGTAGTAGGTGAAAAAGTAACACTTGCCATGGAAGAAGCATTAAAAAGAAAAATCCCGATGATAGCAATAACAGCATCAGGCGGAGCCAGAATGCAAGAAAGTATACTAAGCTTAATGCAAATGGCTAAGACCAGTTGTGCAGTTGCAAGATTAAATGAAGCAGGTTTATTATATATTACAGTACTAACAGAACCTACTTTTGGCGGAGTTACAGCAAGTTTTGCAACACTTGGTGATATTATTATAGCTGAGCAAGATGCAAGAATAGGTTTTGCAGGAAGACGTGTTATAGAACAAACAATAAGACAAAGTCTTCCGGCAGATTTCCAAACAGCTAATTACTTAATGAAATATGGTCAAATAGATATGATTTCATCAAGAGCAGATTTAAAATCAACATTAGCAAAATTAATCAGCTTGCATACGAAGTAGGAGAAGGGTATGGCTATATTAGAATTTGAGAAACCTTTATACGAAATAGAAGAAAAAATACAAGAACTAAAAAAAATAAGTGAGTCATCAGGTATGGATGTATCAGATCAAATAGAAACATTTGAAAAACAAGCTTTAGAATATAAAAAAGAGTTATATTCAAAGCTAACACCTGCACAAAGACTCCAAATAGCAAGACATGCCGATAGACCAACCTTCTTGGATTACATAAAATTAATGACAACAGATTTTATAGAATTACATGGAGATAGAGAAGGTACTGATGATAGAGCAATAATAGGCGGTATTGCAAAAATAGACGGTCAAAGTGTTGTTATAATTGGAACACAAAAAGGTAAAACAACAAAAGAAAACCTTATATACAACTTTGGTATGCCACAACCGCAAGGATACAGAAAAGCATTAAGATTGTTCTATCACGCAAATAAATTTAATTTACCGATAGTAACATTAATTGATACTCCAGGGGCATATCCGGGAATGAAAGCGGAAGAAACAGCGCAAGGAACAGCTATCGCTGTAAACTTAAGAGAAATGGCAAAACTAAATGTTCCAATAATTGCTGTTATCACTGGCGAAGGCTGTAGTGGTGGTGCTTTAGGTTTAGCAGTGGCAGATAAAGTATTAATGCTAGAACACTCTTATTATACAGTTATTTCACCTGAAGGCTGTGCTTCAATATTATGGAGAGATGCGTCTAAGGCAGATGTAGCTGCCGAAGCTTTAAAAATCACAAGTGAAGATTTATTAAAACTTGAAATAATTGATGGAATTGTTAAAGAGCCTTTAGGCGGTGCCCATAATGACTATGAAGCAATGGGCAAAGAATTAAAAAATGCAATTATAAAAGAAATCAATGAATTAAAGGGTATTGAACCCAAAACTTTGAGAGATGAAAGATACAATAAATTCAGAAGAATGGGTGTATTTTGTCAGTAGTTAATAAAACATATTGGGAAGTATGTATTGATATAAATCCTATTTGTTCAGATATAGTTTGCGATATTGTTCAAACAGAATTTGACTGCGAAGGTATAGTAACAGCAGAAGAAAAGTATAAGAATTTAGAACTTATATCAACAACTGAAAATACATTAAAAGCATATATAGTTGCAGATATATTAGATTTTGATAACGTACAAGCTTTTTTCCACGCACAAAGACAAGATTTGATTGATAAACACATTTTCAATTGTGATATAGGAAGCTGGAATGTTTCAATAAAGAAACAAGAAATAATAGATTGGTCTAAAAAATGGAAAGAACATTGGAAGCCGTCTAAAATATCAGAAAGAATAGTAATCTGCCCAACTTGGGAAAAATATGAAGCAAAAGAAAATGAAATCATTGTAAATATAGATCCCGGTAATGCTTTTGGAACAGGCACTCACGCAACAACACAATTATGTGTCAAAGCTTGTGAAAAATATATGGCAAAAAACTCTATAATTGCTGACATAGGTTGCGGTTCAGGAATTCTGGCAATATGTGCAATGAAGCTTGGTGCAAAAGAAGCAGATGCTGTAGATACAGATGAAACAGCAGTTGAAACAGCTCAAATAAATGCAAAAGTTAATCAAGAACTTTCTATAAAATTTAAGAATGCAACATCTGATATTTTAGATTCAGAAAAATATGACTTTGTATTTGCAAATATTCTACATAATGTACTGGCCGCAATTATGCCTGATTTAAAAAGAATCATGAAAAAGGGCGCAAAAATAGTTTTAAGTGGTATTCTTGAAGGAAAAGAAGATGTTGTATTAGAAGCAATCAAAAATAATAATTTAAAAATGATAGAAGAAATGAGACAAAAAGAATGGATTGCTTTCGTTGTTCAAAGGGAGGACTAATATGTCAAAAACAGCAATAATAATACCTGCAAGATATGGTTCAAAAAGATTACAAGGTAAGCCTTTATTGAAGGTATGTGATAAACCGATAATACAATGGGTATGGGAGAAAGCAATTCAAGTAAAATCAGCAGATATTGTAATTATTGCTACTGATAATAAAGAAATATATGATTGTGCAAAATCATTTGGTGCAAATGTAGAAATGACATCAGAACATCATAAATGCGGAAGTGACAGAATAGTCGAAGTAGCAGAAAAATATCCTGAACTTTCATACATAATAAATTTGCAAGGTGATGAACCTATGATAAATACATCTTGCGTTGAAGAAGTTATAAAACTGTTGAAAGAAGATAATAATGCAGATATATCTACTCTTGTTTCAGAGATCAAAAATGAAGATGTAGATGATCCGAATATGGTTAAATGCGTAAAGGATATAAACGGATACGCAATGTATTTTTCACGCTCAAAAATTCCTTACGAAAGAAATATGGGAATAACCAAATTTTATAAACATATAGGAATTTACGGCTATAAACGTGAAGCATTATTCAAAATGACAAAATTTCCACAACCTGAAATAGAACAAGCAGAAAGTCTTGAACAATTAAGAGCCTTATATAACGGTATGAAAATAAAAACTTCAGTTGTTGAATACAATGCAATAGGTATAGATACAATAGAAGACTTCAATGCATTTAAAAAATTAGTTGAAAGCAAATAAAATGCACGAAAAAAGACTTGAATACCTTATAAGATTAAGAAAAGAAAAAAACATTCTAATTATAGTATTATTAACTATTTTTGCAATGATAGGCGAAATTGTTTTTGGTTATTTAACTCAATCAATGTCATTATTAGCAGAAGGTTATCACATGGGAATGCACGTTGTAACCCTTGGGCTTACATACATTGTTTATGTTATATCAAGAAAGCTAAAAGATTCCCCATTATTTGAGAACGGTACAGATAAAATAGGAGTTTTAGCCGGATACACAAGTGCATTAATGTTAACTTTTGCAGGTATTCATATATTTATTGAATCTGCAGAAAGATTCTTTTTTCCTGAACAGATTAAATTTACAGAAGCAATCTATGCCGCAATTTTTGCACTAATAATTAATTTTATTTGTGTTGCAATTATGGAAGGTAAATTCCAACGACATAAACATAAAAAGTACAAAAATAAAGATTATAATTATCTTGCAGCATACCTACATATACTTTCAGATGTTTTAATTTCAATTCTAACAATTTTCGCACTTTTCTTTGGAAAAATGTTTAATTGCATATACTTAGATGCACTAACAGGAATAATTGGCGCAATTTTGATTATAATTTGGGCTTTCAAACTGATAAAAAATACAGTAAAAATTCTTATTGATATGAAAACTACTTAACATTTCTTATTTTTTGTTGACAAGGAAACAAAACAGAGTCATAATAATATTGTTGACAAGGAAACAATATTATTATGAATGAAGAACTTCTGGACTTAATAAAAGATATAGCAAGAAAACAAGAACAAATAGATAAACATTTGAAAGAAAAATCAGGCGAATTACTAAAGGATTTAAGTTTTTCTGAAATGCACTGCATAAATTACATTGGCACAATAGAACGAGCAAATGTAACAAAATTGTCAGAACTTTTGAATATAACGCGAGGCGGTATAAGTAAAATAATAAAAAAGTTAATTAATAAAGGCTTTATAGAAACATATACTGATAAATCGAACAAAAAAGAAATCTACTATAATTTAACCAAGCAAGGCAAAATTGCATTTGATGAACACGAAAAAATACACAGCTCATTTTGTTCAGAAGATTTAAACTACTTCAACAAAATAGAAGCAAAAAAGTTAAAAATTATAAAAGAATTTTTAGAGAACTACAATCAATATTTAAGTGAAAGATTATAGTTAAATAGAGGTATATATGCACGAACACAAAGAAGAAATTTGCAAAGAAAATGAAAAGAGAACATTGATTGTAATTATATTCACGATTATAGCAATGTTTGCAGAAATTTTATATGGATACATTACAAACTCAATGGCATTACTGGCAGACGGTTACCATATGGGAACACATGCACTTGCACTTTCATTAACCTTTTTAGCGTATGTATTAACCAGAAAACTGGCAAATTCAGCTAGATTTAAGAATGGAACAGATAAAATAGGAACACTTGCGGGCTACACAAGTTCAATTTTTTTAGGTTTAACAGGATTTTGGATAATAGTTGAAGCAATAGACAGATTCATACATCCGTTAAAAATTAATTTTGATGATGCAATCTTAGTTGCAATTATAGGTTTAATAGTAAATACAGTATGTATTTTTATAATGGAAAGCAAACATAAGCATTGCCACGAAAAAACAGAAGAAGAAAACAAAGAACATAATCACACAGATGAAGACTACAATTATAAAGCAGCATACTTACATATATTGGCAGATGCTTTAACATCAGTTTTAGCGATTATAGCACTGCTTGCAGGAAAATATTTTCAGATCACGAGTCTAGACTCAATCATCGGAATACTTGGAGGTATTCTAATATTAAAATGGGCAGCAGGACTAATAAAAGACACAACAAAAATCCTACTGGATATGAAATAATTATAAGTATTGCTCATCTTGCAAAGCAACAGCGCAAATTTGGGTAGAAAGAATACAAACTTTTCTAATAGGACCGTTTGTATTTTTTTCTATTAATCTTGGCGTA
Organism: Candidatus Gastranaerophilales bacterium; assembly: GCA_944323395.1. Classification (GTDB taxonomy): domain Bacteria; phylum Cyanobacteriota; class Vampirovibrionia; order Gastranaerophilales; family Gastranaerophilaceae; genus Avigastranaerophilus. Next base: position 231,054 of record CALUSI010000002.1, read on the forward strand.
GGAGAATTTTGCTTTAATATTTGAGCTAATTCCTCATAAACATCTATAGGACTATCAACATATAAAACTAAAGGTGCAGTAGTCCCTTTAAGAAAGACTAAAACAGAAGTTCTTTTTTTCATTGGACCTGATGAGAATGGCTGTGGCATAATATCTCCTAACTAACAATATAGATAAATATTAATAAATCCATATAAAAAGGTCAACATTTTTACGCATCTATATACTGTTCTATTTCGTAATAATCAGATATAACCAAATTTAACATTTTCTTCAAAGTTATTACCAAATTATGAATATCGGCATTTGAAAAATTTGTTGAATCATTCATAGAAACATCGAGAAATTTAATAATACTTGCTAATATTGATAAATTAATACCTACGGTTGTTTTCTTTTCAAACATATTGGAACTTTTAATTTTCTTGATTTTTGTCATTTTTCCACCTCATACTTTTTGTACATCCTAACATATTTTCCTATATTAAACAAGAAGTTATTTTAACAAATAAAAAAGCGTGCTATTATAAAAAAAGAAAAAGAGAGGAAATAAAATGATTAAAGTTGGTGTAGTAGGTGCGCTCGGAAAAATGGGCAAAGAAGTTGTAAAAGCAGTAATAAATGATGATACAACAACACTTGTAATGGCTGTTGACATTGTAGGTGAAGGAACAGACGCCGGACTTGCAGCAGCAGGGAAAGCTTGCAATATTTTAATAGAAACAGACATTGAAAAAGCCATAGAAACAAAGAAACCCGATGTCATTGTTGATTTTACTCAACCATCCGGAATATATGAACACGTATGTACATATATAAAACATCAAGTAAAATCAGTAATTGGAACAACTGGGATAAAAGAAAATCAATTAAAAGAAATAGAGAAATTAACAAAAGAAAATAAAACAGGATGTTTAATTGCACCAAATTTTTCAACAGGTGCTGTATTACTTATGATGTTTGCAAAGCAGGCTGCAAAATATTTTAATAACGCTGAAATAATTGAATTACATCACAATCAAAAGAAAGATGCTCCATCTGGTACTGCAATAAAAACAGCTCAACTTATGGCTGAAGTAAATTCTGATTTTACATTTGGTAATTGCCCTGAAACAGAATTAATAGAAGGTTCAAGAGGTGGAAACTCTGAATCAAATATTCATATTCACTCAGTAAGAATGCCGGGATATATTGCTTCTCAAGAAGTAATATTTGGCGCATCAGGTCAAATACTAAAACTGGCACATCATACAATGGAGCGTTCTTGTTATATGGCAGGAGTATTACTTGCTGTTAAATATATCAATGACAATAACGAATTTATATATGGGCTTGATAATATAATGCAATAGATAGAATTTATACTTAAAAATAATAAATTCTAATATGCAATTTTTCCCATAACAACATTAGTATCAGCCCCGGTACAAGATGGAACATTATTCGGTTGTTTTTGCAAGGTGAAATATCCTAAATAAGCAAAAGCAACCGCTTCTTTTAATTTATTAGGGATTCCAAAGTCTTCGTGTGTCTTAATTATCAAATCAGGGATATAATTTTTCATATATAAAATTAATGTTTTATTATAAGCTCCGCCTCCACCAATCACGACTTCGTCAATATTAGTTTTAGGTAAAACAAAATTAATATATGAATCAGTAATAACTTTTGCTGTTAAAGCAGTAAGGGTTGCAATAATATCTTCTTTTTTCTTTGGTGCAGATTTATATATTTTTTCTGCATACTCATTATTAAATAGTTCACGTCCAGTAGTTTTAGGTGGGTTTAAAGAATAATATTTTTCTAATAATAATTTCTTAAGCCAATTTTCATCAATTTTACCTTTTGATGCAATTTCACCATCTTTATCAAACGGCAAATCATATAATTTTCGCACAAAATAGTCTATTAACATATTACCAGGACCGTTGTCAAAAGCAAAAATATCACAATTTTTCGATATAACAGTTACGTTTGAAATTCCACCAATATTTTGAATTAATCGGTTTTTATCTAACCCGAATAAAATTTTATCTGCAAATGGAACTAATGGAGCACCCTGACCACCTGCAGCCATATCTTTTGTTCTGAAATCGCCAACAGTCATAATTCCTGTTTTATGTGAGATTACAGAAATATCACCAATCTGTAGGGTACTTTGGGTAGAAACATCACTAATTTTTTGTTCAAACGGAATATGATATATAGTCTGTCCATGTGAAGAAATAAAATCAATTTCAGATGGTGGAATTCCTGTTTTCTTTAATAAATTATTTACAGTCTTTGCAAATAATTCCCCGATAACAAAATTCATAAAACATACATCTTTTATACTTCCAATATTATTTGCTAAGGCAAGAATTTTCTTTTTTATTTCAACAGGATAATCTAAAGAATAACTATCAATAATTCCAAAAGATAAATCATCAAAAATTTTCAAAAGACAAGAATCAATTGAATCAACAGAAGTACCAGACATTAATGAAATAATCATTTTATAATTTTTCATACAATTGATTATACGATTAGAATGAAAATAAGAAAAGATATTAATAATTTCAATATTTTAAGTATTTATTGTATAATAAATAACTATATAGAGGAGAGTTATGGTAGCATCTGTTTTTTGTATAATTTTGGCAGGCGGTTCCGGAAGCAGACTATGGCCGGTGTCGAGAGAAATGTTTCCCAAACAAATGTTTAAACTTGATGAGGAATACACTCTTTTTCAAAAAACATTTTTAAATATATCAAATATAGTTGATGATAAAAATATCATTACAACAACAAATGTAAAGTTTGCATCAGCAATAAAAGAACAATTAAAAGTTCTTCAACAAAAATTTTGCAGGCAAAACGAATATAAAGTAATATCTGAACCAATATTCAGAAATACTGCACCAGCTATTACAATTGCAGTAAAATACATTAAAGATAAACTAAATTATTCATCAGAACCACCAATAATACTTACAGTACCATCAGATCAACTGATAACAGACAGAGAACAATTTTCAACATTTATACAAAAAGGGATAAATCTAGCAAAAGCAGGTTATATTGTTTCTTTCGGGACAGAGACAACAGAAATAGATCAAAACTTTGGATACATAAAAACAAGAAAGAACGCACAAATTTCAGAAATTGAACCAACAGCCTTAAAAGCCATAAATTTTATAGAAAAACCAACTAGTAAAGAACAACAAGAAAAATTAAAAGGCAGATTCTTTGTAAACTCTGGTATTTATATGTTTAATGCTGAAATATTTTTTTCAGAGTTAAAGAAACATTCACCAGAAATATACAAGAAAATTCAAAATAAAGATATAGAGAATACAATTCCATCAATACCATTAAATGATTACGAACAAATTATAGATATATCAATCGATTATGCATTAATGGAAAAAAGTAAGAAATTAGTAACTATACCATTAAATACAGAGTGGAAAGATATAGGAAGTTGGAATGCAATATACGAAATTTCACAAAAGGATAAGAACGGAAACTATCTATCAGGAAAAGTTATAGATATAGATTCTAAGGACTCAATGGTATTTGCGACATCTAAAATAGTAGCAACTCTTGGATTAAAAGACACATTTGTAATTGAAACAGAAGATGCAATTTTAGTTAGTGAAAAGTCAAATCTTGACGGAATCAAAAACATCTATAAAAAGTTAAGCGGAAAGAATTCATCAAAGAAAGAAATTCATAAAACTGTTTATAGACCTTGGGGCTATTATACGGTATTAGAAAATGGTAATGGCTTTTTAACAAAATGCATAACTGTTAATCCTAATGCAAAATTAAGCGTACAGCTACATCATCATAGAAGCGAACACTGGATTATACTCGAGGGCGAAGCAACAATACTTAAAGGGAAAGAATTAGTAAAACTTAAAGCAGGTGAAAGTATTGATATAGCAATAGAAGAAATACATTCGCTGCAGAACTTTGGTACTGAACAATTAAAAGTATTAGAAATTCAGCAAGGTGACATTTTAGACGAAAATGACATAGAACGATTAGAAGACATATATGGCAGAGCATAAAATGAGAAAAAGAATTGCAATTTTAGGTTCAACAGGTTCGATCGGGACACAAGCTTTAGAAGTTACAGAAAAATTATCTGAACAATTTGAAATTTTGGCGCTTTCTGCAGGAACAAATATTCATTTATTGAAAGAACAGATTAAAAAATTTTCACCAAAGTACGTATCTGTAAAAAACGAGACTGATGCAATTGAGTTAGAAAAAGAATTTCCAAACACAAAAATACTATATGGAAACAATGGTCTTATAGAACTTGCAACTTTAAAAGAGATTGATACATTATTAGTTGCAGTATCAGGAAAAATCGGATTAAAACCCACAATAGAAGCAATAAAGAAAAAGAAAAATATAGCACTTGCAAACAAAGAAACATTAGTTATGGCAGGTGATATAGTAATGAAATTAGCAAGAGAAAATAACGTACAAATATTACCTGTTGATAGTGAACATTCGGCAATATTTCAATGTATAAACGGCGGCAAGAACGTCAAAAAATTAATTATAACAGCATCTGGAGGGCCATTCAGAACATCAAATAAGGAAGAATTGCAAAATGCAAATTTAGATAAAGCATTAGCACATCCCAGATGGAATATGGGTAAAAAAATAACAGTTGATTCAGCAACATTAATGAATAAAGGACTTGAAGTAATAGAAGCACACCATCTTTTTAATTTTAATTACGAAGATATAAAAGTAGTAATACATCCGCAAAGTTATGTACATAGTGCTGTTGAATTCATAGATGGAAGTATAATAGCCCAAATTGGCATACCAAGTATGCATATTCCAATACAATATGCACTTACATTCCCAGATAGAGTTGAGGGTATAGAAACAGAAAGCTTTGATTTCATTAAAGCAGCCAAATTGGAATTTTATGAACCTGATTATGAAAAATTCCCATCATTATCCCTAGCCTTTAAAGCAGGGGAATTAGGCGGAACATACCCTGTTTGTATGAATGCAGCAAATGAAGAAGCAGTATTTGCCTTTTTAGATAAAAAGATAAAGTACTTGGATATATACAAAATTACAAAATCAATCTTTGATAATTATAAGTCAATTGATAATCCAACTCTTGATCAGATATTAGAAGAAGATGAAAAAGTAAGAGAAATAACAAAAAAAATAATAAAAAATTACGAGGAAAATTAATGAAAATATTATTTTTAAATGGACCAAATTTAAATTTATTAGGAACAAGGGAACCTGATAAATATGGTAATCAAACATTGAAAGATATAGAAATATTCATAAAAGAAGAAGCAAAAAAGCTTAATATAGAAGTAGAATTCTACCAAAGTAATATTGAAGGTGAGCTGGTAAATAAAATTCAAGAAGCAAAGAATATATTTGATGGTATAGTTATTAATCCGGCAGCATATACACATACAAGTGTTGCAATAAGAGACGCAATTTTAGCAGTTTCAATTCCTACCGTTGAAATACACATATCAAACATTCATACAAGAGAAGAATTCAGAAAAACATCATTAACAGCCCCAGCTTGTATAGGTCAAATAACAGGATTTGGAGTAAACAGCTATAAACTTGGTTTAATAGCTATTTATGACAACTTAAAATCACTTTAACATAAGGAATGATTTCAGTTTTCTGGCTTGATTATCCTTTTCTGAAATTATATGTAACTCTTGGGAATCAAAAGAAGTAGAACCACCGCCATCAAAGGCCATGGCTTTTTCTAATTCCATATTACGGGCAAAGTTAGCTAGTTCTTCCAATGTCATTGGCGCATCATTTGTTGCAATAATAATAAATACGCGATTATTTTTAATTCCAATTGCAGTTCGAGCATATTTATGAAGAGAAGAAGCTGACTCACTAATAATCTTACCATTTCTTTTCAAAATAAAAAACTCTTCCTCTAGCTTCAAATTAGGAAGCAACATTGGACCAGCTTGAATAGAATGTTTAATTTTATAACCTTCAGGAACTGCGTCATTATGAGAGGCAATATCATACAAGATTTTACCTTTCTCATTCTCTAATATTCTGAACTCTGAACGGTTCAATATTTTGGGAAGATATGGCTTTAATGCAGCATTATTCATAAGATTTTCATTTTGTTTAGGATCTAGAACAATTTTTCCATCTATAGTAATATAAGAAACTGTTTTCTGATTTTTAGGATCAAAGAACCCAGCATTAACAACAAAACGAGGATGTAATCTTTTATACACATCAAAATTTGTTTCTAAATTAGATACAATCACTGGTTGTAACTTAACTCTGGATTTAGAAGAAATTACTTCAATAACATAAACCCCCTTGGGTTCTTGAACAATTTTATATGGACAAGAAGCATATGCAACAATAGGAGAACAAAATAAAAATATAAAAAATAAGAAAACTAGAATTCTACGCATAACAATCATAAATCCTTTATTCTTTTTAAAATAACAATTAAAATCACAGAACACACCGGAGCTATCATTGAAGTAACCCAGGGTGATAAGACTGCTTTTTCTGCAAGTAGATCAAAAAATGGAATCGTAATATAATAAGCAAAAATAATACCAACAGCAATTAACATACCAATGAATTTTTGTTCTCTTGGTTTTGAGAAACCAAGCAAACAACCTAAAATACCAAATAAGATACACATAAAGGAATGAACAAAACGCTGAATATATTTATTTAACATAAATCTATATTCATCATCCATTCTTTCTTGTTTTAAAAGTTTAATATATTCAGAAATTTGCTGATTAGTTAGTTCTCGATCTCTATAAACAGAATATTTCATTAATTTATAAGCATTTTGGGCACTATCCCCAGACAATACTTTTAAATTTTTTACACTCCCAATCTCATGAAAAATACCTTCTTCTGTTATTTTGTAGTTTTTTGCTACATTTAAAATCCAATCTTTGTGATTGTATTTAACGAAATCAGATACTAAAATACTGGACAGAAGGCTAGAGCCTTTTTGATTTTTTTGATAAAAATTCAAAACAATGACATCTCTAATATTATTATTATCAAAATTAGAAATAATTAATATCTTTTTCATGGAATCATCTTTGTTTTTTACAGGAAAAACGAACTGAGAAACTCTATTTTCACCTTTAATATCTCTCAATTTACAAGCAGAATATGGTAAATATTTAGCAGCAATAATAAAAGTAAAACACATTGCAAATACAGAAATAATTATTACAGAAGAGATAATCCTAAAGAAAGGGAAGCCAGAACCTCTCATCACTGTTAGTTCTGAATCTTTACTTAATTTATCAAAAGTAAGCAACGTACCTAATAACATACCAACTGGTAAAGCAATATTTAAGACTTTTGGCAACTCATATAAAATAATAGAAGCAGCCATTTCAACGGTATACACACCACTAATTGCCTTTTGAACTGTTTTTAAGAATATTTCAGGCATTATCCATACAATCATGAAAATAAAAACACATCCAAAACAAGTAAAAAATACCTGTGAAAATATGTACTTATCTAATAATTTTATTTTCATTAAAGCGAAAAATCCTTTCCAAGATAAAATTGTTTTGCAACTGAATCATTTGCAATTTCATCACGTGTACCTTGAATTTTTATTTTACCGTCAAAAATGACATACGCTCTATCAGTAATCGACAATGTAGCTTTAGGATTATGGTCTGTTATTAATACCCCAAGTCCTCTATTTGAAAGAATTTTAATATTATCTTTGATTTCACCTATTGCAATTGGATCAATACCCGCAAAAGGTTCATCTAAAAGAATAAATTCAGGACTTGCAGCTAGAGCTCTTGCAATTTCGACACGCCTTCTTTCTCCACCTGATAAAGCAACTGCAGATGTATCACGAAGTTTTTTTATTCTAAATTCATCTAATAACTCTTCAAGCTTATCTTTTTTTTCTTTTGGATTCAACTTATCATTAAGTTCAAGAACTAATTTAATATTATCCTCTACAGATAATTTTCTAAAAATAGACGATTCTTGAGGTAAATAGCCAATACCATGTTTTGCTCTCTTATCCATTGTTAAATTGGTCAAATCAATATTATCTATAAATATTTTTCCAGAATTTGGTCGAACCAAACCAACAACCATATAAAAAGTCGTTGTTTTACCGGCACCATTAGGACCTAATAAACCAACAACCTCGCCTTTATTAACTTCTATAGAAATATCATTAACTACAGTTCTATCATTATATGTTTTTACAAGGTTTTCAGCTCTAATTTTCATATATAAATCCCTATCTACATATAATAATTTTAAATAAAACACAACCTAATGTCAAAAAGAAAGCAATAAAAAATGCCCCTATCGGGGCATTTTAAAATTATTTATGCATTAATTTTTTTTGCTTGACCGTCATTAACAGGTTTCCAATTTGCAGCCATTATTTTCTTAAATGATTTTAATGCAGTGTCTTCAAGTTCACCAAGTTCTTCGGCTTTTACAATAAGTTCTCTAAGAGGAAGTAAAGCTCTTTGATCACGAAGAACACCTAATGCTGCAGCAGCTCCAGCTCTAACTAAATCATTTTCTTTTTCATTTTGCATAACTTCAATTAAAGAAGGAACAGCTTTAGTATCATTCAATTTACCTAGTGAAGTAACTGCATAAATTCTAACGTTAACCCATTCATCTTTAAGCATTTTGATAATATAATCAACAGCTTTTGGATTGCCAATTTCGCCTAATGCACGAGTGGCGTCGCATCTAACATTAACTTTTTCGCTATCTAAAGACTCAATTAAAGAGTCAGTAGCAACATCACCAATTTCAATTAACGCATCAGTAGCAGTAATACAAACTTGAGGATTTTCATCATT
>CALUSI010000003.1 GCA_944323395.1 Candidatus Gastranaerophilales bacterium
CCTTTGTTTAATTCTACACAGACACCGCCGGCATTTATTATTTTATTATTATAATTAGGACCTTTTTGGTCTTTTCCGAGTCCTAAAATGCCATTTTCTGATTGAAATATTATATTTATATTTTCATCAACATAATTCGCCGCTTCAGTCGGTAAACCTATGCCAAGAGTTACGATATCGTTTTCTTTAAATTCTTTTGCAATTCTTCTTGCAATGATTTCTTTTATCTTTTCTTTTGTTAAGCTTTCCATTGTTAAGGTCATTAGTTTCCCTCACTATTAACAATGTAATCAATAAATATTCCGGGAAGTACAACTTCATTTGGGTCTATTGTCTCAACAATTTTTTCTGCTTGCACAATAACAACGTCTGCAGCTGTTGCCATTGATGTATTAAAGTTTCTTGTTGTTCCTTCATATTTTACATTGCCATATTTATCAACAATTGTTCCATAAATAATTGCTATATCTGCACCTAACGGCTCTTCAAAAATATATTTCTTTCCGTATATTTCTATTGTTTTTTTACCGTTCTCTAAAATTGTGCCAACACCTGTAGGAGTCAAAACACCACCAAGACCGGATCCTTTTGCATGAATTTTCTCAACTAATGTTCCCATAGGGTAAAATTCTACTTCTATTTCTCCCGAGTGCATTTTTTTACCTGTTGTTGGGTTCGTTCCGATATGTGTTGTAATAACTTTTTTTATCATTCCTTCTTTTTGTATTAATAAACCTTTGTCTTTATCGGGAAATGATGTATCATTACAGATTAATGTTAGACCCTTGATATCTTCATCTACTATAGCATTAATAATTTTATCCGGGGTGCCGCAACTTAAAAAACCTCCAACCATAATTGTTGAATTATTTTTTACTAATTTTGCCGCTTCTTTTGCTGATATTATTTTTTTCAAGAAATATTCCGTTCTAAATAAAGATATCTTTCCTTGTCTATACTAGCATAAACTTTTCTACATATTTTATTTATTAACAATTTGTAATGCTTGTTATACAAAACAATGTCAAATTTATTTGATATATTAGCTGTATTATTTTAATGTTATTTGGGAGGTAATAAATGAGCAGAATAAATGTATGTATTACTTGTGATAATAATTATGCGAAATATGCTTCTGTAACAATGGCTTCTATATTGTCAAATGCATTAGAAACGGATTCTTATAAGTTTTATATTGTTTCAAATGATATTTCAAAAGAGAGTAAAGAAAAGATATTACAACTCTTAAAAATAAAAAATTTTGAGATAGAATTTATCACTCCGGAACACAATACCTTTCAGGAATATATTAATATTCGCACAACTGATCATTTGACTATTGCTTCATTTTTTAGATTGAAATTACCGACTTTGATTCCTAAAGAAGATAAAATTATATATTTGGATTGTGATCTTATTGTAAATACCAGTTTGTCTTCGTTATTTAATATAGATATTGATAATTATTATTGCGCAGCAGTAAAAGATGTAGGATATAAAAGGCTTGCAAAAAGAATTGGTCTTGGGAAAGAACAATTTTATATAAACTCTGGAGTTATGCTTGTAAATTTAAAAAAATGGAGAGCAGATAATGCGGAACTAAAATTATCTAACTTTGCAAAAGAGCATCCTGAAAAGTTGGTTTTAGGTGATCAAGATTTGATTAATATTTGTTTTCCAAATGAGATATTGTTGTTAGATGGCAAGTGGAATGTGCAGGTTGTAAATTTCTGTTCCCGTTCTGATTATTCTAATAAATTTAATATTTTGCATTATATAGGTGGTTCTAAACCTTGGAAAATGGGGTCGTATATTCCGCTTAAAAAATATTATTTTAAATATTTGGAAATGACACAATGGGAAAGTCCTGGTATTGCTTGGCATTTAAAATCTAATATACTTGGTGCGTTATTGTATTTTAAACATAGGCCTTTATTTATGTTTCGTCCGGGTTTCTTTAAAGCCTTATTTTATTCAATAACCGGAAAATAATTTATATATTGTCTGACTTTTTCATGTAAAACTTATATAAAGATTTTAATAAATTGCTGAATCTAGTTACTGTTTATGGTATACTATTTTAAGATAAAATGATATTTGTTATCATTTTTCTGTCAGTTATAAATAAAAGATTATGGGAGATAAAAATGGCTATTGCAACATTAAGTGAAATTTCGGATAAAGTAGAATTTAAACCCGGTAAATGGCAGCACGAAATTAATGTAAGAGATTTTATTCAAAAAAACTATACATTATATGAAGGTGATGCAAGCTTCCTAGCTGATCCTACAAAGGCTACAGTTCAATTGTGGGAAGAGTGTTGTGAACTTTTCAAAAAAGAACGTGAAAATGGCGGTGTCCTTGATATGGATACTAAAGTTGTATCAACAATTACTTCACACGGCGCAGGTTATATTGATAAAGATTTAGAAAAAATTGTAGGACTTCAGACAGATAAACCTTTAAAACGTTCAATGCAGCCTTTTGGCGGTATCAGAATGGCAGAAGGTGCTTGTAAATCATATGGTTATGAGGTCGATCCTGAAGTAACTGAAATATTCACAAAGTATAGAAAAACACATAATCAAGGCGTATTTGATTGTTATACTCCTGAAATGAAAGCTGCAAGACATGCTGCTATTCTTACAGGACTACCTGATGCATATGGTCGCGGAAGAATTATAGGTGACTATAGAAGAGTTGCTTTATATGGTATTGATAGATTAATTGAAGATAAAAAAGAACAGCACGCTTCATTAGATGGCGAAATGAATGCCGAAAAAATTCAATTAAAAGAAGAAATTGCAGAACAAATAAGAGCACTTCAAGAAATAGCTGAATTAGGTAGAATATACGGTTTTGATATTACAAAACCGGCTCAAAACGCTAAAGAAGCAATTCAATGGTTGTATTTTGGTTATTTGGCAGCTGTAAAAGAGCAAAATGGTGCTGCTATGAGTATTGGCAGAACTTCTACTTTCTTGGATATTTATATCGAAAGAGATTTAAAACGCGGTCTTATAACTGAAGAAGAAGCTCAAGAAATGATTGACCATTTTATTATGAAATTAAGATTGGTTAAATTTGCAAGAACACCTGAATATAATTCTTTATTCTCAGGAGATCCGACTTGGGTTACTGAATCAATTGGCGGTGTTGGTATTGACGGTCGTCCTTTAGTTACAAAAAATTCTTTCAGATATTTACATACACTTGAAAATTTAGGCACAGCACCTGAACCAAATCTCACTGTACTTTGGTCTACCAGATTACCTAAAGCTTTTAAAGAATATTGTGCAAGAATTTCTATTGCTACTTCATCTATTCAATATGAAAATGATGACTTAATGAGGGTGACTCATGGTGATGATTATGCAATAGCTTGCTGTGTTTCATCAATGGTTGTTGGTAAAGAAATGCAGTTCTTCGGAGCTCGTGCTAATTTGGCAAAATGTTTGTTGTATGCAATCAATGGCGGTGTTGATGAAAGATTAAAAGAACAAATTGGACCTAAATATCGTCCTATTACTTCTGAATACTTAGATTTTGATGAAGTTATGGAAAAATATGATGATATGATGGAGTGGTTAGCCGGTTTATATGTTAATACTTTAAACGTAATTCACTATATGCATGACAAATATTGTTATGAAAGAGCACAAATGGCTCTGCATGACAGAGATGTAAAACGCTACTTCGCAACTGGCATTGCAGGTCTTTCTGTTGTTGCTGATTCATTATCTGCTATCAAATATGCAAAAGTAAGAACAATAAGAGATGAAGATGGTATTGTTGTTGACTATGAAGTAGAAGGTGCTTTTCCTAAATATGGTAATGATGATGACAGAGTTGACCAATTAGCTGTTGATCTTGTAAAAAGATTTATGGCTAAGATAAGAAAACACCATACATATAGAAATTCTATTCCTACAATGTCAATTTTGACAATTACATCAAATGTTGTTTATGGTAAAAAGACAGGTAATACACCGGATGGCAGAAAAGCAGGTATCCCATTGGCACCGGGTGCTAACCCAATGCACAGACGTGATACAAACGGTGCAGTTGCTTCTTTAGCTTCAGTTGCTAAATTACCTTTTAATGATGCTCAAGATGGTATTTCAAATACATTCTCTATTATTCCTAATGCTTTAGGAAAAGATGAAGTATTTATGGGTGATCTTGCAATTGATTTGGATTGCGGTTGCTGTGAAGATAATATTAGATAATTAATAGAAAGAGGTTTTATAAAATGGCTACAATGCAAGAAGAAAACTTAATTAATCTTTTAGATGGTTATGTTGAAAAAGGCGGTCATCATTTAAATGTTAATGTTTTCAATCGTGAAACTCTATTGGATGCCCAAAAACATCCTGAAAAGTATCCTCAACTAACTGTTAGAGTTTCTGGTTACGCTGTTAACTTTATTAAATTAACAAAAGAGCAGCAAGATGATGTTATTTCAAGAACTTTCCATTCTGGTTTGGGAAATAATTAGTGTTAGACTTTGTTTCTTTAATTTTTAACACTCTCTCTTATAGTAGAGAGTGTTAAAATTTTATAAAAAATCTGAAATATGAAAAGGGGTGGGTTAAAACTTAAACCACATATTAAAAGTTCAGAAAATACAGACAAATGATGATTATTGTATAGATTATTTAATGATTCCGCCCCATTCAACAAGCGTATAGCCATCACGTTTTATAGGAATCAATTTCTGCGGTTCTAATTTATCATTCTTTTTAGCTTTTTTTATAATTATCTGAATTCTGTTTGAATTTTCTGGTTTTGGCTCAATATAAATTGGTAAATAATTTTCTACTTCTTCATTTTGTAAAAAGTATATTTTTACATATTTCCAATTTTTTTCTTTTGTTGTTTTTGACCAGTATCTTACAAATTCTTTCTTTTCTTTTTCATTAAACAGCATTTCATCTGCCTTTTGAGATAAGAATTTATCAATATTTTCAGTTTTAACAACAAAACCATATTCTTTATCGGGCAAAGGTTTTTTAATTTGTATACCATCCCAATAAATATATGGATATTTATTTATTTCGCATGCATGTTTTGAATACTCAAAACCAAATTCTTTATAAGGTAATTTTTTGCATTTTGTATATTGTGGTTGTAAATCACGAAGATATCCATTTGGTTCTGCTTCAACTAACCAACCATTTTTGTATTGAGGAATAACGTTATTATATTTAATAGATTTATCAAGTTTTATACTTATTTGAATTGTTTCTTGTGGGTATAAATATATTGCAGGTTTACGCGTATTGTTCATTAATGTTGGAACAATCATTAATGCTACAATAATAGTAGTGGTTAATATACAACTAGAAAGTAAAAAAACTATTAATTTTTTTCTAAATTTAAATATTTCTTCATCGGTTGGAATATCAACGTTTATTTGTTTATTTTCAATAATATCTTCCATCTCATTCCCCTTTTTACATTTCGTATAAGGTTGTGGTTAATTCAGGCAAAAGAATTTTATCCCTATTTCCATCAATTATAAACGTATATCTATCGTTAGCGTCAAGTCGTTTTTGTTTTATGTTTTCTACATCTTTGTTGTTTGGTTTTTTCATAAAACCGTTAATATCTACATCTATTAAACAACTAGAGTTTTCAACATTAACTAAGTCAACATTTTTACATCCATTTTCAAATTTTAAAACCATAATAGTTGAACCATCTGCAACAAGAAGAATTGGTTTATTTTTATATTCTTTTAAGTTGTATTTTCTAATTTCTTTCTCAGATAATGTCTTTTCTTTATTCTTGTAAGAAGTATTGTAAGTGTCTATTAATCTCAACCTCTTCGAAATAATTTCAGCAAAAGCTTTTTCGTTAGAATAATCAATTTTTCCTTCAATTTGTTTCTCCAATGAAACTATTTGATTTAAAGCAGACCAGTTTCTCTTAATTAAGGACCTACATTCTACGCCTTGACAAGCACTTTCAGAACAAGAATGAGATGAATAGAACAAAAGAGTAGCAATTGTTCCTACTATACCAATTGTTAAAACAAGAAAAGCAGATAAAATAATAACTATAATAATCTGAACAACATCTTTTACTTTTGGTTTTGGGCTAGACATTTTAAATAAATATTTAAACAATTTTTTATTTTTTCTTAAATAGTTATAAGATTTATAAGATAAAATAATAGAGTATATTATAAATACTATCAAGTTAATAACTAAAATAATAAAGATATAAAAAAGATAAAACATATACTAAAACCTCATTATAATTGTATTATTAAATTCGCTTCTAAACAAGTTGTTGAGCTTAAATCCAATAAAACCCGGGAAACAGATATCGTTTATATGTCGTTTTCTTTTATTCATATTATGAAAATTGTATTGATGAATAAATTAAAACACCGATAATAATTAGCATGCTTGCTATAAAAAATATAAAAAAGAATATAACATAAGGAGGTTGTGAATTATATGCGTAAAGAAGTTGCTCTTTTGCATTAAGACCTCTACCATATTGTATATAGTTTTCTATGTCTTTTTTTGCAAAATAATAGTTTCCAAGTATTTCATATTTAAAATTTGGAATTTCTCTTGAAAATTTTATCAAATCTAAAATAAACTGGTATGGGCATCCATAAAGTCGATTTGTTGAGTCTACTAAAAATTTAATGCACTTTTTATCAGTTAAATTAATTTTGATGAGTGTATTACTTTTTATCTCATTTCTTCTGCTTATTATATTTTTATTAATAGTTGCGATTGATTCAAATGAAACTATATCATTCTTGAAAATCATTTCTCTTTTTGACTCTATTAACCCTTTTTTGTATATTATTTCGATGTGACTATGTGATATTCTTATTTCAGATACATATTCTGAACTGTTAATAAGATTGAAAATAATAACAAGTATAAAAATGGCTATGAATATACAATTCTCTATTTGAAAATTTTTGCCATGTATTTGGCATAGAAATATGTATATCCCTGCCAATATCGTGATTAAAATAACGTATAGTAATAACGTAATATATTTTTGTTCAGCTTTTATTTTTATCATTTTACAATAGTACCTTATTATGAAATATTATAAACATCTGAATTATTGATGTTCTACAATAATTATTTGTATTTTTTGCAAGCGGAAATCCACTTTTCTATATTAATTAAATCCTTTTCATCATATGTAGGATTTGTATGTTTGAATTCAGGAGTCTCTTCTGCTTGGTCTTGTATGTATTGTAGTATTATTTCTTTATGTTTATAAAAATCTTGAAGTGCAGAGTTGAAATCTGATAAATAATATTTTGCGTAGCCTCTTTGAAAATATGCGTTAGTATATTTATATTTTATGTGCGTGATAACATAGTCATAACATAATTTCATTTCTTCATAGTTCTTTGTCTTTTTGTATAATCTGCCAAGAATAGAGTATAATTCTATATCTTTTTTGCCTACAAATTTAAAATTATGATATTTCCTGTATATAGATTTTGAATCTATATATTTTAACCCTTCTTTTGCAGTTTTTATTGCTTTATCATATTCTTTTAACTTGTTATAACAGTATGCTTTGTCTAAATAAGTTTCTGCTGTGTTAGAAAAGTATTCTTCTGCTTTATTTAATTCGTTGATTGCTTCTATGTATTGCTTTTTTTCAGTCCGCAGTTCATATGCTTGATTATAATGCTTCATATATTCTTGTTCTTCTTTTGTCAGTTTACCTGCCGGCATGGATAAGTAACCCATAAAGCATAAATTTCCTATTAAAACAATTATCAAAATTAGGTATATAATTTTGATAACTTTGGGCTGACTTTTATAGTCATATTTTAATTGTTCACTAAAAGGGAGTCGCTTTTTATATATACTATAATTTTCTATATCTTTTTTTGCAAATTCATAATTACCTTCAATTTGATATTTAAAATTTGGAATTTCTATTGAATTTTTTATTAAATCTAAGATAAATTTATATGGACTTCCCCATAATCTGTTTGAGGAATCTTGCAAAAATTGAATTTGACTTGCATTTTTAAGCTCAATTGTAACTACCGAATTGCAATAGATATAACTTGTCTTTCCTGAATTTACTTTATTAATAGTTACTATTGCTTCGAATACTTCTATATCATCCTTTAAAATTCTTGTTCTTTTTGTTTCTTTTTGCTTCTCTTTATATATTAATTCAATGTAATCTGCTGATATTATTATGTCTGATACATATTCAGTTTTATTTTTTATTGACGTAAAAATAAATGGAACAATAACGAATAAAAATACTCCTATTATTGCATAAAGATCAGAACGGATTTTGATGCTAATATCGGTTTCTGTCATAAACATGAAATATCCTATAAAACCTGATATTACTAATATTGCAATAAGAGCAAGAATTGATATAAAAACTGAAAACTGTTGCTGAACTTTTATTTTTATCATTTTACTATAGTACCCTATTTTTAAATATGATAAACGGCTAAATTATTGATATTTTTTTTATATAATAAAGATTATGACAGGACAAATATTTGGAAACGTTCATTCTATAGAATCTTTTGGGACTGTTGACGGTCCTGGTATTAGGCTTGTTGTTTTTTTACAAGGTTGCCCGATGAGGTGTTTATATTGCCATAATCCTGATACTTGGTCTTATGGGGAAAATAAAAAAGTTTTTGTATCTGAAATTCTTGATAAATATGACAGAATAAAAGAATTTTTAAAAAATGGCGGAATAACTGTAACAGGAGGAGAACCTTTATCTCAAATAGATTTTGTTACGGAACTTTTCAAACAGGCAAAACAGAAGAATATTCATACAGCTCTTGATACTTCGGGTGTTCTATTTAACAGAAAAAGTTTAGCCCAATTTGATAGGCTTTTAAAATATACAGATTTAGTATTGTTAGATATTAAACATATTAATGATGAAGAACATAAAAAGCTCACGGGGTTCTCTAATAAGAATATTTTAGATTTTGCGCTGTATCTTTCCGACAAAAATATTCCTATATGGGTAAGGCATGTTGTTGTTCCTACTATTACAGATGATGAAAAATATTTAAAAGAGCTTGGTAAATTTCTTGCAAATATAAAATCTTTAAAAGCTTTAGATGTTTTACCTTATCATAATATGGCAATTTCCAAGTATGAAAATTTAAATATTGATTATCATTTAAAAAATATTTCTCCATTAACAAAAGAAGAAGCAATGAAAGCACGTCAAATTATTATCAATTCCTATAAACAAGCTAAACAAAATTGATTTTTGTTTATTAAACAAAATGGTAATGATTTTAATGTAATTAGTGTTTAAAATGGAAATATGCAAAACTTGGAATGGTTTGATAGTTTGAATAAACCCTACTTAAGTCCGCCAGATTGGGTATTTATGCCAGTGTGGACAATCCTTTATGCAATGATTATTCTTTCTTTGTTTTTATTTTTGAAAGGCGGTCTTTATAAAGGGAAAAGGTTACCTTTCTTCTTTTTTATTGTTCAAATTCTTCTTAATTTTTCTTGGTCACCGGTATTTTTTGGTTTGCAAAATATATTCGCAGCTTTTCTTATTATCTTTTTAATGTATATATTTATTATTTTGACAATAATTACCTTTTTTAAATATTCAAAAATATCGGCTTTACTTTTAATTCCATATTTAATATGGGTAAGTTTTGCTGCTTATTTAAATTTTGCTTATTTAGTGTTAAATTAAAACTTGTTATTAAAGATAATAAACAAGAAAGGTAAGACATATGAACACTAAGCCGATAGGATGCAATACTCCTACTTTAATTAAAATAAGAACTAAAGATGATAAAAAAGAACATTTTATTAATTCTTCAATGATTGTTGCATTTGAACCTTCAAAAAAAGATGAAGATACAGATATTGTTTTGTTAAACGGAAAAACATATACAATAAAGGGAACACCCGCTCATCATGCTGAATCATACAGACAAGATTTTAACCAAGGAAACTCTATACTGAATTTAATTCGTTAATTTATAATATATTTCTTAATTCATTAAGGCTAGCTATTTCGTAGTCAGCTTTATATTCTGTTTTGTTTATTTTTCTGTTCGGATTGAACCAACAAGTCTTTATGCCAGCGTTGCAACCGCCTTTTATATCCGAAGAAAGAGAATCTCCTATGATGATTGTATTTTTATTATCAAAACCGGGTATTTGTTCAAAACAACAATTGAAAAATTCTTTTGTTGGTTTTTGATAGCCGATTATGTCTGATACAAATAAATCTTTGAAATATTCAATTATTCCGGCAGCAGTGAGTCTTTTTCTTTGAGTATCAATTAAAGAATTTGATACTATATATAAATCATATTTTTTACTAAGATATTTGATAATTTCAACTGCACCCTCTATTAATTTATATTCTGTCTTAAAATATTTTTGGAACGCTTCTTCAAATTCAATTCCGTCAATATCTATACCATATTCTTTAAATAATTCGGGAAATCTTTTTCTGAAGATATCCTCACGTGTAATAACTTTTTTCTCAAATTGTCCCCATAAAAATTCATTCTGCTCCATATAATGAGCTATCATTTTATCTGTAAATTCAATGTTGAAATCTTTACAACATTTTAGTATTGTTGCTTTTGCACTTTCATAAAAATCAAAAATGGTATCGTCAATATCAAGCAAAACTATTTTCATATTATTTTAACGTTTTTTCTAATAGGTCATTATATACTTCAATTGTTTGAAAACAAATAGGAAGTTTCCTTTTTAAGAGACTTTTTATTGTGATTTTAAAGCTTTTTAACATAGCATCATCTAAATTATTTCTTTTGTTCAATGCTTTTTCTATTTTTTCTCTAAAATCTGTTTCTCTTGTTCTTTGTTCGATTTTGTCTGCAATAAATATGATTTTTTCAAAATCTGTCATATCTATTCTTCCTATAGTATGCCATCTGATAGAAGAAAGTATTTCTTTATCAGTTACACCATAGTCTCTTTGAGCTATAATTTCTCCAACAGGTGCATGCCAAGTTTTATAGCTTAATTTCTCACATTCTTCAAAAGATTCTTTATATTTTTCCAGTTCTTCATTAGTAAGACATTTTGCACAATCGTGTAAAAGTCCTGCAACTTGTGCTTTTGTTATATCAAGATTAAATCTTTCTGCAAGCTCCATTGCCTTTTCCATTGTTCCAATGGAGTGAATATATCTTTCATAGGAAAGACAAAGTTTTAGGTTTTCTTTTATTTCTTCAATGCTATATGTTGTATACATTATTTCGTTTTATATATTCTGCTACCTTCTTTGGTACTATATCACAAATATCTTTGCCTTGCTTGATTCTCTCTCTTATTTCACTCGATGAAATATTAATATATGGCATTTTCATTAATTGATATTCGTATCCTTTTTCTTTTAGCTGTAAGTATGGAGTTTCATCAAAATTATCCTCTCTTACAAAAAGAATAAATTTTATCAAATCTTTCAATTTTTGTGATTGGTTCCAAGATTCAATCTTTTTAAAAGCATCTGTTCCGATAATAAAGTTTATTTTTTCTTTTGGTTTTACAACTTGATATATCTGTAGAATAGTATCATAAGTATATGATGGTCCGTTTCTTGTATATTCTATGGCTGAAACCTCAAAATATGGGTAATCTTCCAATGCTAGTTCTACCATGTTTAATCTGTGTATTGCATTATCTGCATCAAAATTTTTTAAATCTTTATGTGGTGGTTTGAATGCCGGTATGAATACAATTCTTTTGAATCCAAATTGTTCGATTGCATATTTCGCTACTTCTATATGAGCATTATGAATTGGATTAAAACTGCCTTGATATAAACACTCACTCATTTTTTTCCTATTTCGAAAAATGTAATTCTTCAACTATTGCCAATATTTTATTTAAAAAGATTTTATATCCGCTTCTTTTTGCTTCACCTGAAAGAACAATATCTGCATCTTTTCTGCATGGTCTTATATATATTTGAGCTTTCTCTGAAGCATTTTCATATATTTTATGAGCAGATTCCCCAAGTCCTCTTTCTTCTGCTCTTACATAAAATCTTTCTTTTTGTATTTCACTGTCAATATCAACATATATTTTAAAATCGAAAGCATCTTTGATTTTTTCGGTAAGTGTAAATAAACCTTCAGAAATAATAATTCTTGAAGGTTCTGCTAAAGTATAATTATCCCATCTGATTGTAGTTCCTGACATGTCATATTTGGGAAGCATTACGGATTTACCTGACAATAATTCATTAATATGTTTATACATTAAATCTAATTCAAGCGCTTCTGGAACATCAAAGTCATAATTCTTTGCGAATTCTGCCATTCCGCCGGCTTTTTTAACTTCTTCAGAACGGTCATAATAATAATCGTCAGTATTAACTCTTGTTATTACATTTCCTGAGTTAAATAGTTTAGAAAAAATTTCGATTGTATCAATAATATCCAATGTAATAGTGGACTTACCGCTGGCTGTTTCGCCTGCAATACCAACAGATGCAGATCGTTTTATCTCTCCTGTTATGAATCTTGCAAGCTTTCTTATTGCAAATGGTTTATATGCTAATAATACAGAATTCTTTGAATTTAATTCATCTTCAAATATTTTAAATAATCGACTTTCTATATCATTCGTCTTACTAATTGGGGAAGAAAAATACTTATTAAAAAATTGTTCTTGTATTTCAATCTCTCGACTAAGTGTATTTGTCACGATTAAGTTCCTTTTTGTTTACTTAGTTTTTCATGAATATACCAAAACAAAATATAAAACAAAATAATTTTATCTATTTTGTAACGATAAATGTATGTAAAATTTACAAAAAAAGTTAATGAAAATTGACTTGTTATAAAAAAATAATTATCATAATAGAATAGGTTGCACGGAGAAAACATTAATTATGAGATTGGTAGATAAACTCAAATTATTTGAAAGACAGCTTGTATTTATGAAATGGGGCTCAAGTGAGGGTTATGGCAGAATTAATTATGTTGGTCATGATTTCCTTGAGTTTGAAATTTTCGATACTGACGAACTTGAGTACACTGATAAAATATTAATTAACGCTCAATTAATTCTAGAGGTTGTTGTTAAAGGTTCTGATATAGCAAGAATTCTTGCGGAATATGCAGCTTCTTTGCCGGACCATAACAAGGATAATGTCTAGTTATTAGGCAACGCCTTTTTCTTGTAAGATTCTCCATTTCGCTCTATCATCTGCTGTTCTGCAATAGTATGAGAATGGCATGCTGCTTATGAAGTTGAAAAATTCATATGAACATTCATCTCTGTTGAATTTTTCCCCTTTGTTTTTCATTGCGCTTATGAATTTATCAGTTATTTCCATTGTATCTTTAATCGCTGTTCCAATTTCTTCATTGCCCATTGGATAAGGATCATATTGGCTTGCGAAGGTAGAGAAATAATTTATGTTTGTTAATGCATATAATACATTACCTAAATTAGCAGGTACTTTATTCTTCTCCATATCTATAAGATTTATTGAACCTTTTTCTTTATCCAATAATAAATTATTAGAATTTAAGTGATCAAAATGATAACCTGCTTGTTCTGCAGCTCTTATATTATCAATAAGCTTTTCATATGCTGAAACAGGAAGTTGTGCAACTGTATGTATTGTAGTTGCATATTGTTCTTTTCTTTCTCTAGCTTCATATGGTTTTTCACCTTCTCTGAGCTTTCCGGTGTCTTCTATATATATAGCTTGAGATGGAGGAACTCCTATTGGTTTTCCTGTTTGTTTTTTTAGTACTTCTATTCTAAATGGAATGCCATTGTTAGTTTGAAATTCTATATTTGCTACTTCCTGACCTATATTTATATTTAGATTCTTATCTTCTGTATCTTTTATCTTTGCATTTTCAAAATCATAACTTCTTTGAGCTTTCATATTAGATGTTCTAAGAATATAATCTTCGTTACCCGGTATTATATAAGCACTATGAGAGAACCCAGAGCCTAATTTGTAATCTGGATTTGTTAAAATTTCAGGTAGTTGAGTTTTTATAAACTCTGTTTCTTGAGCCCATTTTATAAAAGAATTATTGTTTTCAGATTCATTGCCTTTAAAACTTACATTATTGCTTGAACGTACAAATGTATCTGATTTCAAACCAATTTGCTTTTGTGGATATTTATTTTGTATATTGTTAATGCTTGCAAATTTTATCGGATTTATGTTTAGCATATTTTCTCCTGTTAATTTATTCTGTCTTCTTAAATCAACTGAAGAAATGAAATTGCTTAAATGAAGCATATAGTTTTATAAAGTTTACATTAATCTTTAAAATTAGGGAACATATTTAGCGTTCCATCATCATTTCGCCAATTGAACCAACCTACTTTTGCTTGTTTTGACATATCATTGACGGAGGCTAAAAGCCAGTTACCTCTTATTACCGTAAACGTTATGTATTTAGGATATGTTAATTCTTCCAATACTTGCGAATTTGTTGATTCTGAAGCATATAAGACTTTCTCTTCTTTTGGTAAATCATTGAATATTCGTATGCCATATTTCTTGCCGTATTTGTAAAAAAGTTCTCTATAAGTCATAAAGGAATTTGGAGTTTCATTATATACCCAGCCTGTTTCACCTGTTTCTTGATTTAGATATACATTATACCAGTTATTACCAGGGTTTTGATCAACGGTTAATAATGCAACATTATTAGATGGAACATATGCTATATATGAAACCTTTCTCATATCAATAGAATTTACTATTGCTGATCTTTTTAGGTTGTCATAATTTACTTCTCTTATAACATCAGATTCCGCATCAGGATATTTATATACTGTATAACTTCTAGGCATATTTAATGTGCCTATTCCGTAATATCTTATACTTTTTGTGCTTGATGGTATTATATCTGCAAATGCAGATGTCGAAAATATAAATAATATTAATAATATTAATAACGAAAAAATCTTTTTCATAGTTCTATTATATCAAAACTTAAAGAATAAAGTCTATTATAATTCTTTTCCTAATTTAATTTGTATATCGTTTATAAGTTCTTGGGTATTTTTTAAAAGTTCTTCATAGGTTCCGTTATTATGAATGACATAATCCCAATCTTTAATATTATCAAGTGCTGTCTCTGTATTATCGTTTTTAGATGATAAAATACCTCTTTTACTTCTTGCCTCTTCACTAGACTCTATACGTACAGAATAAGCTCCGTGTTCTTTAAACAAATCTAATTCGTGTTTTACTCTTATATCGGTTACAATGGTATTACCTTCATAAGCTATGATTGAGTTTAACCAATAGTCAGGATTTTGTGCCCTTCCCCAATCTCCAAGTTCAATTAAATCTTGTCTGTATTGTGATTTGTTTTGTTCTATTTCTTCTAATGAGAGACCGGTTTTTTGGGCATATTGCATTTTTATTGCATCAGCAATGCCAATTCTTTTAAAAGATTTGAAGTTTTCTAATAAAATTTTTGCAATAGTATCCTTTCCGGAAAATTGTTTTCCGGAAAAGACGATAATTTTTCTATTATTCTTCATTCTTTATACTTAGACTGATTCTTCTGTCATCTGGGTTGAATTTTAGAATTGTAGTTTGAATTTTATCTCCAACTTTTAAGATTAAATTCTTTTGATTTTGATATTCTATAAGTTCGTTGTTTGGAAGTAAAGCTTCAACACCGGGGAATACTTCTACAAAAGCACCGAAATGTTTGATTCTGGTAATAGTACCTTCGATTTTATCGCCGTCTTTTATTTTGTCTTTTGCCTCAATCCAAGGATCTTTTTCTAAATTCTTTAAGCTTAAACTAATACGTTGTTTATCTTGATCTACAACTATAACTTCTACATCAACCATATCACCGACTTTAAGAATATCAGAAGGATGATCTACCCATCTCCAAGAAATTTGAGATAATGGTAACAATGCATCTATTCCGCCAATATCAATAAATGCGCCGAAATCGGTAATTCTTACAACTTCACCTTTTACTATCTGTCCGATTTTTACAGTTTCAAATAAATCTTTTTTGGTTTCTTCTTTATCTTCTGCATATACTTTTCTATTTGAAAGAATGAAGTTTCCTTGTTGAATATCCATTGTAAGTATTTTTAATTCTAGTGTCTCGCCAACAACATCTTCTGTTGATTTTAATTTTAAGTGACTTGACGGTACAAATCCTCTAACACCTTTAACTTCGACTAGAACACCGCCTTTGACCACAGATACTACTACGCCTTCAACTGTAGCATCTTCTGCTTTTAGTTGTTCAAGTTCACGCCAATTATATGCCATTGCCACTTTCTTATAAGATAGAGTGAATCTTCCATCTTCATCTTCTTCTCGAATAATTAAAAATTCATATTCTTGATTTTTCTTTAATGTATCTTCCAAGCTTACAGTTGTATCAACTATTGCTTCTTTCACAGGGACATATGCTGCAGTTTTTGCACCTATATCTACTATTACACCAGACGAATCGTACGAACAAACTATACCTTTTACTAAATCACCCTTCTGGAAACTATAATCATATTTGTTAAGTAATGCTTCAAATTCAGCATCTGTATACTTTTGTTCTGACATCTCTTTTACCTCATAAATCTGCAGACATATTTTTATATATGCCCTATTATACAGTTTTTTCTACATATTGTAAATAATTTGACAAAATTGTTCTTCTAAATGCTTGTAATAACGGTATTGTGTTACCTTAAATTGTCTTATATTCAATAAATTCGACTTGATTAACTCTTCTAAAGTGCAATTTGAGTAACTTTTTAGTATACATAATCTTGGTATAAACTTATTGAAATATTATTATTTTTTAGTTTATTTAATGCTCTTGCTTCTGTTTGTCTTATACATTCTTTTGTTACACCATATATTTTACCGATTTCTTCTAATGTTTGTTTTTCGTTTCCGCCGATGCCAAAGCGCATTGTGATTACTTTTTGTTCTCTTTCTTTTAAATTTTTAAGCAACGACATAATATCTTTTTTTAGTGATTCACTTTCAATTTCTTTTGAAATTGAACTTTTTTTATCCTCGATGATATCTATTAATTTAACTTCAGAGCCGTTTTGCATTTCGAAATCACCTTCTAGGGATAAAGTTTTTTTATAAGCATTTAGGTAATTATTTATTTTATCTGATTCTGTATTCATTCTTTTTGCAACTTCATCAATGCTTATTTCTTTTTGACTTTCTTTTTCCATTTCTGATTTTATTTTTGAATATTTTGAAAGTGTTTCTTGAATATAAACAGGAATTTTTACGCTGTGTGATTGTTCTGATATTGCTTTAAACATTGCCTGTTTAATCCACCAGCTTGCATATGTTGCAAATCTGTAGCCGAATTTCCAGTTAAACTTATCTATTGCAACCATAAGTCCGATGTTGCCTTCTTGTATTAGATCGGTCATTGGTAATTTGCTTGTATGAATTACTTTCCTTGCAATAATTACTACTAATTTCAGGTTCGCTTTTGTTAGCTTCTCTTTTGCTTCTTTTGAACCGTTTTGTATTTGTCTTGCAAGTTCTTGTTCTTCTTCAATTGTTAATGATTTATATTTAGAAATTTCCTTAACATAATTTACCAAATTTGTTTCTGAAAAAAGATTTGTTGAAAAATTTTCTGAATCTAATGTTGATACACAATTTAATGCCATATTATTTTACTCCTGATTTTTTTAGTAACACACACTTGCTTTTATAATTGCAGAACACATTTTGCCTATAATAGGCAAAGAACACTATTATTAATGCAAACGACACACTTTTTACACCGCATTAATTTGAATATTGTATATAATTTGTATATCTTTAATATATCACTTTATAATTTTTATTTCAATCCATGTGTTAAGACATGTTAAGCGAAATTTAAAAAACACCATTTTTTCTTAATATCTTGTAATATTTATACTTTAAACTGTCTTTTTAATTACAATCTAATTATGTTAGTAGAAGGCTCAGTAAATAGTAAAAGAACAGATTTTCTTGCTGAAAGGTATGTGGAATTAATCAAGCAGGGAAATAGTCCTGAGGATATTTTAGTTATTCTTTTAAATCCATATAAAAAAGCAAATTTTATAAATAAAGTTTGTGCTTTAAATCCTCAGTTAAGACAAGAAAAACATCAGGTATATACTTTTTGGGGGCTTTGCTATAATTCGATTAATGATAATTGGGAATATATTTCAAGTTTAATAAATAGGTCAGAAAGCACTTCAAGACCAAATTTATGCGGATTGGAAGTTTCTCAATTTATTTTTAAACAGAGTATAAAAGAGGCAGATTTCTCTGATTATATATCTAAGGTTAATCTTCTTCATCAGCTTTTTAGAAGATATTCTTTAATTGTTCAAAATGGACTTACTACTGATGAAATAAAAGAACGTTCGGAATTGCTAAGAGAAAGTTTTTATATTGATGCTCAAAAGGCGATTGACGATTATAAATTGAAAACTATTAAATATACCAGTTTTGATTATTTAAGACAGCTTGCTATATTGCCCTTTGTTTATAAAAATACGGATTACTTTAAGAAGATAAAATTTCTTTTGGTTGATGATGCAGATGAGTTTTCATTTGCGTTTTGGTCTTTTATTCATCATTTAGTTCCTCAATTAAATGAATATTATATAGCCTATGACCAAAACGGTTCATCAAGATGCGGATATTTATGTGCTTATAAATCGGGAGTTATAGAATTTTCAAGAAAATATAAACCTGAAATTATTAGATTAAAAGATGATTGTATTTTGTCAAAAAAAGCTGAAGATTTCTTTATCAATATTCAACAAGGTAAAAAGATAAAAAATGCAGATATAAAATACACTATTCAGCCAAAACGTTTGGATATGTTTGAGTCTGTAATTTGTGAGATAAATAAACTCATAAGAAAAGGGATAAAACTTTCTGATATTTCTGTAATTACTCCGGTTGTAGATGAAATATTAATGCAATATTTTAAAGAACAAAAGTGGGGTATAAAATTTCAGGTAATATCAGGAAGTGAGAAACTTGTTCAAAATAATATCGTTAAGTATATTCTAATATTACTTAAAATTATTAATGGCTTTGATGTGCAAGATTATGAGTTAAAAAGTTTATTAATTAATCTTTTGAAAATACCATATCGTAAATGTATTGAAATTATTAGGGAATATTCTTCTTCTTCTGGATTAAAGGATTATATTTTTTCAGAAGATATAAATAATTACAGATATAAAAAATTGTGTTCTGTAATTGCTTCTGAATTAAAAAGTAAAAATAGTATTTCCAATCAAATAAAAATAATTTTTTCTAATATTATTCAAGAATTTGAAACAGAAGCAGATAAAGAAAAGTATGATTTTCTTCTGAAGGAAGCAGAAAATTTTGAAAAAGCATTCTCTGAAACCGTATCTGATATTGCTAAAGAATTTATTTCACAAATAGAAAATAGTGTAATAAGTGAAAATCCTATAGATTCTTTTGCTTTGCCCAAAGATGCAATTATAGTTTCAAGTCCTCAAAAAATAATTGATTTTTCGATAAGAACAAAGTATCAACTTTGGCTTGATGTATCTAATTGTGAATGGTTAAAACAAGATACAGGTACTTTGTATAATGCTTGGGTTTTAAGTAAAGATTGGAATAAAAAAGAATATACTTTGGAAGATAATATTTTGTTAACGAGAGAAAAAACGGCAAGAATTGCCAGAAAACTAATTTTGTGTGCTCAAGAAAACATTATGTTTTTTGCAAGTATATATGATAATACAGGCAATGAAAATTTTGGCGGTTTGTCTGATTTTCTTGAAATAAAAGAAGAAAAGAAACAAGAATTTAAGATAATTCCTAGGGATGATCAAAAAAAGGTTCTTGAATATAAAAAAGGGAAAATGGGAGTAATGGCGGTTCCCGGTGCAGGAAAAACCACTATATTGTTAGCTTTAATCATAAAATTGTTAAATGAAAAAGTTGCTCCTGAAAATATATTTGTTTTGACATATATGGAATCTGCGGCTAAGAACTTTAAAGAAAGAATAAAAGCTGCCGTTTCAGATGATTCTGATCTCCCTAATATATCAACTATTCATGGGCTTGCATTAAGAATAATAAAAGAGAATGCAAACTATAATAAAATAGGGTTAGATGAAAATTTTGAAATATGTGATGATACTTTAAAAGAAAGAATAATAAAGGAATTACTTTATAAACTGAAAATTGATGATGAAAAATATGATAATTATTTAAGATGTATATCTATAGTCAAATTATCCTCTTATAATGGCGAGCTTTATTCAAAATATAAAGATATTCAAGAGTTTTACAGGTTTTATGAAGAATATAATAAAATTCTCAAACAAAGTAATTTGCTCGATTATGATGATATGCTTTGTTATGCAGTTAAAATACTTGAAAATAATCGTGAAATATTAAATTACTATCAAAATATTTGTAAATACATAATAGAAGATGAAGCTCAAGATTCAACCGAAATACAACAGAAATTAATTGCTTTATTGAATGGGAAATATAATAACTATGTTCGCTGTGGTGATATTAATCAGGCAATTACTTCTACTTTTACAAATAGCGATTTGGAAAGTTTTAGAAACTTTATCGGAATAAATAATAAAGTAGAGATGGTATCTTCTCAAAGATGTGCAAAACCAATATATTCTTTTGCTAATTCTTTTATAAATGAAGTTTCTCAAAATGATGAAACTAAAAATGCTTTTTATAATATTCAAATAAAAGGAACAGATAAAAACCCTATAAATAATAAAAAACCTGAATATATATTGTTTCAAGACGAAAAGGAAGAAAAAACTTTTATAATAAACAAGATAAAAGAAATTTATAACTCTGATTCTTCTGCATCAATTGCAGTTTTGTTGAGGTTGAATTCTCAAGTTAATGAATATAATGAATTATTATTGTCACAAGGTATAAAAACTTCAATAAGGTCTGATTGCTTAGCACAGAAAAATATATACAGACTTATACATTCTGTTTTAAATGTTATTAATAATCCGGTAAGTAACATTAGTGTATATGAGTTGGCTCAAGAATATAATAAAAGTAATATTTATGAATTTGGTGAAGATATAATTAATTTTTTAAGAAATTTGAAAACACCATTTATGAAAATGAATCCTGATGAAATTAATGATGAAGGACTTTTGCAACTATTTTGGGATATTGATTATTGGCTTAATAATTCTTCTATCGAAACTGATATTTTGGTTTTGAATATAGGTTTATTTTATTCAAAAAATTCTGTTGATAAATCTAATTCATATATGATTTCTGCAATGGTAAAAAGGATGTTCGCGGAAAATGAAAGCTTAGAAAATATAATAAAAAAACTTGAATATTCCGCTCAAAAATCTTTGAGTGCATATAGATTCTTTGAAAATGAACTTATTGAGACGAATGATATTCCTATAGAAATAATGACAATGCATAAATCCAAAGGTGATGAATTTGATTATGTGTTTATTCCGGAACTAAATGAAGAAAATTATCCGACATCAACAAAAAATGTAAAACTCAAAAGCGGCGGGCATTTTGTTCAGATAATAAAAAATTCAATTGACAACAAAGGAATTAAAACTCCTGATGAATTAAAACTCGAACAAATTGAAGAAACACTAAGGCTTTTATATGTTGGATTTACTCGTGCGAAAAAAGAACTTTATTTGACTAATTCATTGAATTATAAAAAAAGAAAGAATACTAAATCTGTTGAAATAATTAATAAAATATCACTTGAAACTTGATAAAGTTTATATTAATAATATTTCATATACTAGTGTTTTTTTGGAAAACAAGTGCTATAATAGTAGTAATTAATCTTTAAAAGATTAAATGGGTTGTAGTAATTTAAGATATTTAAGATATAAAAATTAAAAGGATGGATTAATGGCATTTACACACGGAACTCTTGAAAATGAGATATTGAATGCAGTTTGGACAATGGAAGAAAATGGTGTTTCAACCAAAAATATCTCTGTTAGTGAAGTATTATCAGCAATAAATGATAACGGAAATATCAGAGCCTATACTACAGTTAAAACAGTTATGGATAGGCTTGTTGATAAAAATCTTTTAAGAAGACAAAAGAGCGGAAAAAAATTTTGTTATAAATCTGTAGAATCAAGAGAAAAAATGGCTGCAAGTGCTATATCTAAATTGGCTGGTCAATATTTTAATAATGATGTCCGATCTTTAATGAAGGCACTTGAAAAACAATGTCTGAGCATAAAAGCGTAGATTATTCAGAAATAAGAAAAAAAGTTTCAAGATTGTTCTTTGGAGTTTTAACTAAAAAACTTCCTGTTCGTGAAGCACTTGTTCGTTTCCCGAAAGATTGTGAAGACAAAACTCTTATTGCGAGCTGGCATGCTTTATGTCATCTTGAAGCTGATGAAGATATTAGAAAAAGAGACTTAATGTATAAACAAGAACAAGATGAATACATTGAGTTTATAGCTTATACTTTGCAAAAAGGTGATGCTTTGCCTGAAAATATAATAAAATCATATATTCCATATCACAATGAAGCTTTGATCCCTAATACAAATACTTTTAAAGGCATTATTAGCCAGTTAAAAAAATTTCTGTGCTGTTAGTAATTACAATAATTGCAATATTTAGAGTATTCCTTTCAACTTTTAAATTTGTTAAAATTTAAGAAAAAGAGGAGAATAGTATGAGAAAACTGACTTATTTGGGACACAGTGCTTTCTTTATTGAAAAAGATTGGGATGGTATTCTTATTGATCCTTTTATAACGGGAAATCCATCTGCCAATTTTGATTATAAAAAGAAACGAATTACTCATATTATTGTTACTCATGCGCATCTTGATCATTTGGGAGATGCAATTGCAATATCTAAACATTCCGGTGCACCTATTATAGCAGTATTTGAACTTGCTAATTATTGTATAGAAAAAGGAGCAAAAGCAATTGGGGTGAATATAGGCGGAAAATTAAAGTTTAATTGGGGAAGTGTTAAATTTTTGCCTGCAGTTCATTCCAGTTCAAATCCTGATTTGCCTTATGGCGGTTTAGCTGCAAGTTTATTATTTGATATAGATGGAACTACAATATACCACGCAGGTGATACTGCCTTAATGCCTGATTTTTCATTAATAGGAGAATTATATAATCCATATTATGCGCTTTTGCCTGTTGGCGGATATTATACTATGGATATGAATGATGCAGCTATTGCTGCCAAAATGTTATATGCAATGGAGGTTATTCCAATGCATTATAATACATTCCCTAATATAAAGGTGGATATTCAAAAGTTTGTTGATATGTTAGAAGCGCAAGGGCAAAAATGCTTGCCTCTAAAGGCGAATGAATATGTTGAGTTATAATAAAGAAAAGCCATTAATTGCTTTTGTTGTCCCGACAGGAATTGGTGCAAGTATTGGCGGTTTTGCCGGTGATGCTTCTATAGTTGCCAGGAATTTTGCTAAAGATTTTAATGTTATAGTTAATCCTAATGTTGTTAATGCTGCTTGTTTTTCAGGGATTACAGATAATATGCTGTATGTTGAAGGTTGGACATTGGCACAATTTATGAAAGGAAATTTGGGCTTGGTTCCTTCATCCAATAACAAAATCGGAGTAATCTTTGATAAGGAAATTTCTCTAGGTGTTATTAATGTACATATAAATACAATCAATGCAGTAAAAACTGTTTATGGCGTCGACATAATAGGCTACGAAATAACAGAAGAACCTTGCAAAGTTGAATTTTATAATACTGAATCTGGTATATCATCTGGCAGTGTTTTAAACAACAAAACGCTTTTAAAAGCTGGTCAGAAATTATTAAAAAGAGGTGCAGAAACAATTGCAGTTGTATGTAAGTTTGAAGAGCCTCCTGAGGATAATTATCAAAATGGAGAAGGGGTAGATATTGTAGGTGGTGTGGAAGCTGTTATTTCTCATTATTTGACTCGTGAATTAAAAGTGCCGGTTGCACATTCACCTGCATTTGAAGATATTACAATCTCAAAAGAAGTTGTTGATCCAAAGGTTGCAGCAGAATATATAACTCCTACTTTTTTACCTTGTATATTGTTAGGATTAAGTAATGCTCCGTTATTTTCATATGAAAAAGTGGAACATTATATAGGAGTAGAATCATTAAAAGCTTTGATAATGCCATATAATGCTTTAGGTTCATCTATTGTATTTGATGCAATTTCCAAAAGAGTAAATGTATATGCCGTAAAAGAAAATTCTTCTGTATTAAATATAACAAAAAGTACTATAAATAAGGATGATATAATAGAAGTGGATACTTATAAAGAATGTTTAAAAATGATAGAGGAAATATAGATGAGATATAAGTTTGGATTTACGTTAGCGGAAGTTTTGGTCGCATTAGCTGTAATTGGAGTAATTATGGCTCTTTCTGTCCACTCTATAAAGATAGTAAAATCTTCATATACTGCATTAACATATTTTGCTCATAAGAATGTAGTAAATATGGTTGGGGTACTTAATTCAGGTGATTCTCCATTTGAGAATCTGAAAGACAAGGATGGAAATGCATTACCTTCATTGATTGCACAATGTAAAAAATCAAATGGTGCAATTGTACAGGTTTTGAAGTCTGATAGAGAATACGAAAATGATTTCGGTACTCCTAATTGTTCTGAAAGACATCTTTCAGGTCAAGAAAAGAAAAATCTTTTTTGTAAAAGTATGGTAGGAATAGCAAATACTGCAGGAAAGACAAGGTGTGATACATTGTTTCAAACGAATCTTTCTTCGAACAGTGATTCTACAACTGCTTTTGAAGAACCTTATATAACAAATTTAGATTATAATAATCCTACTTTTATTGCCACAAACGGGCAAAGGTATTATCTGTCAGAATGGACATATAATCCTGTTGTATCAGATACTTATGGATATAGGTTAATAGCAATTGATTTAAATGGTACGGCAAGACCAAATAGGACAGAAAGGGATGGGTTAACACCGCCTCCAGATATAGTAACATTTATGGTTATGGATAATGGTGCAGTATATCCGTTGGGAGTAGCTGCAACCAATATTGAGTTAAGTTCTGGAGGAGTCATACAATATCTAAATTCTAAAGTTAAAGGATATTATTATACATATGATCCAAATAGGACAACTAATGTTGCACCAGAATGTACTAAGGTTATAAAAGGAGAGAAAAAACAAACTTGCAACTATGCAATTGTGTATTTGCAAAATAGTGAAGGTACATCGTTCTTTAATTATAGAGAAGCATATTGTTTGTCATTGGGTGGAAAAGAAAATGCATATGCTGAATATTGCAATGGGATTGCGCCTAGTGAATATTGTCCGCCTTCTACAAGTGATAAGGTTTTTGATTTGTGTACTATGACAAATGTAAAACCAATGTTCAGATATAATTTTAATTAATAAAATAAATATAGCAAAATAAAAAATCACCACACTTATACTAATGTGGTGATTTTTTGAAAGAAAGCATGATGAGAGTAAGTTTTAAAGCAGAGATTCCGGTAAATATAAATCCTAAATATCAAACTAAAGATTCTAGAAAAAATACTGTAGGGGTATTGGGAAGTTCAAAGTCTACTGATGAAATAATGAATTATATGGAGCTTTGTGCTTCAGTAACAAAAAGCATGGTATGTAAAGGAAAGAATCTTATACACGGATGTGGTAATTCAGGAATTATGGGTACGGCATATAATGCTGGTAAAAAATATTCGAAAAAGGATTCTAATGGTAGACCTATACAAAATCTTGCTATTATAGCTCAACCTCTTTGGGGTGATGAAGATTTAGATAATTGTATCCCTTTAACAATATCCAAAAGTGAAGCAGATAGAATCGAAAAGTTCTCTACAGTAGCTGATAATTTTATAATTTTCCCGGGAAGTTCTACTACATTACAAGAAGCAACAACATTAATTACTAAAAATCATTATGGTAAGCCTGAAGATAAAAAGAAAATAATATTAGTAGGTCGAGATTTCTTTAAGGGCTTACAAGAACAGTATCAAAAACTGTATGATTCAAAATTAATTAAATGTCCACCGGAAGAATTGTTTACTGTTGTCGATACTGAAGAAGAAATAAATGATTTGCTTAAGTAAAATAATTTTGATGAAATAAAAAAGCTGCTATTATATAGCAGCTTTTTTATTATTTGGGTTATTAATCTTTATTGGTAACTGCATTGTAACAGTCTTCGCAAATAGTTTCGTAACCTTCGAATTTGCCTAAAGGTCTATATTTCCAGCAACGCTCGCATTTTTCTCCTATTGCTTTTGTAACAAATATGCTATAACCGTCTTCTGTATATTCATTCATAACATCAGCAGGTCTTTCACTAACTATAAACGCTTGAGATGTGATGAATATATTGCATAGTTCTTTCTCATATTTTTTTAATAGATTTGAATTATCAGAAATAATATAAACAGCAGTTTCTAAAGAACTTCCTATTTTCTTTTCTGCTCTTAAAGGTTCAATGGCTTTTGTTACTATTTCACGTACTTTTAGTATTTGTGTAAATTCTTGTTCTAAAGCTTCATTATGCCATTCTTCTTTAACAGTTGGCCAATCAGAAAGAAGAATACTTTCTAATCCGTCTTTTTGTACTTCAGGTGTATTCATCCAAATATCTTCAGCTTGATGTGGCATAACAGGAACTAAGATTCTTGTTAGTGCTTGAGCTATTTCATATAGTACTGTTTGACAAGCTCTTCTTGATAGTGATTTCTTACCGCTTGTATATAATCTGTCTTTCACAATATCAAGATAGAATGAGCTTAAATCTACAGCGGCAAAATTTTGAAGATATTGGAAATATCTGTAAAATTCATAAGCTTCAAATGCTTCTGTTACATTTGCAATTAATGTATTTAGTTTGTGAAGTGCAAACTTATCTATTTCTTTCAAATCTTCATATTTTACATAATCTGTTTTCGGGTCAAAATCATATAAATTTCCAAGTAAAAATCTTGCAGTATTTCTTGTCTTTTTAAATATTTCTACAAGTTGTTTAATAATTGTATCACCGATTTTAACATCATTTCTGTAGTCGATAGATGCCGCCCAAAGTCTTAATACATCAGTACCATATACTTTGATTACTTCTTGAGGTAAAACAACATTGCCTAAAGATTTACTCATTTTTCTGCCTTCACCGTCAAGAACAAAACCGTGAGTTAATACTGTTTTGTATGGGGCTTTACCTGTTGTAGCAACAGAAGTTAATAATGATGATTGGAACCAGCCTCTGTGTTGGTCAGAACCTTCTAAATACATTTCAACCGGAAGTTCACCAAGTTCTTCGCTTCTTTTTTGAACAACTGCTCTATGTGTACATCCTGAATCAAACCAAACATCCATAATGTCTGTTTCTTTTCTGAAATGTATGCTTCCGCATTTCGGACACTTATAGCCTTTTGGCATAAGTTCTTCAGTTGTATGGTTTACCCAAGCATCAGAGCTTTCTTTTTCGAATAAATCTGCAACGTGATTGATTGTTTCATCATTAACAATAACTTCACCGCAGTCTTTGCAATAAAATACCGGAATTGGTACACCCCAAGCACGTTGACGAGAAATACACCAGTCAGAACGGTTTTCAACCATGTTTGTTATTCTTGTTTCGCCTGCAGATGGAATCCATTTTACATTTCTTATTGCTTCCAAAGTTTGCTCTTTAAACATTTCGACTTTAACAAACCATTGGTCTGTAGCTCTATAAATAACAGGTTTTTTACATCTCCAGCAGTGAGGATAACTGTGAGTTATATCTTGTTTTGCCAAGAGTGCTGTTTTTTCTTCAAGTTTGTTTATAACAATTTCATTACCCTTATAATAAGGAACGCCTTCTAAATCAGGGTCTTCAAATTTATCACTTTTTCTCCAAATACCCTTTGAATCAAGTGGAGAAAGTGTTTCTATACCATATTTTTGACAAACTTCCCAGTCTTCAAGACCGTGTCCCGGAGCTGTATGTACACAACCTGTACCAGCATCTAATGTAACGTGGTCTCCGAGAATTATACGGCTTAATCTGTTATATAAAGGATGGAATACATTTAGGTTCTCAATTTCTGCACCTTTTAGTGTTCCTATAGTTTTTATATCTGTTTCTTCCCAAGCTACATCTTTTAAGAAATTATTTAATAATTCCGTAGCTACAATATATCTGTCATTTTTATATTCAAACACAGTATATTCAAGTCTTGCATTTAAACAAACAGCTAAGTTTGACGGGATAGTCCAAGGAGTTGTTGTCCAAATAACAACGTATAAATCTTTTTCTGCTTTTTCGTTGATAAGTGAATATACTTTTTCTTGGTCTTTATTATCAAATTTGAAACGAACATAAATACTTGTAGATGTATGATCAGCATATTCAACTTCTGCTTCTGCTAAAGCAGTTTCGCAAGAAGCACACCAATAAACCGGTTTTAAACCTTTTTGAATATAGCCTTTTTTATACATTTCGCCAAAGACTCTGATTTGTTCTGCTTCAAAATCAGGAGCAATAGTTAAATAAGGTTTTTCCCAGTTGCCCCATACACCAAGTCTTTTAAAGTTTTCTTCTTGTCCTTTAAGATTTTTTAGTGCAAATTCTCTGCATTTTGCTCTTAATTCACCTGGGGTTAATGCTTCTCTGCCGCCTTTTATGTTCTTTACAACGGCATTTTCAATAGGAAGCCCATGTGCATCATAACCGGGTACATAAGGAGCATAAAAACCTCTTTGTGCTTTATATT
The DNA here is from genome assembly GCA_944323395.1 of Candidatus Gastranaerophilales bacterium. Taxonomy (GTDB): domain Bacteria; phylum Cyanobacteriota; class Vampirovibrionia; order Gastranaerophilales; family Gastranaerophilaceae; genus Avigastranaerophilus. Next base: position 28,787 of record CALUSI010000003.1, read on the forward strand.
TAAGTATTATATCTTTTAAAATTTTATTTAAAGCTGTACCGATATGAATTTTATCTGAACTTAAGTATGGCGGACCATCATGAAGAATAAATTTATTTTTTTTGTCTCTTTGATTAATACTTTTTTCATAAATTTTGTTATCTTCCCAAAACTTTTGAGTCAAAGGCTCTTTTTGAGCCGCATTTGCTCTCATCTCTAATGAAGTTTTAGGTAAATTTATACTGTCCTTGTAATCCTTTTTTGTAGCTTCTGTCATAATATCCACCTATTACATATTTACCGATTAATATTTTAATATAAACACATATAATAGTAAAAATATCTTATAATTATTTGTATATCTTTACTAATTTTATTGATTAATTACTTTGTGCATTTAATATGATATAATCTTTGCAAAAAAGGAGACTCAAATGTTTTGGAACAAGCCTGTTTATCTCAAGAATACAATGTTTGTTGTGGCAGCTATATTATTGATTTTATTAATTATGCAAATGAAAGAAATAGCACTTCTTATTTTTGCTTCATTTGTACTGGCTTGTTCATTAAATCCCGCTGTTGATAAATTAAGCACTAAAATGCCACGTTCTTTGGCTTCTACGATTGTAATAACCGGTACTGTTTTAGTTGCGGTACTTTTTTTAATACCAATTGTTTCAATTTCAATAAAGGAAATTCAGCAGGTTTTTAATAATATACCGCTTTTCATAAAAAATATTATAGATTTTATTAGTAATAAAACAATTATGGGGAAACCGATAATTGAATATGTTGACATTAATGCATTGACAAATACATCTTCTCAAATGGCATCAGGAATTGTAAATAAGTCAATAAACTTTACTGTTGCTTTTATGGAAGCAATAACAATTGTAATAACAATGGGTGTTATTGTTTTTTATATGGTTAATGAAAAAAATCTTGTAAGAGATGCAATTGTTCTTATTTTTCCTCCAAAGATGAAAAAAAGAGCAAAAGAAGTTTATGAAAATATTGAACATAAAGTAGGCGGATATGTGATAGCACAGGTTTTATCAATGTCAACAGTTGCAATATTTACAGCCATTGGTCTGATGATTTTAAAAGTTCAATATTCAGTATTGTTGGGATTAATTGCCGGGATTTTAGATATTGTTCCGATAGTTGGTCCAACATTGGCTTTTATTTTGGGTGTTTTATGTGCGTCTCAACAAGGATGGCTGATAGTTATTTTGACCGCAGTTGTTTATCTCGCTGCTCAGTGGGTGTCAAATAACTTTGTAAGACCACTTGTTTTTGGCAGGTTTTTAGATTTGCATCCTTTAATAATTATATTTGCATTTCTGATTGCTGCACAGTTCCTTGGAGTATGGGGGGTTATACTATCACCAGCTATTGCTGCTTTATTATTAACATTGTTTGATGAATTATATCTTAAAACAATTAATGGTAAACAAGAAAAGATGGAAGAAGAAGAAGAAAAATAATGACTGAAACATATTTGTATTCTGAAAATAAAGAGAGTAATACAATGTTAAATGTTTGGTGTTGTTTTCCGGCTGTTTATAATTTTGGGATGTCGGCTTTAGGGTATCTTACTGTTTTTAAACAAATAAGTACACAGGAAGGTATTTTTGCTGAAAGAATATTTACAGATACACAAAAAACACAAATAAGACCCTCATGTGTTGATGTTATGGCTTTTTCTTTTTCTTTTGAACTTGATTATCTTGGAATTTTAAATATATTAAAAACTTATGATATTCCTTTTCTTGCTAAAGACAGAAATGAATCATATCCATTAATTTCGGCAGGTGGTCCTGTTGTAAGTGCAAATCCCGAACCATTTGCAGAATTTTTTGATTTCATTACTATTGGTGATTCGGAAAATAATATAAATAAAATATATGAAATACTTAGAGATAATAAGGATAAATCAAGGATAGAAAAACTTGAACTTTTATCAAAAGTAGAGGGGGTTTATATTCCATCTTTCAAAAAAGAAGGGTATTTTGTTAAAAAACCTTCTTCTTGTTTGGATTTTTGTGTATCAACACCAATCTTAACTGAAAAAAGTTTTTTCCCGAATACATATATCATAGAAGTTGAAAGGGGTTGCCCTCAAAGCTGTGCTTTTTGTTTAACTTCGTTTATTAATAATCCTGTTCGATTTGCGCCATATGAAGAAATTATTAAAGAAATTGATTTGGGGTTAAAGTATACAAATAAGCTCGCTTTACTCGGTGCCTTAATATGCTCTCATCCAAAGATTGATGATATTTGTCAATATATTATTGATAAAGTTGATTTAGGCATGGAACTTGAAGTAACCGTTTCATCTTTAAGAGCTGATTATGTTTCTGATACTGTACTTGAAATGCTTCATAAATGCGGGCAAAAATCTGCAACAATAGCAGTTGAAGCCGGAAGTGAAAGATTAAGAAAGGTAATTAATAAACATCTTAATAAAGAAGATATATTATGCATTATAGATAAAATGGTTAAACATGGTTTTACCGGAGTCAAAATGTATGGTATTATAGGTCTCCCTACAGAAACTTATGAAGATTTGGATGAGTTTGTAAATCTGTGCAAGGAAATAAAACAGAAGTATAAAGGCTTTATAATAACGCCAAGTTTTTCTACATTTGTTCAAAAAGCTCATACTCCATTTCAATTTGCAGGTCGAGAAGATATTAAAACTCTTGAAAAGAAAAATGAATATATAAAGAAGGAATTTGCAAAAATAGGCATAAAAGCAAGAACAAGTAGTGTAAAATGGGATTATATACAATCTCTTCTTTCAAGAGGTGACAGAAGCCTTACTCCGTATTTAATAGAAGTATTTAATCAAGGCGGAAATATTGGTGCCTTTAAGTCTGTATATAAAGATTTTGAAAAAAATAATAAATTAAAACCTTCTGATGAATTTGTTTTAAAAGAACTAAGTATAGATGATGAATTGCCTTGGGATTTTATTCAATATCCCAAAAATAAAGAAGCCTTAAAGTCCGAATATAAAAGGCTTTTAGCGTTGCAATAAATTCGCATTTACAATTTGTAATATTATAAAAAAATAACACTTGACATAAGAATAATATATGTCATAATGATAATGTAAGATTTAAGTGTAAGCAATACACTAAACGAAACATTACAACCCCGAACACATATAAACTCCTAAATAATAAACACAAAAGAGACCATTAGGATGCAGAAATAGACCACTGAAAAGTGGCTTTTTTTTGTTTAAAAATAGGTTTTTATATTAAAAAAACACAAGTAAAATGCTTTTAAGTGTTTGAAGTACAATTTAAACACTTATTTGAATGAACACTTCTTTTAAAACACGATTTCTATCTTTATTAAATATTTAAATATTTTCGTTTTTGCTATTTCTCAATACATATCTTTACACTTTGTTTCTATAAACATTAGGTTTTGGTTTATAATAAGTGGGTAAGAGCCATGTCTAAGAAAGGACATAATATGAAAAATACTGTAGTAGTCGGCGCTCAATGGGGTGATGAGGGAAAAGCTAAAATTACTGATCTTTTGGCAGAGTATGCTGATGTTATTATTCGTTATCAAGGCGGTTGTAATGCCGGTCATACTGTTGTTGCAAATAACGAAACTTACAAATTCCATTTGATACCATCGGGTGTTTTATATGATAATAAGTTCTGTTTTATTGGTGCAGGTACTGTTATTCATCCTGAAACTTTTTTGAAAGAAACTCAAGAACTTATTGAAAGAGGTGTGAACCTTTCTACACTTAAAATAAGTCCTTTAGCTACTATTACCCTTCCTTATCATATTGATATAGATGGGATTAGTGAAAATACTTCCGGAAAAAATAAAATCGGAACGACAAAAAAAGGAATAGGTCCTACTTATTCAGATAAAATAGGCAGATATGGTTTGAAAATACAAGATTTATACGACGAAGAACTTTTAAATATTCGTTTAGATGCCATACTTCCATTAAAAAATAAAATGCTAGAAAAAGTTTACGGAACAAAAACGTACTCGAAAGAAGAAATGCTTGAATATTGCAGAAAATATGCTGAAATATTTAAACCTTATGTTTGTGAAAATTGGGTTGATAAATTAACAGGAGCATTAAAAGAAGACAAAAAAATTCTTTTTGAAGGTGCTCAAGGAATAATGCTTGATATTGACTATGGAACTTATCCTTATGTAACAAGTTCAAGTCCTATTGGAGGCGGTGCCGCAACCGGTTCGGGTATTGGTCCTACTAATATAAAAAATGTAATCGGTGTTACAAAAGCATATATTACAAGAGTTGGTGAAGGTCCTTTTGTTACGGAATTATTAGATGAAACAGGCGAACAAATAAGAACAATCGGCGGTGAGTTTGGTACAACTACAGGCAGACCGAGACGCTGCGGTTGGTTTGATGCTGTTCTTTCAAGATATTGTGTTCTTGTTGGCGGTTTAACAGAAATGGCCATAACTAAGCTTGATGTTTTTGATACGTTTGATGAATTAAAAGTTTGTGTTGCTTATAAAGATAAACGAGACGGAAAAATATACAAAGATTATCCGACTAATATAAATATGCATAAATACTTAGAGCCTGTATATGAAACTTATAAAGGCTGGAAGACTGATATTACGAAATCTAAAAAAATGGAAGATTTACCGGAAAATGCTAAAATATATTTAAAGAAGCTTGAAGAATTAGTTGGTATTCCAATAAAAATTGTGAGTGTCGGTCCGGATAGAGAACAAACCATTATGTTAGAAAATCCGTTCAGATAATTTAAATTACTTTAAAGAGTGCGATTATAAAGCACTCTTTTTTATAACATGAAAAAATCAGTTCAAATTTAAAATAAATTTGAACTTTTTTGTTTCTACCTCGTTTTAAATGGTACGAGGAATTGAAATCTATTTTATTCTTTCGACATCGAACAACTCTAAATACTACTTATTTATTCCATAACAGAACTCTCTGTGACTTTTTTTTAAAGTCACTTTTTATTTTGTGAATAAATATAAAAAAACTTGTTGACTCTAAAATATGTTCTTGTTATTTTAATAAAGAAGTTAGACAAATGCGTCTGTAGCTCAGCAGGTAGAGCACTCCCCTTTTAAGGGATAGGTCGCGCGTTCGAATCGCGCCAGACGCACCATTTTAAGCCTCGGGAACGAGGCTTTTTTATTATCAGGAGTTTGAGAATGAAAAAAATTGCAAGTTTTACTGTCAACCACGATATTTTGGAAAAAGGAATGTATATTTCAAGAATTGATGGTGACATTGTTACTTATGATATAAGAATGAAAAAACCAAATAATAATGATTATTTGGAAAATGCAGCAATGCATACATTTGAACATTTATTTGCAACATATGCAAGAAATACTGAATTTGCTCAAAATGTTGTTTATATTGGTCCTATGGGGTGCAGAACGGGATTTTATTTTCTTGTTCGTGATGCAATAAGTCATGAGGATGCTTTAAAAATAATGAAGGATTGTTTTGAGTTTATAAAGAATTTTGACGGAGAAATTCCGGGTACTAAAAAAGAAGAATGCGGTAATTATTTAGAACACAATCTTCAAGGTGCAAAAGAAATTGCAATTGATATGGCAGATGTATTAAAAAATTGGACAGTGGAGAAAATGAAATATGCAGAATAAGTTTACCTTTGGAATTATTGGGGCTATGGAGTGTGAGGTTAACAGTTTAAAATCTAAACTTCAAAATCTCGAAGAGTTAACAGTCGGCACTCGTATATTTTATGTTGGGAAACTTAATTCTCATAAAGTTATTTTGGTTCAAAGTGGTGTAGGCAAAGTTAATTCCGCTATTTGTGTTCAATATATTATAGATAAATTTAATCCTGATTTTATTATAAATACAGGTATAGCCGGTGGCTTGGGTGAAAATATGCAAGTCGGAGATATTGTTATAGGAACAGAATTTGTTCAATATGATTTTGATGTTACTGCTATTGGTTATGCTTTAGGCTATATGTGTACCGGTATTGATAAAGATAAACCTACAAAGTTTTATTCTGATGCAAAGTTAATTAATGAATTTGAAAAAGCACTTCAGCATACTGCTCCTAATATCAAATATCATAAGGGAGTAATTGCTTCAGGTGATTGTTTTGTTTCTTCTTTGGATAAGAAATTACAGATAAAAAATATGTTTAATGCTTTAGCAGTTGAGATGGAAGGAGCTGCTATTGCTCAAACTGCAAATTTAAATAAAGTACCTTGTGTTATTGTAAGAGCAATTTCTGATTTGGCAGACGATAACGCTGCAAAGGATCATGAATTTGTTGAAGAAGACATGGCCGAACATTGTTCTTCAACTATAGAAAATCTTTTGAAACACATTTCTTAGTATTTATGATTCAAGTTAATCTTGAAACATTACACTTGAAAGGTATCTCATACCTGTATCAGGTAGAATTACTACAATCAATTTGCCTTTATTTTCTTGTCTTTGTGATAATTCAATTGCGGCGTGTAACGCAGCTCCGGAGGAAATTCCGGCAAAGATACCTTCTTTATCGGCTAAATTTCTTGCAGTATTTACCGCATCTTCATTTTTTACGGTTATAACTTCATCAATTAAATCTGCATTATAATTCTTTGGTATAAAATTTGCACCGATTCCTTGTATTTGATGTGCACCTGCTTTTCCTTGAGTTATAACAGGGGATGAATATGGTTCTACTGCTATGGCTTTAACGTTAGGATTTTTTTCTTTTAACTTTTTTGCAATTCCTGAAATGGTTCCGCCTGTACCAACACCGGCTACAATAATATCAACTTTTCCGTCTGTATCATTCCAAATTTCTTCGGCTGTTGTTTCATAATGAATTTTAGGATTTGCAGGATTGTTGAATTGTTGCGGGATAAACGAGTTTTTATTCTCTTTATGAAGTCTTTCTGCTTCATCAACAGCTCCTTGCATTCCTTTTGTTCCATCTGTTAGAACTAATTCTGCTCCATATGCTTTTAGAATATCTCTTCTTTCTTTACTCATTGAATCAGGCATGGTAAGTATAAGTTTATATCCTTTTAATAGGCAAACAAGTGCAAGTCCAATTCCAGTATTTCCGCTTGTAGGCTCAATTATTGTTGTTTCCCCAGCTTTGATTAATCCTTCTTTCTCTGCTTCTTCTATCATACTTAAAGCAGCTCTGTCTTTTATTGAACCTGCAGGGTTGAAAAATTCTACTTTTGCAGCAATATCACTATAACCTGTATTTAATTTGTTTATTCTTACAAGCGGAGTATTTCCTATTAATTCAATTAAATTGTTATAAATTTTCATTATTACACCTTTCTCAAATTTTTATTTAGTTTTTTAAGTGTATTAATATCTTCTTGTGGGCTTTTACCTGTTGTTGTGAGGTAATTGCCAGTTAGAATTCCTTCAACACAAGTTTTTAGTGCCAACTCTTGATTTTTATCAGATAATTTCATTCTGCCACCACAAAATCTTATAATAGATTTTGGATTTGCTATTTTAAATATTGCAAGGGTTCTTAGAATATTTTCTTCATCTATTTTATTATTATAATTTTCAAAAGGAGTCTTTGGAATTGGCATTAATATGTTAATTGGTATAGATTCAGGTTCTATTTCACTTAATTCGATTGCCATTTCTATTCTTTGTTCAACAGTTTCGCCCATGCCGAGAATTACTCCGCAGCATAATTCCATTCCGTATTTTTTTACCAGTTTACAAGTATTTAATCTGTCTTGCCATGTGTGTGTTGTACATATGTCTTTATAATATGATTCTGACGTATTTATATTATGATGGAATCTTTTAAGTCTGTGCTTAGAAAGTTCTTTGGCTTGTTCTTCATTTAAAATACCTATTGAAGCACAGCTTCTTATTCCTTCAATTTTATTTAGTTCATCAATAAATCCAAGGATCTTATCAAAATTTTCTTCATCGGGAGATTTTCCGGAAGTTACAACTGCAAATCTTATAACGCCATTATTTCTTGCTTCTTCTGCCGCTTTTATGACTTCTTCTTTTGAAATTAACGGGTATTCTTCTATATCAGTCCTATAATGTGCGCTTTGTGCACAGTATTTACAATCTTGTGAACATTTTCCGCTTCTTGCATTGATTAGTGAACAAAATTCTACTTCATTTTTTATATATTTTGAAGCTTTCTCTAAAAGTTGTTCTAAATCAGAATTATATAGTTTTAAAAGTTCTTCTTTATTCATTAAAATACACTTTCTATAATACCTCCGCCAAGTACAGTTTCTCCGTCATAAAAAACTGCTGATTGACCTGTTGCTATCGGAGGCTGCATATCATCAAATATGACTTCTATCTTTCCATTTTGCAATGGTTTTATTGTTGCAGGTTTTGGCTCTTGTGAAGATCTAATTTTTACTTGACAGCTTATTGGAGTAGTTAGATTTTCTATAGCCGAAAAATTAATTTCAGAGGCTATCAAACCTTTGTTTAAAGAATCTTCTTTAAATGCTACAACAACTTCATTTGTATCTTTTCTTAATTCTATAACATACAATGGGGCACTTGCTGCAACTCCGATTCCTTTTCTTTGTCCTATTGTATAATTCCAAAAACCTTGATGAGTTCCTAATATATTTCCATTAATATCAACAATATTACCTTTTTTGGGTTTTTCATTAAGAATGTCATTATAATCGCCATTATAAAAATCTTGGCTGTCAGGTTTATCTGCTACAATTAATCCGTGTTCTCTTGCTATTTCTCTAATTTGTTCTTTTGTGTATGTTCCAAGCGGCATTATTGTTTTTGAAAGCTGTTCTTGTGTTAATCCATATAAGAAATATGATTGATCTTTCTTTGGATTAATTCCTCTTTTTAATATGTATCTGTTATTTTCCTTTATTATTTGTGCATAATGCCCTGTTGCAAACTTATCAAATTCAATGCCTGTTTTTCTCACCAGTTCAGGAAAAATTCCGAATTTTATATATCTGTTGCAGCATACGCAAGGGTTTGGTGTACGCCCTTCCATATATTCTTTCTTAAAATAATTTATAACTATTTCTTCATATTCCTTTGAACAATCAATTACGTGAAATTCTATTCCGAGTTTTTCTGCAATCTTTTTTGTTTGATTTATATCTTCTTCTTTATTAGGGCAAAGGCAAGCTGAATGAGTTGAGATTTTTGTATCTTGATTTGTTATTTTTTTATTTAATGCATTAAAAAAATCACTGCTGCCCCATTGAGACATAGTTGCACCTATTACTTCATAGCCTTGTTCTTTTAGTAAAAGCGCTGCTACTGTAGAATCAACTCCACCTGACATTCCTACAAGAACTTTCATTTTACTATGCCTCCGTTTATTACTTTATAATTATAATTCAAAAAATTTGGCAAATAAAAATGATTTTGAAAGTAAATATTTTTAACCTATAATTTGAATAGGAAAAAGAAAGGGCGAATTATGATTATTCCAAGTATTGACTTAATGGATGGAAAAGCTGTCCAATTAAGACAAGGAAAAGAAAAGGTATTAGAAAGAGAAAACGTATTAGAACTGGCAAAATATTATTCACGTTTTGGAGAAATTAGTGTAATAGATTTAGATGCCGCTATGAATAAGGGTAATAATGAAGCTCTTATTAAAGAAATCTGCAAAATCGCCCATTGCAGAGTAGGTGGTGGTATTAGAGATAAGGAAAAAGCAAAAAGAATTCTTGCTAATGGTGCAAAACAAATTATTATTGGTACTGCCGCAAATGAAGAATTTCTTTCAAAATTACCAAAAGATAAGGTTATTGTTGCTATTGATGCTAAAAAAGGTAAAGTGACAACGCAAGGTTGGACAAAAGAAGTTGAAGCAACTCCTGCTGATTATGTTAAAAGATTTGATGATTTATGTGCAGGATATCTATATACTATTGTAGATAAAGAAGGGATGATGCAAGGTACTGATATTGAAGCTATTAAAGAAATCAGAAAACTTACTAAAAAAACTTTAATTGCAGCAGGTGGTATTTCTACAATTGATGAAATCAAAACTCTCGTTAAAATGAATGTTTCAACCCAACTTGGTATGAGTATTTATACAGGTGCCGTAAATCTTGAAGATGCTTATATTGCTGTTATGGATTTTGATAAACAAAATGGTTTGATTCCTACTATTGTTCAAGATATTGAAACAAAACAAGTATTAATGCTTGCATATTCAAATAAAGAATCATTGAAAAAAACATTGTCAGAAGGATTAGCTACATATTGGAGTCGTTCAAGAAATGAATTGTGGACTAAGGGATTGACTTCAGGACATACTCAAGAGTTAATAAGTGCTAAATTTGATTGTGATCAAGATACATTATTATTCAAGGTTAAACAAAATGGAGTTGCTTGCCATACCGGGCGATATTCTTGTTTTGAGGATAGAGAGTTTTGTATTAATGAACTGTATAATTTGCTTTTAGATAGAAAAGCAAAGCTTCCTGATGGTTCTTATACAACAAAGTTGTTTAAAAATGAATTCTATTTAAAAAGAAAAGTTATGGAAGAAGCATTTGAATCTGTTAATTTTGAACAAGGTGACGGGTTGGAATGGGAAGCAAGTGATTTGGCTTATCATATGCTTACTTTTATGGCAATGCATAATGTAACTCCTCAAGATATAATAAATAACTTGGCTTCAAGAACAAAATAACTGATAATTTTGTTTGAATGTATAAATAAATTTCAATAAAAAGAAAAGGATGAAAAATGCAGATAAATACTTATGATGAATTGGATAAAAATTTCTTTTCTAAGATAGAGTTTGAAAGTATATCTTCTGTTAATGACATTATTAATGCTGTCAGAAAAGATGGTGATAATGCTGTTAGAAAATATGCTAAAAAATTTGGTGATGGAGATTTATCTGCATTTAAATTGACTGAAGATGAGATAAAAGAAGCAATAAAACAAGTAGATGAAAAAACTATTGAAACAATAAAGTTTGCGGTAAAAAATGTAAAGGAATTTGCAAAGGCTCAGTTATCAAGTTTAAAAGAATTGGAAGTTGAAGTTAACGGAAATATTCTTGGACATAAAATTATCCCTATAGAGTCTGTTGGTTGTTATATACCCGGCGGAAATTATCCACTTCCTAGTAGTGCAATAATGACTGTAGTTCCTGCGAAAGTTGCAGGAGTAAAAAGAGTTGTTGCAATGTCACCTAAAATACAACCTGTAACAGTTGCTGCGGCATATTATGCAGGTGCTGATGAAATATACAGAATAGGCGGAGTCCAAGCAATAGCTGCAATGGCTTATGGAACCGAATCTATTCAAAAAGTAAACAAGATAGTAGGACCGGGAAATAAATTTGTAACATCGGCCAAAAAGCAAGTTTATGGAGAATGCGGTATAGACTTTTTGGCTGGACCATCTGAAGTGTTAATTATTGCAGATGAAACGGCTAAACCAGAGTTTGTTGCTGCTGATATTCTTGCTCAATGTGAACATGATAAAGATGCCCGTGCATTTTTAATATGTTTTTCTAAAGAGTTTGCTCAAAAAGTTGATGAAAAAGCTAAAGAATATTTAAAAAATCTTCAAACACGTGAAATCGCTGAACAATCTTATAATAAATCATTTGCCGTTGTTGTGAGATATTTAGATGAAGCTGTTGCTTTATCTAATAAAAAAGCACCTGAACATTTGGAATTATGTTTAGAAAATGCGGAAAATCTTATTAATAAGTTTAATAATTACGGTTCATTATTTATTGGTAATTATAGTGCAGAAGTTTTTGGGGATTATGTATCAGGTACTAATCATACTTTACCAACCAATCAAGTTGCAAAATATTCAGGTGGTTTAAGCGTTTTTGATTATATAAAAATCCAAACTTATCAAATAATAAGAGAAAAATCTATTAAAGAAACGGCAATAAACGCTTCTTATCTCGCTGAAAAAGAAGGACTTTTTGCACATAAATTGGCAGCTGATGTGAGAATTTAAATTTTTTCTTTTTACTAGTAAAAAATTACAAGATTTAATAAAATGTGTGTAGAATATAGGACACTATTAAATTTATGCAAATTGCAAGAGTATTTTTCTGTGGTAAGAATGAAATTATACAACCTGCTGGAAAACAGTGTAAGTTGAGAGAGTCTGAAAAAATTTGGCGAAATCCGCTTGTGATTTTTAGGATATAAATATAGATAGGAAAAGTAATGAAAACTATTTGACAAATCAAAAAGAGGTAAATAAAAATACTTATAAGTTTTTATATTTACTGAAAAAGCTGTAACTTTAAATTTAATTATTTCATTGATATTTGTACAAAGTCTGTATAATATACTCGTGTATAGGATTGTGAAATTAATACGATTCTTTCCTTATGTGCTCTTGATATTGGAAAAGAGTCCGACTATGTTACAAAAATGGTGTTATTAAAATTTATAAAAAAAGAGGAAAGCATAACGTTCCCCTTTTTTGTTAATACTAAAATTCTTAAGCTCCTATTTTTTCTTTTAAAATTTCTTCAAGACTTGTTTTGGCATCCATTTTTTCTTGTATATCTGATAATTGTTTTTCGATATTAAATCTAATTGCTCTTTTACTTTTATTAGTAGAAACACCTTTCATGATTTCATCATATACAATAAAAGAATTCAGTTGCATATATGTTTTAATATCTTTAGCTTTTTTATTTGATTTTAGTAAATTTTCACTTTTACCTAATGTGTATTTTAATATTGAATCAACAATAAATTTATTTTGTCGGAATGATTGTTTTTCAGAACCATTTATTAAAGTGTTTAGAAGTACTTTGCAATGTGTTTGAATTGTGTTGGTAAGACCTTTTCTTTGAATCCAAGGAATAGATTTAGATAAATGATTGCTGCATTCTTTTATTCTTGTTTCAGCATATTTTACAAGCAAGTACTTTTTGATGTTCTCTTTTAATTCATTCATTACTAGTGTATCCTTTTCTCACTCTCATCCTCGTCAAATAAAGAAATTTAGTTAAATTCCAGTTTGTTTTAAAAGTATTTTAAACTTTTATATCTAAAAATCTTTCTCAACTATACCTGTTTTATATCATAAAACTCATTTTTATCCCTACTCCATATGGAGGGAAATTTAAAAATTAATTGAATAAATTGGCTAGAGAATCAAGAAAACTAGTGATATATTTTTTGGGTTCATTTATTGTAATAGTTTTTCCTTCAACGATATATGGAAGAGTTGTTTCTGTGTACTCCATAACAATTTTATTTGGCGTTCTTAATTGTACTTTTTTGCTTAAATCAAATCCTAGTATGTTTGAATTGATTTTATTTGGTTTTAAACTGCTTATTTTTATTTCTATTTTATCTTTGTCAATGCCTATTCGTTTTCCTTGTTTAATTAATTCTGTTTTTTCTTCTGCACTTAACAATTCTTCTGGAGCTTCTATTATTGTCTGAGCTTTAAACGTAGGATATAGCGTTTGTTTGTAGTTTCTTATGTTCATACTTAATTCTTTCTCTTATTTCTTTTAATGTATGAATATAAATTTTTTTGTTATTATTTTTTATAAGGGTTAAGTATGGTTACAAATTTTCAGTTTTTAAAAAAAGTAAATAAAAATCTATTTGAAATTATTTCTGAAGCGGAACAATTATATAGAGATGAATATTTCGAACAATGTATGACTCAAACTAGACGCTTTGGCGAACAAATTTGCAAGGAAATGCTTATTGAAAATAATAAGCAAACAGGTTCTTTTGACGAAATGTTAGCAACATTGAAAGATAATTCTACAGGAAGCATTCAAGAAAAAGAATTTATTGATGATTTGTATTTCCTTAAAAAAAATGGTAATCAATCGGTTCATTCGGGTAAAGTAAAAAAAGATGCTATGACTGCACTTGAATGTTTAAAACGTTCATTTGAAATCGCAATAAATTATAGTGTATATAATTTGGGGGCTTCAGCTAATATTTTAAAACTTAACTATGATGTTGAACTGCTTATTACTGAGAAAAAATCAAAACCATCTTTAAAAGAAAAATATGAAGCTGAAAAAAAGAGACAATCAGACTATAAATTTGATAAAACTTCAAAAAGACAAGATGTCGATAGCAATAAATCTGAAAAAAGAGTTCAAAAAAAAGAAATTAAACTTTCTTTATTCTGGAAAATTATAGTTGTTTTATCTTGTATTTCTATTTTTATTATTACTTTTGTGTCTATAGCTGTTCTTATAAACTCAAAACCCTAAGTAAATATACTTAGGGTTAGTTTTTTATGAGATAGATTCTTAATTTTCTTTTTCGTCAGAATCTTCATAGTGTGGTGAGTCGGTTTTAATTATATCTAAATCAAAATTTTTCCATTCTTTGAATCCGCCTCTTAGAGTAATTGCGGGATAGTGTTTATCTACGAGAGCTAAGGCTGTATTATATGCTCTCGGACAAGAGTCTGAATATGTATAAATTACTGTGATTTTGTCTTTTTCGAGCATTTCCATATGATTTTGAATTTCTTTATATGGAATATGAACAGCATAAGGAATATGTCCTTTTATATAGTCATCGTATTCTCTTACATCAACTATATTAATAGAATTTGTTTTATTTATTATTATGTCATCAAGAGTGAATGGTCCAATTGTATAAGAAATTATATCTTCAAAGAATTTTTTTGCCCTTGATAAGTCTTTTGTAATTTCACCGTGTAAAAACATATAAATTCCTTTCATAAATATTACTATGGTAATTTATTACGAACGATTAATTTCTAAAATGCCCTAGTTTACTATATTTGAGGATGATAAAAAAACTTAATGTAAAAAAGTTTTGTTTTTAAATTGACTTTAAGTATTATTGGTCAGATAATACTTAAAAATAAGGTAAATGACATGAAACATTATTTGATAAAAATTGAATAAATATAGAAAAAAGAAAAACTGTCTGTTTTTCTTTTTTTTTGAACTTTTTTGAAAATTAATAAGAAAGAGTATTATGAAGAAGATATATAAAGCAAAAGTTAATAAAATAGAGAAAGTGAGTTCAAGTTCTTATTTTATTGAAATTGAATGCGAGAATCCTGTTTTTGTTGAAGCCGGTCAATTTATATCAATCTATTGTAACGGTTTAACTTTGAGAAGACCATTTAGTGTTTATTCAAATAATGATGGAAAAATTGGTATTCTATTTAAAGAAAGAGGCAAAGGTACAAAATATATAAAGTCGTTAAAAGTTGGTGATGATATAGATATTGCAGGTCCTTTCGGTAATTCATTTGATATCAAAAATAAAAAAGCATTGTTAATTGGAGCAGGTATTGGAGCCGCTCCTATTTCTTATTTAAAGACAAAATTAGACAATGAAAATATAGAAAATTGTTTTATTGCCGGATTTTTGAATAAAGATGAAATACCTAAAGGTATGGAAATAGATAAAATATGCACAGATGATGGTTCTTTTGGTGAAAAAGGCAGTGTTTTAAATTATATAGGTGTAATTATCAATGAATATAAACCTGAAGTCATATATGCTTGTGGTCCTCATATAGTATTGAAAATAATTTCAGAATTAGGTGAAAAATACGGAATTGAAACTCAAGTGGCAATGGAAAAAGTTATGGCTTGCGGAATCGGTGTATGTAGAGGTTGCGTTATTGATATTAAAAAGGACGGTAAAATTATAAATGCTACTGTATGCAAAGACGGACCTGTATTTAAAGGAAATGAGGTAGTATGGGAAAGTTAAGTGTAAGTTTTGACGGACTTGAATTGAATAATCCTATTATGACTGCATCCGGTACATATGGTTATGCAAATGAATTTGATGAATTTATTGATGTTTCAAAATTAGGTGCTATTGTAACCAAGGCGATTTCTCTATATCCTCGTGCGGGGAATAAGCATATCCGAATTACAGAAACTGAAGCAGGCATGATTAATTCCATTGGGCTTGAAAATGTTGGGATTGAAAAATTTATAGAAACTAAAATTCCAGAACTTAAACAAAATAATATTAACTATATTATGAATGTAGCAGGTTCTACCATTGATGAATATGTACAAGTTGCAAAAAAATGTGAAAATGAAAAAATTAAAGCGATTGAACTAAATGTATCTTGTCCTAATGTAAAATCAGGCTGCTTAGAGTTCGGAACAGATGAGAATTCTTTATATGAACTTGTTAGTTCTGTAAGAGCTGTTTATAGTGGATTTTTAATAATAAAACTGACTCCGAATGTTACTTCTATAGAAAAATTAGGAATTGCCGCAGAAAAAGCCGGTGCAAACGCTGTAAGTGCAATAAATACCCTTAAAGGTACTTCTATAAATATAGAATTAATAAACGGGAAGTATAAAAAAACAATAGTTCAGGGCGGATATTCCGGTAAAGGGATTAAACCTGTTGCAATTAATGCTATTTCTCGTTTATATAAAGTGATTAATATTCCAATAATCGGAATAGGCGGAATAGAAACATTGGATGATGTTCTTGAATTTTTTGCTGCAGGAGCTCAGGCTGTTCAAATCGGAACATCTAATTTTACGCATCCTAATACAGCAGAAAGACTTGTTGAAGAACTGGATGAATATATAAATAAAAACGGATTTAAAAGTTTAGAAGAATTAAAGAAAGAATTGAGGGCATAATGACAAATGAAGTTTTAAATTTATTAGAGCAGGCGGAAGGTGTTTTACATGGGCATTTTTGCCTTACATCAGGTTTGCATTCAGATATTTATTTTCAATGTGCAAAGTTGTATCAATATCCTGAAATAACCTCAGAGTTAGGGAAAAGACTTGCTGAAAAACTTTCTGATATTGAATTTGATACTATAGTAGCTCCTGCTATAGGTGCTGTAATTATAGGTTATGAAACAGCAAAAAATGCGAAGAAACGTAATCTCTTTGTTGAAAGAAAAGACGGTGTAATGCAATTAAGAAGAGGTTATACTTTAAAGAAAGGCGAAAAAGTTGTAATTATAGAAGATGTAATAACAACAGCCAGAACTATAAAAGAAACGATGGAAGCTATTAAAGAATATGAACCTGAAGTTGTTGCAGTCGGTTGTATTGTTGACCGAACAAAAGGAAAAACAGAGTATAACATCAAGTCGTTATTGCAAATAGACCCTGTTGTATATGATCCTAATGATTGTCCTTTATGCAAAGAAGGTATAGAACTTGTTAAACCGGGAAGCAGAATAGAAGTAAAGGCAAACGCATAATGAAACACTTAATTGATATTAAAAGTATTTCTAAAGAAGAAATCGAAAATATCATAAATTTAGCAAAAGAATTTAAAACAGGAAGAAAAAAGTCTGATGTTGAAAAAAAGACTCTTTCTTTAATGTTTTATGAAAATTCAACAAGAACACGCTGTAGTTTTGAGATAGCCGCTCAAAAACTTGGTATGAATATAATAAATTTTGATGCTAATCATTCATCGCTTTCAAAGGGTGAAAGTCTAAAAGATACAATCGAAAATTTATACTTTTTAGGTGTAAATGCGGTTGTTATAAGACATTCTTTATCAGGAATAATCAATAACGTAATGAGATTGGTTAAATATCCTATTCATTTTGTAAATGGCGGAGACGGAACCCATGCACATCCATCTCAAGCATTGCTTGATTATTATACAATGCTTGAAAAAATAGGTAGTGTAGAAAGCAAAAAAATTACAATAGTTGGTGATGTTTCTCATTCCAGAGTCGCAAAATCAAACATAAGTTTGCTTTCTAAATTTGGTGCAGACATTCATTTATGTGCTCCAACATATTTACAGTTTGAAAATGAACAGGCTTTTAATATTCATTATCATAACGAAGTAAAAGAAGCTATTGATAGTTCAAATGTAGTAATGGTACTAAGAGTTCAAAATGAAAGACATGAAAAAGAAGGTTATCCTGATTCTTCCGAATACAAAAGATTGTACGAAATAGATACTGAATTATTAGAAAAATATGCAGCAAAAGATGTTATCTTAATGCACCCCGGACCAGCAAACAGAAATATAGAAGTTTCATCTGAACTTCTTGATAATCAAGTTGGAAAAACTATATTAGAACAAGCTCAAAATGGTGTATATGTAAGAATGGCAATATTGAATACATTATTGAAAGGGGACAATAATGCTTCTTAAAAATGCAAAAATAATAAATCCAAAAACGAATTATGAAGGTATTTCTGATATACGTATAGAAAATGGTATTGTAAAAGAAATTGCTGTTAATATTGTTCCAAGTCAGAGTGAAGAAATCATTGATTTGACGGGGAAAATAATAACTCCGGGACTTGTTGATATCCATTGTCATCTGCGTGAACCCGGTTTCAACGCAAAAGAAACAATAAAAACAGGAATATCTTCTGCTATAAATGGAGGTTATACCGCAATTTGTCCTATGGCAAATACAAATCCGCCTGTTGATAATTCTACAACATTAATGTATACAATAATAAAGGCAAAAGAAGTATCAGATATTGGGTTTCATCCAATATGTGCTGTTACAAAAGTACTTTCAAACGAGAAGATAGTTAATGTTTCAGAACTTATTTCAAATGGTGCAATTGCGTTCTCAGATGATGGTAAGCCTGTTGAAAATATGCATTTATTAAAAGAAGCTTTGAAATATGTAAATTCTCATAATGCAGTAATTATTTCACATTCGGAGGATTCATCATTAGCTAATGGCGGAGTAATAAATGAAGGTAAAGTTTCAACTCGTCTTGGGTTGAAGGGAATACCTGATATTACAGAATCTTTGGCAGTTGCCAGAGAACTTGAAGTGGTAAGAGCCGTAGATGGGAAATATCATTTTGCACATATATCAACAAAACGCTCTATTGAACTTATCAGACAAGCAAAAAAAGAAGGTTTGAATGTAACGGCAGAAACAGCTCCTCATTATTTTAGTTTGACTGAAGACGATATCGTTGATTATGATGCAAAATACAAAGTTAATCCGCCATTGAGAACAAAAGAAGATTTAGAAGCAGTAATAACTGGTCTTCAGGATGGAACAATAGATGTAATAGCTACAGATCACGCTCCACATACTGTTCATGAAAAACAACTTCCTATCCAAATGGCTCCAATGGGACTTGCAGGGTTTGAAACTGCTCTAGGTATTACACTTACTTATCTTGTTCATACAGGAAAATTGAGTTTAATTGAGGCAATAAAAAAATTAACATATTCACCTGCTTCTATTTTAAATATTCCCAATCAAGGCTCTATAGAAATTGGAAAAGAAGCAAATATGACAGTAATTGATTTGAATGAAGAGTGGGTTGTTGATGCTTCAAAATTTAAATCAAAATGCCGTATTTCTCCATTTGACGGTTATAAATTAAAAGGTAGACCTAAAATGACAATAATAAAAGGTAAAATAATTAATATAGGATAAATCAAAATGCAAATCAGACCAGAAATCAAAGAAAAAATCGTACTTGCTTTAGATGTTGATACACCTGAACAAGCAAAACAATTAATTACCGAACTTAAAGATTATGTCGGTATATTTAAAGTCGGCTTGCAAATGTATACAGGTAACGGCTATGAAATTTTTAACTTTATGAAAGAACAAAATATAAAGTTCTTTTTTGATGTTAAGCTCCATGATATACCCAATACAGTTGCAAAAGCATCTGAAAATATAATCAGAAACGGTGCCTCATTCTTTAACCTTCACACAACAGGTGGTGAAGAAATGATGAGAATGGCTCAAGAGTCAGCAAGAAAAACTGCAAAAGAACTTGGTAAAGAAAATCCTGTTATACTTGGTGTGACTGTTTTAACAAGTATAAGTGAAGAAAGTTTGCAAAAAGAACTTAAAGTTCCTTATAAACCGAATGAATATGCTATTCATTTAGCTTTGATGGCAAAAAATGCAGGTTTAGATGGTGTTGTTGCAAGTGTTTGGGAAGCTAAGAAAATTAAGCAAGTATGCGGTAAAGATTTTAAAGTTCTATGCCCCGGCATAAGACCTGATTGGTCCAATAAAAATGATCAAAAACGTCTTGCTACACCAAGTATTGCAATAAAAGAAGGAGCTGATTACTTGGTTATAGGAAGAGCTGTTACAAGTGCAGAAGACAGAGTTAAAGCAATTCAAATGATATATGAAGAAATTGAAAATGCAATGCTTACTCAAAATAAATCTTATGCGGTTTCAAAAGGGAAATTAATTCTTGAAAATGGCATGATTTTTGAAGGTGAATCAATTGGGTCAGACGGAACTTCATATGGCGAGATTGTATTTAATACATCAATGGTTGGTTATCAAGAAATACTTACAGACCCTTCTTATGCAGGTCAAACAATAGTCATGACATATCCTGAAATAGGCAATTACGGAATTAATAAAGACGATTTTGAATCGGGGAAAATTCATGCTAAAGGGTTTATTGTAAAGAATATGTGTGAACATGAATCTCATTATAAAAGTGCACTACCTTTGGCAGAATACCTAAAACAAAATAATATAGTAGGTTTAAAAGGTATAGATACAAGACATCTTACTCAAATCATAAGAAATTATGGTGCAATGAATTGTGCTATAACGACAGGTGATATTACTCCTGAAATAAAAGAAAAGATGAGAAATTACAGGATAAGTAAAGATATTACAATGGATGTTACTACTTATAAAGTAGAAAAATATTCAGGAACAGGAATAAAACTTGCAATTATAGATATGGGTATAAAAAAGAGCATACTTGAAAATTTCAAAGCTTTAAATTGCGATATTACGGTTTTCCCGGCAGATGCAAAAGCTGAAGATATTCTAAATGAAAATCCTGATGCTGTACTTATATCAAATGGACCTGGAAATCCTGAAGACGCAAAACAAGCTATAGAAACAGCAAAAGAATTATTAGGTAAATTACCTTTATTTGGAATTTGTCTTGGACATCAAATAATATCACTGGCTTTAGGAGCAAAAACTTATAAACTTAAATACGGTCACAGAGGCGGAAATCATCCTGTAATGAATATGGAAACAAATGAAATATTTATTACAGCTCAAAACCATAGTTATGCTGTTGAGTCTGATTCTCTTCCTGCTGATGTAAAAACAACATTCATCAACTTAAATGATAATACTATAGAAGGAATCAGTTGTGATAAATATAAAATAAAAACCGTTCAATTCCATCCTGAATTAACAGCAGGACCATATGATGCAAATAAAGTTATATCAAGCTGGATAGAAAATGTAGAAAAAGAGAAAAAGCTTTTTGTTTAACAGTCTGAAAGTTTGAGAAGGTAATTGAAATTATAGAAAGAGATAGAAATGCCAATAAATACAAAAATAAAAAAAGTTTTAGTAATAGGTTCAGGACCTATAGTTATAGGGCAGGCTGCAGAATTTGATTATGCGGGGGTTCAGGCTTGTAGAGCATTAAAAGAAGAAAATATTGAAGTGGTTCTTGTAAACTCAAATCCTGCAACAATTATGACAGATGAGAATATTGCGGATAAAGTTTATATAGAACCTTTAACGATAGAATCGTTAACTTATATAATAGATAAAGAAAGACCAAACGGGATTATAGCAACTTTAGGCGGACAAACAGGTTTGAATCTTGCAGTAAGTTTATACGAAGCCGGAATTTTGGAAAAATACAATGTTGAACTTTTAGGTACAAAAATTGAATCAATAAAAAAAGCAGAAGATAGAGAGCTATTTAAAAATCTTATGCTGGAAATAGGTGAACCCATACCTGAAAGTGACATTGTTTCGAGTTTTGAAGAAGCAAAGAAATTTGCACAAAAGATAGGTTTCCCAATTATTGTAAGACCTGCGTATACTCTTGGAGGTACCGGGGGCGGTATTGCAAATAACTATGGTGAGTATGAAGAGATAGTATATACAGGTTTATCTTTAAGTCCTATTTCTCAAGTTCTCGTTGAAAAAAGTATTGCAGGATATAAAGAAATTGAATATGAAGTAATTCGAGATGCAAATAATACAAGTATTGCAATATGTAATATGGAAAACATTGACCCTATTGGTATTCATACGGGTGACAGTTTTGTAGTTGCACCAACACAGACTTTAACTAATAAAGAATGTCAAATGTTAAGAAGTGCAGCATTGAAGATTATCAAAGCATTAAAAATAGAAGGCGGATGTAATGTTCAATTTGCTTTAGATACCGTAAGTAATCAATATTATGTAATAGAAGTTAACCCAAGAGTAAGCCGTTCATCTGCTCTTGCTTCTAAAGCAACAGGCTATCCTATTGCTAAAATAACAACAAAAATAGCAATCGGATATAATCTCCACGAAATACCAAATTCAATTACAAAGAAAACAGTTGCAGCCTTTGAACCTGCAATCGATTATGTTGTAACTAAAATTCCTAAATGGCCGTTTGATAAATTTAAACACGGCGATAGAATTCTTGGTACAAAAATGAAAGCTACAGGCGAAGTAATGGCTATCGGAAGAACATTTGAAAGTTCATTCAAAAAAGCTATAACTTCAATAGAGTCCAAATATACAGGTCTATTAAGAGGTCGTCATATTGAATGTAGCGAAGAAGAACTAAAAGCACTTTTGCATGTTCAAGATGACAGAAGAATTTTTAGAGTTGCAGAAGCTATAAATCGTGGTATTAGTGTTGATGAAATCAATAAAATAACAAAAATAGATAAATGGTTTATATATAAAATAAAAAGTTTGGTTGATTTTGAAAATAGGTTGAAAAGTGAAACTTTAACTCCCGATTTATATTTAGAAGCAAAAGAAAAAGGCTTTTTAGATGAAGAAATAGCAAAATATACTCAAAATTCATTATCTGATATTGAAAAAATGAGAAAAGAAAATTCTATAAGTGCTTCATTTAAAATTGTTGATACTTGTGCGGCTGAATTTAAAGCTTATACGCCATATTATTATTCAACATATAATGAATTTGATGAAAGTAATTCAAATAGTGAAGATAAGAAAATTTTAATTTTAGGTTCAGGCCCGATAAGAATAGGTCAAGGTATAGAATTTGACTATTGTTCTGTACATGCAGCCTGGGAAGTAAGAAATCATAAATATAAGTCATTAATTGTAAATTCAAATCCTGAAACGCTTTCAACAGATTTTGATGTTGCAGATAAATTATATTTTGAACCAATGCATATTGAAAACATAATGAATATAATCGAAAAAGAAAATCCTGAAGGTGTAATGGTTCAATTTGGAGGACAAACGGCTATTAATTTGGCTCCAAAACTTCACGCAAGAGGTGTTAAAATTTTAGGTACGTCATTAGATTCAATTAATATAGCTGAAGATAGAAAATTATTTGAACAGTTATTGAGAGAATTGAACATTCCGCAACCAAAAGGATTTGCTATAAAAAAACAATCTGAAGCGTTGGAAGTTGCAAAAACACTTGGTTATCCTCTTTTGGTAAGGCCATCTTATGTAATCGGCGGAAGAGGCATGCAGGTTGTTTATAATAAAGATGAACTTATTTCATATATTGAAGGAGCATTGAAATTCTCAGATGAACATCCTATTTTAATAGACCAATACATTGAAGGTACAGAACTTGAATTAGATGCAATTTCAGATGGTGAAAATGTATTGATTCCAGCAATTACTGAACACATAGAAAGAGCGGGAATACATTCTGGGGACTCTATAGCATTATATCCAACAAGAACAATATCTGATGAAGTTATTAAAAACCTGATAGATTATACTGAAAAAATAGCACGAGCACTTAAAGTAAAAGGGCTTATGAATATTCAATTTGTACTGAAGGATAATATTGCATATATAATTGAGGTAAATCCGCGTGCTTCAAGAACTGTGCCCATTTTAAGTAAAGTTACGGGAATCCCTATGGTAAAAATTGCAATAGATGCAATAATGGGTAAATCAATTATAGAACAAGGTTATAAGCCCGGATTGGTAGATACTACGAATCTTGTATGTGCAAAAATACCTATATTCTCGTTCCAAAAATTAAACAGGATAGACCCGGCTTTGGCTCCTGAAATGAAATCTACGGGTGAAGTCTTAGGTGTTGATACTAATTATGAAAGAGCTTTGATTAAAGGATTTTTAGCTGCCGGATATAAACTTTCCAAGGAAAGAGGTAATGTATTAATCTCTATTAATGATCATTATAAGAAAAATAGTGTGGAAGTAGCAAAAACGCTTGTTGATTTGGGTTATAACTTAGTTGCGACAACCGGTACTCATAAATTTTTGAAACTTCATAATATAGAATCAAAAGAGATAGAAAAATTTGATATTCAAAAGATTCAAAGAAATATGAAAAATAAAGAACTTTGCTTTATTATAAATACACCTACAACTAATAATAATTCAGCTAGATATGGTAGTGAAGACAGAGGTTTCTTGATAAGGACAATTGCCGAAATGTATTCAACGCCTTGCTTTACTGTTCTAGATACTGCTAAGGCATATTTGGAAGCATTGAAATATTATATGAAGGATGATAAATTGACTTATGACAGTATTGATAAATACAGAAATTCAGAATTAATTTGCCGATAGGAAATATTTATGGACGAAAAAAATAAAATACAAAAGAAAAAGAAGAAATTCCAAATAAATATCAAAAATATGGGAATTGATATAGATAAAAATGAATATAGAGAAATTGTTTTATCTAATTCAAATCATCCTGAAATATTTAAGAAATAACTATTAAGAGGCGAGTTTCAATCGCCTCTTCTTTTTTATATGCCACTAAGTATAACATATATTAAAATTACAGGAATAATAAATTTTAATAAAATATTGAATGAATAGCCAAGAAAGTTTTCACCGATTTCATTTTTCCAAAGTCCTTTTATGCACCAACCTGCAATTAGACAGATTAATAAAGTATTAAAAGGGAGTAAAATATTAGAAGTGGTGTAATCTAAAAAATCGAAAAAGTTTTTTCCATTTAGACTAAAATCACTTAAAAGACCAAAGGAAAGAGTAGAAGGAATAGTTATTATTCCTATAATAATACTTAAAATAAATGTAGCTTTTTGTCTTGAGACGTTGAATTGATTAATAAAAGAAGCAACAGCTGTTTCCATAATGCTAATACCTGAAGTTATTGCTGCAAAGAAAAGAAGAATAAAAAATATTAATCCTGTTATAGAAGGGAATGGTAACTTTGCAAACATTTCAGGTAATGAAATAAATACTAAAGTGGCTCCTGCGGATGGGGTTACACCGAAAGAAAAGACAATAGGGAAAATCATAATACCTGCAATAACTGCAATTAGTGTGTCAAAAAATATCAAAGTATATGCTGATTTAATAATATTAGTATCTTTTTTCATGTAACTGCCGTAAGTTATTATTGCACCCATTCCAATACTTAATGTAAAAAGAGCTTGCCCTAAAGCGGTAAGAACCATAGCAGAGTTAAATTGCGAAAAATTAGGTTTAAACATAAAAGTTAAACCTTCTTTTGCTCCTGGCAGAGTTACGGCATATACAGCCATAATAATTAGCATTAAAGCAAAAAGTGGCATCATTATATTATTAGCTTTTTCTATTCCTTTATTTACACCTCGAAATGGAAATATTGATGTCATTAATAGGAAAAGAATAGAAAGAAAGCAAGGTATTGTTACTTGGGAACTGAAAGAAGAAAAATACTGTGCAAAATTGTCTGGAATTCTATTAGTTAGAAAAATCCATATATAGTTTAAAATCCAGCCACCAACAACAAAATAGAAACAAGGTATTAAAATAACAGTTATTATGCATAACCAGCCAAACCATTTAAACTTAGGATTTATTTCAGCAAAGGCAGAAACGGTATCTTTTTTATATATTTTACCAATAAATAATTCACACAATAACGGAATAATACAAATAAATGCAATTAACAATAAATATGTTAAAAGGAAAATAGCTCCACCATTTTTTCCCATAATATATGGAAAACGCCAGATGTTACCCAACCCTACGGCGCTTCCAACAGTCGCAATAATAAAACTAATATGAGAACTCCATTGCGCCTTCTCCATAGCTCCTCCAAGCAAGTAACTATCCAAAAAGATAACATATTTTATCTTTTTTGTTAAGTTTATTTTTGAATAAGGTTATTTTTATCTATGTTTAAAACAAAGTTTTTATTTGTTAAATCAGCAAAATGGTAGTTGCCTTTATATATTTCATTATAACTACCGCCCTTTTCTTTAAATGTTTTTAAAGCTTTTTTGTCGCTAACAAGAATAAAGTCTTTATTTTCATTATTCATATTTTCTAATTTGTATGTATGTTTGTAATAGTGATTTTCAAGCCATTGATGGAAAGTATGTTTTTCATTATCTTTATTTATTTCTATATCACTTTGTCCAAATTCTATATTTTTATTTTGTATAAGGTAGAAGAAAGAAAATAAAACACCAAAATTGGGAACAGTAGGTTCTTCATTTCTATAAACATAAAAAAGTCTTATTTTGTCCCGCAAGTATGAATGTGCTTTTATATTTTGATTTGAATGTTTCAATGTTTGAATTGAGTTTATAAATGCCGGTAACAAGGAAAAATTTATAATTAGTAGTGATATAAAAACATAATTTTGTATTTTGGGATTTTCTGTTTCAATGAAATTAAATAATAGAATAACAATATTGAATATAAAAAGAGGAATTAAGATTGTATAAATATCATTATGATTTAGCCAATATCCTCCGCTATAATGAGTTTTACCTAAAAATATAAGACAATAAGCGAAAACTAGAGTACTTATATTAATGAAAATGGCCAAAATAACAGATTCTATATTCCTTTTTTTTATATTTAAAATAAGTAAAATAATTAAGATAGCATAATATATTGCAAAGTCGATAAAAAATTTTTTTATAAAAAGCTTTGTATATTCAATAAAAGAAGATGTTAATATTTCTAAGGCAGTTGTATGACATAAAGTTTTGTAGCTTATGTTATTTTGAAACCCATTATTATTGACAAGAATTAGTGTCCCTGTAACTACAGCAAAAAATATCATTGATAATAAATAAGTTTTTTTTGTATTTCTTGATTTTTCAAATAGAGAATGTAACAGGGCAAGGAAGGTTGTTCCTAATAGTATAAAAAAAGCTATTTCAGAAGAACTGGCTATGATAATAGACAAACATAAAATATGAAATATTTTGTTTTCTTTTTTTATGTAGAATTTATAGAAATAATAGAAAAATATTAGTAACAATAAAGAAGCAAATGTAAATCTAAAAAATCCGGAATATATTATAAAATCTACAAAAAATATCTTTTTTGCAAAGATGAAGAGAAGAAAATAAATAATAGAACAAGATATTATAATAATCTTATTATTTATTTTATTTAATGTTCCTAATTTATAAAAACAATATATTATGCCAGTTATTACCGATGCTTTAAAAAATGTACCGAATGATAATGCCCAGTCATTAAAATTAATATTTAAAAGAGAAGGAATATAGTATAAAAATAAATTTTGAAACTCCATAATCCAAGTTCCATAGAGGAAATTTTTATAAGGTTTTATTCCATCTTGTATGAAATAGAAAAAAATATCATCAGCAACTAAAACTCCATTGCATAAAATAAAACAACTTAAAATAAATATAATTAATAAATAGATTCCTTTTCTCATATATAAAATTATATCGTTGAGTTTGTTTTTTGTTTTATTGTTACAAACTAGCAAAAAAAATTTTTACATGTATTATATATGCAGGTCTTTATATATTTTATTAGGAGAATGTGTATGAAAATTTCTGCAGCGAACAATACACCATCATTTGGTAGAGCATTAACAACAAAAGAAACACGGGAGTTTGAAAAATTACAACAAGCAGCAAGAAGGGAGCTTGGTCTTGATAAAACAACGGCAACAATATTTGATTTTAGTGTTCCGTCATTAAAAAATGACACTGGAATTGGAACAAGTTTTTCTAAAGAAGCTCAAGACTTAGCCGGACTATTAAAGGTAATGTGTGGAGTTAATTCTATTCAACTACAACCGCAAGGTGAAATATCGAACTATGTACGTTCACCATATTCAGGTACAGGATTTTCTCTTGGTATGCATATTATTGATTTAAATAAATTAGGTGAAGATTCTTATGGTAATCTTTTGACAACAGAAGATTTGAATTCTTCATATATGACAAGAGTACCAAATCATGATTCTGTAAATTATGATAATGTTTTTGCGCAAGATGGTCAAAAAGCAATGTTGAAAAAAGCGTTTGAACGTTTTGAACAACTTGATGAATCTTCACCATTAAAAAAGGAATTCAAAAAATTTGAAAAAGAAAATAGTTATTGGGTTGAACGTGATGCTTTGTATGAAGCAACTGCAGTAGCAAATGGATCTAAAGATATAAAAACTTGGAACCATCGAGATCAAAATGTATTTGCTACAAAAGATGGAGATAAAGCAAGGATTGCAGAATTAAAGCAAGTTAGAGATCAAGATGGAACTAATGTAGTAGATTTTGAAAAATTTGTTCAATTTATAGCAGATAAACAACAAAAAGAATCAAAAGCTAAATTTAATAAGCAAGGTATAAGTATATATGGAGATTGCCAGATTGGATTTTCTCAAAAGGATTTTTGGGCGCATAAACCAGCATTCTATCCGAATTATGAATTTGGATGTGATATAGGAGACGGAAAATATTCTTGTTGGTCACCTGCTATTAATTTTGATAAAATTAACGGAGAAGCGGGAGAATTACTTTATAATAAATTTAATTTATTCTTTAAACGATATGATGGAGTAAGAATAGATGCAGCTTGGCAATTAATAAATCCAATGATTTGTGAACCTTGGCAAAACAGAGGAAAAGATGTTTTTGATTCTAATGGAAATAAATTGGGGCGTAAACTTGATCATCAGCCTAAAGTTGGTCATAATGGACAGCAAATTATAAAGGATATTGTTCTAAAAGCTGCCGACGAAAATCATGTACCTCATGATAGAGTTTTTCTTGAATTGTTGGGTGGAAATTCTTATGATTCTTTAGATGCGGTTAAAAATTTAGGTGCTACTTTAATTCATATTACCAGATATGGTGGTGATAATTGGGGGCGAGTAAAATATTATGAATCAAAAGGTGATAATAAGTACCAAAACATGAGACCCGGAGATTATACAATTGGACCTGGTACTCACGACGATTATAGTTTACTAGAGCAAGTTGAAAACGGAAGAGAACGTGCAGGTTATTTATCAAAAGATTTGCATTTAAATAAGCAAGAATTGGAACATTCTCAAGAAGCGCTTTCTAAAGCAGTTTTTGCTGAGCTATTTACAACGAAAAATCAATTCGTAACACTTCCTGATATATTTGGTTCAAGAAGAAGAATAAATGTACCAAATACTACAGATGGGAATTGGTCCTATAGAGCTTCCCAAGACTATGAACGTAAATATTTTGAAAATTTGTCAAAGGGTAAAGGTTTGAATATTGCAGATGCTCTAAGTAAAGCAATTAAGGCTAAGCATAATGGTCGACATTCGGCAATTACTGATAAATTAGATTATTTTGCAAATGTATTAAGACAAAATGGTCCAATGACAAAAAAAGATGCAGATAGAACAATACTAAATGCATAAAAATTATTAAGAGAAAGAGGCGGTTAAAAGTCGCCTCTTTTTTTTCTTTATATTATCTTAATACTGAATCCGATTGACTTTCGTTTATCTTTATGGTCTATTATAAATAGAGATTTTAATCACGAAAGGAAGTCCGAACATTATGGCTACAAAAAGTTCAAAAGTAGTTGAAGACCTAGAAAAGGCTTACAACAATTCTGATGTTGTTGAAACATTAGATCAACTGGAAGCATTGATTTCCAGAGTAAAAAAAGCTCAAGAAGTTTTTGAAACATTCACTCAAGAACAAGTAGATGCTATATTTAAAGCTGCTGCTACAGCTGCTGATAAAGCTAGAATTCCACTTGCAAGAATGGCTGTTGAAGAAACAGGTATGGGCGTATTAGAAGATAAGATTATTAAAAATCACTTTGCTTCTGAATACATTTACAATAAACATAAAAATGCAAAAACATGTGGCATTATTAAAGAAGATAAAGCAAACGGTATTAAAATCGTTGCTGAACCTTTAGGGGTAATTGCAGGTGTTATTCCTACAACAAACCCAACATCTACAGCTATTTTTAAAGCATTAATTGCGTTAAAAACAAGAAATGGTATTATCTTCTCTCCACATCCAAGAGCAAAAAAATGTACAATTGCAGCTGCAAAATTAGTATTGGATGCAGCAGTTAAAGCAGGTGCTCCAAAAGATATTATCGGATGGATAGATGTTCCTTCATTAGAATTAACAAATGCTTTAATGACTTCATCTTCAATTGATTGTATATTGGCAACAGGTGGTCCTGGCATGGTTAAAGCTGCATATTCATCAGGAAACCCTGCATTAGGTGTAGGTCCTGGTAATACATCTGCAGTTATAGATGAAACTGCTGATATAAAAATGGCTGTTTCTTCAATCTTAATGTCAAAAACATTTGATAATGGTATGATTTGTGCTTCAGAACAATCTGTAGTTGTTGTAGAAAGCGTATATGAAGAAGTTAAAAAGGAATTTGAATACAGAGGTGCTTATATAGTAAGTGAAGCTGAACAAAAGAAGATGATAGACTTACCGTTTATTGATCCTAAACGTGGAACAGCTCATCCTGATATAGTAGGTCAACCTGCACATAGAATTGCAGAATTAGCAGGTTTTGAAATTCCTGTAGACGCTAAAATTTTATTAGCAGAAAGACCTGCAGTAGATTGGGAAGATCCGTTCTCAAGAGAAAAATTATCACCAATTTTATCAATGTATAAAGCAGCAAATTATGAAGAAGCTGCAGAAATGGCTTATGAACTTGTTTCTAAAGGTGGTGCAGGTCATACAGCTGTTTTATATACAGATGAAAGATCAAAAACAAGAATAGATCACTATTCTGAAAAAATGCCGGCTTGCAGAGTTTTAATTAACTCCCCTTCATCGCAAGGTGGTATCGGTGATTTATATAACTTTAAATTAGAACCATCTTTAACTCTTGGCTGCGGTTCTTGGGGTGGCAATGCCGTTTCAGGTAACGTAGGCGTTGAAAACTTGTTGAACTACAAAACCGTTGCTGAAAGGAGAGAAAATATGTTATGGTTCAGAGTTCCATCTAAAATCTATTTCAAAAGAGGTGCTACAGACTTAGCTCTTCGTGAATTAGCTGGTAAAAAACGTGCATTTATAGTAACTGACAGATTTTTGTTTAATTCAGGTGCTGTTGATAACATTACAAAAGTTTTGGATGAAATTGGTATTGAACACGAAGTATTCTTCGATGTAAAACCAGATCCGACAATATCTACAATTAATCAAGCACTTGCAGTTTTAAGACCATTTGAACCTGACGTAATCATTTCTTTAGGTGGTGGTTCTCCAATGGATGCTGCAAAAATTATGTGGTTAATGTATGAACAACCTGATACAAAATTTGAAGATATTTCAATGAGATTTATGGATATCAGAAAGAGAATCTGTGCTATCCCTGAATTAGGTAAAAAAGCAATGATGGTTGCAATCCCAACAACTTCAGGTACCGGTTCAGAAGTAACTCCTTTCGCTATTATTACTGATGATGAAACTCAAGTAAAATATGCGATAGCAGACTACGCATTAACACCAAATATGGCAATCGTGGATCCAAACTTTGTTGATGGAATGCCAAAAGGTTTAACATCTGCTTCTGGTATTGATGCATTAGTTCACGCAATTGAAGCATATGTTTCTTGTATGGCTACAAACTTCACAAACTCTACAGCATTGGAAGCTACAAAATTAGTATTCAGATACTTAGAACGTTCATATAATGAAGGTGCTAATGACCCAATGGCTAGAGAAAAAATGCACTATGCTGCTACTATCGCAGGTATGGCATTCTCTAACTCATTCTTAGGTTTATGCCACTCAATGGCTCATAAACTTGGTGCAATGTACCACGTTCCTCACGGTGTAGCTAACGCTTTATTAATCAGACAAATTATTAAATATAACTCATCTGATGCTCCTAAAAAGCAAGCTATATTCCCACAATACAAGTTCCCTTGTGCAAAAACAAAATACGGTCAAATTGCTGATGAACTTGGTTTGGGCGGCAAGAATGATGATGAAAAAGTTCAATTGTTGTTAGAAGCAGTTGATAAATTAATGAAAGCTGTTAATCTTCCAAATTCAATTAAAGACTTTGGTGTTGACGAAAAGACATTCATGGACAACTTGGATGAATTGGTTGAATTGGCTTATGATGATCAATGTACAGGGGCTAACCCGGTATATCCATTAATGGAAGATATTAAGAAAATCTATATTGACGCTTATAATGGTGTTGTATAGTAAAAAAATGCAAGAGAGGAACGTAGAAATGCGTTCCTCTCTTTATTTTATAAACTTGTGTTTTTTAATATAATTTGTTATAAATGTTTTTGTTTCAGAAAAGGTTATGTGATGGAGAAGAATCTTACTGATAAAGTAATAAATAGATTAACTTTATATCATAGTATTTTGACTGATTATATAGAAAAAAATATTGAATATATTTCTAGTCCTCAAATTGCTGAGCTATTACATGTTGATAATACTCAGGTTCGAAAAGATATTGCTCTTTTAAATTATAAAGGTAAGTGTAAAGTAGGATATAAAGTCAAAGAACTTAAGCTTTTAATTGAAGAAACATTGAAATTTAAGAAAGTTAAAACAGCGTTTATAGTAGGTTCCGGAAATTTAGGAATGGCTCTTGCTAAATATGACAATTTTGAAGCCTATGGATTTAATATATCGGCATTATTTGATATAAGTCCTGACAAAGTCGGTACAAGTATTAATGGGAAAGATATTTTCCATTTAAAAGACTTGCCAAAAATAGCCGAGAAAAATGATGCAAAGATTGTAATTTTAACAGTACCCAGAAAAAATGCACAAGAGGTTACTGATTTTATTGTTAAGGCGGGAATTAGATATATATGGAATTTTACTCCTTGTGTTTTATCTGTTCCTAACAATGTACAGGTTTGGAATGAGAACTTAATTGGAAATTTTTTGCAGTTTACGGTAAATCATGGAGTAGAGGATAATTAATGG
Organism: Candidatus Gastranaerophilales bacterium; assembly: GCA_944323395.1. Lineage (GTDB taxonomy): Bacteria > Cyanobacteriota > Vampirovibrionia > Gastranaerophilales > Gastranaerophilaceae > Avigastranaerophilus. Next base: position 61,880 of record CALUSI010000003.1, read on the forward strand.
TAAAAGAAATAAAAATATGCATGGGCAGTGCTTGCTTTGCAAGGGGAAATGCAGATAATCTCAGATTTATAGAGGATTATATAAAAGAAAATAATTTAAATTCTCAAATAGAAATATATGGAGCGAGATGTAAAAATCTTTGCGAAAAAGGACCAACTATTGAAATAGATGGTACAATTTATTATGAGATGACCCCTGAAAAAATTGTAGAGATATTAAGGAAATAAAAGTTGAATAATCTATATCCTGTTTATACATTAAAAAATGAATGTCATGATTGTTATAAATGTATTAGAGAATGTCATGTAAAGGCAATAAAGATACAAGATAACAGTGCATATGTAATAGGAGAAAGATGTGTTGCTTGCGGACATTGTGTAATGGTATGTCCGTCAGGTGCAAAAAGAGTCAGAAATGATATTGATAAAGTAAAAAAATTGTTTCTGCAAAATAAAAAAGTATATGTATCTCTAGCTCCAAGCTGGGTTGGTGTATATAGTGTAAAAAAAGAAAAAATGATTTTAGCACTTAAAAAATTGGGTTTTGAAGGTGTTAGTGAGACAGCTTTAGGAGCACAGGAAGTATCTATAGAATGTGCAAAGATTATAAATTCATCTGATAAAAATGAAATGTTTATTTCAAGTGCGTGTCCTGTTATTGTCGATTATATAAGAATGTATAAGCCAAAGTTTGCAAAAAATATTGTGCCTATTGTATCGCCGGCATTGACTCATGCGGGGCTACTTAAGAAGACATTTGGTGATGATATAGCTGTTGTATTCATTGGACCTTGTATCGCAAAGAAAAAAGAATCAGATTCTCATCAAGAGTTAATTAATGCTTCTTTGACCTTTGAAGAATTAAATCTGTGGTTAAAAGATGAAGATATTAATATTCATGATATTGAAGAAATTGAAGGCTCTGAATTTGTACCCAAGGGTGCATATGAAGGAGCACTATATCCAATTGAAGGCGGAATGAATGAAACAATTCGAAAAGTTGGGATAGATGAAAATAAAGTTTCTTTGATAAGTATAAGTTCTATAAATAATTTTGATAAAGCATTAGATGGTATAGAAGAAGATAAGTTAACAAGAAAAATATTTATAGAAGCCTTGGGTTGTGAAGGCGGATGTGTAAATGGTCCTTGTTTGTCAACTGAAAGAGGAATTATAGCCGTAACTTCTGATGTTTTAACAACAACGAAATATCGTGATGAAGTTCCCAAAGAACCTGAAGTTGTTGTAAGTGAAAATTATAAACCACAACCTGTTGAAAAGCGAAAATATACAATAGAACAAATTGATGAAGCTTTAAAAAGAATAAGTAAACATTCACAAGAAGATGAATTAAATTGCAGCGGATGTGGGTATTCAACTTGTCGTGATTTTGTAAATGCTTTAATTGCCGGAGATGCTGAGACATCTATGTGTGTATCATATATGCGAAAAATAGCAGTAAGAAAAGCTGCAGCTTTGGTTAGATGTATGCCGGCTGCTGTTGTTATGGTTGATAAAAATTATAATATATTAGAAACCAATGATGCTTTTCTTAAGATGTTTTGTTCAGATATGTATGATGTCTTTTCATCAAGAGAAGAAGGATTAAAAGGTGCAGCTATTGAAAGAATAGTGCCATTTGGTGATATTTTTAAAACAGCATTACGTTCAGGACAAGATATACACAAAGAACACTATGCCATAGGTGATAAATTATATGATATAAGTGCTTTTACTATCGAATCAGGGGAAATCGCCGGTGCTGTTATAACAGATGTAACAAAATCTGAAATGGATAGAGAAAAAATTGCAAAAAAGGCAAGAGATGTAATTGCCAAAAATATAGCAACTGTTCAAGAAATAGCTTGTCTATTAGGTGAACATATGGTAGAAACTGAAGTATTATTGGATTCAATAGCAAAAGACTATGAAAGTAATACCGAAGAGGATAAATAATGTTCATAGATGTAGGATGCAGTCAAGAAAAAAAATATAACCAGAATGCTTATGGCGATTATTTTATTTCAAAAAGGTATAAAGATAATGGTCGAGTTATAGGTATATTGTCTGATGGTTTAGGAAGCGGAATAAAGGCGAATATTTTAGCAAGTATGACTGCTACAATGCTTTTAAAGTTTATCGAGGCTCAATCTGATATTAAAGTAGCATGTGAAACTATTATGAATTCTTTGCCGGTTTGCAAAGTAAGAAAAATCAGCTATTCTACATTTTCAGCAATAGACTGTGATGAAGAAGGTAATGCAAAAATAGTTGAAGAAGGTAATCCACAGTTTTTATGGATTAGAAATAATCAAATTCTTAATCCTGAAGAAAGAGTAATTACGTCCAAAACTTTTCCAAATCGTCATATGCATTTATATAATATAAAGTTAGAAAAAGATGACAGAATAATTTTTTGTTCTGATGGTGTTACTCAAGCTGCATTGGGCACTAAAGAATTAAGATTAGGGGTAAGAAGAGAAGGTCTTATTGAAATAGTCTTAAATAAATTAAAGGAAACGCCTTTTATATCTTCTGATGAACTGACAAAGCATATTGTGAGACAGATTGAATTAATTGAACCTGACCACAAGTTGAAAGATGATACATCTGTTGTTTGTTTCTATTTTAGAGAACCAAGAAAATCTATAGTGTTTACAGGTCCTCCATATGATATGGAACAAGATGCTTTATACGCCAAGAGTTTTTATAGTTTTAACGGAAAAAAAGCAATAGCGGGCGGAACCACTGCTAATCTTATTGCCAGAGAATTAAACCTGGAAATAGAAACAGATAGAAATTTAAATGTCGGAAAACTTCCGGGAATTTCTTATATGAAAGGGGTAGATTTAATTACAGAAGGTATTTTGACTTTAACTAAGACCATGGAGTATCTTGAAAAAGGTATAGCAGAAAATGATGCTGCAGGTAAATTAATTAATTTTTTATTAGATAGTGATGAAATTAAATTTATGGTCGGCGTTAAATTAAATCAAGCTCATTATAATCCTAATATGCCTGTAGAAATAGAAATAAGAAGAAATGTTGTAAAAAGAATAGTTGAAATTTTAGAAGAAAAGTATACAAAAAAAGTCGATGTAAGATATATTTAAAAATATGATAAAATAATTATATTAAATGCTTGTTAAGGGGTATATATGGAAACAATAGAAGTAAGAATATGTTCGGGAACTACGTGTTTTGTTATGGGAAGTTCTTTTTTAAATGAATTATATGATTTGATTCCTCAAAAATACGGCGATAAAGTTATAGTCAAACCAAGTTTATGTTTAGGACAATGTTCGTCAAATGATAAGCATTCAAAGGCACCATATGTAAGAGTAGGAGAAGAAGTTATATCATCTGCAACCATTGAAAAGGTACTATTGGCTATTGAAAAAAAGGTTGGTGAAAATGAATAATAATAGTCAAGCAATTCATATAAAAAGAGATATTTTAATTAGACTTGTACAGGCATTCGATTCAAATGATTTTGAAAAAAATACTGCTTCAATTCCTTTCCAGATGAGACCAAAAGATTGCGAAGTACCATATAGATGTTGTATTTATAAAGAACGTGAAATTATAAAAGATAGAATAATTGCAGATATGGGGTTTTCTCTTGAAAATTTGGGTGAATCAGAGAAATTGGAAGATTTTGCACTTCAATCACTAGATAGAAAAGAGACTGAAGGAAATCCATTGACGATTATAGATGCAGCTTGTAAAGGATGCGTTCCTTCAAGAGTATACGTAACAGATTTGTGTCAGGGCTGTGTTGCTCGTTCTTGTGAGAAAACATGTAAATTTGGCGCAATTGAAATTGCAGGTGGAAAAAGTAATATAGATTCTTCTAAATGTAAAAACTGCGGTATGTGTATTAGTGCTTGTCCATATAATGCAATTGTACGTTTGATTGTTCCTTGCGAACAGGCATGCCCTGTTGGAGCTATTTCAAAAGGAGATAACGGAACTGCTGTTATAAATTTTGAAAAATGTATATCTTGTGGAAAATGTGTTGCTGCGTGTCCATTTGGTGCTGTTAATGAAAAAAGTCAATTGATTGATATTTTAAAAGCTATAAAAATGGGGAAAAAAGTTGTAGCCATGTTTGCTCCAGCTATTGCAGGTCAATTTCCGGGAACTATTTTTCAGTTGAAATCAGCAATGATAAAAGCAGGATTTTATGATGTTGTAGAGGTTGCTCAAGGCGCTGATGTTACAACAAAAAAAGAATCGGCTGAATTTATAGAAAGAATGGAAAAGGGGGCACCTTTTATGACAACTTCTTGTTGCGCCGGTTATAATAATCTTATAGAAAAGCATTTGCCTGAAATAAAACCATATGTTTCGGATACAAAAACTCCATTGTTCTATACCGCAGAATTTGTAAAAGAAAAATATCCGGATGCAATAACTGTATTTATAAGTCCTTGTGTTGCTAAGAGAAAAGAAGTACAGGGAAATGATAATATAGATTATGTAATGAATGCAGATGAATTAGGGGCTGTTTTTGTTGCAAGAAAAATTGAAATTTTAGAAATGGAAGATGGTAAATATCAATATGAAAGTTCTAAACAGGGACGTAATTATGGAGTAACAGGCGGTGTAGCAGGAGCGGTTAATTCATTGCTTCCTGATGATAAAAAGTCAAAACCTTGTTATATTGATGGTTTGACAAAGGACACTATAAAACAATTGAAAAAGTATGCAAAGGATGGAATCTGCACTGAAGGTAATTTGATTGAAGTTATGTGCTGTGAAGGTGGTTGTATTGGCGGTAATTCAACTATTTCTAATCCAAAAATAGCAAAGAAAATAATAAATAACCTTCTTGAACGAAGCAAAGATTTAAAATAATTTGTAATTTTTCATATAAAATCGAGCAATTTTGACTGTTAAATATTTTTTATATATTTAGTAGATGTTTCTGGCTGGGTTTTTATGACACGCAATTATGTAGATACAAATTTATGTAATTTTACAGATCAGATAATGGATATCTGGGCTGCAAGACGTGTTGAAAAGCAATATTTTCCAGATTCTGCATTGTCAGGAAAAATAGATAAAGATATACTGCAAAAAACTACAGAAGTAAAACCTAATGTACAAAATCCTAATGGAGAAAAGTCAGTTGCAACTTCTGATGGAAAAGATGATGGTAAAATTTCTTTCTCAGAGAAAATGAAGAACTTTGGAGAAGGTCTTGTAAAACCAATAAAAACAATATTCTCTTCTCCTAAAAATATGTTAATAACAGCAGCTTCAATTGCTGGTGGTGCTGCATTAATTGCTTTGACAGGCGGTGCTGCAGCTCCGGTTATGGTTGCTGCAGGTTTGGTTGGCGGTAGTGTTCAAGTTGGAAAAGGCATTTATAGACAAGTAAATGCTAAAACCGATAACGAAGCGAGAATGGCTTGGCAAGATATGGGGTCAGGTACTTTTACAATTGGTGCTTCTGCTGCAGGTGCTAAATCTTCTTTAAAAGCTGCAAAAGTTGACGGAGCAAAGAATATGTCAACTATTAAAGCAATTGGAAAATGTTTGGTGGATTTGCCTAAAAATATAAAAACAAGTTTCAAGAATATTTCGTCAAAGGTTTCTGCAACTCCTGTAACGAATGTTCCTCCAGAAGCAACATCTTCGCCAACAGTTCCATCACAAACAACAGTTGCTTCTGAGCATCCTTTACAAACAAAAGTTGATGTTACACCAGAACCAACAGTTGCACCTACTGTTTCTTCAAATTCAAATGTTAGTGTTCCACCAGAGCCGAAAGTTACACCTACTGCTCCATCAGCTTCAATTGTTGACGTTACACCAGAACCAACATCGATAAAACAAAATAATATATTGGCTTTTCCTGAACCGAAAATAAATCCAATTATCCAAGAAAAACCAGTATTTGATATAAAACCTGAACAGATATTGAGCTCTAAAGGTGCATCTAAGTCTAATGAAATTTTAGCGCTTCCAACGCCTCAAGAAAGATTGGCATTGCCGGAAGCACCTAAACGTTTGGCATTACCTACTCCTAAAAATTCTACGATTTCTGACAAACATGGAATTTTAGGTAGAATAAAGAATCTTTTAAATGTATTTGGCTTGTTTCTTTCAAAGAACGGCTAATCTATTGTAATCGTTCTGGAATGAGAATATCTTATTTCTCTCGTTAACATATAAATTCCAAATCAAAAACTACACTCAATCAGACTTATTGAAAAAGTTTTTTATTATTATTTTGTTTTTTTAAAGTTTAACCTGTAAATATATTGATATAAAATTGAACCAGTATTTATATTGTAATTCCTTTTTATAACTGTTAAAAAAGAATAATTCTATATTTGGCCCTATAGTAAATCTAATAAAAAAGGATACTCTGATATATGCATTATTAAGAATATGAAAAATATATTGCCAATTACAAATTATTTGCATATAGAATATTTGAAGATAGTTTTGTAAATTGTATTATTTTAAATATATTATTGCAATATGTTTTTTATTATGTAATACAAAAAACAAATGTAATAATTGTCTATAATATCTTGATAATAAAGCAACAAAAAATCTCTTGTTTCATAGCATATCTTGCATAAGAAAAAAGAGAACTATTTAAATAATTCTCTTTTTTCTTATATATACTATACACGTCTTTTACGAGCTGCTTCAGATTTGCGTTTCTTCTTTATACTAGGCTTTTCATATCTTTCGCGACGTTTTATTTCTGAAAGTATACCAGCTTTTTGTATTTTCTTTTTAAATCTTTTAAGAGCGCTTTCAATACTTTCATTATCACCAACTCTTACTTCAGGCATTTTATTCACCACCTTTAATAATTATAATTTCTACTATGCCAAGATAGTATCAAGAACATGTTTTTATTTCAACCCTTTTGTATAAAGGCATTAAAAAAGCCTCTTGAAAACCAAGAGGCTCTTTCTTAAAAGTTTTATCTAATTAGTTAGGAATAGATAAATCTTGAGTTAATTCTAACCAAACATAGTCACCATCATTAGCTTTGTATGTTCTACCTGGAGTTGTTAAGCCTGTTAAAAGACCAACACCAGCACCCACAGGAGCGCCAATTGCAATTCCTTCACCAAAATGATCATCATCTTGAGAAGCAATAGCTGCAATGCCCATACCAACACCAGTACCAACTACAGCACCGCCAACAGTGTAACCAACAGGTTTTGCCCATCTGTTTTCTGTTAATACGCCATTGTTGTTAATAACTTCTGCTTTAAATGGAATACAAGTTCCGCATGGTAAAGTCATAGATTCAAATTCTACAGTAACTTTATCGTTTTTATTCCACCATTTTTTAGGTTCTACTGAAGTGATTTTGGCTTTCATTGTTGTAGCAGCAGGAATTACTAAGGTTCCTTCTTCCGTGCAGATGTCATTTTTTGCTTTAAATGTAACAGTATCACCAACTTGAGCATCTTTTGATGTAAAGTAAGTTTCGAAATAACCTTTTATTATGTTTTTTGCTAAAACAACTTTTCTTTGGTTAGTAATTTGTACTTCATTAACTTCAGCTTTCTTTGTAACATTTAAGTGTTCAGTAGAAAGAACTTTTTCATCACTTACATATTGTTTTTTTACAGAGTCAATTTTTTCTTTTAGCTTGTATAATAATACTGCAGCTTCAGCTCTGTTTAAGTTTTTATTTGGTAATAATTTGTCAGCATCAGGATAATTTACGTAAATGCCAAGATCAATTGTTTTGGCATATTGCAATTTTGCCCAAGCTGGAACAGCGTTTTTATCAGTAAAAGCATTTAAAGATTTTACATCACCTTTAAAATCCTTTGTAATATGACTTATAACAGAAGCTGCTTCTGATTTAGTCATAATTCTATCAGGTTTGAATGTGCCATCATTATAGCCATAAATTAAACCTAATCTATGTGATAACAATATGTTTCCATAGTCAGCTCTTGAAGAAACTACATCTGAGAATGGGTTTGTTTCAGATAAAGTTGTCATTCTGTGGCCTAATGTTTTTAGTAATGCAGAATTAAAATCTGATCTTGAAACTTCTTTTTCAGGGTAGAAAGCTTCTTTGTCTAATAAAGGAAGAACCCCGTCACTAACAACTGCTGAAATTTCTTTGTTAGCCCAATAATCAGCAGGAACATCGCTGTAAACAGCTGCATTTGCTGGATTGAAAGCTAACATCATGAAAAATACAGCAAGCATGGCTAAAATCTTTTTCATTTTTCTCTCCATATTTTTAGTAAAACTAAACTAATCATTCAAATTATATAATAATAGAAACATTAATGCAATAATTATTTGGCAAAACCATTGCAATTGTTGATGATTCCTTGTTCTGGGCTTAAAAAGTAAAAGTGTTATAAAAATGTAATTTACAAATTATTTTTTTTTGTTTTATAATAATCAAAGATGCACTTGTAGCTCAGTTGGTAGAGCAGTTGACTCTTAATCAATTGGTCGAGAGTTCGAGTCTCTCCAAGTGCATTTGTTTGTAAGTTGACAATTAATGTCTCTTATTATAGATTGTATTTATTGAAACTTGAAAATTAAATATGGGCGTGTGGCGAAATTGGTAGACGCACTTGACTTAGGATCAAGCGCCTTCGGCATGGGAGTTCGAGTCTCTTCACGCCCACCACTATATATAAGACGGATTTTGAAATCCGTCTTTTGTTATTCTATTACTATGATTTCAATTGATCTTCTAAAAGATTTATTAGTTTGTATTTGCTCTTGAAAATTAGTACAAAAATAGCCACTACTGCAAACAAAATGACAGAAAATATAAAAATCATTTGAAGCATAGCTTAGATTGAAAAGTATAGTTCTGTTATAGTCAATATTTCATGATATATAGGTGTTAATTACAATAAGTCATATTTCCATATGTGCTACAGGATGTACCATCTGAACCATATATTGTATTTCCGTATTGTGTATATGAAGTGCCGTCAGAACTATATATTGTATTTCCATATTGGGTATACGAAGTGCCGTCTGAACTATATGTTGTATTTCCGTATTGGGTATACGAAGTTCCGTCTGAACTATATATTGTATTTCCATATTGTGAATATGAAGTGCCGTCTGAACCATATATCGTATTACCGTAACGAGAGTATGATGTTGCATTGGCTGTTTCTGTAAACAAAAGAAGAATAAAAAAACTTAATAAGAATATTTTCATAAAATAACTCCATTTTTTGTATTTATATTTTTATATTACCCAACAAATCTTAATTTAAACAAAAAGTAAGTATCTAGAATGGTTAAAATTTTGTACCTTTTTTAACTAGAACAGTTAAAAGTATCAAAAAATAAGAACCGGTCTATAATTGAATTTTAACTTTTATAGCTCTTAACTGAAATTATTTTTGCTAAGCTTTTTTGAAAAAAGATTGTATATGAATGGACAAGGAAGATATGTAGTTAAGCTATTTCCCAAATTAGGGTTATGTATAAAGAGATGAAAACTCCACAAAACGTAATTTTATATGACTATAATATCCGTAATAAAGCAGAAAGATAAAAACAACAATTTTTATTTACTGAACGATAGTATTATTTTTTTTATTGTATTTGCCATTTCTCTGACATTATGTTCTTTCATCAGTAAAAGAGGATGAAATATGCTTATTAGTCTATTTTTAGCTATATCATCGGCATATATTATTTCTTTTTTTACATACTTTGTTTTTTCAATATTCCATAATCTATGATTATAAATTGTAGTACCTATACCGATACCGACAGGAATTCCATTTTCTCTTAAGGAATCTATTATAATGTTTCTATTAATTAAGGGTTTTAAAAATTGAAAATTAAGAAGAAGAGGAAGAATATAAAAAGTTTGTGTTGTTGTATTTTCTCCTTTATTTTGTATTGAAATGGCATCTACATCTTGTAAAATGTCTTTAATTATTTCGGCATTTTTAGCTCTCAAGTTTAATTCATTAGTGAATCTCATAAGCTGACTGTATAAAATTGCTGACTGAAATTCTGTAAGCACATATTTTTTACACTTTAAATTATTTTCTAAAATTTCACAATCTTTTTCAAAAAAATCTCCGACGTGAGTATATTTTTCAATTCTTTTTGCTAGTTCTAGGTTATTTGTTATACAAATACCACCTTCTCCTGCTGTGATTAATTTTGATTGTTGGAAGCTAAATATTCCTATATCTCCAAAGGTTCCAACATGATTTCCTTTGTATTTTGCACCATGCGCCTGTGCACAGTCTTCGATTATTGATATATTATTTTCTTTTGCAATCTTTACAATTTTGTCGATTTCGCATACTGATGAATATATATGTACAATGATAATAGCTTTTGTTTTTCTATTTATTGCTTGTTCAATTGCTTTCGGAGATATACATAAAGTATCCTTATCAACATCTACGATAACTGGTATAGCTCCCATATGCGATACAATTGTTGCAGTTGTAATCCAAGTTATAGCAGGGACAATAACTTCATCACCTTCCTTTATATTTATAGCAGCAAGAGATGCTTCTATCGCAGCTGTCCCACTTGTGGTCATTATTCCATATTTAGCATTTGTATATTTGCAAAATTCTTTTAAAAATTTCTGTTCGTATATTCCGTGCCATGACCAATAAGCGTGACGATATGCATCTAATAAACAGATGATGTCATTATAGTTGGTTTGAGGCCATTTTAAATATTTTGTGTAATCTTTCAATTATTTCCTCCATTTGTATTTAACAATCAGATTATATAATATTTATTTGATGTTTGCATTTATAGTAATATTCTTGACAGATATTTTACAATGTTTTAAATTATCTTTGTAAAAATGTATTGGTGATATTTTGTTATATAATTTAGAAAAAAAAAGGCTAGTTAAAGAGTTTAATCAAAAGTGGGCGAATAAAGAACTTTATTTTTGTCAAAGTATTTATTCAGAGTTAAATCTTGCGTATTCAATGATACGTGCTTGTTGCATGTGTACCATGGATCCTTTTACTCCGCCAATTTTCTATAAATCAGAAAATAATGACTATAGTTCATTGAATTTAAAACAATATTTTCGCCAACTTAATAGAATTATGACTTGGAATCAGTCAGAAAAATCTGTGTGTTCTGGATGCAAGTTTTTTAAGAAGGGTCTTGTTCCTAACATTGAAGAAGAAGGTAATATCAAGCTATTATCTATAAATAATTTTACTGTTTGTAATTCAAATTGTATATATTGTTCTTGTAATGTAAAAGCTTATGATAATTCATATAAGTTGTTGCCTATTATAAAGCGCTTTATTTCATATGGATTAATCAATTCTGACACTGTCGTAAACTGGGGTGGGGGTGAACCTTTAATTTGCTCTGAATTTGATAGTTGTGCAAACTTTTTTATTAAGAAAAAGATAAAACAAAATATTAATTCTTCTGGTATAAAATTTTCGGACTTGATTTTATATGGAATGAGGAATAATTTAATTACTGTCCAAATTAGTCCTGACGCAGGGACGCCAGAAACCTATTTACGAATAAAACGACAAAATGGATTTGATATTGTATGGGAAAACATAAAACGCTATGCACAATTTCCTGATAAAATTGTAGTAAAATATATAATATTTTCTATGAATAGTAATGAATATGATATTAGAAAATTTATTGCAAAATGTATTGAATCCAATATCAAAAAAATAGTTATAGATGCAGAACATAATAGTTCAAACGGTACTTTTTGTAAGTTTGGAAAGATTGGTGAACAAGAATTGCAGATGGCTATATTGTTAAAAAAGCTGGCACAACAAAATTCTATTGAATATACATTGTCTCATCAATGGACTAATGAAAATATTAAAATTATAGAAGAAGCATAACAATAATATCTTTGTGTTAGTATAATATTATGTGGAGTACCATATGAAAGCATTATTTATAAATCCGCCAACTTGGTTTAATATGTTCCCACCATTGGCATTACCCATACTTGCTGGTTACCTCAAAACACTAAATCACAAAACTCAGATTATTGATTTAAATATAGAATTTTATCATTTTATTTTTTCTGATAAATTTATACGAAAATTTATTTCACTTTTTTCTTCATTAGAAAAAGAAGTGAGTATGTATAGTATGGATTATAAGGCGGATGGAATTAAGGATAAAGATGAAAAAATTAAAATATATTCTGAAATAATACAATATGCACGTAAAACAGGATATGACATATATAAGACTAGAGAATATTGTAAGGAATATAAGAGGATTACTAAAGATAAAAACAGATATTTTAATTCTTGGGAAGTAAAAATATATCATCATAAGGTACTTATATATAGTGAGTTACTTTTAAAATTACAGAATATATACAAAAATTTATTTCAAGAATTTTTTAGCAAATGGATTGATAAAGTTTTAAGAGTAGACGCTGATTTTATAGGGTTGTCAATGAGTGATGTTGATCAGTTTTTTTACTCTATAAAAATAGCAAAATTGCTTAAAAAAAGAACGAAAGTTCCAATATGTTTTGGCGGTACGTGTATAAATTATTTCTATGATAAAAAAATAAGTGATAAATTGAAATTTCATAAGCAGGTTGCGGATTTTGTGATTTTTGGTTCCGGAGAATTTCCAATTTCTGATATTGCAGATTATATTGAAGGTAAAATTAAAATCTCTCAAATCAGAAATGTTGAGTATGTGGATGAAAATGGGAATTTACAAAGAAACAAAAGTAAGTTAAAAGGAATAATACCTAAATATATAACTAAATATGATGATTTTGATTTTAGAAAGTATTTTACCCCAATTATGGTTTTGTCTGTAGAAACAACAAAAGGATGTTATTGGCATAAATGTTCTTTCTGTACAAGACCAACATTACATGATGGATTTCTTTTTAGAAAGCCTGAAGATGTTGCTGATGAATTGGAAATTTTAAGTAAAAAGTATAATGTTAAATATTTTCATCTTATGGATGATTGTATTCCTACAAAATATGCAGAGAAACTTGCATCAATAATAATAGAAAAACAATTAGATATTAATTATATGACATTTCTGAGATTTGAAGAGGATATGTCAGAGGATTTTTTAAAGCTATTGTATGATTCTGGTTTGCGTTTGGTTATATGGGGATTAGAAAGTACAAATGATGAAAGATTAAATTATATAAATAAGGGTTTAAATATAAAAACAGCTAAAAAGATTTTACAAATTGCTTCTAAGATAGGTATTAAAAATAATATTACATTGATAGTTGATTTTCCAAATGAAACAGAAAGCGAATTACAGTGTACTTTGGATTTTATTCATAATTATTCAGACTATATATATTTTGCACATATTCATCAGTTTCAATTGTTAGAAAATACTATGATGTTTAATCATCCGGAAAAGTATAATATATCAAAAGCCTTTGTCCAAAAGACAATTAGAACAGGTTATGCAAAAAATACAGATACAGACAAATATGAAAATATAATTGAAGAAACAAATATAAAATCAATGATGAAAGGTGCACCTCCTGGTTGTCTGTTTACAACCGGCGGTTCTTTATTATATGCAATTAGGAACAACATAATATAACTTGTTTAAGATAATATGTTTTTTTTATTGATTATGCTAAAATTATTTCGTTCTTACTGTAGTAAAGAAAAAAAGAGTATAACTAATGAGAAATATATATATAATAGGAGTTACGCATACTACGGATGGTATTGCAGCTATAGTAAAGCATACTTTGTCACATATTATTTATGCAAATAAAAACAATCTAATTCCTATAGTTGATTTAAAACATTATAAAAATCCATATTATAAGGATTTGAGAGAATTTAAAGACAATATATGGGAGTATTATTTTCAACAGCCAAATGGTTTGACTTTGGATGATATAAGTGATGATGATAATGTTATTTTAAGCAAGAATACTTTTTTGCCTGATAAAAGATATTCTTTTCCTGTTTCTATGTTGCCGATATATCCAAAAAGATGGGAACCAAACTCATTAGTGGATGAATATAAAAAATATCTTGTGTTCAATAAAGAAATGCAAATATATTTGGAAAATGGACTCAAAGAAAAAATAGGTGATAAAAGAAATATATTGGGAATTCTTTGTAGAGGTACCGATTATCATTCTTTAAAACCATATTGTCATCCAATACAACCATCACCGGAAATAGTTATAAATAAGGCTAAGGAGTTATTAAAAAAAATAAATTATGAAAAAATATATCTGGCAACAGAAGATGATCAAATATACAATCGTTTTCTTTCTGAGTTTGGTGACATGATGATTCCAAATACTCAGTATAAATATGATAAAATTCCTTTAAAGCATTATTTGACACAAATTAAAACAGATAGAAAAAATCACCATTATACACTTGCAAAAGAATATCTTTTATCATTATACATATTATCTTCGTGCAAATATTTTATTGGTGGTCGCACAAGTGGAACATCACTTGTATACCTTATGACGAAAGGTTTTGATTATGAGTATATTTGGTCTTTAGGGTATTATGATGTTCGTTATAAACTCAAGGAATATTTTTTTAGTTGGCTTTCTCGATTTTTTAGAGGTTAATTGATAATGATAAATATTTTTTTTAACTTTTATAAAAGGTTTTTACTATTTCAATTTAATAAAAAATGGGCAGGCAAAGAGTTGTATTTTTGCCCAAGTCTGTTTTCAGAAATTAATTTTACGTATTCAATGGTTAGAGTGTGTTGTCTATGTACATTAGAACCATATACTCCACCAATTATGTATGTTGCAAAACATCATAATTATGACAAATTTGACTTGAAAGAATATTTAAAACAACTGGATAGGATAATGACTTTAAACCAAACAAATAAGGCTGTTTGTGATGGTTGTGATTTTTTTAAAAAACAAAAGGTACCAAACTTGGAGTTTGAAGGAAATATTAAGAGATTTTCTTTTAATCATTTTACAAAATGCAATGCAAATTGTGTATATTGTTCTTGTATCGTAAAAACTCAGGATGTTCCCTTTGATATTCTTCCTATAATAAAAAAGTTTGAAAAGGCAAAACTAATAGGTGAAGATTGTTTGTTTAATTGGGCAGGTGGAGAACCTGTTGTATGTAAGGATTTTGACAGGTGTTGTTCATACCTATATGAAAGAAAGTATAAGCAAGTCATTAATTCTTCTGGAATATTATACAATGATCTGGTAGAAAAATGTTTGGCAAATGGTACTGCAAATTTAATAATAAGCGTTGATTCCGGAACCAGAGAAACATATAAAACTGTAAAACGAGTTGATTGTTTCGATGTTGTTTGGGAAAATATAAAAAGGTATGCTAAGTATTCAGATAATTTAACTATAAAATATGTGTTTTTCTCATTAAACAGTAATGAAAATGATATTAGAGGTTTTATTGATAAATGTCTATGGGCAGGAGTTAAAAATATAGCGATTACAGTAGAAAATAATACTTCTCATGGTGATGGAAGTCATTTTGGTCCAATTACTGAAAAAGAGATAAATATGGCTATTTTGCTAAGAAAATTAGCAATTAAAAATTCTATAAATTATAAAATTTGGCATATGTGGAAAGAAGAGAATGTAAAAAAGATAGAACAAGGATAGTTAGGTGAATAGTAAATTTATAAAAAAAATCCTTATAATAAATATAGTTATTCTTATTATTATTTATTTGTCTTTTGATATTTATTTCTTTATATATATGTCAAAAAAAGAAAATATGCTCTTAAATAATACCATTTCCTATATAAAAGCATATATATCAAGGTATAATCTAAATTATAAATCAGCTTTTGAAAGAAAATATATTACACGTATACAACAAAAAAAAGAAGTTCAAGAACGTTTCCTCACAAATGCAAATTCAAAGTTTTCTCCGATTGTTTTATTGGGTTGTTCTTATGCATATGGTCAACATTTGACAAATCAAGAAGCTTTTTCTGGACAACTTGCCACAAATACGGATCGTCCAGTATATAATTTAGCTTTTATTGGAGCTGGAATTCAGCATATAATATATATTCTAAGTAATGAAAAAATTAAAAATAAAATTAAGAATCCAGAATATGTAATATATGTTTTTATATCTGATCATGTTAATCGTTTGTATACAGGTTGCGGATACTCTGTAATTGATTATTTGTACTATAAAATTCAAAAAAAAGAATTAGTTATTAATGAATTATATTCTTATATTATGCGGTTACCAATTCCATTTATTATAAGTCAAATTGTTTATGAACAATATAATAAAATGCCAAATGTCCAAATGAAAAAAAACAATTTGCTGGAAAAGCATATGTACAAGATTAATGATTATATAAAAAGAAATTGGAAAGATACAAAATTTGTCATATTTATGTATGAACCATCGCCTGAGATGGATAATATAATTCCTAATCTTCAAAAAAAAGGAATTTATATTATTTATTTAGATGAAATTCTAAAAGAAAAAAATATTGTTTTTGATTCTACATTTAAACTCCCAAAAGAAATTGATAAGTTTCAACATCCATCTGCGAGCGCTTGGGAGAAAATAACACCAGTATTTCTACAAAATATAAAAAAGATTGATTTATAAGGAGAGAAAATTTGAACTTTTTAAAAACAATTCGCTTCCATATAAAAAAATATTTTATATTTAAAAAATTTAAATTTCACTTTTGTGTTTATTTAACCGAGCATTGTAATCTAAACTGTCAAATGTGTAATACATTTTCTCCGATTGCAGAACCAGCTTATTATAATGTAGAACATTATGAAATAGATTGTGAGAAACTGTCAAAATTATTAAAAAAACGTACTCATAAAATTATTTTAATGGGAGGAGAACCATTATTGCATCCAGAATTGGTAAAATTTATGAAGATAACAAGGAAGTTATTTCCTAGCTATACTACAAAAATCGAACTTTTGACTAATGGAATTTTGTTATTGAGTATGTCGGATGAGTTTTGGCAAACGATAAAAAAATATAATATTGAGCTTACATTAACAAAGTATCCTATAGATTTGGATTATAAAAAGATAGAACAAAAGGCTTGTACATATAATATTGATATTTCATATCACAAAGGTTTTATTGGAGAAATTGAACGAAAAAGTTATAAATATAATCTTGATGAAACAGGTAGCCAAGATATTAAAAATGCATATTATTGTAAATCCGGATCTGTCTCGGTTTTAAAATATGGAAAGCTATATAAATGTCCTATTTGTGCTAGTATTAATAATTTTAATCAATATTTTAATAAAAATCTGGAACGTGTTGATGCAGACTATATTGATTTGGCTAATAAGCATAAAATTAATGATATTTTTATGTTTTTATATAAACCAAGCCCGTTTTGTCGATACTGCATTGTAAAAAAGAATGGAGAAACTATTGTTACTGACTGGGATTTTTCTAAAAAAGATATAAAAGAATGGACTTAAGTATTTGTTTTTTCATCTGTTGTTTTTAAGCAAAAATCTATCAGTTGATAAACTCGTTCTCTAGAAATTGTATTATCTGAGTAGTAGTGACCTATACTAAAATCGCTTTTTTTAGAAATATTACAAATCCCGTATTTTTCCGGTTCTCTTATTATATAGGAATTTTTTTCTAAAGAAAAGATTGATATGCTAAATCTATCAAATATTTTTTTGTAATTGTCTTTTATGAAGTTAATTGTTTGCCAAATTTCATTTTCTGTTTCACCCGGGAAGCCAAATATGAATCCTAATTTGTTTATAATACCTGCTTGTTTTGCATTTTTTAATATATCAGTTCTTGTCTTATAATCTATACCTTTATTCATTATTTTTAATATTCTTTCTGACTCAGCTTCATACCCCCAAAAAATACTTCTAAGTCCTGATTGTGCAAGTAAATTGAAAATTTCGTAAGTATATTGATTACTAAATCTCAATCTGCAATCATATTTTATTTTTATATCTCTTTTTATTATTTCTTTTGCAAAGTCAACAAAAAAGCGGAATGTTAAAGTTTCATCTATTATGTAAAAATCTTTTATTTTATATTTTCTGACTAAATTTTCAAGCATATCAACTGCTGATTTTACATCTAGTATTGAAAATTTGGTTCTGTATGGATATGAAAATGTGCAGAAAGCACATTTCCCCCAAGGACAGCCTCTAGAAAACTGTATATTTAAAAGTACGTTTTTGGGATAATTCTTCAGATTAATTTTTTTATAAGAAGGTTCCATAATGGAGTTTATCTCTATGTTATCTACCGGATTTTTTTGTAAAATACCATTACTGTCTCTGTATACTAAACCTGAAACTTCTTTTTCAGAAACTTTTCCTTTTATATAATTAGAATATTCTATTATTGCCTTATCTCCATCACCGACAATTATGTTGTCACAATATTTGTCAAAGATTTGTGGAAACTTGATAAAATCGTCCCAGAGTCTTGTAATAATTGCGCCTCCAAAAACAACTTTTGTATTTTTTGTTGTTTCTTTTATATATTTGCCAAGAGTAAAAGCATAATATATGCTATTCTCAAAAGGTAAGGAAACTCCTACAAAGTCATATTGATTAAAATTGTATTTATGCCCGTATTTTAATAAGAAGTTGTAGAAAATGTTGTTATCTTTGCTATCTGCGAAGTCAACTATTTCTGAATAGTTATATGAGTATGAAAATGATTTCCACGGAGCAAATTGGGAGAATGGTGCAAAGGCAACCTTTAATATTTCAATGATTTCTTTTGGAATTCTTGTTCCTAAACTAATTTCTTTATTTAAATATTCTTTTTTTATTCTTGAGAAATTGTTAATTAAATATTTTATTTTCTCTGGATTGTTTATGATTTTTTCATATATTCTTTTTTTCTGATTTTCAGCTTCATTAAAGTTTGTTTTGGTTTTGAGAATTTCATATTCTTTTTTTATATTTTTAATACATTCCTTAAAATATTTTGGTGTTAGTATTTTATTATACAATTCTGCATTAAAATCTATGCCTTTTACATTGATTTTTGCTTTTTCCATTTGTGCAAGTAATAAAGGAAGCGCTAATGGAATTGAATCAGGTGCTATATCAAAAGGTAATACTGTGATTAGTGATTTCATAATTTTAAATAATCTCCGAAGATAAAATCATATTTATCAGGTATAAAACGAACTAAGCCTGAATTCGGAGTAAATGTTAATTCTAAAAAGTATAATTGATTATCAACTTCTATAAAGTCTACTCTTACGAATTTGAAATCTTTTGATAATATTCTTGCTAGTTCAATCATTTTTTTTAAATTAGAAGGTTGTGCAACAGGGGAAATTTTTAATTCCTTAATTTGATATACAGGGATTACATTCCAGTTTAAATCATAAAATGCAATTTTATTTTTTTGATATGTGCTTGCAAAACACAATGACTCACATATTTGGGGCTCTCCATTGAAGCAATACACCATATAATCTACTATTGGAGAGTTATCTGTATTTCTATATAGTTTTTCAATAATTATTTTAGGTTGAATATTTTTATATTGAAGCTCAAACCCTGCACAAAATGCGAAATTATAATCAAGCCAATCATTGAACCTTTTTCTTGTAATCTCATATGCATTTTGTAAAAAGATTTCTTTGTTCTTGACTTTTAATAACATTTTTGCACCATGATTAGTTTGCATAAAGAAACTATTTGGAAGTTTTTGAAAGTCAATTTCATCGAAGCAGTTATATATTCCCAAAACTTTTTTTAAATATTTTGCGCCGTCTTGTATTCCTTCAGATATTAATTTTTTTATAAAATAATCTCGAACACTTATCTTATCTGTATAGTAAGTTTTTTCTTCTAAATTATCGTACAATTTTAACCATTGAATTTTTTCCGTTAATCTTTTTGGATTTTTTAAGTTTAAATTGCATTTCATTTTTGATTTATATATTTTTTTTAAATAAAAAGGATATTCCTCTTTTGGTAATTTTTTTAGAAAAGAATATTCTAAATTGTTATACCTACATTTGAATAATGTATTTATTGTTTTATACTTAAAAGAGTCATATATAATTTTAATTAAATTCACTATTATAAATCTTTCTAATATAATAATAATAGAATAAAAAGAGGATATTGGCAATGTTTCCGGATGTTAACGAAATAGAGTTATCTGCAGTTTTGATAATAAATAAGATTTGTAAATATACTTTTGATGCAATTAATTCTATTTTAAATCAGACATATAAAAATTTTGAATTAATAATAATAGATAGTAGTAATGATACAAATTTTTATATTTGGCTTAAGCAGTATGTAAAGACTAATATAAAAATTATTTATTTAAAAGATTCTTCAGGGAAATCGACAGCAAATCATATAAAAGAAGCTTTTTCTATTGCAAACGGAAAATATGTTGTAATTAATAGTATTTATGATATTTCAGATAAATTTCGCTATGAAAAGCAAATTGAGTATATAAAACGGAATAAGAATATTGCGATTTTGGGGACATTTGTTGAGTTTAAAAAATCTTTGATGAGAAAAAATTTGTTTATTAATAAAATATATAAACAAGAAGATTTGGAATTCTGGTTGAATTTTTTTAATCCTATTTATTTCCCGTCCATATTAATAAATAACAAGTTATTGAAAGAAAATGATATAATAATACAATCTTCCCTTCCCTACTCTTATGATTATTACCTTTTGTATGAAGTTATTTCAAGAAAACTTAAAGTTGAAAAAATCCCAGAATATTTAGTAAAATCAAATTTAAGAATAAAAGAAATTTCGAATTGTACAAAAGCTAATAAGTTAACACAACTAGCTAACAATGAAATAAAATATGGGCTTTTAAAACGATTTTTTGAAAATAATGATGTATTATATCAAATAATAAATCTTTTTGAAGAATATCCAATTGGGAAGTATAATGATAAAAGGGTAAGAAGTGGGCTTAAACTTATGATGGAGGCAAATAAAAAGTTAAATTTATTCCAATCTGAAATAATTGAAAATATTCTTACGCATCCCATTCTTCCTCATTAAAAGTTGATAATTTCCAATTTATAACACGACCATTATTTGTGCAAGTAGCACAATTTGGGGATGATTTATTTAAAAAATTGTATATTTGTTCTGATGAATTTTTATATATGTCTATTCCATCGTCAAAATAGAAATTTTTATTAAAATAATTGTTATAAAAATTTCCATAAGCAGAAATTGGACATATATAGAGTTTGCCTTTATATATTTGATGACATATTTTTGCATCACAATTTTTCCAAGTTTTTTCAGCATTATTATGAAAATATTTGGTTTTTCTAAGATAAAATTTTCGACCATCCCAAATGTCCCATATTTTAACTTCATTTTTGTGTATTAAATCAATGAGCTTACGTCCTTTTTTCATTGTATATGGGTATATAGAAAGTCTTATTTGTATATTATTTCTTTTTAATGATTGCCAAAATTTTTCTTTCATTTGAGGTAAAAGGATTCCGTTTGTTGTTAATGTAATAATTATATTAGGACATATTTTTCTGGCTTTATCACATAATATATCAATATTAGGATGTAAAAGTGGTTCGCCGCCTAAAATATTAAGCAACTTATAATTTACTTTTTCTGTTACTATTGAAACATTTTTTTCAAATTCTTTAATTTCTATTTCATACGGTTTACAAATATTAGAAAAATGTGCGCAACCAAAACAATTCAAGTTGCAATGATTTACAACATGAATTTCAATTCTTTCAAATTGGTGTTTGTTATAAAAATCTGTATACATATTTATTTTGTACTATTTACTACATATTCTTTTTCAACTATTATACTAAATAACTGATTAATATTCTATTTATAATAAAATTTTAAAAGGAAAGTAAATGAAAACGTTGTTGATTTTTCCGCCGCAATGGCATCCTGCAACTCCATACTTATCTGTTCCTTTACTTGTTTCACAGATGCAAAATGCAGGATTTGAAGCTGAAGGTTGGGATTTAAATGTTGAGTTTTACAATGATATTTTAACAATTGATAATATAAAATCTGTTGTCGATTTACTAATGAAAGAATATCGGAATTGTGTTTTGCCAAATGATAGATATGATAAAATATCAACATTATTATGTTCTCAAAAGTATAAAATAGATTTTGCATTAAAATATGTCGAAGAAGCCAAGTCTATTTTGAAAAGTAATGATTTTTATAATCCTGTATTATTTTTAAAAGCTAAAAAGGTTATTAATTATGCATTGGAAATAATATCATTAAAATATTATCCTGTGAAAATTTCATTATCTGATTTTTCATATCCGAGCAAAGATATGACCTATGAAAATATTAAGGAAATATGTGATAACCCAAGTAAGAATATATTTTTTGATTATATAAAGAAAAGGCTTGCTAAAAAAAATATTGATGATTATGATCTGGTTGGAGTATCAATTGCTCATACAAATCAATTAATTGCTTCATTTACATTAGGAAAATTGTTGAAGGAATACAATAAAGCACATATTACATTTGGAGGAAATTTAGTTACAAGGATTAAGGATATTGTATTTAAATATAATGAAATATTTGATAAATATACAGATTCACTTTTGGTAGGAAATGGTGAATATTCAATTATCAAACTTGCAAGTGCGATTGAAAATAAAAAAAGCTTTGATGATGTTGATGGTTTATTCTATAAAAATAAATATAATAAAATTATTTGTAATGAAATGAAGCCATTTAATATGATGAGTTCAATTTCTGAATTATCTTTTGATGGATACAATCTTAAGAATTATTTTATTCCTGAAATTATTATTCCAATGCAATTAACAAAAGGCTGTTATTGGGGAAAATGTACTTTCTGTGACTTTTTTTATGGGAAAACTGATTATATACAAGATTCGGTCGAAAATATTGTTAAAAAAATAGAAAAATTGAAAAAAAGATATAATATATCAAATTTTGAATTTGTTGATAATGCAGTTTCACCATTATTATATGATAAATTATCTGATGAATTGATTAAAAGAAATTTAAATATATCATTTTATTCTATGGTGAGATGTGAAAAAACTTTTTCCTTGTCTCTTTTTAAAAAATTAAAAAAAGCAGGATTGAAAATGTTATTGTGGGGAATAGAGTCTGCTTCACCAAAAGTTTTGGAATTAATGAATAAGGGTATTAATATTGAAAATGTCCGTACTCTTCTAAGCTCTTCTGCAAGCGAGAATATTTGGAATCATGCATATTTTATTTTCGGTTTTCCTGGAGAAACTCAAATTGATTCTAATATAACTCTTGATTTTATTCTTAAAAATATAAATACAATTGATAGTTATTCCGCACAGCCGTTTACACTAAATAAACATTCATATTTGAGTAAAAATCCTGATGAATTATACATATATGACATAGAAGATAAAGAAGAATTAATGCCTAATCTTGAATATAAGTCTAATATAACATCGAAACAAAAAACTGAAGAAGCACTTATGGCGTTACATAAAACATATTTGCAACAAAATAAACTAACTCTATGGAAAATTCTTACACCTGATGAATATTTATTTTTATATGTTATTAAGTATGGCAGAAATTATATAAAAAATTATAAATTTGATCCGGTCAAAGCAAATATCCCTGAAATTCTATAAGCCAATATCTGTTCTGTAAACAATATTTTTGAAAAGTGGTTCTGATTCTATAATATTGTATAGAATGCTTTTTTTGTTTTCTTTACAAACAAGATATATGCAGGAGCCTTCTTCTAGTATATAATTTGTGTTTTGGGTTCTAGTTTTGTTAAAAAGTACACTGATGTCTTCTTGTATAAATTTATCTATAATGCTTTTTGGAATAACTGTATTCTTTATATCATATGGATAACCATTTGGATATAATGCGACAGTTATTAAAGGATTATTTTCATTGAATGGTATTGTTTCAAAGGGTGTAGAGGTTGCTATGTTAATGGCAAAATCAACAAAGTCAATATTTAAGTTTGAAAATATAATTGCCGATTCCGTTGTACCAAATCTCATATTATATTCCAATAAATGATATTGATTGTTAGAAAATATTAATCCTGAGTATATTGGACCAGTAAATTTTGCTTTTAAATTAAGCAATGCCGTCTCAAGTTTTTTATGATAATCATTAATAAGATTTTGCTTGTTTTCATCAATAAGCCATTTTGAATAATATGCACCCATACCTGCCGTATTTATCTTCGAATTTTTAGAAATCTTTTTATAATCTTTTATACAGCATAATGGTATAAGATTTGTTCCGTTCCAGATACAAATGTCTGATAATTCTTCACCTGTGATGTACTGTTCTATAATTAATTTAAATGAAGATTCTGATTTGGTTGTTTTAAAATTTTGAATAGATATCTTATTTAATGCATCCATAACATCTTCTGCATTTTCGACAATATATGAGCCCAAACCTTTAGCGTATCCATCATTTTTGATGACTAATGGGTAATTAAAAAGTTTTATTTTTTGATTTAACTCTCCTAAATTTTTGCAAACTTCAAATTTAGGAATGGGAATATTAAAATTTGAAGCAAAAATCTTACCAAATTCTTTCGAGGATTCAAGTCTGGCCCAAGATTTAGTGGCGCCCAGTGTTAATATCCCTTGTTTCCTAAATGCAGAAATAATACCATTTGCATTTATTTCAGAATCACAAATGAATAGATTGATGTTATTTTTTAATGCAAAATTTACTAATTCATTTCCATCTAAGTCCACAGGAATTCCTAAATTTTTAACAATCTTATTTTTTCCAAAAATGTATAATTTCTTACACTTTGGAGATTTTTTTATATTTTGGGCAATAATGTAAGAAGATGCGCTGTCTCCATACAATAGTATATTAATTTTGTAACTTTTAAAAATGTCATTATTTATTTTCATCAATAATTATGTTATAATAATATTAAGAAAAAGGAAAGTTATAATGTTTTTTGATAAATTTTTTAAACATAAAGATGATAATTCTGAAATGTCAGGGGGAGCTGCTAATCTTAATATAGAAGATAGAGCATTAACAGAAGCTGATTTTTCAGAAGATGATGACTTCTTTGTTGATATTGAATCTTGGGGTGAAAGAATCGCCATTAAATAGTTCTCGGTAGAATAGATATGGATGTTGTACTTTTTTTTCCGCCGCAGTGGAATCCTGCTGCTCCATATTTGTCTGTTCCATTGTTGGCAGGTCAGTTGTCATCAGCTGGGTATGATGTTTTTTGTTGTGATTTGAATATAAATTTTTATAATGATAATCTAACAAAATCTAAGTTATTAGAATCAGTTCGCTTCGCAGAAGATTATCTTAAAAAATATAGTAGAGATTATAACTTTTTGCATCTAAAAAACTTTGAAACACTTAGTCTTGAACAAAAAATTATTGTTTTAAGATATGAGAAAATTCTTAAATATTTTTCTGAATATGGAAATCTTCTTGATAAAGTAATTAATGATATTCATATTGCTCTAAATATTATGAAATCAGAAAAATACTATAATCCTAAACTATTGTATAAAGCAAAAATAATTATTGAACTTGCTTTGGACATTATTTCTTTGCCATTTTATCCAAGCTGTATTGATACAGGAAGATATTATAGTTCGTTATTTGATATGTCATACCAAAGTATTAAGTATCAGGTTGAAAATTCTGACTTAAATATGTTTTATGATTATTTTAAGAATAAACTCCATAATCAGTATATGGGTTGTAGTATATATGGGATTTCAATTGCAGCAGAAAGTCAAGTTGTAGCAGCATTGACACTCGCGAAATTATTAAAGCAAAGAGAAAATTCTAAGGTTATATTAGGTGGAAGTCTTATTTCAAGAATTAAGTCATCTTTATTAAAGCATAAAGAAATATTTGATGAATATTGTGATTATATTATTCCAGAAGATGGTGAAATATCAATTATTGAGATAGTAAATGCAATTAAAGGTAAATATCCAATAAATTGTGTGAAAAATTTAATATACAAAAAAAATGATTTCGAGGTTATCCAGAATGATAAGAATATTGAAATAAATGTAGATAAAATAGTACGTCCATCATTGCAAGGTTTTTATTTAGATAAATATTTTTCTCCTGATATAGTGATGCTTTTACAAATGTCAAAAGGCTGTTATTGGGGGAAATGCATTTTTTGTTCTTTTTCATACAAGAAAAGATATGCACATAGAAAAATAGAAGAAATTGTAAATGAAATAAAATATTATATTAAAGAATATAATATTAAATATTTCAGATTTACGGATGATGCGATTCCCCCGGAATTTTTTAAGCAATTGGCAAATGCATTTATCAGTCACAAGTTAAATATAAAATACATTGCCTTTGCGAGATTTGAAGATGATTTCTCACTTGATTTATTAAAATTAATACATGAGTCAGGTTGTGAGCTTATACAATGGGGTTTAGAAACTTCATCAAAAAGGTTGCTTAATTTTATTAATAAGGGAACAGAAAATACTAATATTGTAAAAATATTAAAAGATTCAGATTCGGCTGGTATTTCTAATTTTGTATTTATTATGAATGGCTTACCTTCTCAAACTTTTGAAGAAGCTAAAGATACATTTGAGTTCGTAAAAGCAAATTGGAAATATATTATGGGTTATACAATTTCAAGGTTTTTTATGGAGAAAACTTCCATTTTAACTGATAATTATACAGAGTATGGTATTAGTGAGATTACGAAAGATGAAACATTTTTGGCGCATTATAACATAAATGGTGATATTTTAGATAGTGATAAATTAAAAGAAATAAAGAAAATTTACCAGGATTGTTTATGCAAAAATGGTAATAAAATTCATTTGACTTCTTTTTTATTAACAGATTATATCTTTTTGTATATACTAAAATATGGAAAAGAATATGTTAAAACGTGTAGTATATGATATTATAAAAAAATAATAGAAGTAGGGAAAATGGAAGAAAAGTTCTTACCCCAAATAGCAAGATTAGAATCGTGTATTATATGTCAACTAAAATGTCCCTGTTGTAAGATAGAAGAATTTTATAATGAAAATCCGCCTGCCGTGAGGTATCTTTCCTCTGATGATTTTTATAAATTTTTAAAAAAAAATCCGTTTATTAAGATAATAGAGTTATCAAATAATGGAGAAATTTTTTTAAATCCTGAATTAAAAGAGATTATAAAAATTGCGAATATTCATAAAGTTGTTCTTACTGCAAGAAATGGGGCTAATTTTAATTATGTTTCAAATGAAGTACTTGAAGCAATGGTGAAATATAAGTTTCATTCATTGAATGTTGCAATAGACGGAGCAACTCCTGAAACTTATAAAATATATCGAGTAGGTGGAAATTTAAACAGAGTTATAGAAAATATAGAGCGATTAAACTTTTATAAGAAAAAATTTAATTCAATGTATCCAATTCTATATTTTCAGTTTATAATTTTTGGTCATAATGAACACGAAATCCCTATGGTAAAGAAATTAGCCAAGGAGCTAAAAATGAGATTATATTTTAAACGTAATCTTTTTCACGATTATTCGCCAATAAATAATCCGGAATATGTTGCAAAAGAACTTAATTTATCTAAGATTGTAGTGGATAATAGTTTAAATATTGAACCACAAATTAAGAGGATGGATTCTTGTACACAGCTTTGGTTTGAACCGCAAATTCAGTGTGATGGTACTTTTTTGGGCTGTTGTTCGCAATATTATGATACTGGATTAAATGTTTTTGAGAATGGTTTAGAGGATGTCTTAAATAGTTCAATCGTAGTTCATGCTAAAAATATATTGTGCAAGAAAGAAGAAGTTGATAATAATTCAATGTGTGCAAAATGTCCATTTTTTATATATCGAATTAGAACAAACAGCTTTATTACTGATAATATGATTTTTTCAGCCAAAGAGTGTATAGAAAAAAAAGTAAAAGAAACATATATCTATTAAGATAATTATCCTTGATTTCTTTTATTCAGCAAATTATATTTTGATACTTTTAACCAATCAATTCCGTATTTAGATAAATATAAGAGGAAGTCAGTGCTCAATAAATATTTGTATATATTTGTATTATTTTTTTTCCAGAATTTTTTAGACAATATATACAGTTTTTCTAAAAGAACTTTTTGGGAAACATAAAAGGGTTCTTTACCATATATAAAATTATAACATTCTTCAAACTCTTCATTTTCGACAAATTCTTTTATGTTGTATAAATTATGTTTTTTTATTATTAAGGAATGTTTTTGTAGTGAGAAAAGATGAGCATGATAACTGTCTATAATTTTTTTATTTCTAATAATTGTAGATATAGTTTCTTCTGCTTCTTTTTTACTCTCAGAAGGAAATCCAAAAATGAGAAAGATATGATTCCAGATTAAAGATTCATGGGCATTCTTTAATATTTGCAGTCTTGTATTTGGATTAACTCCTTTATTCATTAACTTAAATACTCGTTCAGAAGCGCATTCGTATCCCCACATAAGATTTCTGAGCCCTGATTTATATAATATACTACAAGTTTCTTTTGTAAAATTTTTTTCCAATCTTGCTAATCCATAATAATTAATTTTCAAATTTCTATTTAGAATTTCATTTGCAAAGTCTAAATAATATTTAGCTGAAATACTTTCATCGATAAACCAAAATTTATTAATATTATATTTTTCATAGAAATATTGAATTTCATCTACTAATTTGTTAATCTGTTTTTCGCTAAAATTTTTACCATATGTTAAATCACAAAAAGTACATTGTCCCCAATAGCAACCTTTCGTAGCTTGTATTAACATTATAGTTTCCGGTGAAAAGTATTTACTTAAATCGTAACCTTTTAGAGAAGGGTAAGCTATTAAATTAATATTAGATAAAGGTTTTATATCATTTTTGCAAATAGAATGTTTGTTTTTATATATTAGATTAGGAATATTAGAAAGACTTTCTTTTTTTTCTATAGTATGAGCTAGTTTGACAATATTTTCTTCTCCATCCCCTATTAGTAAAGAATCAATATAACTGTCAAAAACTTCAGAATGTTTTATAAAATTTTCAAAAACTCTATTTATTAAATTTCCTCCAATTGAAATATGTCCGTCATACTTTAATTTATTTCTTAATATATTTATCAAGGTAAATGTTGGTACCAGTTGAGATTTTGCTGTAATTGAAATAAGAATCAATTCGTGGTCTATTTTTTTATCTTTAAATCTGTTTTCAAAAAAATCTATAAAAGGGTTAATATCTCTTTTATCAATTTGGTATATAATTTCATTATAATTTGCTTTAAATAAAGGATTATTGTAGTCTGTTAGTTTTATTTTAGAAGGCGCAAAGGGCAATGAAGCAAGTTCTAATGCGTATTCTATTATTCGATGTGCTTTATAGTATGAGCCAAAATTATAAAATTCATTACTCCTTAGTATATTTTTTGCATCTTCAATATATTGAATGGCTTGAATTGCGTGTTTTTGTTTTTTATCAATGTATTCATTTAGTATTTTCCGTTTATTTAATAATATTTTATTTTCTATGTTTGATATATTACAGTTCCAATTTTTTTTTGAATTAATAATTTTTCTTTGAAATTGAGCTTTTTCTAAGCATTCTCTGAGAAATTTTGTGGTGAATATTTCATTATAAAATTCAATATTCAAGTCATAACAATCATAAGCAATCGATGCTCTTTCCAATTGACCGCATAAAATTGGTACTGAAAAATATGGATTTGTTGGAATCCACTGAGGTGGAAATAAAATTAAACTTTTCATAGTTGCATTATATCACATAAAATGTTCTGTTTGACATCATTACTGTGAGTGTTTTAAGTAGTCAAAAGAATTTTTCATGTAGGGGATTATATATTGTTTGTATATTTTTATATAATTTTTAAATTCTGGGTGTGTTGGTTTATGTACAGCTAAATAATCTGTTGGATATCTTAGTTCAACACCCCAATCAACATAGTGTAAAAATTGAATATAAAATCCATTTTCTTTAGCAAATTGAATAAATTCTGGTATTTCCTTATAGTTAATGGATGTAATTACAAAACTAATAATTACGCAATTACACGTTCCAGATTTCATCTTTTCTTTCAAGTATTTTAAATTCTTTATAACTAATTCGTAGTTACCACCTATTACGAACTTATCGTATGTTTCTTTTGTCGCTGCATTTAAACTTACTATAACAGAACTGATTTTTTCTTCTATTCCTAATTCTGCAAGATTTTCTCTGTTACATAGGATCCCGTTTGTCAATAGTGCAAATTTAATATTTGGATAAGACTTTGAAATTGCTTTTATCATTGTTCTTGATAATTTGCTACTTAATGCTTCTCCGCTTTGGTTAATCATGACAATTTCTGCATCCTTTAATATAGGAAGAAAAATTTTTTCTATATTTTCTTGAATTTTTGTGATATCTGATACTTCATTTTTATAGACATCTTTTCTACAAGTTATACAACTGACGTTACATTCATAATCATTGCTAAATATAACAAATTTGGGATAAGTCGACATTTTGGCTTTATATTTAATTTGTTTGTTTGATATAAAACTTTTAATTATCGAATCTCCGCTGACCCTCATATTACATAGTTCATATTTACAATCAGGATATCTGTTTTTTAGCGTGTTTTCTCTTATTATTTTTGCTTTTTCAGAATTCCATATTTCTTCAAATGGATTATTAAATATATTTCCAAGTACCGGATTTTCATTCCATAGAGGAGGACAACAAAAATTGATATCGCCATTTTGTTGTATTATAATTTGCTCGAAAGGTGCTTTACAAAAATTATTTTTATTGAAAAAAAATATCATATAAAAACTTTCCTATAAGATATCTGGTTATGGCTTACGAATTTTAATTTTATCATAATATCAAAAATAATTTGTACAGAAAACTATTTATATTCAACTTGAAAAGTTTATCAATTCTTGTACTAAATATTGTTGTAAAAATAGAAATATTTTGTAACATGTATTGATTTTGGATAAAAAATCTAAACTTTTTCTTTAAAATGTCGATAATAATTTTAATGATTAATATTGGCAGGAAGAAAAATGAATTTTGAACTACTAAAAATTCAGTTTAAAGCTTATCTTGAAGAAATTAATAAAGAGTCTGGAAATGATTATAAACTAAATGACTCTGAAATTAGTATTTTCATGTATGCTGATGAATTTAAAGATTATATAACTGATGAACTTAATTGGGATTATACTCTTTATTCAGAAGATATTGAAGATCTTTTACGTCTGGAATTAATTAATGGAAAACTAACAGCCCCAGATGCAGAAAAAGAAAATGAACCAGAAGAAGATGAATTAGATTTGGAAAACCAAACAGATATAAATCTTGAAGATAGTGAAATTATTACTGAACTGTTAAATGATTTACTTCAAGATGCAACATTTAAAAAAAGTATAGATATAGATGGGAATGGAGAAATAAACGATGAAGAATTAACGAGCTTTTTTAATACAATAAAAGGTTTCGATTCAAATGAAGAAAGCATTTCATTAGATGACATAATAAATGCAACTGAAGATATTAAAGATGGTACATTCAAAATAGCAACTCCCGAATCTATAAAAGAAAGTGTTGAACAAGAAACTCCTATAACACCTGGCGCAAGAAGTGGAAGTTCTGGAGGGAGTACAAGATCACAAACATCCGGTTCTTCTACTCAAGAAAAAACTCTTGATAACATGACAAAAAGTGAATTAGATTCAGAGCTTACAACCGCAAAATCCGAATTAGGAGAAAAACAAAATATTTTGTCTTCTTTACTTGATGGTTCTGAAGAAAATCTTCAAGCAATGAATGAAAATATAGAAAATCTTTATGATACGTATTTTGAAGAACTTAAAAAAGTTGATGAAGATATGGCTACACAAGTTGATTCTTTGGAGCAGAGTATTAGTTCTCAAGAAGATTTAATAAACTTAAAAGATCAAGAAATTGCAGATCAGGAAGGAATTGTCTCAGAATCAGAAACTGCATATAAAAATAGTGTTTCAACAAAACAAACATTAGAAGATTCACTTGCTACACTGCAAAGTGCAAATAGCACTGAAATGGACAGTGATAAAAGAGCTGAATTAAATTCAAAAATTGCAGAACTACAATCTAGGATAACAGAAGCTGAGCAAGCACAGAGAAATGCTGAACAAGCATGGAACGATGCTCAAGATAAGCTAGAAAACTTAAACACAGAAAAACAAACCCTTCAAAGCGAATTAGATGAATTAAATAATCAAATGACGACACTTGAAGCTCAAATTGTGGAGAAGTATCCAGAAATACAGAAATACCAGGATGCATATAATGAAGCAAAAGATGAATACAATGAATATAAAGAAGCAGCAACAACTGCTATAAAATCTGAAATCAAAACTGCACAAGATTATGTTAATGAAATAAACACAGCAATAAACAACTTATCAAATAAAGAAATAGCAAAAGAATATGTACTGGATGGTTTAACAGATTTGACAAGAACGGCAATTGAACTTGCCTATTCGCAGCTTGGAGTATACGAAGATGGCGGCGATAATAGAGGAACAATGGAAAAATATGGTGGAGGAGCGGGGGTACCGTGGTGTGCAGCCTTCGTTTCTTGGCTATACGGAAAAGGACAAGATGGAACTGCAAGTCCACTTAACTTTGATGCAAGTGTATCAGGTTTAAGAACTCAAGCAAAAGAAGCCGGCTATTATTCGGAAGTAGGAACATATACTCCTGTACCAGGCGATATTATGATACAAAAAAGTAACGGAGCATCCCATACCGGCATTGTAGTCGGAGTCGATGATAAATATATTTATACAATAGAAGGTAATTCCGGAGATGCGGTAAGAGAGCGAAAATATGAAATCGGCTCAAGTTCTTACAGCAAAATATCCGGCTGGATACGTATGAACGAATGGAGTGGAGGTTCAAGTGATATTCCAAGAGATACCTACTTGGCAAACAACAATAGTGAAGACGCAAATGAAAAAGAACGTTCAACAAGATAAAGAAAGAGCATACTCGTCAGTATGCTCTTTCTTCTTTTGTTAACCAACGTCTTGGTCTTCAAAATTTATTATAAAGCTAGGAGTTAATTAAACACCAACACCAACTTTAGCTTGTGAAACAACTTTTTCCAAAGCTTCTAAAGCGTCAGCTGGAAGTTTATCTATACCTGCTTTTTCAGTTTCTCTTGATTTTACGAAATTAATTCTATCGTTCATACGAGCAACAAATTGAGAAGCATATTCTTTGTTACTGAATGAAGCATCAAAGCCTTCAACATCCATAATTTCGATATCGGAGAAGTTTTCCCATTTATGGAATTTAGCACTTCCTTCAACAATAGCTTCGATTACGCCTAGAGTATGAGCAGGTTTAACCTTTGTACCCATAAATTCACCAGTATTCAAGATATAACAATCAACACCATCTTCTATTAATTGTTTAAATCTTGTATAATCAACAGCTAAAGGATAAACTCTGAATGGGTTAGCATATGGTTCAACAACTAAAGCATTCGGATCAACACCCTTAGCAAGTCTTTCAGCAGATGAACGTTTAGTAGCAAGAGTAGCACCCATTGCAGAACCTAAAGAAGCACCTGATAATTTCAATACAGGAGGTATAGTAGGATCTTTCATCAACCAGAAAATAGCATTGATAGGTTGATCAATTCTATCAACTCTATTTGGTGACCATAATTTAGATTTTACTGCACGACCATTACCATTTCTGATATCTTCAGTAACAGAAACAATTTTACCGTCAGCCATTGCGATCACACCATTATTTTGTTGAGTCAAAATATATTTGTTATCATCACAACCTATCGGATAATCTGCAGTTTTGTCAAAATAAGCTGGTTCTAATGCAATTGTATATTTATCTTCAACATTAATAATAAACGCATCATCGTGAAGAACCGTAATATCATACTTATTATTGTGTTTAGCATGAGTAATTGTAGATTTACCACTTCCAGATAGACCAAATACAGCAACTTGGAAAGATTTACCATCATCAAGGTTATATCTTTTCATACCACCATGACAAGAAGCATAACCATTTCTTGCAGCAGCACCCCAAGCAAGAGTTAATGTACCTTTTTTGTGTTCACCGAAATATCTCATACCTAAAATAGCTGCACAGTTATGTTCAGGATCAAAGAATGTTAAACCGTATGGGAAATCAGGGTGACTCCAATCAGGATCAGAGAATACATAAATATCACCTTCATTGATTTTTCTTGAATCAGCATACATTTGTGCATATACTTCGTTAATGTATTGGAAGTTTAACATCCAAGAATACATAACATTTTCAAAACCTTCAGGAATTAATAAATGAGCTTTAATCATAAAGTCATTTTCTAATCCAACAACAACTTCTGTTGAATACATTAAACGGTCACGAGTGTTGTATACAGCTTCTCTGATAATTGGTAATAAATAAGCCAAATCACAATTTGGTTCACCAACAATTTTTCTGGCAGCAGCACAACGACCAACTACAGTACCATCGTTGAATAATAATTGGTTAGCACCTTGAGGCAAACCTAATTTTTCAGGCATATAAACAGGCATACCTGTCAATTCTACAGTACCCGGGCTGTTTTTTGCTAATTTATAAGCTTCAGCTACAGATTTTACATGTTCTACATTGTTTCCGAAGAATGGAGCAGTTAACGTTGCTCTTGCAGGAGACATCATTTTATGCAATTCTTCTGAGTTTGAAAAATATTCAATTGTACTCATTTTCTTTTCTCCTTTCACTTGAGTATATATTTTTACAACCTTTAATTTTATTTAAAATTCTCGGAGGTTTAAACCTCCGAGAAAACTATTTTTTAGTGCGGGATTAAAGCAAGTAATACACCGGCAGCAACTGCAGAACCGATTACACCTGCAACATTTGGACCCATTGCGTGCATCAATAAGAAGTTTTGAGGATTTGCTTCTAAACCTAATTTATTAGATACACGTGCTGCCATTGGTACAGCAGAAACGCCAGCCGAACCAATAAGTGGATTAATTTTTTCTTTTAAGAATAAATTCATTATTTTAGCCATTATTACCCCAGCTGCTGTAGCTAATGAGAATGCAACAATACCTAAGAATAATATCTTCAAAGTTTCAATTGTTAAGAAATGATCTGCTTGCAATTTTGAACCAACAGTCAATCCTAAGAAGATAGTAACTATATTAATCAAGGCATTTTGCATTGTATCAGACAATCTATCAACAACACCACATTCTTTACATAGATTACCAAATGTTAAAGCCCCAACTAATGGACAAGCTGAAGGTAAGAATATCAAACAAAGAACAAGAACTGCAATAGGGAATACAATTTTTTCTCTTTTTGAGACTTCTCTTAGCTGAGTCATTTGAATTTTACGTTCAGCTTCAGTAGTTAATAATTTCATAATAGGCGGCTGAATAACAGGAACTAAAGCCATATAAGAATATGCAGCAACTGCTATTGAACCTAACAATTCTTGTTTAAGTTTTGTTGTTACATATATAGATGTAGGACCATCAGCACCGCCAATTATACCAATTGAACCTGCAGCTTGCATATCAAAACCTAAAACCAAAGCAAGTAATAAAGCACCAAAAATACCAAATTGTGCGGCACCACCTAGAAGTAAAGTTTTAGGATTTGCAATTAAAGGACCGAAATCGGTCATTGCTCCAACACCCATGAATATAATCAATGGGAACAAACCTTTATCAATACCAGCGGCGAAGATTATACCTAAAAATCCGTTTGGACCTGCTATTTCTTCACCCAATGGCATTGGAATATTTGATAATAAACCACCAAAAGCAATTGGAACTAATAACAATGGTTCAAATTGTTTCTTTATTCCTAACCATAATAAGAAACAACAAATAAGAATCATTATAGGCTGACCGAAATGAGTCAAAAATTGATCAACACAAGTACCATCTACATGTTCAGTAGCTGTTTTAATGAAATTATAAATACCTGTTGATTGCCAAAGTTGTTCTAAACCTTCTGTTAATTGCATTTAAAACCTCCTAACCTACTGTTGCCAATACTTGACCTGTAGAAATTTTATCATTCTGAGCAACAGCCAAAGAAGTTATAGTTCCGGCAACAGGAGACTTGATTGGTGTTTCCATTTTCATTGCTTCAATAACTAAAATCTCTTCATTTTCTTCCACAGTATCACCAACTGATTTTAGTACTCTTAGTACAGCTCCAGGCATTGGAGCTTTAACTTCTGTACCTTCACCACTTGCAGAAGCTGCAGATGTTTCTTCAATACCATCTTTAACATCTACATTATATTCTTTACCATTAACAACTGCTTTGCCATTTTGGAATTTAACAGCATATTTTTTACCGTTAACAGTAACTGTACAACCATCTGAAGAACCTGCAGCAGAAGTTGAAGCTTGTGCTTTTGCAGCAGTTTTATTAACAGAAACTTGACCTTTACCCAATAAGAAATCTATACCTTTATCAACATTTCCATCTTTACAAGCAGCAGCAATAAACAGATTTTCATCAGTTACAGGAAGACCTGCAGCTATTAATCTCTTTTCAGCAGCTTTTAATCCTTTTTCAGGATCTTTTTCATTCAAGTCAACAACTTTTTCAGTAGTTGGTTGCATATTTAATTTTTCACTAGCCCATTTAACTAATTCAGGATCAGGTTCGCAAGGAGTTTTACCAAAATATCCTAACAACATTTTAGCGTAACCGGGATTTGCTTGTACCCAAGGTCCTTGAACTGCATTTAAGAATGCTTGTTGGGCATAGAATTGAGAAACAGGTGTTACAGAAGTTGCGAAACCGCCTCTTTCAACACATTCTTTCATAGCAGCAATAAGAGCCGGGAATTTATCAAGCATACCCATATCTTTTAATTGATTTACAGTAGTTGCTGTTGCACCACCTGGTAATGGAGCTTGAATCAAAATAGGGTTAACTGCTAAAGAAATAGGATCTAAAGGATAATCTTTCATACATTCTTTAAAGATTTCTTCTGTTTCCATAACTTTCTTTATATCTAAACCAAGATCATATTCAGTACCTTTTAATGCATGCCACATAGAAATAATATCAGGTTGACCGGTACCGCCTGAAACAGGTTTCATAGCCAAGTCTATACCATCAGCACCACCATCTAAAGCAGCCAAATATGCAGCCAAACCTGTACCTGCTGTTTCATGCGAATGGAATCTGATATGGAAGTTTTCACCTAATATTTCACGAGCCATTTTAACTGTTTCATATACTTTTCTTGGATTTGAAGTACCTGAAGCATCTTTAAATGCTAATGAATCAAATGGCAATCCTGAGTCTAATATATTTCTTAAAACTTTTTCATAGAAAGCTACATCGTGAGCGCCTTCACAACCAAAAGGTAATTCCATCATTGTGATAGTAACTTCATGTTGTAAACCGTGTTTTTTAATACTATTTGCAGAATCAATCAAATTGTTTACATCATTCAGTGCATCAAAGTTTCTTATTACGTTAACACCGTGCTTTGCAAACATTTTTGCGTGTAAGTCAATAACATCTCTTGGTTGAGAATTTAAACCAACAACATTAACACCACGAGAAAGTGATTGTAATTTTACATCCGGACCAACAGCTGCTCTGATTTTATCCATAGTTTCAAATGCATTCTCATTGCAAAAGAATATAGGAGCTTGAAACCTAGCACCACCTGCAGTCTCAAAATGTTTAATTCCTGCATTTACAGCAGCTTGAAGAGCCGGAATAAAGTCATCTACTAAAACTTTAGCGCCGTAAATTGATTGAAAACCATCTCTAAAAGATGTATCCATAACTTTAATAAGTTTTTTTGCCATGTTTTTTCCCTCTTATGTGTCTATCTTCCAATTATTTTTTAAATTTAGCAGCAGCTACAGCTATAGCCACTTCTAAATTACCAGTAGCGGCTTTTACAGCTGTTTTTACAGCTTGTATTTCCGCCGGGAACAGCTTGTTCAAATAGCTGACAACCATTCCCAAGAAACAAACAACAGCCCAAAGAACAACCAAGAAACCAAATACGGTTCCCATTCCAACAGCCATTGTTGCTAAACCATCATTTAACATAACACATCTCCTGTTATTATCCTACATTCGTTATTTTGCTCATCTAATACTACCAATAGACCATCATCATCTATTGCTTTTGCATAATAATTTCTTATTTCTTCAGCTTCTCTTATAGAAATTTTTTGTCCTAAGAAATTACATCTTTTTATATATTCATCCTTGATATAACAAAAGCCTGAATCAATAAACTTTTCATATTCAAAAAAGAATTTTTCACAAATCATTTTTACAATATTTTCTATATCATAATTTTTGTTTTTCAAAACAAAAATTGATGTAGCTTTTTGATCAATTTTATCTATGGTTTCTTGTTTCAAGTTAACATTCAAACCAAGCCCAAGTACGACTCCATCAATTTTATTATTTGACATACCTGTTTCAGCTAAAATTCCGGATATTTTCGCTCCATCAACTAAAATATCATTTGGCCATTTAATACTTGGATTAATTCCAAAATTTTCTTCCAGTACTTTGCATAATATTACAGATAAGTATTGTGTTAAATTCGGGAAAGAAAAAGATTTTTTTTCAGGTTTAAGAACAATTGACATGTATAAATTTTCTGTATTATCACATATCCATTTTCTATTATATCTGCCTCGTCCACAATGTTGATGAGGTGTATAAATTACGGTTCTATCATCAAAAGATGACAAATATTCAAGTGCATAACTATTCGTTGAATGTACTTCTTCCAGTGTTACTATAGTATATTTCGACATGTCTAAGTTCACCATAATCAAATTTATACTAACACAAACAAAATTTTATTTACATTCAAAAATAGATGAAATCAATTAAGATTCTTTAAAAAAGGCATTAATTTTTCTAACATAAATTTCATTAAAAGTTTATTTCTAATTAAAATTGTCTTTGAAATACATTCCACATTTAATCTTTTCGCAATTTGTTCAATATCATACATTGCTGAAATAATTACAATCTTACAAAGTGTATATTCAAGATTTTTTTTTATTTGTTCAACCAACCATTCACCAGCTAATTTGGGCTCATAATCCGTTTCCATTTGTAAGTCAGTTATTATAATTGAAAAAGGATTATCTGTATTATGTCTTATGATATTCAATGCTTCTGTTGCTGAATTTGCAACAGTTATATCAAATATTTCTCCATAAAGCTGTTTAATAAGCTCTATATGAAAAAGTCTCCATGCTTTTGTATCATCAACTATCAATAATTTTTTATACATATGTTCATTATACTACAGCATAACATTTGAGTACAAGATTAACAATTTGTAGGTTATTTTGTTAGTTTTAATGAATTATACTCATAAAAAATAGTTGGGAAAAAGTATGAATATAATAAATTACTTTAAAGTTATAAAACAAAGAATAAATAATATTAACTCTTTTGTATCAAATCCTTTGAATTATAAAGATATAAATAATCCATTTTTGCCGAATTTACCAAAAACTTATGTTTGGATTGAAGACGAAAAAATTATTAATCAATCTTTTTTTTAATTATATATCGAGGCCTTGATTTTACTTCTTGGAATAATTGTCCTAAATATTCAGCAATTATTCCCATACATAATATTTGCACACCACTTATAAACCCAATTGCAGCTACAATAGTTGCCCATCCCGGAACTGTAGTATGCCTTATCAATTTATCTATAAATGCACTAAGCCCAAGTATAAAACTTACAAAAGACATCATAAATCCTATAAAAGTAACTATTCTTAAAGGGACAATACTAAATGATGTAATACCGCTAATAGCGAAAGATAATAAGGAAACAGGAGTATATTTTG
Organism: Candidatus Gastranaerophilales bacterium; assembly: GCA_944323395.1. Lineage (GTDB taxonomy): Bacteria > Cyanobacteriota > Vampirovibrionia > Gastranaerophilales > Gastranaerophilaceae > Avigastranaerophilus. The sequence continues at coordinate 101,775 of CALUSI010000003.1, forward strand.
TTTTCCCCTTTTCTCTTGCTTTGACATCAAAGTGAACAAAATCATTGGTAAAACCCAGTTCATTAAAGATTCCCCTCAAGAAAAGATTGGTTTCTGGGAAATTTTTTAATGCTTCAACAACTTGTCTGCTTACAAGTCTATAATCTGAATGATTCAGTTTTATTTTTACTCCAAGTATATTCATTACTTTATAGAAAGCTAACGCTGTATACTTTTTAAAAAATCCATCAGTATTTCTATCTTTTCTTATACCTGCGACAATTTGAGCACCATTTTTAAACTTTCTTATAAACTCAGGTATTTTCGTTTCATCTTGTTGCAGATCAGCATCTATTGAAATGAAACAATCTGCATTATAATTTAAAGCTTCAAATAGTCCTGCCAATATTGCCTTCTGATTTCCAAAGTTACGACTAAAACTTATTCCTTTTACTTTTCCGTTTGTCTTATGATTATATTGTTCTATTAAATTCCAAGTACAATCTTTACTTCCATCATCAATGTATAAAACAAAACTATTTGATGAAATTTCTTTTTTATTTTCCAAATCACATAATATTTCAAGAAGTCGTTCAGTAGTTGAAGATATACATTCTTCTTCATTCAGACAAGGTACTATTATTGCTAAAACAGGCAAATCCATATCAAACAAAACCTTATTATGTTAAAATTCATATAAAAATAATAAAATATATTAGGACTTTATGCAAATGAAAAAAGTAATTATCAACGCAGATGATTTTGGTTATTCACAAGAAAATAATGAAGCAATCAAACTTGGCTATAAAAATGGCATAATAACATCGTGCAGTTTATTGACAAACTTAAACGGATTTGAAAATGCAGTATTTACGATTTTACCCGAGATAAATGACATTGATTTAGGCTTCCATTTTAATATAGTCGAAGGTCGAAGTATTACAAAATCAACTTTATTATGTAATGACAAAAATTATTTTAATAACAACTATATACAACTTATACAAAAATCGAAAAATTCTAAATTTTTAAGAGCAGTAGAAAATGAATTTAGAGCACAAATAGAAAGAATTTTACCATATCATAATATCTCACATATAGACTCACATATGCACACACACGCAATTCCCGAGATTTTCAATATTACAATTAAGTTGGCAGAAGAATACAAAATCAAATACATAAGAAGCCAAAAAGAAATACCTTATTTCGTATTTCCAAAAGCTCTTTGTCCTAAGTTTTCTGTAAATATAATAAAAAATATTCTTTTAAACAGTTATACAAATATAAACATAAAACAACTGAAAGAAACAAAAATAAATACAAACACTAACTTTATTGGAGTATTATACACGGGAATGATGGATGAAAAAGCTATATTACAAGGCTTAAAAAAGATAAAAGAAGATAATTCCTTAATAGAAATTATCTTCCATCCGACAATTGATATATCAAAAAAGAAGAACTATATAGAATTTTTGCTAACACAAAATAACAATCTAATTAATGAACTTAATAAGCTTGATTTTGTGCTAACAAAATATTCAGAGAATTAATTCATATTCTTTATATAATCAATAACTTTATCTTGCGGATAACCTTTTTCAAATAATGATATTAAGCTGTCAGCTCTCATATTATCAATATCACCATCAGCAGTTTTGCAAAATTCAATAGCACTTTTTATATCTTTAATTTGAGTTTTACCAACACTTAATTCCCATAATATTTCAGATAATTTACTATTAATTTTACCAGAGGAATCTTTACATTGCTGAAGCACAAATATAATATCATCATAACTTTCACCATTCTGACACATTATAGAACAGATACCGGCTCCTTCATCATTAACATTAATCTCATCTTCATTCATAGCAGCATATACAATATCATTAGCATTCTGAACAAATTTTTCTTCCTTCATTGGTTCAGTAGCTGCTACCAAAAAATTATTTGCAAGAACATATAATACATCCATTGCATTTTCATCAATATTTCCATATTCATCTTTTATCAATGGTAAAAGTTTTAACAAATTAGATTTATCTTCAAAGAATTGAGAAAAGTATACAAAAAATTCTTTTATATTTTCATTTCCTCGAACTTCAGGCAACAATGCCGCAACTTCTTTCCCCCCAATAACTGAAGAACTCAACTCACAAATATTTTGAATATCTTCTGAAGAATAAGAACCATCATCATCTTTTCTTACAATGCTCAATAAAGGAAGAATATCAATACCTAAAGCCCCTGACGATTTAATTTGTGCAATTGTATTCAACTTATAAGCATTAATACTACCTTCATCAATACAGAATTCTGTCATATCCAATAACTGATCATAAGGAATACCATTATTTCTCAATACAGAGATGATACGTAAATATTTAGAATCTATTTCACCATTCTTATCACGATATTTTTTTACATATTCCAATAATAAATTATCTTCAATGTTAGAAATTACTTCAGCATACTCTTTACTAAGATCATGAACAGTCTCACCCTCAATAGGAGAGATATATGTAACTTTATTATCTTTCATAATCATTACATCATTACCAAACTTAACAGTAATAACTCCCAAATGATTAATAGGATTATCTCTTTCAGCTTTTTCATTAGATCTTGTAGAAACCAATGCTTTTTTCAAAGAAATAACCGACTTAACTGCGGAATCAGAAATAGTCCGAAGAGAAGTATCAGGACTTTTTATAGCTAACGAATCTAATATTTTTATTATCGAATTAGTTGAAATGCCAGCTTTTTTCATTTTATAAATATCGGCTTCGACTGAAGCTTTATTTTCAAAATCAGAACTTAAAAATTTTACAAGTTTTAAGGCTTCAAAATCATTAAAATCAGCCTTTTTTAAATCAGCAATTTTACTGCACATAGATAAATTGAGAACATCTTTTCCCAAATCATTTTCTGTTACTATTGATTCAAGAATCTGAGGAATAATAACAGGTTTGACAGATGCTTTTCCAAGAGTTACAACCGCTTGAGTAATATCTTCAGGAATTACACCATCATCATCGCGACATTTTTTCAGAAGAGAAGATAAAGAATACTCGTCAACAAGAGAGGAATCAAATGCGGTAATAATAGACTTTGCATTTTCATCGATAGTACCATCATCTTTTTTACATAATTCTAATATTTTTAAATTATCAACATTCCCATCTGAATTAAATGCGGGATTTTTGGTAGATATTCCTTTGAATGAAGGTTTAGGATAATCAGATAATTTTACCGTCTTTACTTGGCTTGCAAGTAAATTTTGTATTTCCATAACTCTTTTATCTATCCAACTTTGTTCCTTTTCAAGATTTTCGTTCTTTGCGGCAATACTTAACTTTTGAAGTAATTCATATTCTTTCTCCATCATTACAGGAGAATTAGCCATATCAGATTTAGCTGCTTTCTTTTTAAAAGAATTATATTCTTTTTTAAGACTTGCAAACTGTGTTCTTGAGGATACATTATTATCAGCTATAAATCCTTCTGATGCTTTTCCTATTGAAATATCAGCCATATTACACCTTTTCCCGCGATTAAACACGTAATTTTACATATAATTCCGAATATGTTTTATTACGGTAAAAAAAAAATCAACTTTAATTTATTGCTAAAAAAAAGCATTATAAAGTTACATATATTTACAATAAAATATTTATAATTTGTTTTTGTAAACTAATGTAACGTTTGTTCTTTTTTTTGTAAATTCAAAAAATTTAGTTTACTTTCTTACCACGGAAGATAAATTAAATCGGAATAAAAGGTAAGTAAAATGTTAAACGCAGAAAAAAAAGTAACAGTAGAATGGATTAATGACAATCAAGAAGAAGACAAAGACACAAACAAGCTTTTGTGTTATAGAAAGACGTCAAATCCTATATACATTGCTCATAATACAGATAATTTATCCCAGATGATAACAAATGTTTTGGATAAAGAATTACCAATGTTAAAGAATAACTCTCTCCTGCACGATTTGGTTTTATACACTTTAATGGAAAAAATGAAGACTGTACAAACAGTAAAAAATGTTTTATCATATATAAAGGGGAACCGTGTAAAAAAAGTTCAAGATGTATATTTTGAAAATGGAGAAGTTCGTATAAAATGTTCGGTTTAAAACATTTTAAACTTGTTAAAAAATTAAAAAATATTAAGCCACAATTAGATTGGCTCCAGTTCTCTTCATCTAAAAACAGTAAAAAAGATAAGCTTCTAAGTTCAATAATAGCAGATAACAAATTTATTGCTGAGGATTTAAAAATCAGAGCAATGGTTGAAGATATGCTAAAAAAAGAATTTTCTGAAGAAATTACAAAAATGAAATCTTATGATTTTCTTGTTGATTCTGTTGTTAATAAATTAAAGCAAAAGCAACTTTCGAATTCACCAACAGAAGACATAGATTAATTTTTATTTATACAAAGTGAATTACCCTATTAGGGAATGTTGGTATGTATTTTTTCCTGCAAAATAATATCGGTTTTACACCGTATTTTTGTATAGGAGAAAAGAGATGAAATACTTAATAAAAAAGCCTGATACTTTTTTAAATACTTTAAATGATGATATCAATGCAATTCTTCAAAAAAGTTTTGACAATTTATTTCCGGAATACATTTTTCATCAAGAATTAAAAGGAATGGCAATGCCTGTCGACGTAAAAGAATATGATGAAAAATATTGCGTAAAAGTAGAATTACCGGGAATAGATAAAAATGATATTAATGTTGATATAAATAAATCTTACGTGAAAATAGAAGCAAAAAAGGAAACAGAAAAAGAAGAAGAAAAGAAACATAAATATCATAAATCCGAATTCAGATATGGTACATATTCAAGAACTTTATATTTCCCATATGAAATAGATGTCGAAAAATCATCTGCTGATTTAAAGAAGGGTATACTCGAACTTCATTTACCTAAACTTCATGCTGAAGATAAAGAGACAAAGAAACTCGAAATAAAAGAATAATTACAATGACAGTTATCATAGGGATAAAACTTCCCGACAAAATGCATAATGCAGTTGAATTACAAAAAATACTAACAGAATTCAACTGCATTATAAAAATGCGACTCGGGATTAATAATTCATCAATATTTTGCTCTTCAAGCGGAATTGTACTGCTACAAGTTGATAATACTGATAGTTCTGTAAATTTAGAACGAGCATTACTCGAAATTAGTGGAATAGAAATACAAAGAATGATTTTTTAAGAAGGAACAAATATGGCAGAGAAAGTTGTAATAATAGGTGGCGGAGCAGCCGGACCCAAAACAGCAGCAAAACTAAGACGAGAACGTCCTGATTTAATAATAGATTTATATACACAAGAGGATATTATCTCATATTCAGCGTGCGGTCTGCCATATTTTATAGAAGATATAATTAAAATGCCAGAAACTTTAATTATGAGAACACCTGAAGATTTTAAAAAACAAAATATAGATATTCATATTAAACAAAAATGCATAAAAGTAGATACAAGGGAGAAAAAAGTTCTAATCGAAGACTTAAGGACAACAGAAGTATATGAAGTATCATACGATATTCTTGTCATCGCAACAGGCGCAATTCCAGAAATTCCTAACATTAAAAATGTTGATTTAAAGAACATTTTCACATTAAGAACAATTCAAGATGGAATAAACATTAAAGAAAAAATGTTTAAATCCAAGAAAGCCGTATTAATTGGCGGAGGCTACATTTCAATAGAAGTAATGGAAGCTTTTGTTAAAAATAATATTCAAGTTACATTAATTGAAAGAAATCCACATATATTAAAAATGTTTGATGATGACTTTGCCAAAATGATTACGGACTATATCATAGGAAGAAATCCCGGGCAAGTTAATATTCTGACAAATGAAGAAGTTATAATGTTTCAAGGTAATGAACAAGGAGAAGTAACAAAAGTAATCACTGCATCAGGAAAACAAGTAGAAACAGATCTTGTTGTTTTAGGAACCGGAGTCCGACCAAACACAGATTTTCTCATAGGAAGTGATATAAAACTAAGCGTAAAAAACAGTATAAAAGTTGGGAATACAATGAGAACATCAAAATCTGGCATATATGCGGTAGGTGACTGTACAGATAATTTTAATTTAATAACAAACAGATACACTTGGGTGCCAATGGGTTCAACTGCAAATAAAGAAGGAAGATGTGCTGCAATTAATATAGCTGGTGGAAATTGTTTATTTGAAGGTATTTTAAATTCAACAATTACTAAATATTTTGATTTTACAATTTCGATAATCGGAATAAGTTACCAAGAAGCTTTAAAACTTGGATTTCAACCGGAATATGCTATAGTTACTAAAAGAGATAAAGCAGGATACATGCCAAATCATGGAATATTAACTTTAAAATTAATAGCAGATAAGAACACCCACACAATACTAGGTATACAGGGTATTGGAGAAGGTGAAGTTAATCAACGAATAAACACCGTGATTCCGGCAATTCTAAGTAAAACAAAATTAGAATCTTTTATGAACTTAGATTTACCATATTCACCACCATATTCACCTGCTATAGATCCTGTATTAAATGCCGCACAAATTGTTCTACATAAAATTAATTGCTAATAATATTTATAATTCTAAAGCTTTAAATCATCAAAACGGAAAAAGATATTAATGACTTGATATATCTAAAGTAATAATATAAAATAGACAATGTTAAAAATAGTATAGTTATAAAGGTTTGGTTTGTTTTCAAAGGCAATATCAAGAATTATAAAAAAGAAAAACTTAAATTGTTTAATAATCACTCCTCCATTAATGGAGCCAAATACATTTTACACTGCCTCACCTATATTAACAGGGCAATTGCTAGATAATGGTTTTTATGCAAAAAACCTGGACTTAAACATAAAGTTTTTCAGGAAGGTTTTAACAAAAGAGTACATAAACAAAACAAAGAAAATACTCAATTCAAAAAAAATAACTTATGATAAAAAAGCGATCGATTATTTAGCTGAAAATATAGATAAATCAATCAATGTATATCGAGAAGGGGCAAACAACGGAATAAATTTTCAGAAAGCAGAAGAAGTTATTAATGCAGTACTACGATTTATTGCAAAGCCATATGAATGTTTTAAATTAAGCCAATTAAAAAACTTTGAAGAATGCTATGCCGGTTATAATTATAATTGGGAAAGTATAAAAAAAATAAGTTTAAATAAAGAAGCTAATATTTTTATAGATTTTTTTGAACAAATAATCAAAGAAATAAAAAAACAACACATCGATTTTATCGGAATTACAATACCATTTCCAGGAAATATAATACCAGCATTAACACTTTCAAGACTTTTAAAAAAGAGAACTAAAATATATGTTACTTTAGGTGGAAATTTTATTAAAAAAGAACATATATACAATCATCCTGAAATTCTGGACATATATTGTGATTCCGTATTAATAGGTGATGGCGAAATTTCCATTGTAGAATTAGCAAATGCTCTAAAAAACAATTCAAATTTAAATGATGTACATGGAATAATATATAAAAATAACAAAAAAGAAATCATTCAGATTGAATCAAAACCTATAACAAACATAAATACCATAGCAAATATATCACTTGATGGATTAAAATTTGAAGAATATATGGTTAATAATCCAACAATTCAACTAATTAACTCAAAAGGCTGTTATTGGGGGAAATGTACATTTTGCAGCTTAGCAGCAAAATATTCAAAATATTGCATTAAAACACCATATAAAATCATTGCAAATATAAAAGAATTAAAGGAAAAAATTAATACATTAAAATATATATCCTTTCAAGATGATGCTATACATCCAAATTATTTAGAGAAATTAGCATCTGAGATAATTAAGGAAAACTTAAATATTCAATATTCTATATTTGGCAGATTTGAAAAGGAATTTACAAGAGATTTATTGGAAAAATTATACAAATCAGGTTTAAGGTCAATATACTGGGGACTTGAATCCGGAAGTCAAAAAATTCTCAACGACATGAATAAAGGAATAAATTTGGAAAATGTTGCCAGAATATTAAAAGATGCATACGAAATAGGCATAGAGAATATGGTAGGAATAATTATCAATTTCCCAACTGAGACAACAAAAGAATATAACGAAACGCTTGAATTTCTTAGTGAAATCAAACAATATGCGACTATTAGTCCGGGGCGATTTGCCCTAATGAAGAATAGTATAATCGCAAAGAATGCAAACAAATATGGTATAGAAACACTTGATGCCGAAGAGTTTTCATATTGTATTATGTATAAAAATAATAATATTTCAGAGAAAGAAGAACAAGAAAAATGGGAGCACTTCTGCGAATGTATTAGAAGATCGGATTTTCATATAGATTCCAATAAAAATATATAAATACAACAAAACAATATGAAATAAAACCCGATATATGCAATAATATAACGGGTTCATTATTTTATACTATCAAAGACATAAAATTGTAATTTATATTAACGGTTAGCAGACATCTTCTCATTTTGAATCATCTGCAACAAAACTTCTTGAGCTTTTTTCAATTGTACATCATTATTTTCTTTTATATCTTCATCAGTAATTTTCACCTCAATATCCGGTGCAATACCTTTTTTATTGATGTCAGTACCATTTGGAGTCAAATATTTTTGTACAGTAATATTAAGACCAGCACCAAATGGGCTCAACGGTTTTACCTCTTGAACTAAACCTTTACCAAAAGTATTTTCACCGATTAGTATTGCCCTTTGATTATCTTTCAAAGCACCTGACATAATTTCACTTGCTGAAGCACTACCTTTATTAATTAAAATTACCAAAGGTTGAGTTGAAAAATATCTTTTAGAAGAACGTGAAGTATCCTTATAACCATCTCTATCCACAGTGCTTACAATAATATCATCATCTAAAAATAAATCAGATATTTCAATAGCGTTTGTTAATAATCCACCGGTATTAGCTCTAAGATCAATAATTATGCCTTCTTTATTCTTGTAAGACTCCATAATATTTTTAAAATCAGTACTTACATTTCTACCCATAAATGAGCTCAAACGTATATAGCCGATTTTGTCATCTAACTTAAAATTATCAGGCAATTTTTGAGAAATAGATTTTATTTGAATTTCATCTCTGACAATTTTATATGTTTTATTTGGTACACCTTTTCTCTTTATAAGAAGTTCTACAGTTGTACCTTTTTTTCCTCTGATTTTATCAGCTGCTTTATCTATTGACATATCCTTAGTAGATACGCCATCAATAGCTAAAATTTCGTCTTCAGCAAGAAGACCGGCTTTTTCTCCTGGAGTATCTTCTATTGGAGAAATAACCAAAATCTTTCCATCTCTAAGTCCCATTTGAATTCCGATACCACATAAAGAACCTTTAATCATATTCTTCTCTTCTTCAAACTCTTTTGGTGGTACAAAACGAGTATATTTATCATTTAAGCTGGCGACCATGGTATCTATAGCAACATAAGCGTCTTCAGGAGTCTTAATTTTATCATCATATTTATGACGCCATTTATTCCAATCTTGGCCATTATTTGTTTGATCTAAGAATCTTGAATTAACTATTTTCCAAACCATATCATATAAAACAGTTTCAGATTCAGCCATTGCAGTATTACTTCTATTACAAGTAATACTAACCATAACTAATGCAAGTGTTATTAATGCAGTATTTTTTAAAAACTTTTTCACAACTCTCTCCTTGTTAATCTAATTATAATATAAAATCACGTATTTGTTTATTACCTCTCAAGAGTATAAGACTAAATCCAAACAATAAAGTTTCCATAAAAAATAAAATACAACTCTAGCCTAATCAATAAGCGGATGAGAATAATAAAATAAAAAAATACAATAACAAAAAAGGAGGGAAATATGCATTATTTAAATATAGAATTAGACGGCATTGATAAAAATGGAGAAGAAAAGAAATTTAAACTTTCCGAATTAAAAGGTAACAATCTAATTGTTTATTTCTACCCTCAAGATGACACTCCGGTATGCACAAAAGAGGCGCAAGAATTTCAAGATGCAATAAACAAAATTCAAGAATTTGCTCAAATAATAGGTGTTAGTAACAACAATATAAAAGATCATTTAGAATTTCAAAAAAAGTATGGATTAAATTTTATATTACTTTCTGATTCTAATAACGAATTAAAAAAAGCATTTGAAGAATATGATATTCATCTACAAAATTTACACAGAGCAACTTTTATACTTGATAAAGAAGGTCAAATTATAAAATATTGGAATAAAGTTGATGTTGATGAACATATAAAGGATATCCTTACTTTTTTTAAAAATATAAATAAAGAATAAATCTTAAATAAAAAAGAAAAAGTTTGTTTTCTAAAATATGATACAAACATAAACAAAGCATAACTATATTAAGATTATTTATTTTAATCTTATTGAACTACAAAATTATGTACGTTTTTAGCATATTTAAGATAAATTATTATTGTATTTTTCTAACTCAGACATTATTTGAGAAAAAGGCAGATTAGTCTTATCTGCTTTGATTTTTATTGTTTCAATTAACCAATTCGGATTAAATACGTACCATTGCCTAATTTTAGGATAATCTTGCTGATTATTTCTAAGAATATCCTCTATTTCTTGTTTAATTTGCTCCTCAGTTAATGCTATCATATATACCTCTTTTTGTCTTACTACCAATCCTCTTTTTATATATTATTCCCATTCTCAAAAATTCTTCAACATATACGTTTTTATATTTTTTCATAATAAGAAAAAATTTGTATAATATTTGATAAATATTTATCTATGTAAATTCTGAAGATTATCATATTGAATCAATATATTTCTTTATTGAAGAAAAAAACTAAAAATAAATAATTATAACCTCTCCTTAAAGAGAGATTGAAGATTAGGTATAAAATTATTATTTAATCATTCAAAAAACTGTAGCTGATTGCTGTTTTGTAATTTTTTGAAGTAAACTTTGTAAGTCTTGTAACAAAATTCACAACGAAATTAGAATATTGTATTATTCTGATATCCAATTAAGGTTTCTATAAAAAATATATGATTTTTAAATTATAGAAAAGATTAATCTAAAGGTTTAGAAAAATATATAAACCATTTGATTGATGTAGCCGAATGAGAAAATCTTTAAAATGATTTTTAAAGGGTAGTATAGTCGTTGGAGATTTAATGAAAACAGGGAAAAGATTAAATATATTAAATAAATGTACTTTATTGATTTCAATGCTCATATTTTCTTCATTGGGTTCTTTAGCTGCAGAAAGCTATTTATCAGGAATTAATATTCAGCAAAAAACAGATGGTGAGTATAAAGTTGTATTAAAGGTTGATAAAAAATCTCAAATAAAGAAGTCAATAGATAACGACGGGAATTTAACTTTGGTAATGAATTCTACTTTGCCATCCGAGTCTATGGATATTGTTTATGACAATGCCGTAGATTTAAAAAACGTTATTGTTCAAAAGAAAAATGATAATAATACTTTAATTTTATTGCAGGCAGATAATATTCAAAATGCAAAAATATATACAAAAGAATTGTCAACAGGTCTTGTAAAACAATTGGATAATAAAGCAAATATATTTGGCGATTTATTCTTTGTTGCTGATAAAAAAGCACTAACAAGTTCAATTTTAGGTATGATATTCTTGTTCTTTATGATGTTATTATCAAGACCAAAAGAAAAAAGATACACAGAAGCTAATGCTAAAAAATATACAAATGTTAAAAAGCATATTAATGCAAATACATTAAGAAATAAAAATCTTGTACAATCACAATATGTTCCATCAATAAATTATAAAGTTAACGGCAGTTTTAATTCTTTGAATCATCATATCAGTACGCCTAAAGACTTAAATGTTAATAATCATTATCAAAACTATGAAGATGAAGAGATAAGAAAAGTAGGTTAATATAAGTTTAAACTATTGCATTAATTTGATTAAAATATTAATATATTTTTATGCAACAAATAGATGAGTAGTTAAAATTTTATGCAAGTAATTAAAGCAACTGAATTATTTCAAAGTATAAGAAACATTGATAATAATGAGTTTGAAAAATCAAGTAAAATAAATTTAGATTTTTCAAATATAGAATCAATCGACTTAAAAGCAATAACAATGCTTTTAAACATACAAAAAGTCGCACTTTTAAATAACAAATCTATTTCGATAAGTAATGTAAGTCCAAGAGTAAGCAGAATATTGGATGTAACAGGTTTAAATAAAACATTCGCAAATGTTGCAACAAATCCTATCGCTAGAAAGTAGTATATAGATGTCTTCACAATTTTTTGTAGTTGCAACTCCTATTGGAAATCTAAAAGATATTACGTTAAGAGCAATAGAAGTTTTAAATGATGTTGATTATATAGCTTGTGAAGATACTCGAGTAACAAGAATCTTAGCGGATAAATACGGGTTTAGTGCAAAATTATTTGATTGTCATAAGTTTAATGAAAAAGAACGAAGTGAAAAAATAATAAATTTGCTTGAAGAAGGAAAAAATGTAGCATTGGTATCAGATGCAGGAACCCCTGGGATTTCAGACCCCGGAAGTGTTCTTATAAGTTCTTTAATAGAAAGGGGAATAAAAATAACCTCCTTGCCAGGAGCTTGTGCTGTAACAACTTTTTTGAGTATGATTCCCCGTAAAAACGAAGAATATGCATTTATAGGATTTATTCCTAGAAACAAGAAGCAACAAATAGAAATTCTTAATAAATACCGCTATACGAATTGTGTTTTTTATGAATCGCCAAACAGATTAATGGAAACACTTGAAAATATTAAAGAAGAATATGGACCAAATGCCCTTGTTGCTGTGGGCAGGGAACTCACAAAAGTTTTTGAAGAGATAAAAATTAATTCAGTAGAAGAAATAATATCTTATTTTAAAAAAAATCCGTTAAAAGGTGAAATTGTCGCAATGCTTTTTGCAAAAGAAACTTCTGATGTAAGTGAAGATGAATTAAAACAAAAAATAAAAATTTTAAAAGAAGAAGGTTTTTCTCCAAAAGATATCTCAAAAATTCTTTCAAAGTTATATGGCGAAAATAAGAATAAAGTATATAAAATGGTTATATAGAAATACTTTTTCTGTATGAAACATGTGGATTTTTTTGTATATTAAAATCAAAAATGCTATAATTTCTTATTATATCTAATTTATAGGGGAAAATATGCTTCAAGAAGCAACAAAAATTTTAAACTCAGCATTTCATAACAGTTTTATAAAAAGATTGAGTCTTTATTTGCATGACTGTGTAAGAGAAGAAGTTCAAAGTTCGACATTTAGAAATCTAAAACAAGATAAAGAAAATAAATGGATTTTCTTAGAAACAGAAAAAATGAATAAAGAAAACGCATCTATTTTAGATGGCGAACAACTTTTCACAAATTATCCCCAACCTTTAAAGTTAGATGGTTCAGATTCATATTTAACCGAGTTAATGCTTTTAAGTGAAAACAGTCAAAAAGATAAGTATTTAATATACGGTTATTTATTTTTAGTTGGAAAAAATGCAAAAACAAAAAGAAAAAATGAGTTTTTGACCCCGTTATTATATTCTACTTGTAAATTGGAAAGAGTAGGAATGAGTATTGAATGTTCAATACAAGAAGAGGGTTTATCATTAAATACGGCGGCATTAACAAGTTTGATGAATTTATCAGGTGAAGAAGATGAAATAGATAATATGTTGGATGGCTTGTTAGGTGTTGTACCAAAGCTTCCTTTAAAAGAAGAAGATTTAAACGTATTTTTAACAACTTTAAAATCCTTGATTCCCGATTTGGAATTTGAATTAAGTGAAGAAGAAAATCTTGAAAACAATGTACAAGATTTAGCCGAAGAATTTTATGAAGAAAAACAAATAAACTATGAAAATCTTCAAGAAGTTTTGGATGAAGCAGAAAATGACAAACCAAAACCAAAATTAAAAGCAGATAAAGTTGTTTTAACAAATAAGAGTGCAATAATATTGACAAAAAGACCATTGGTAACTGCTGGTGTATTGTATGAATTAATGCAAATAGCAGAAAAACCTTCAGGAATAATAAGAGAAACTGCATTAAATGTAGTTAATGAAGAATACTTGCAAGGCAAAGGTAAAATGGCATCAAAGCCTATAAAGGAAAATACATTAAAGGATTTTGTTGCAGTAACTCCTTTATCTTTGAGTGATTCACAAGAAGATGTAATAAAAAATCTTGAAGATAATACGATTTTATCTGTATATGGTCCACCCGGAACCGGGAAATCACAAACGATAGTAAATTTAATATGTCATTTAGTCTCTAACGGAAAAACAGTATTGGTTGCATCAAGAATGGATAAAGCAACAGATGTTGTAGCAAACAGACTAAATGATTTTGGTGCACCTTATTTAGCATTAAGGGCAGGAAGACCAAATTATCAAAAACAACTTTCTTTTGATTTACAGGATTTAATTTCTAATAAAGTTGATTTGGATACTGATTTTGAAAACTCAATATTAGTAGATGTTGAGGATATGCAAAAGTTGGTAATGACAATCAGAGATAAAGAAAATAAATGCGAAGAAATTATAAAACTGGAAGAACAATGGCAAAAACTTATAAAAGAACGAGATGAAAAAGAAAAACAACTCGGTAAATTGGAGTTTTTAACTTCAAAATTAACAATGCAAGAAGTGGATAATATAGATAGTGCAATAAAAAATCTTGAAAAAAATACGGAGAAACAAGGCTTTTTTGCCGATTTTACGATTAAATTTGCAAATCATCAATTAAAGAAAATTATTCAAAATAAAGATTTTAAGCCTGATTTTGAAAATCTTGAACGCATAAAAATGGAGCTTGAAGTTGCAAGATTATCAACAAAAGCAAGATATGTAGAAACTCAAATATATAAAATAGGAAATATTCATCAACTTTTAGAAGAAATCAAAATGCTAAAAAGAAAGCAAAAAACTTTAGCTGTTGAAATTCTAAAAGGAAAAAGAAGAAATTCGTTAAAAGGATTACTTAGAGATCAAGTAAAAAGACAAAGATTAATAGTACACACAAAAGCACTGGTTACAAGAAAGAAAAATCTTCAAAACAGACTTCTTGAAGATGAAGATTTTAAACCGTTATTGGAAGCATTCCCTTGTTGGTGTGTAACAAGTTATGCAGTTTCAAATTCTTTACCTTTGAAACCGGGGTTATTTGATGTTGCAATTATAGATGAAGCATCACAATGCGATATTGCAAGTTGTGTACCTATATTATTCAGATGTAAAAAAGCTGTTATTGTAGGTGATGATAAGCAGCTGCCGCATTTATCTTTCTTGGAAAAATCAAAAGAACAATCATTTTTAAGTCAATATGAGATACCTGATAAATATCAATTAATGTGGAGATTTAGAACAAACTCTATGTTTGATTTGGCTAATTATTATTCGACCAAACCGGTATTATTGGATGAACATTTTAGAAGTTATGGACCGATAATAGACTTTAGTAATAAAGAATTTTATGGTGACAGAATAAGAATAATGTCTAAATCAGGACAAAAAGATGTTCTTGAATATATAGAAGTACCTGAAGGCAAAGTTGATTCTGATATGACAAGAAATATGCCGGAAGTTGAAGCAATAATGCAAAGATTACAAGAAATTATTCTAGAAGATGACAGAAACAAAGAGCCTGAACATGAACCTGTGACGATAGGAATTATATCTCCATTTAGAGGGCAGGTAGAATTAATAAAGAAAGCACTTTCTCAATTGTATCCTGATACATTATTGAGAAAACATAAAATCGAAGTAGGAACAGCGCATACATTCCAAGGGGATGAACGTGATATAATAATGCTTTCTTGGGCAGTTGCAAATAACAGCTTTAATCAGAGTTTGACATTTTTACAAATACCAAATTTGTTCAATGTTGCAATAACACGTGCAAGAAAGAAACAAATAGTATTTTTGTCAAAAGATTCTAAAACACTTCCTCAAGGTTTATTAAAAGATTACATTGAATATGTTCAAGCATATGTAACACGCAATAAATTAAAAGATGAATTAAAAATAGATGAAAATATCTATAAAAATTCATTTGAAAAAGAAGTTTCTCAAGTATTGAGGGAAGAAGGTTTTGAAGTAACAGCAGGACAGACTGTAGCGGGTTTGAGTGCTGATTTAATGGTTAAAGACCCGACAGGTAAATGTATAATAATAGAATGTGACGGTTTGGAAGATAATATAAAAACAAATAAAACTCAAATTAAGAAACAAACATTAATGGAACGCTCAGGCATGATAGTTGAAAGAATATCATATAGAGAATGGTATACAAGCAAGCAAGGATGCATTGAAAGAATAAAAAATATATTTACGGAGATTTTATAATGTCAGAAAACGAAGAAAATAAGTATATTTTTAATAGTAAAAGATGGACAAAAGTTATTTATGTATTAATGTTTATACTTTCCTTTTTATGTTCAGCGTTGAATGTTATTTTGTTTCTGGGATTTTGGTCAATAGAACAATTTTGTAATGTATTCTTAATCATTTTATTCTTTATAATGTTGTGTTATGAAATACTTATTTTTAGTTCAAATTATTTATTCTTAGATAAATATTTTTATAATAACAATAAGAATAAGTGTACATTAATAGCTTCAATTGCAACATTCTTGCCTGTTGTTATAGCATTGTTGCTTATAATTGTATTAACGATTATAGATTTATTTGTTTAATATGTATTTCACTTTGTAATTGTTTAAGATACCATATTGTATGGTATGAAAAGATTAATTATATTTTTGTTATATATAATGCTGTTTATTTCAAGTGCTAATGCAATTGAAGAATCAGATTTTATAGATTCCCAAAGAGATTTGCATAAAATTTCACTTGAAGAAGCTATAAATATGGCTCTTGAAGGAAATATTGAACTTAAAGAACAAAGAAAAAATTTAGGCATTTCAAAATATACGGTTGAAAAAGCAAATGCATTAAAGAATCCGCAATTTCAATCTAATGTTCTAATGGGACCAATAGCAAGAGGTAATTCAAGCCAAATAGGTTTAATGCTTCCAATAGAAATAAATAAAAGAGGCGAAAGAAAACAAGCTGCCTTGGCACAACTTGATTATACCGATAATAAAATTAAAGATTATGAATTCAAACTTAAATTAAGAGTAAGAACAGCTTATTTTGATTTATTAGTTGCAAAATCAGAATTGAGAATTCTTCAAGAAAGAAAAGAATTGCTGGAAGAATTATTAGAAATAACAAAGCAAAAACATAGCTCTGATACAAATTATGAAATTGATGTTCTTCAAGCAGATATGAGACTAAAGAAGATTTTGGTTCAAATAAACAGAATAAAAGCAAATATAAGGACTGCACAATATAATTTTAATAAAACATTAAATTTAGAAAATAACCCGTCTTTATATGATTCAAAAGAGGATTCTGTTTTTGGTCAGGAATTTTTTACAAAATTAGAACTGCCTCCATATGAAGACTTAGAAAAGGTTGCATTTAATAACAGATATGACATAAAAATGTCAGAATCTAAAATAAAGAAAGCTAAGAGAGAATTATCAGTAGCAACAAAACAAAGAATCCCCGATGTATATTTGGCTGGTGGATATGCCTTTGCGCAAGATGGTACATCAGGTGCATATGTTGGTGCTGGGATAGATATTCCTTCATTATATCTATATACCCCTGAAATAGAGAGTGCAAAACTTGAATTGGATAAGACTCAATTAGAATATAATTCAATAATAAATATTACAAAAAATATTATTCATACAAACTATGATAAATTTGTAATGGCACAAGAAAATGTTGAACATTATAAAGATATACTTGAAGAATCAAATAAAATATTGAATTTATCAAAAATACAATACAAAAAAGGTCAAACGTCATTAACAAATTTGATTATTGTCGAACATTCGCATCAGGAATTACTAAAGGAATTTCTGGACGCAATGAAAGAATATTATAATGCATATATGTCACTAATTAAAGAACTTGGTTTGGATAATTTAACTATAGATATTGATCTTTAATCTTTTAACATTCAAGGGCTGTTTTTATATATAATTGATATTCAATTAACAAGAATATATCAAATAAAAAGTTACGACAAACAAGGCGAAAGATGAGCCGTAGTTTGACGGGTTCCGAGAGATGATTTTCTATTGTTATTAAATTAGAAAATCACGAATCGGAAGAACTTGCGAGCCAACAAAAAATCGGGATGACAAGATTCCACGACAAACAAGGCGAAAGATGAGCCGTAGTTTGACGGGTTCCGAGAGATGATTTTCTATTGTTATTAAATTAGAAAATCACGAATCGGAAGAACTTGCGAGCCAACAAAAAATCGGGATGACAAGATTCGAACTTGCGACCCCCGCGACCCGAACACGGTGCGCTACCAAACTGCGCTACATCCCGATATATGTTTTTTCTTTGTTTCAATGTTCTATATGCTATTTCTATTATACGAAAAATAATAAAATAACTATCAACTTCCCAATTGTATTACACATATAAAATTTTTAAAAGAGTTTTAACTTTTTTATTTTTTTACTATTAAATTAGTAATTAAAAACAGAGAAAATTTGTATAATAGACTTTTTTATGCCTTTATTTTATAATTGCTTTGGTATTAACGAATAAGGAAAAAAATGACATCAGACAGTGTTTCGACCCCGCAGCAAATAGATAATATTGACGCGGCAGGTGAAAAAAATCAAGCTATTAATCTTAAATTTAGAGCAGTTGTTCGTGCTTTTCTTGCAAATATTTTTATAACGCTAATAAAATTAGCTTCTTGGTATTTTACTAAGAGTTCTGCAATGTTTGCAGAAGCTGTACACTCTGGAGTTGATTCTTTTAACAGTATTTGTCTTATGGTTGGATTAAAAAGAGGTTCAAGACCTGCCGATGGTGTGCACCCATTCGGACACGGTCTTGAGACAAACGTATGGACAATTGTTGCCTGTATATTAATGTTTTTCGGGGCAGCTGTTTCTTTATTAAGTGCATATAACAAAATATTTATTAATACACACGGTGTTGATGAATTATTAAATCATTACGGTGTTTTGGCTATAATTCTTATTGCAAGTATTTGTTTTGAATCTTGGGCTGTAAATAGCGCTGTACATGCCGTTATTGATGAGGCAAATGTTAAACATGTTAATCCTTTTGTTGATTTTATAAAATCAATAAAATATGTACATAAAATTAATACTCCAACAACAAAGTATGTTTGGTATGAAGATGTAGTTGCTTTAACAGGTGTAATTGTTGCTTTTATTGCTGTATCAATTTCAAAGTATCTTTTACCAGAAAATCTTGCTCATATTCCTGATGGTATAGCATCCGGTATTATTGCGCTGATGTTATTGTTCTTGGCCGGTTATATGTTGAAAAATAATGTTAATCTTTTGACAGGGTTATCCGCTGAACCTCAGGTAGAAGAAGTTATAAAACAAATCGCTGAAAATCTTCATTGTGTCAGCTGTGTTAAAGAACTTAAAACAATGAATATGGGGACTTCCGGTTTGATTGTTAATATCAAAATTGAAGTGGATCCTGAAATACAAGTGAAAGAAGCTGATGATATTTCTGAAATGGTTGAAAGAAAAATTAGAGAACGCTTTAAAAATATATCTCATATTTCTGTTGAAATTGATTCTAATGATGCAGAAGAAAATTGGGAAAATAAGTTTGATAAAATAATTCAAGAAGGCGAAAAAATAGATGTTTTTGATGATAAAGAAGCTGATATGTTATCAAACTTTTATTCTTTCTCTCAAACGGTTGTAAAAGAAATTATGGTTCCAAGACCTAAAGTATTGTTTGTAGATGCTGAAGATAGTTTGGATACTTTGGTGGATTTAATAATTGACTCAGGACATACTCGTATTCCTGTATATGAAGATACGATTGATAATGTTATCGGTGTTATTAATGCTAAAGATGCACTTAAGGCTTTAAGAGATAAAACTTATGAAAAAGAAGGTTTTGAAATAAAATCTATTGCTCGTGAAATAATGATAATTCCTGAAAATAAATTTATAAGTGATTTACTTAGTGATTTTATTTCAAAGAAAAATCAAATTGCTGCTGTGGTTGATGAACACGGCGGTATAGCAGGTATTGTAACTTTAGAAGATATTATTGAAGAAATCGTCGGTGAAATTTATGATGAGTTTGATGAAGCACCTACTCCTGAACTGATTAAAATTGATGATAATACACTAAATGTTTCATCCCAAATGGATATCGAAGATATTAACGAAAAGTATGATCTAGATATACCGAATGAAGATTTCCAAACTATTGGCGGCTATGTATTCGGTCTACTTGGAAGAGAACCTGAAATAGGTGATAAAGTAGAAGATAGAAACCTTTCTTTTGAAGTTATAGAACTTGATGGAATAAGAATCTCTCGTGTAATTATGAGAAAAGATACTCCTTTTGTTGATAAAGAAGAACAAGATGAGATTGTAGAAGAAGATGAAACATTATAAATTCGGTTATGTTGCTATTATAGGCAGACCTAATGTTGGTAAATCTACTATATTAAACAGATTAATAGGTCAAAAGATTGCAATAACAACAAATAAAGCTCAAACTACAAGACGAAGAATTAATGGTATTCTTACAACAGATGAAGCTCAGATTGTTTTTGTTGATACTCCCGGTATTCATAAACCTATTGATAAGTTAGGTGAATGTTTGGTTGATGAAGCTAAAAGCGCTATTCCTGATGTTGATTTGGTACTTTTTGTAGTGGATGGTTCAACCTCTGCAGGGCGAGGCGATAAATGGATTGTCGAAAATGTTCTTAAAGATTATAAGAATGAAATGATTTTGGTCGTTAATAAATATGATTTAGTTAAAGATATCCAAAAACGAGAAGAAAATTTATTAACATATAAAACTTTGTTCGAAAAGAATTACTCAAGTGTAAAAATATCAGCCAAAACGGGACGAAACTTTGATACATTAATAAATAATATTATAAGAAAGTTACCGGCAGGTGAAAAAGTTTACGATGATGAACAAATAACAGATGAAACAATGCGAAATATAGCAAGAGAACTTATAAGAGAGAAAATTCTTTTATATACTCATGATGAAGTTCCTCATAGTGTTGCGGTAGTTATTGAAAATTATGAAGAGAAAGAAAATATTGATAGAATAGAAGCAAAAATTATTGTTGAACAAGAAACACAAAAAGGTATTTTAATTGGTAAAAACGGTTCAATGTTGAAAAAAATAGGGACTGAAGCAAGAAAAGAAATAGAATTTACAGCTGATAAAAAAGTTTATTTGGATTTACAGGTCAAAGTTATAAAAGATTGGCGCAAAAAATCTAAAGATATGGATAAAATGTATTAATAAAAAACAGAGGCAATAGCTTCTGTCTTTTATTAATATTCTGTATTTTTATACTTTTTCTAAAACTTTAGATTTTGCTTCTTTTTGCTTTAGTACCGCATTTATTAACCCTGCAAATAATGGGTGTGGTTTTTCAGGTCTTGATTTGAATTCCGGATGGAATTGACAAGCTACAAACCAATCATTTTGAGGTAGTTCAACCATTTCACAAAGCATTCCGTCAGGTGAAAGTCCTGAAAATACTAATCCTTTCTCTGCTATTTGTGTACGGTATTCATTATTAACTTCATATCTGTGTCTATGACGTTCAAATATAATATTCTTACCGTATGCTTGTTCTGCTTTTGTACCTTTTTGTATATGGCATTCAAATTGTCCAAGTCTCATTGTTCCGCCATAGCCTTCAACATGTTTTTGTTCTGTCATTAAATCAATAACAGGATATGGTGTATTTTCATTGAATTCCATTGAATTTGCGTCTTTTAATCCAACAACGTTCCTTGCATATTCAATTACCGCACATTGCATACCTAAACATAGTCCTAAAAACGGAAGATTATTTTCTCTTGCATATCTTATTACATTTAGCTTTCCTTCAATTCCTCTTATACCAAAACCACCCGGAACAACTAAACCATCAACATCTGATAACGCTTCTTTTGCTTTTTCAAAATCTATACAATCTTCCGAATTTATCCATTTGATATCTATTTGTGCTTTGTTTTCATATCCGGCATGTTTTAATGACTCTACTACAGAAATATAAGCATCAGACAATTTTGTATATTTACCTGCAATTGCTATTTTGATTGTTTTTTCAGGATTTTTTATTCTGTTAACAAGCTCTTTCCAAGAATCCAAATTTGGTTTTACGTCTTGCATAAATAATCTTTGAAGTACTACACTTGCCATATTTTGCTCTTCTAATGCAAGAGGAACTTCATATATACTTTTCATATCTCTGCATTCTATAACGGCATCTTTTGGAACTGAACAAAATAGTGCCAATTTCTCTTTTTCTTTTTTTGGAATTGGTTTTGCAGTTCTGCAAACTAATATTTCAGGTTGTATACCATAACTTCTCAAATTAGTAACACTATGTTGAGATGGTTTTGTTTTTAATTCACCTGATGTTGGAAGATAAGGTAGTAATGTTACGTGTATAGAAATACTGTTTCCAAATCCTGCTTCACTTCTAAATTGCCTTATTGATTCAATGAAAGGCAAACTCTCAATATCACCAATTGTACCGCCTATTTCAGCAATAATGAAATCAGGTTTGAATTGTTGAGTTGCTTTTTTTATTCTTGATTTTATTTCATTTGTTATATGGGGAATTGTCTGAACAGTTGCACCAAGATAGTCACCGTGGCGTTCTTTATTTATTACTGTTTGATATATACTTCCTGATGTTACATTGTTAATTCTTCCCAAATTTGTATCGGTAAATCTTTCATAGTGACCTAAATCTAAATCTGTTTCTGCACCATCATCTGTAACAAAAACCTCTCCATGTTGGAACGGGCTCATTGTACCCGGGTCGACATTTATATATGGGTCAAATTTTTGTATTACAACGCTAAAGCCTCTTGCTTTTAATAAGCGACCAAGAGACGCTGCTACAATCCCTTTCCCAAGGGATGATACAACACCGCCTGTTACAAAAATATATTTTGTGCTCATATTCCCTCAATTCTTTTTAATCTAGTGTTACTTATTATTATAAACGCTAGTTTATTTTTGGAACTCTAAAAAATCCGTCTTCTTCAAACGGTGCGTTTGCCATCATTTCTTCTTTCGTTTGTTCATATTTAACAACGTCTTCACGCATTACATTATAGACAGGAATAGCATGTGGCATTGGTTCAATTCCTGTTGTATCAATTTCATTCATTTGTTCAACGTATTCTAATATAGAACCTAGCTGCTGAGAATATTTATTGACTTCTTCCTCTGTAAGTTCAAGTCTTGCAAGTTTTGCAACGTGCTTTACTTCTTCTGTACCTATCATGATTTTCCTCCAATATATTTTAAAATTTTATCATAAGAATATGTGTTTTTCATCTGATTATATTGCATTTATTTATTAAAATTATATAATACTAATAATTATAAATAATCTACTTATTATGTGTTATGGTTTGAAAAAATGAAGAGTAATGATGACATATTTGCTAAAAATAAATTTTGGTTAGGTCTTTTTGTATTGACTTTCCTCTTTTTTATATTTTCTTATTGGAAAAATTCTGTTGGGTTATTTTTTGATATTCCATCTGTCTTCACAAGTGCAATTTTTGAATTAGGAAACACAGAGGATGCTTATATTTTATATTGGCCTAATAGAGCAAGATTATTTAATAATGTATTAGTTTCTATACCATTTAATCTGATTTTCTTTTTGATTAAAGATCAGCCGATTATATATTGGTTAAAATATTGGTCTGCTTCTTATTTTTTAATGCATTTTTTTGGTTTATTGATAATGTATTTATCGGCAAGAAGAACGAAAAGATATGATATAGCGGTTGTTGGTTTTCTATTCTATTCTTTGTTATGTATACCAAATGCTATTTGGGCAATTAGGGAAATTCATATTGTTATACCTTTTTATTTTTCATTACTTGCGTATTTCCTTTCTCGAGAAAAATTTAAATTAATAGATATTCTTCCTATTAGTTTATTATCAATATATATGTTTGAATCGTTTGAAACTTCTGCTATTTTAGGGCTTATATTCTTCATATTTAGTAATCTATATATAGTGAATAAAGGTAAGAATGATGATTTGTGGAAAAAATTAATTATTGGTTTTTGGGGTATTTTATATGCTTTTTATATTCCGATAAGAACTATATATTTGGGATTAATGAATAAGGTCGAAATTGGAGTAGGGCTTGAACAATGGATCAACGGTTCAATTATTACTTTTAATCATCTCTTTTCTGGAAACTTAATAATTACCTGTTTTGCTTTTTTATGTGTAATAATTGCGTTTATATATAAAAAACAATTCAATTGGAAAAGTATATTAATTTTTATTCTGCCCGTTGTTTTGTTTACGATTTTAACTCTGTATCTGAGAACGAGATTTATTCCTGATCCTAAAATCGAATTGCATTATTATAGCATAGTTTTGTGGTTTCTGTATCCTGTTTTTTTAATAATCATTCTTCTAGATTATTTTGAAGTAGATATATTAAGATATAATAAGTTCGTTTTTTCAAATCTAATTATAGTTGCAAGTCTTTTTGGCATTCTTAATTTAAGTTGGCAAATACATTCTTTCTATGAATTTGGCAAATATGAAGCATATTTGAAGAATTTGATTGATAAATCAAATAATGTGGTTGTAAATATTCCGCAGCATGATTTTAATAAATATACGTTTTTAAATTATAATATGTGTTTTGGTACAATGCTACAAGCAATATTTCTGACTGAAAAAGGACAACAATCAAAAATAATATTTCCATCAAAATATTTTTGTGATTATAGTAAATATTGTTTTGATGATTACGATCATACTTATTATGATAAATCAGAAAATATTTTATATATCCAGACTGCTTTATTTAAAATAAAGACCAGATATTGGGATTTATCTAATATTGTTAACGTATTTAAAAAGCAAGGTAGAGTTAAAAATTTATAAGTTACTTGTATACTTTGCAATTTCTTGTTTTATAAAATCAGAATCAAATTGCTTTAATTTTTCTTCAATTCTATTTTGAACTGCATATTTTGCAGAATCATATAATTCATAGTTTATATTATTTTTATTGGCAAAATTTTCTATATAATCCATCAAGATAAATATGTGAGGGGAAATATTATTAATATGTGTGTTAGCGTAAGTGTATTCGATATCAACAATAACACTTCTTATATCAAGTTTTTTTAGTGTCTCCATAAAAAGATTTATTTCATCTAAATTATCATTGATACCCGGGATTATTATGTATTTTACTTTGACAAGACTTGCATAATTTTCATTTAAATCTTTTCTGTAGTGTTTGATATTGTCCCAAACTTTATTTGATTTATCTACTCTTTTAACTTTTTTATATGTTTCTTTAGTAACCGAATCAGGAGAAATGACAACAGTTACACAACCTTGTTTTAGTCCGTTTCTTATTGCACGACTGAACAAAATACCTGAAGAATGAACTCTTATTTTTGAACCTTCTTTTATAAAAAGCTTTATTAAATCTTCAAATTCTTTTAAGATTGTAGGCTCTCCGCCCTGAAAAGTTATTTCTCCATTATTTTTAAATTTACCTGATTTTATAAGTTCTTTTATTGCTTTTAATGTATTGTTTTTTGTTTTAGGTTTATTTGTTTTGACTCCGCAATATATACAGTTTGAATTACATTGACTCCAGTGATCAAAATTTATGTATGAAATATAATCTTCATCATCCCAATTATCTTCTCGTAAATTGTAACAACCTTCACATAATGTTAAGTTCATTACTTTTTGATGTTTTCTGTGGCGTTTTTTTATTTCAAAAACTTCTTCCCAGTTAATTTTACTATTTTCATATTTGTTAATTATAGGTAATTGACCTTTATTAAATTCTCTAGATAGACAGCAAGCCTTAATTGAATCAACATCAATTGATATACCGTGTTCTATTAAATGACAACTCTTATATTTCATGATTTCTCCTGATTGTATTTTTTCATATTTGTTATTTATGAAAAAAAGCTTTAATTTTTACAATAAAAGATTTACTCTGTAATTTATTTGTTTTGAATATTTTTCTTAGTACTATATTTTGCTCTTTATAATCCATATCTAAATAAAAACTGTACTTTTTTGCCATTTTAAAAAAATATAAAATCAGTTTGCTATAATCTTTACTGCAATTATTTAAAGGAATAGTTTTATTTATCCAGTTTGATATATCTTTATAGTATAATCTTAATCCTATATAATTTATACCCGTTTTAAACATTGTTTCTATAAAATTTTTGATATCTTTTATATTATCACTACAATTTTTTATTAATGTATAATATATTTTTATGCTATTTTTATCTTTTGCATTACCAATATACATTCGAAGTATCTTTGAAAACATGGATGCTTGTACATTATTTTGATGTTTGTAATCACAAATAATAGATAAAGAACCTTTTCCTTGTTTTAATATTTCATCAATAAAAGGTCTGTATTTTATATTGTTAATGAGAAAATTAATTGTTTTATATCCATTGGCTTCAAAAAGTGTTATAAGTTTATTTAATTCTCTAAAATTATCAATGTCACCGCATTGGAATTCTATAATTAGATTATCTGTATCTAGAAGATTCTTTTTGTATAAATCCTGAATTACTTCAAAAATATTATATTTCAATGAATCATTATTCCAAAAGCTTAATATAATATGTGTGTATTTAGAAGGAATTTCTTCACAATCAATTATTTGGCAACAAGTATCACAAGGAATTCCTTTTATATCTTTACTGTTTATTTTTTTTAGGATGTTTCTTTTTATTTTATCAAAATTTATATTCTCATATTCTTCTGAATTGAAATTTATATAACTAGGTGCTTTATCAGAAAAGCAGGAATAACACGGTGTAATGTTCTCCGGAGTAAATAAAAGAGTATTATTTATATATTTGCATGTCTTCATTTTTTACTACATGTATTAAATAATTATTGGTTGTAACAAAAGTAAATTATAACAAAATCAAATAATCATAACAATAAAGTATACATTAGTTAAAAATTTTTATTGTATAATGTATAAAAGGTTAGATAAAGGGGTTTACATGACATCCGAAACAGTTATTCATAATAAGTTCGCATTTTCTTTCAAAAAAAATAATATAGATGAAATGTTTCATAATTTAACGGAAAATCCTGTTGGATGTGAAAAAAAAGATTTTCGCTTGATGATCAGTACTATATATCAGCTCGTTGAAGATGAATTTGCTACAACATTTCAAAATTCAAGTCATGTAATAAAAAATACCTATTTTTATTTAATAAAAGAAGGAAAAAATTACGAGGTTTTTGTCACCCCCACAAATAATTTTGATTTCTATTTAAAATCAAAAGGATCAATGTACAGATTTTCTTCTACTGCATATGAAATTGAAGAAAACGGAAATAAAGAAACAAAAATAGGATATAAAGTTCCCTTAGAGTTAATTTGGGAATATTTTTCCGGGTTTGATTCAATTGTAGATAATCCTCATATTACTGAGTCTTTCAGTATTTTCAATATAGTTACTCAGTTTGTAAAAAAAGTTGTAGAAAAACTATATTTCTTGCCAAAAGTTATTAAAACAGATAATTTTTTTACCATAACATATGAAATGTTTGCTATTAATGATTTACTTCAAGATTCTATAGATGAAGTTAATACTTTGGATTTTACGAAAATATCAAACGAAAAACATATTGCAGATAAATTAATTGAAGATTATTTGAATTATGTGATTTTTAAATTTTTGAAGTTTAAAGCATATAAATTTAAAGATATAATTTCATCTGTATATTTTATAAAACCGGCTAATAATAAACGTTATATTCGTTCATTAGATTTAGCTGAAGTCATTAGTGAATGGTTGGATGAAATATATATTGGAAAATATCCTGTAAGTCCCCAATTGGATATTGAAAAAATAGAAGAAGATAAGTTTTTATTGACAATTTCAGTAAAAGCAAATAATGAAAAACTGAATGAGAAAGAACCACCAAAACAGCTTCTTGAAATATACCAAGATGGTACATATTGGGGGTATCAGAACTCATATCTTATAAATATTGTTGAAAAACAATTGAATTATGCACTTCGTTATTACAAAGAGCTTGAAACATTATTTGAAGATGAAGATAACTTAAAAATGTATTTATCTTTAAATGATGTATATAAGTTAATGATTCATACAGCATATTATTTGAATAAAGCAGGAATAAATATTAATTTCCCTCCAAATTTCGGAAATATAGTTGTTCCAAGAGCTTCAATTAATGCAAAAATTAAAACATCACGCGAACAAGATGTTGCCGATATTTTAAACGGGAAAAGTGGAAATATTAGTTTATCAAGTATTTTTGATTTTTCCTTCCAAGTGTCAATTGGGGATGAGAAAGTTTCAGTAGAAGAATTCGAAAAACTTGTAAAAGATGCCAATGGAATAATTGAGTTTAAAAATAAATATATATTAATTGATCAAAATGAAGCACAGGCAATAATAAATAAACTAAAAAATCCGAAAATTGATAAAATTACTAGGATGGAAATGTTGCATGCGGCATTTTCCGGACATTTGAGTGACTATGAATTTGATTATGATGAAGCATTCGCAAATATAGTTAAAGATTTGGGTAAATCAGTAGAAGTAACTCCTCCGGAAGGGTTAACAGGTGTTTTAAGACCATATCAGATGGGTGGATTAAAGTGGTTATATACAAATACTACAAAGGGGTTTGGGTCTTGTATTGCTGATGATATGGGGCTTGGTAAAACTATACAGGTCATAAGCTTAATTTTAAAATTAAAAGAAGAAAATAAATTAAAAGATCCTGTACTTGTAGTTTGTCCTACTACTTTAATGGGAAACTGGATAAAAGAATTGAATATGTTTGCCCCTTCTTTAAAGGCAAGTGCTTACCATGGTCCTGAACGTCAGTTGGATTTAAAGTCAGATGTAATAATTACTACTTTTGCAATTTTGCGTATAGATATTGAAGAAGTCAAGAAAACAACTTGGGGTATGATAGTTGTTGACGAAGCACAAAATATTAAAAATCCTGATACATCTCAAACCGCAGCTGTTAAGGCTTTAAAATCTGATATTAAAATAGCAATGACTGGTACTCCTGTTGAAAATAAATTGACAGAATTATGGAGTATATTTGACTTTATTAATAAAGGATATTTAGGTTCAATTAGAGATTTTCAAAAATGTTATGCAATTCCTATTGAAAGATTTAAACAATATGAACAAGCAGATAAACTGAAACTTTCCATTTCACCGTTTGTTTTGAGACGTTTAAAAACAGATAAAACAATTATAGATGATCTCCCTGAAAAAATGGTTTTAGATGAATATTGTTATCTGACAAAAACTCAAGCCGCATTGTATGAAAAAACATTGAATTCTTTAATGACAGATATATCAAGTCAGAAAGGTATAAACAGACGTGGTATTATATTCAAACTTATTACCGCATTAAAACAAATATGTAACCATCCGTTCCAATATTTAAAATATGGTGAAATGACTAAGGATGTTTCAGGTAAAACTGAAAAATTCATTTCTTTATTATCTCAGATTTTGGAAAATGATGAGAAAGTTATAGCTTTTACGCAATATAAAGAAATGGGGAATATTCTTTCAACAATTATAAAAAATGAATTAAATATATCTCCATTATTTTTCCATGGTTCATTGAATACTAATCAAAGACAAAACATGTTGCATGAGTTTGAAACAAATCCTGAACAAAAAATAATGTTATTGTCATTAAAAGCTGGTGGTACAGGGTTGAATTTGACGTCTGCAACGAATGTAATTCACTATGATTTGTGGTGGAATCCTGCAGTTGAAGAACAAGCAACTGATAGAAGCTATCGTATAGGGCAAGATAAAAATGTTATGGTTCATCGTTTAGTTACTATAGGTACTTTTGAAGAAAAAATTGATGAAATGATTAAGCAAAAGAAAGAACTTGTAAATTTAGCAGTCTTTGAAGGTGAGAAAGTTATTACTGAACTTTCAGACGAGGAAATATATAATATATTCAGTCTTGGAAATGTTTAAAATAGACTTTTTTAATTATTATAATTTGTTTTAATTTATATGTTTGGTTTATATTTTATTATTTGTAAATAATAAAATTAATTGAAAAAACAATTATTCAGTTAGATTAATATTTAGTTTTTCTATTATTATAGGAGTGACTATATCCCAAAAATGTGCACTAGGATGAGGGTCTGTCTTTGATATTCTCATTTCGTCAGAATCAAAATTAATATCAAAATCTTCTCTTGTAATTGTTACAAACCCTAATTTCCGAACATTTTCTAACAAATTTTTGTCTTCTGGATTAGAATAGAAAAATATAACAAACTTAGAATCTTTCCAATTCTCTTCTTGTTTCTTCTTTATAATTTTTAAATAGTCAAAAAATAATTCGTCAGTATAATTCTTATATGTTTTAAAACGGTATAAATAATTATATGTTTTGTCTTTGATTACTCCCCAAAAGATAAATTTATTAATAATAAAATTATATATAATATTATTAGTTTTTAATATAAAACTTACATTGTTGTTGCTTTTTTTTCTTTTATAAAAGACAAAATAGCAGGTTGGGCACATATAACACACAGGTGCTGTCATTCTTGATAAATGTCCGTTAAAATAAACATAGATTATATATTCTGGTTTTGGAACAATTTTATAAAAATTGTTATTTTGCATCTGATATAGAATATGTTGAATTCCCCATCCTCCAACGGCTCTGTTATATATTGGTCTTCCTGTTAATTCTCCTAATTTAAATGAAAAAGTTTGATTATCTTCAAGACCGGTTCCTTCAGTAAAGGAACATCCAAATAAAACGATTGGCTTTTTTGATGAAGAGATATTTTCAATTCTTCTATACAAGTTCCATTTATTGTAGATTATGATGTTCATAATGTATTCGGGAGATGTATCTCTTAACATAAAATTTTTGTAGTGAAATAAACTATTCTTTATGGTCATATTATATCGATTTTTTGAATCTATATAATAGATAATAAAATTGCATATAAACAATAGTAAAAAGATAATAAATGTGTTTATAATAAAAATTTTTACAGATTTCTTCACTTTTGGTTTCCCTTTAAAAAGGTTAACAAATAAAGTTAATAAAGTAAAGAAAAATCAAATTTTTTTCTTAAGGCATACTCTTATGCTAATTTTTGTATTATAAAGTGTTTTTTTTTAAAATAAAATAATTAAACTTGATTTTTAAATATATTTTGATATACAAGAAAGTTTGTTTACAATATAATTTAGTAGACCGATATTAGGTTAGCGTATAATTATTTATAAAATAATGGATAAAGAAACAGGAGGTAATATGCAAGTTACACATGAAATCGAAAATCAATGTTGTGTAAAAAGAGGTGTAAAAGGCGTGCCTGCTCCAATCCCTCAAGAAGGTGAATGGACAAAGTGCAAAGAAATTAAAGATATTTCAGGTTTAACTCATGGTTGTGGATGTTGTGCTCCTCAACAAGGTACTTGTAAATTAACATTAAACGTTAAAGAAGGTGTAATACAAGAAGCTTTAGTTGAAACATTAGGTTGTTCAGGGATGACTCACTCAGCAGCTATGGCAGGAGAAATTCTTCCGGGTAAAACAATATTAGAAGCATTAAATACAGACTTGGTTTGTGATGCTATAAACGTTGCAATGAGAGAATTATTCTTACAAATAGTATACGGAAGAACTCAAACAGCATTTTCTGAAGGCGGACTTCCAATCGGTGCCGGCTTAGAAGATTTAGGAAAAGGTCTTCGTTCACAAGTTGGTACAATTCACTCTACAAAACAAAAAGGTGTAAGATACTTAGAACTTGCTGAAGGTTATATTTTAGAACTTGGTTTAGATAAAAATGACGAAGTAATCGGTTATAAGTTTGTTAACTTGGGTAAAGTAATGGATGCTATTAAAGCAGGAAAAGATCCAAAAGAAGCTTATGAAAAGAATATTGGAACATACGGCAGATTCCAAGATGCTGTTAAAACAATCGACCCACGTAAACAATAATAAAATTTGTATAACTAATTAAAATAAGGAAATAAAACTATGGCAAAATTTGAAGGACAAGATAGACGTCAAAAAACTATAGATAAAGTTCTAAAAGAATATGGCTTCAAATCTTTAGATGAAGCAAATGAATTATGTCTATCAAAAGGTATAAATGTAGATGAAATTGTTAAAGGTATTCAACCAATTGCATTTGATAACGCATCTTGGGCATATACATTAGGATGTGCAATTGCAATAAAGAAAGGTATCAAAAATGCAGCAGATGCAGCTGAAGCTATCGGTGAAGGTTTACAAGCTTTTGCAGTTCCGGGTTCAGTTGGTGATACAAGAAAAGTAGGCTTAGGACATGGTAATTTAGGTGCTATGTTATTAAGAGAAGAAACAAAATGTTTCTGCTTCTTAGCCGGTCACGAATCATTTGCAGCAGCTGAAGGTGCTATTGGTATTGCAAGAAATGCAAACAAAGTAAGAAAAGAACCTTTAAGAGTTATTTTAAACGGTTTAGGTAAAGATGCTGCTTATATCATTGCAAGAATTAACGGTTTTACAGCTGTAGAAACTGCATATGACTATAAAACAGGCGAATTGAAAGTATTAAAAGAAACACCGTTCTCAGATGGAGAAAGAGCAAAAGTTAAATGCTATGGTGCAGATGATGTATCAGAAGGTGTTGCAATTATGATAAAAGAAGGTGTTGATGTATCTATTACAGGTAACTCAACAAACCCAACTCGTTTCCAACACCCGGTTGCAGGTACATACAAAAAATGGTGCTGGGAAAACGGCAGAAAATACTTCTCAGTAGCATCAGGTGGCGGTACAGGTAGAACACTTCACCCTGATAATGTTGCTGCTGGTCCTGCTTCTTATGGTATGACTGATACAATGGGAAGAATGCACGGTGACGCTCAATTTGCCGGTTCATCTTCAGTTCCTGCTCACGTAGAAATGATGGGTGTAATTGGTATGGGTAATAACCCAATGGTAGGTGCTACAGTTGCAGTTGCTGTTGCAGTTGAAAATGCTATGAAATAAGATATTATTACATATTATTTTAAAAGGAGGGGTTTAACCCCTCCTTTTTTATGTTGAAAATTTTATATTTTAAAATAGTTATATACAAGAATGAAAAAAAATTGTAATATGGAGTATAACAAAAATTTTAAGAATTAAGATGAAAAAGATTTTAATTTTTAAAATAAGTGAGGGAAGTTGAAGAGATATTTTGCTTTCTAAAAAAGAAGATA